>MWYV01000035.1 GCA_002050435.1 Chitinophagales bacterium 33-2 | reverse complement strand
TCTATATACAGATATCCTGGCTCAATAATATGGTATTGCTGCGCAAGGAGCAGGTAGAACAAAAGATTATAGACATTGCCCGCCAGGTTGGCGAAGATCTTTCACAATATAAAGGAGCGAGCACTCCTTCTAATATGAAACCATTTCCTGATATTAATAGTTTTTCTTTTGAATCGAGAAGAACCTATAACATCAGCCAGCGGTTTACCACTCAGGAATTATATGAAAAAGTATTCCAGGCTTTTGCATCACAAAAAATTGAAAATATCCCATTTGAATTTGCCCTTGTTACATTAAAAAATGATGCGATCGCGCAGATCGAAAGGCAATCCAATCATTTTCAATCCTGGTATGAAGACACCATCAATCATTTTCCAAAATGGGCTCCCATTGTTCCTCCAAGCGGATCAGCTGCTGAAAACCTGGGCGCCAATGAGTGGCTGGTTATTGTAGTGCCCAACGTTACCGACATTGTGTATAAAAGTTTGCGTTTACCGATTTTCATCGCCATCATTTTTACCATTATTATTTGCGCAGCATTTTATCTCACCCTGCATACCATGTTGCGACAGAAAAAACTGAGTGAGATCAGGAATGACTTCATCAACAACATGACGCATGAATTTAAAACACCTATTTCAACCATTTCTCTTGCAGTCGATGCTTTAAGAAATGAAAAGGTGCAGAAAGATGTCACCAAGCTTACTTATTTCAGTGATATAATTAAAGAAGAAAATCAACGGATGAACAGGCAGGTGGAAACCATTCTGAAATCCGCACTGATGGACAGGCAGGAAGTTCAGTTGAACCTGAAGCCATTAAAAGTGCATACCATTATTAAAGATGTAGCAGACAATTTTATTCTGCGCCTGCAGGAAAAGAACGGTGTGCTGGAAACTGATCTATCTGCTGCAAATGATCAGATCGAAGGTGATGAAGTGCACATTTCCAACCTGGTAAATAATCTAATGGACAATGCAGTGAAGTATTCCAAAGAAAATGTGCCGCCACGTGTATGCATTACCACCAGTTCCAATGGCAAAAGTTTTTTCATCAGGATAGAAGACAATGGGATTGGTATGACGAAGGAAACTTTGAAGCGGATATTTGAAAAATTCTACCGTGCCCATACGGGCAACATTCATAATGTGAAAGGATTCGGCCTGGGACTCAGTTATGTGAAGACCGTTGTTGACGGGCATAACGGCCACATTAAAGCAGACAGCACTTTAGGGAAAGGAAGTTGTTTTACAATTGAATTTCCACTGAATAAAGCATAAGGTTTACCATCTTATTGCTGTTGATGCTTCCACAACAAACTGCTGTCTCCGTAGCTTAGAAACCTGAAATTATGAGTCAAGGCATGCGTATACAACCGCTTCCAGTCTTCACCAATAAATGCAGCAACTAAAAGCAGTAGTGTTGACTGGGGCTGATGAAAATTGGTGATCAACCCTTCCACCATTTTAAAAACATACCCCGGTACGATCATCAAACTGGTTTTGCAATGAACCTGTTCGCTTTTTGTTGCCTCCATCCAATTCAGCAATGCCTGCAGACTATCAGTTTTTGAAACATTGTATTTCAATCCAAGTTCATAAGCTTCCCATTGATGTAACAAATCAGTATCATTTTCATTATGCAGCATTTTTACGCCAAGCCAGTACAAACTTTCAAGCGTGCGCAGGGACGTTGTACCAACTGCAATAATGTTATCCGATTGAAGCAAAGTTTTAATGGTGATTTTTGATACTGAAAATGGTTCACCATGCATGGTGTGTTCAGCAATATTTGCCGATTGTACAGGTTTGAAAGTGCCGGCACCAACATGCAGTGTTAGAAATGTTTTTCCGATTTTTTTTTCTTCCAGTGAAGTAAGCATGTTTGGAGTGAAGTGCAGCGATGCGGTTGGTGCCGCAACCGAACCATCATTTTTGCTGAAAATGGTCTGGTATCTTTCTGCATCCTCAGCGATGGCCTTTCTTTTTATGTAGGGCGGCAGTGGAATCGCACCCGCTTTGTGCAATACCTCAACAAACGATAGATCAGCTGGTTTCCAGAAAAAACGGATCAGAAAATGGTCTTCCATTGTGGAAACATAATGGGCTTCCAGTACCACACCCTTTTCATGTATCGATTTTTGAAGTACTTGTCCGCTTTTCCATTTGGATGCGCCACCGATCAGGCATTTCCAGACAGCCGTTTCTTTTTGTTGCATAGCAGCTTCCAGGTCTTGCTCGAAAGGTTCAAGACAAAAAATTTCTATTGATGCTCCCGATGTTTTTTGAAAAAGAATCCGGGCCTCGATCACCCTGGTGTCGTTAAAAACCAGGAGGTGACCTGCAGGAATCTGTTCGGGAAGTTCTTTAAACCGGGTATCTAGTATTTTTTCGTCCTTATAGACCAACAATCGCGATTGGTCTCGCTGCTCTGTAGGATATACGGCAATCCTTTCCGGGGGAAGGTCGTAGCTGTATTCGCTGATGTCTTTATCAATAAAACGCTTCATGCGGCAAAACGGAGGCATTTTATAATTTATTGAGGGTTATCCACTAATAATTTAGGTTATCCACAGTTCATTCACACCACTGTCTGTCAAATAAAACAAAAATTCAATCAAACCCTTACCTGTAAAGGCTTTGAACAGTAATTTTTTTGTGGAAAAATTAACCACACCCAAAAAACTACTTTCAAGTGGGAAAAAGTGTTATTTTGTGTTAAATCAATCCATCTTCCTCCAAAGCATTGAAAATGACAGGCTTTCTCGGTGAATTCGAAGCAACTCTGGACGCAAAAGGTCGCTTTCTCCTTCCTGCAGGGCTTAAAAAGCAACTGCCTGAAGGCGAAAATACACGTTTTGTTATCAACAGGGGTTTTGAAAAATGCCTGAGCCTGTATCCCAAACAAACCTGGGAGCCATTGTTCCAAAGGATCAGCACGCTCAATGATTTTGATCCGGCGGTCAGAAGTTTTAGGCGGTATTTTCTAAATGGTGCAACGGAAGTGGAACTTGATTCTGCCGGAAGATTATTGCTTCCGCCCAATCTGAAGGAATATGCTGAACTCGGAAAAGATATTATCCTCGCCTCGGCGGTGGACAAGATCGAGATCTGGTCGGCAGACAACTACAGCAAGTTCTTTGAATCTTATTCGCCTAACGATTTCAGTTCTCTTGCCCAAAAGGTAATGGGAGGTTTAAACACCGACCCTGGAACAAGTTAAGCCATGAGCAGCATTTATTTATTTCCTCAAACCGGTTCCGCATGAAGGATAACTATCACATACCGGTTCTGCTGGAAGAAGTAATTCAACTGCTGGAGATTGATCCCAAAGGAATTTATGTTGATTGCACTTTCGGTGGCGGCGGACATTCCAAAGTCATTCTCGAAAAGCTGGGTCCTGAGGGCAGGCTGATCGCTTTTGACCAGGATGCCGAAGCCAAAGTGAATCTCCCGGAGGATGAGCGCGTACTTTTCATTCCACAGAATTTCAGGTACCTGCAAAGATTTCTCCGCCTCAATGGAATCAATGAAGTTGATGGCATACTCGCTGATCTTGGCGTAAGCAGTCACCAGTTCGATGAAGGGTCCCGTGGATTTTCTATCAGGTTTGAGGCACCGCTTGACATGCGGATGGATCAGCGGACCACTAAAACGGCTTTTGATATCATTGAAAAATATACCGAACAGCAGTTGCATAAGCTTTTTGAACAATTCGGGGAAGTAACAAATTCCAAAACACTGGCAAAGACCATTGTTGATACCAGGAAATCGGCTTCAATGAAAACAATCGATGGCTTCAAAACAGCTTTATCTCCTCTCGTAAAAGGAAATCCTAATAAATATTTCGCGCAGGTTTTCCAGGCGCTAAGAATGGAAGTGAATGATGAAATGGGAGCGCTGAAAGAAATGCTGGAACAGGCGCCTTCGGTGTTGAAGCAGGGTGGAAGAATAGCGGTGATCACCTTTCATTCGATTGAGGACAGAATGGTAAAGATCTTCTTCAGGGATAACAGCTTTGATGCACCAGAAGAAAATCCTTTTGAAATGTCAACAAAGAAAATGGTTCTGCGCGCAGTGAACAAAAAACCCGTTACGGCAAGATTCGAAGAAACAAAACGCAATCCAAGATCGCGCAGCGCAAAACTGCGTGTAGCTGAAAAGATATAACTGATCCAATCCTCTGAAACCACTTAAAAACAGTTATGTCAGCAATTAAAAAAGAAAAAGAAAACAGGTTCCGCTGGAAGCGATGGTTGAATTATCAATCCATCGTAAGGCAGGTGCCTTTTTTTGTTTTCCTCGCTGTACTCGCTGTGGTATATATCTACAACGGGCACTATGCCGACAAAACCATTCGCGATATCAACAAAACCAGCCGTGAATTAAAAGAACTACAGTATGAATACAAATCTGTAAAAGGTGATGTGATGTTCCGCAGCAGGCAAAGTGAGTTGATGGAAGCAGTAAAGCCGCTGGGACTGAAAGAACTTCTAACCGAACCTGTTGTATTGGTTGACAAAGAAAATAATTAATTGGAAATAAAACGCGACATATTATGGAGGGTTTATCTCAGTTTCCTGGGTGTAGTGCTGCTTAGCTTCATGGTACTCGGCCGCGCTTTTTATATTCAGAATTTTGAAGGTGATCACTGGCGCGGAATGTCGGACAGCATGCACCAGCGCTTTGTTGAACTGGATGCTGAAAGAGGAACGATTTACAGCGAAGACGGCCAGATGCTCAGCACCTCAATTCCCTACTTCGATCTTTATATGGATTTTGGGGCAGATGGTTTACGCGAAAAAAATGGGAAGCGCTTTAAGGAAAACCGGGATTCATTTGCGATCGCCTTATCAAAATTCTTTAACGATAAATCCGTTGCCCAATATAAAAAAGAACTACAGCGCGGATTCAATGAAAAGAACCGTTATCACCTGATCAGAAAAGGACTCTCATTTGAACAATACAAAGCGTTCAGGACATTTCCCCTGGTAAGGCTGGGCAGAAACAGGAGTGGAGTGATCGCAGAAGTTAAAAGCAAACGCCTCAACCCTTTTGGTCAGCTGGCAAAAAGAACCATCGGACTTTCCCGTGTCAATGCGCAAAACGTTGGACTTGAAAGAACATTTGATACACTGTTGAAGGGGAGTTCCGGAAGCAGGCTTGTACGTTTTATTGCAGGCGGAGCCGCAGTACCCGTTGAAGGATATGAAATTGATCCGGAAAATGGAAGAGATATCATTACTACCATTAATGTGCAGATGCAGGACATTGTGCATTCCGCATTAATGAAGATGATGGTGCAAAGCGAATCGGCTTATGGTACCTGCATTGTTATGGAAACCAAAACCGGCAAAATCAAAGCCATTGCAAATCTTGGCCGTGATCAGGATGGTAATTATGGTGAGTTGATGAATTATGCCCTGCAGACTTCCGAGCCCGGATCCACCATTAAACTGGCAACTCTCCTTGCCGTTCTCGATGATGGCAGTTCGAAAATTGACGATATGGTGGAGATCGGAACCACCGGAACTGCGTATGTAGGAGTAAGAAATATTACAGACGCGGAAAGAGCCCCAAAATCTTTAATGTCAGTAAAAGAATGCTTTGCTCATAGTTCCAATATTGGAATGGGAAAGCTGGCGCTCAAAGCTTTCGCAACACAACCGGATAAGTATAAAAATTATCTTCAGAAATTTCATCTTCATCAAAGAACCGGAATTGATTTGCTTGGTGAACCAGCGCCCATTCTTCCAAAATTAAAAAGGAACAATGAAGGCTTGCATGCCATGGTAACCGCAAGTTTTGGATATGCTATCCAGGTTAGTCCACTGCATACCCTCATGTTATATAATGCGATTGCCAATGATGGAAAAATGATGAAGCCTTACCTGGTGAGCAGTATCAGGAACAATGGTGTGGTGGTGAAAGATATTGAACCGGTAATTCTTGATGAATCATTGGTAAAACCCGAAGTAATTGCGGCAGCCAGAAAATGCATGGAAGCTGTAGTTACTGAAGGCACAGCAAAAAATGTTTTTAAGGACACACCTTTTTCCATTGCAGGTAAAACCGGCACAGCACACGTTGCGGGTGGAAGCATTAAATACAGTCATGGAATTTACCAGGCATCCTTCGTGGGATATTTTCCTGCTGATAAACCGGAGTACACCTGCATTGTATTGATCAGAACCAAACCGCATGCAGCGATGCATTATGGCGGTCAGCTGGCAGCACCCGTTTTTAAAGAAGTGGCTACCAAATTATATGCAATGTATGTGCAGGGAAAAAAAGATTCTGAAATTCCTGTTCGGCCTGATAGCTCCCTTTATCGGTTTGCCGGTTTTGCCCAGGATGTAAAAAAAGTTTTCAGCGAAGTGGATTGGAAAATGGTTGATTCTTCGATAAAAGACAATCAGTGGAGCATTGTATATAATAACAATCAGCGTCCCGTGATCCGCTCTCTTCCCGCAGCAAAAAAAACCATTCCTGATGTGCGCCACATGACCATGAAAGATGCATTGTATGAACTGGAGAATCTGAATGTAAAAGTTATCGTCAGGGGCCGGGGGAAAGTAGTAGCCCAGGATCTGTACCCGGGAACAGCCATAGTTAAAAATCAAACCATCACACTCTTATTGAATTAATGATCAAGCTAAGCGACATATTGTATACGGTGCAGACAAAAGGATTGTCGGGCATAACAGATATGGATATAGCTGATGTGCAGATCGATTCCCGTGAAGTAAAAAAGGGTGCCTTATTCATTGCCCTGAAAGGAGCGGCAGTTGACGGCCACCAGTTCATTCAAAAGGCTATTGAAAAAGGTGCCATAGCGATTGTTTGCGAAACCATACCTTCTGAAAAGCAGGAGGGCATTACTTATGTGCAGGTGGTGGACAGTAACGAGGCCGCAGGAAGAATTGCACACAATTTTTACGGCCAGCCTTCAAAGCAATTAAAGCTAATTGGTATTACAGGTACAAACGGCAAAACCACGATTGCCACCCTCCTGTTCAAATTATTTACCTGCCTGGGATATAAATGCGGATTGATCAGCACAGTAGAGAACATGATCGGTGAACAAATCATTCCTTCCACCCATACAACACCTGATGCAGTAAGTCTGAATCACCTGGTGCGAAAAATGGCAGATGAAGGTTGTGCCTTTGCCTTCATGGAAGTAAGTTCACACGCAGTGCATCAGAAACGTATTGCAGGTTTGGAATTTGCCGGCGGTGTCTTCAGCAATATCACGCATGACCACCTTGATTACCACAAAACATTTGAAGCATATATAAAAGCTAAAAAAGGATTTTTTGACGGGCTTTCTTCCCATGCCTTTGCCCTCACCAATATTGATGATAAAAGAGGTTTGGTGATGCTACAGAACACCAACGCAAGAAAACAATCTTATAGCCTGAAGTCTGCCGCTGATTATAAAGGGAAAATTTTAGAGAATCTGCTCACAGGCCTGGTAATGATTGTAAATGAACAGGAAGTTCATTTCAGATTGATAGGAGAATTCAATGCCTACAACCTGCTTGCTGTTTACGGTACGGCTCTTTTACTTGAAGAAGACAAATCACAGGTGTTGCAATGCCTGAGCAATATTACAGGTGCAGAAGGCAGGTTTGATTATATCGTTTCTCAAAAAGAAAGGATCATTGGAATTGTGGACTATGCGCATACACCCGACGCACTTGAAAATGTACTCACCACCATCAAAAAATTAAAAAAAGGGTTTGAGCAGGTGATCACCGTAGTAGGATGCGGTGGCGACAGGGACAAAACCAAGCGGCCCATCATGGGTGAAGTTGCCTGCGCAAACAGCGACAGGGTCATCTTCACGAGTGATAACCCCAGATCGGAAGATCCGCAACAGATCCTTTCGGATATGGAAAACGGGTTGAGCGTTTCAGCTAAAAGAAAATTCATTTCAATTGCAGACAGGCTGCAGGCTATAAAAACAGCAGTGAGCATGGCTAAGCCGGAAGATATTGTTTTGGTCGCGGGAAAAGGGCATGAAAAATACCAGGAGATCAATAGTGTGAAGCATCATTTTGATGATAAGGAAGTATTAATGGAATTATTTAAACAGTTGGATAAATAGCAATACTGCCGGATGTGCCTGCAGCTTAAAGCTTGAAACTTACTATATGTTGTATCACTTTTTTGAATGGTTAAGAGCTGAAGACCTTCGTTTCCCCGGAAACGATTTGTTTCGCTTTATCACTTTCAGGGTGTTGCTTGCAGTTATACTTTCATTGCTGATTACAACTGTTTTTGGAAAAAAACTGATCAATTACCTGAGAAAAAAGCAGATCGGTGAATCAGTTCGGGAATTGGGACTGGCGGGTGAACAGCAAAAAAAGGGTACGCCAACCATGGGTGGTATCATCATCATTCTTGCCATTTTAATTCCAACATTATTGCTTGCCGACCTTACAAAAGTTTATGTGCGGCTGATGATCTTTTGTACACTCTGGCTCGCCGCGATCGGGTTTATTGATGATTACCTGAAACTCAGAGCAAAAAAACGTGCACAGGAAAAAGGCGAAGGCTACAAGAAAAGTGACAGCGACGGCCTTGCCGGCAGGTTTAAAATATTTGGGCAGGTGATGCTGGGTATTGTAGTAGGCGCCACATTATATTTTAATCCTAATGTAAAGATCTGGCGAGAATTCCAGGGAACACCACCTGCTGGTGAAGTGATCATCACCAGGCAATTAAATAATGAGACCCGGTATTTTGTTGAAGCAAAATCATTTATTACTACCATTCCATTCGTTAAGGGTCACGAGTTCAACTATTCACGTTTGCTTCCGGCGGCATGGCGTGATTACACCTGGGTGTTGTACATACTCGTCGTGATCTTTATTGTGACGGCCGTTTCAAATGGTGCCAATATTACGGATGGACTGGACGGACTCGCCACGGGTACATCGGCCATCGTTGCAGCCTGTCTGGGAATTTTTGCCTACGCCAGCGGAAGCCTTTTGTTTGCCGACTATCTAAATATCATGTACATCCCAAACCTGGGTGAGTTGTCCATTTTTATTGGAGCAATGATAGGAGCCTGTGTTGGATTTCTCTGGTACAATGCTTACCCGGCGCAGGTATTTATGGGCGATACCGGGAGCCTTACACTCGGCGGATTGATCGCTGCGCTGGCCATAATTGTTCATAAAGAATTGCTGATCCCCATCATTTGCGGAGTATTCCTGGTAGAGAACATGAGTGTAATGCTGCAGGTTGTGTATTTCAAATACACAAAGAAAAAATATGGTGAAGGAATCAGGTTGTTCTTAATGAGCCCACTTCATCATCATTATCAGAAACTGGGATATCATGAATCCAAGATCGTAACAAGATTCTGGATCGTTACCATATTATGCTTCATGTTATCGATTGTGACATTGAAGCTGAGATAGATTTCCTGAAAAACCACAATGTGTACAACTATGGAAAACCTGGATGTCCGAATGAAGCAAGTGAAGATGAATTCAATTCAAATGAAAAACCAGATTCCGTACGCAATGGTAAGTATGGAAAAGCAGGATGAGGCATGAAGAAGGAAATGGTCATATTGGGTGGAGGAGAAAGTGGTGTGGGTGCAGCCCTGCTTGCCAATGCGCGGAATTATAACGTGATCCTGATGGACCAGGGTTCTTTGATAGAAGGTTATCGCAGGCAATTGCATGCTGCAGGGATTCAATTCATGGAAGGGAAAATTGATGAAGAACGGTTATTAAATGCAGATGAAGTTGTAAAAAGTCCGGGCATTCCTGAATCAAATGAATTTGTAAAAATGCTCAGGCAGCAGGCAATACCGGTGATGGGTGAAATTGAACTTGCCTACAGGTTTAAAGGTTCAAGCCGCATCATTGGTATCACCGGAAGCAACGGTAAATCCACTACTACTGCATTGATCTATCATATCTGCAGGCATGCCGGAATGAATTGCGCAATGGTGGGCAATATTGGTTATTCATTCGCAAGACAGGTGGCAGAGGATCCGAAGGAATTATATGTTGCGGAGATCAGTTCTTTCCAGTTGGATGATATCATAACCTTCAGGCCCGATGTAGCCGTGCTGCTGAATATTACAGAAGATCACCTGGACAGGTATGATTACCGTTTTGAGAATTATGTGAACAGCAAGTTCAGGATCGTGATGAATCAGGAAAAGGAAGATCAGTTCATTTTAAACATTGATGATGAAGTCATTCAAAAATACTTACTACAAAACCCCATTAAATCAAATCAACTACCAATCAGTATGAAGCAGAAAGTCGATAAAGGCGGGTACATCAGCAATGATGAGATGCATGTGAATGTTAACGGAGAACAGCAGCAGATGAGCATTTACGATTTTGCGCTGAAAGGGAAACACAATCAATACAATACCATGGCAGCATGTGTGGCAGGATCAACAATGGATATCAGGAAGAATAAGATCCGCGAGGCAGTGCAGACTTTTGAAAGTCTGGAGCACAGGATGGAACTGGTGTCAACGATCAGGGGTGTAGAATTTATTAATGACAGCAAGGCTACAAATGTGAATTCAACCTGGTTTGCTTTGGAAAGCATAACGAAACCGGTGATACTTATTCTGGGTGGTGTAGATAAAGGCAATGATTACGCGCTGATCCTTGAACTGATAAAGGAAAAGGTGAAGGCAATTGTTTGCATGGGACTGGATAACCTTAAAATACATGAAGCATTCAGTGGCGAAGTGAGATTGGTGGATACCGCAAGCGCACAGGAAGCAGTTGCCGCATCTTATGCGCTGGCCAAACCGGGCGATGTGGTATTGTTAAGTCCTGCATGTGCCTCTTTCGATCTGTTTAAAAATTATGAAGACAGGGGAAAGCAATTTAAAGATGCTGTAAAAAACCTGTAAAAAATAAGTAAACCTGATGCCGCAACAAGCAGACATAAGTTTTTCTGATATTGCTTCGAACATGAAGCCCAGGCACCTTTTGAACAGAACCAAAGGTGACAAGGTAATATGGGCACTGGTATTCCTGCTTGTGCTCATTTCTTTGTTAGTGGTGTACAGTGCAACAGGTTCTCTTGCTTATAAAATGTATAAGGGAAATACAGAAGTATACCTTTTCAAACAAATTGCATTCATTGGCATAGGGTTTTGCATCATTTATTTTGCCCACAGGGTAAATTATACAATCTACTCAAGGATCGCCAAAATCATGTTCCTGCTTTCAATACCATTACTGCTTTATACCTTATTGTTTGGCGTTACATTAAATGAAGGCAGCCGCTGGATCAAGCTTCCTATCATTAACATGACCATGCAAACCTCTGATCTTGCCAAACTTTCATTGTTCATGTTTCTTGCACGTTTACTAAGCAGGAAGCAGCACAACATTAAAGATTTTAGGAAAGGGTTTCTCCCGGTTTTTATTCCCGTAGCCATCATTTGCCTGCTCATCGCACCTGCAAATCTTTCCACGGCATTGTTACTCGGAGCTAGCTGTATGCTTTTATTATTTATCGGAAGGGTAAGAACAAAACACCTGCTGTTAACAGTGGGTTGCGCCCTTATTCCCGTGGCATTCCTGGTAATGGCAGCTGTAGTAAAACACAAATCTTCCGGAGAAGGAGTGGCCGTCACTACCGTTAAGGAAAAGTCATCAAAGCTTACTACAAGGGTTACTACCTGGGTGAGCAGGATAGAAAGTTTCATGTATGGATCGAAAGAAGCAGACAATGACAATTCCTACCAGATTAACCAGGCTAAGATCGCCATTGCCAAAGGTGGGATTCTGGGCGCAGGTCCGGGCAACAGTGAACAGCGGAATTTTCTGCCACAGGCTTATAATGATTTCATTTATGCCATTATAATTGAAGAATATGGATTACTTGGTGGCGCATTCATCATTTTTATATACATGGTTTTTCTTTTTCGAAGCATCAGGCTTTTTAAAAAATGCCCTTATGCTTTTGGGGCCTTCCTTGCGCTTGGATTGAGTTTTACCCTGGTGATACAGGCCCTCGCCAATATGGCCGTAAATGTTGATCTGTTTCCCGTAACCGGTGTTACACTTCCGCTCGTAAGTATGGGCGGAAGTAGTTTTCTTTTTACCTGCCTGGCGATCGGGATTATTTTAAGCGTGGCACGCAATGTTGAACAACTGGAAGGTAAAAAGAAGCAGATGGAAATTGAGGCAGCAGAAGAAGCGTCCTTATCTAAAGAAAATATTAAAGAAACAGCATTAGCTTAATGTCGAAGCATATTATCATATCAGGCGGCGGTACCGGAGGACATATCTTTCCTGCGATTGCTATTGCCAATGCTTTGAAAAAAATGGAGCCATCCATCGATATATTATTTGTGGGTGCAAAAGGAAGGATGGAAATGGAAAAAGTACCGCAGGCAGGTTATCCAATTGAAGGACTGGACATTGCTGGATTTAACAGGAGCCATCTATTAAAAAATATTTCACTCCCATATAAAATAATAAAAAGTTTTTTACAGGTAAGAAAGGTGTTTAAAAGATTTAAACCACATGCAGTGATTGGTGTTGGTGGTTATGCTTCTTTTCCTGTTTTGCAATATGCGCAGTTTGCAGGCATTCCAGCTTTTATTCATGAATCGAATTCATTTGCAGGAAAAGCTAATAAAATGCTCGGAAAAAAAGCGGCAAAGATTTTTGTGGCCACTGATGGAATGGAGCAATTCTTTCCCAGGGAAAAATTGCAGGTAACGGGCAATCCTGTTCGTCCAGCTATCAAAAACGTAAAGCATATCAATAAAGAGGAAGCACTTTCTTTTTTTGGAATGAAGCCCGGGAAAACCACCCTCCTGGTTGTTGGCGGAAGTTTGGGTGCACGCTCGGTGAATGAAGCCATTGCAGCAGGATTGGAAACAATATTGGGCGAAGGAATACAGTTGATCTGGCAGACAGGTAAAACAGATGCAGGAAAATGGAAGGCTGGTGTAAAGGATGATGCAGTCTGGGTAAATGATTTCATCAACCAGATGGAGTTGGCGTATGCAGCCGCTGATATGGTAGTATCGCGTGCGGGCGCCATGGCCATTGCTGAATTATGTGTAGTAGGAAAGCCGGTGATTTTTGTTCCTTATCCATTTGCAGCTGAAGATCATCAAACCGTAAATGCTTTAAACCTTGTGAATAAGCATGCTGCACTAATGGTAAAGGATCATGAAGTAAAAGATAAACTGGTTGCCGCAGTAATAGCGCTGAATGCCAATGGAAATCTTCAAATAGAATTGCAGAAAAATATAGAGCCATTTGCTGTGTATAATGCTGATGAACAGGTTGCGGCCACTGTACTGAAAAAAATAAATCAATAAGAATTGGATCAAAGCAACAACCATAAAACCACAGGACTGAGTGCAGCCAACTCCATCAATATTGGAGCACTGAAAGTTGTTTATTTCATTGGTATTGGTGGCATAGGTATGAGCGCGATTGCCAGGTACCTTCACGCGCTGGGTATTAAGGTGAGTGGGTATGATAAAACGCCCACTGCACTTTCAAAAACGCTTGAAAGAGAGGGTATGCCCATTCATTATGAAGAAAACCTGGACCTTGTTCCGAAGGATGCCGATGTGGTGGTGTATACCCCTGCCATTCCAAAAGACCACAAGGAATTGGTTTACCTCCTTGAAAAAAATGATAAGGTGGTAAAACGCAGCGATATGCTCCAGGCGATCAGCGCAGGCTCATTTAATATCTGCGTGGCAGGAACACATGGTAAGACAACCATTTCCACCATGATCGCGCACATTTTGCGCCATTCAGGTTATGGTTGTAATGCTTTCCTGGGAGGCATTTCCTCTAACTACAATACCAACTTCTGGAGTGATACAAATAACACTACGGTTATTGAGGCAGATGAATACGATCGCAGCTTTTTAAAACTGCATCCCGACATTGCGGTGATTTCTTCAATGGATGCCGACCATCTGGATATTTATGGTAACGAAGCGGCATTGCAGGAAGCATTTGTGGAATTCGGTAACAAAGTGCGTGGGAACGGATTACTTATCGGCAAGTTTGGTTTGAAAAAACTAAAAGAAATATCCGGAAAGCGCACCTCCACCTACAGCCTGCAAAATGAGGCTGCCGATGCCTATGCTTCCGGGATACAGATGAAAAACGGTGGGTACAGATTTAATATACACGTTGGTGGTGCTGTGATCAGTGAAGTTGACATGCAAATTGGCGGCATGCACAATATTGAGAACATGGTGGCTGCCGCCGCGGTTGCACATGAACTGGAAGTTGATCATAATAAGATCCGCGCGGCCATTGAAGATTACAAAGGTGTAAGAAGACGGTTTGAATATGTGATCCCTCCTCAAAACCAGGTAAAAGGCGCTTATGTTCAGGCCGTGCTGGTAGATGATTACGCACACCATCCTGAAGAACTGCAGGCCTTATTGAAAAGCGCGAAAAGTTTATTTCCGCAAAGATTGATCACGGTAATTTTTCAGCCACACCTGTTCTCAAGGACAAAAGATTTTGCTACAGGTTTCAGCCATGCTTTATCAATAGCAGACCATGTGCTTTTATTGCCTGTTTATCCTGCAAGAGAATTACCGGTTGAGGGAGTGAACAGTGAAATGTTGTTAGATAAAATATCATCAAAAGAAAAAAAAGTGGTTTCAAAAGATCAAATGCTTCAATGGATGGAAAAGCATGTGAAAGTATTAAATAAGGAATTTGGAGAGGTGATCATTATGGCAGGTGCAGGTGATATTGATGCACTCGTTGACCCGGTTAAAAAAATTATTGAAAAAGGATAGTGGAAAGAAAATACATTATAAAACGCATCATAATTATTGCAGCTTGGCTACTGGTCATAAGCGGCATCACCACACTGTTGATTGCAGCGAATAAAAAACATGAGGTAAAGGTTTGCAGTGATGTGGTCATTGGGATTCGCGGTGGTGGCGATCAGTTTTATGTGGAAGAAAGCGATATTTTATTGTTACTTGAAAAAGCTGCAGCCGGCCGGTTAGTGCAAAAACCTGTAAGAGAAATATCTCTTGAAGCACTTGAACAGGCTTTAATCCAGGACAAATGGATAAAAAATGCAAACCTGTATTTTGATCGTGAAGATGTGTTGCATGTGCTGGTGGAAGAAAGGCAACCTGTTGCACGTGTATTTACTGTAAATGGCAACTCATTCTACATAGACAGTTCCGGAGCCCGCATGCCTTTGCTTGAAAAACTGAGTGCACGGGTGCCGTTGATTACCGGTTTTACACCAGCTGTAAAATTCAATGCGAAAGACAGCCAGATGTTGCATGATGTAAAGAAAGTGGCCACCTTCATCTATCATCACCCATTCTGGAATGCACAGGCAGGCCAGATCGATATTTCAAAAGATGGCCATTTTGAGATCATTCCGGTAATTGGTGATCACGTGATCAGGATTGGCGAAGCTGAAGGAATTGAAGACAAACTTGAGCGGCTTCTTTTATTTTATAAACGTGTGCTTGCCAAAACAGGATTCAATAAATACAGTTCGCTCGATGTAAGATTTAACGGACAGGTGGTGGGAGTACATAAAGGCACCACATCTGTAGTTGATTCTGTTCAACTTCAAAAGAACATCAACGAGTTGCTGGAGAAAAGCAATTTGCAAAACCTGACAAGTGAAATGCTTCCTTCCAGCCAGGGTAGAAATAATGCGTCCAGCGAGGATGCAGGTGTAGTATATCCCAATCCTTATGAAAACCCACAGCCGGTAAAGCAAAAATCTTTGCTGGTGCATCCGTCCAGTCCTGAGAAAACCAAAGAAAAATCGTCCGTTGAACCAAAGGCAGTCATGCCAGGGAACAATAGGCGTAGTGGATAAGGAAAAGCCATACCATAAAAGAACAAACAACTAAAAACAACAATAAACATGAACAGCGAGCAACCAATCATTGTGGGGCTTGACATTGGAACCACCAAAATTGCAGTTATTGCCGGTCGGAAGAACGAGTTTGGCAAACTGGAGATCCTTGGTTTTGGCAAGTCAAACTCTAATGGTGTTAAGCACGGACAGGTGCTGAACATCGATGAAACCATCAAGGCAATAGGACAGGCACTTGAGGCATGTTATGCTTCCAACCCTAACCTTGAAGTAAATGAAGTGTACGTGGGAATTGCAGGTCATCACATTAAAAGTTTGCAGACCAGGGGCGACATTGTACGCCACGATACAGAGAACGAGATCTCGCAAAAAGAGATCGACCAGCTGATTGCCGATCAGTACAAAACTTATATTCCCGCTGGAGACCAGATCATTGATGTAATTCCGCAGGAATATACAGTTGATAATTTTCAGAACATTGCTGATCCCATTGGTTATGGGGGCGTAAAAGTGGGCGCGAATTTTCACATCATCACCGGTGATAAAAATGCGATCAGGAATATCAACCGTTCTGTTGAAAAATCTGGACTGGTGACCAAAGATCTTGTACTTCAGCCACTGGCTTCTTCCGCCGCTGTTATGGCGCAGGAAGACCTGGAGGCGGGAGTTGCCATCGTTGATATTGGTGGGGGCACTACCGACCTTGCAGTTTTCTACGAAGGCATTCTGAAGCACACCGCTGTTATTCCGTTTGCCGGGGAAAACATTACCAATGATATTAAAACCGGACTTGGTGTTTTAAAAACACAGGCGGAAGCGATGAAAGTGCAGTTTGGCAGCGCCCTTCCTGATGAAGCAAAGGCCAACGCTTATATTACCATTCCAGGATTGAGAGGAATGCCTGCAAAAGAGATCAGCGTAAAGAACCTTGCACAGATCATTCATGCAAGAACAGGAGAAATACTGGATTTTGTTACTTATCATTTAAAGCAGGTGGGTTTGGATAACCGCATGTTGAACGGAGGGATCATCCTGACTGGTGGCGGTTCACAGTTAAAACACCTGATCCAGCTTACAGAATATGTTACAGGATTGAATGCTAGAATTGGTTTGCCAAATGAACACCTGGCACCAGGCCACATTGAGGAATTATCAAAGCCCACCTATGCTACCTGCCTGGGTTTGATATTGAAAGGATATGATGATTTTGAACACAACAGGAAACAGTTCAGGGATAGCTTTCAACACGTAGAAGTTCCAGGTGGATTAAGAACCGAATCTGGTGAAGTGATTGAAACGCCTGAAACAATTGACCAGGCCCTCGCTACACGAAAAAAGGGTATGAGCAATTTCTGGAGCAAATTCAAAACAAGTTTAATAGAAATATTCAAGGAAGAAGAAGACAGGCAATTATAATTTTCAAAATCATCAAACATTCATCCGTTGTTTATAAACAGCACAAAATAAAATCTTATGATTCACTTTGATCTTCCCAAAGAAAAATCATCTATAATAAAAGTTATAGGTATTGGTGGTGGCGGCAGCAATGCGGTCAACCACATGTATTCACAGAACATTGAAGGTGTTAATTTCATTATATGCAATACCGATGCACAGGCTATTGCACAAAGCAATGTGCCCAATAAAGTGCAGCTGGGGCCACACCTTACACAAGGACTTGGAGCTGGTGCGAACCCGGAGATCGGCAGACAGGCAACCGAGGAAAGTCTGGAAGAGATCAAACGCATTCTTGAAGTAAATACCAAGATGGCTTTTGTTACGGCAGGTATGGGTGGTGGCACCGGAACAGGAGGTGCGCCCATTATATCCAAGATCTGCAAAGACCTCGGCATTCTTACGGTTGGCATTGTTACAACACCTTTTTCCTACGAAGGAAAAAAACGCCAGCAACAGGCAGAAGAAGGCATCAAAAACCTCAAGCAATATGTTGATACCCTGCTGGTGATCAGCAATGATAAATTGAGACACCAGTTTGGTAACCTGAAAATGCGTGAAGCTTTTTCCCGCGCCGATAATGTACTGGCTACTGCAGCAAAATGCATCACAGATGTGATCAACAGTACAGGGCAGATCAATGTTGACTTTGCAGATGTGTGCACCGTAATGAAAAATGGTGGTGTTGCCATTTTGGGTAATGCAAGTTGTGAAGGCGAAAATCGCGCACAGCGTGCCATTGAAGAAGCACTGAATTCACCGTTGCTGAATGATAACGAGATCCGCGGTGCTAAATGGATCCTGATCAACATTAATTCCGCGGAAGGGGATACTGAATTCACCATGGACGAAGTGGAAGTGATTCAGCAATATTTATTGGACCAGGCTGGAGAGAATACAGATGTGATCTTAGGTTTGGGCTATGATAATACCCTGGGAGAAAAAATTGGGATTACTCTGATCGCAACCGGTTTCCAGCATAAAGATCCGTTTATGCGCAAGGATGAAGAAAAGCCACATGAACAAAAAGTGGAAAAAATTGTGATGACCCTTGGAGAAGTTGCTGAAGGCCCAAAGGTAGAAGCCACCGCCGAACCCACTATAGAGGAAATGCTGGCCCCCAGGCTGGTTGAGGAAGGACAAAATGGATTTCAGGCACCTGCTCCTGAACCGGAAATAAAACACGAGATTTACAACCTTGAAGGCGAACTTCCTTTCAGAGAGGAACCCAGGGAAGAGATTTCCCAGCCGGTGCATCTCCAACTGAAGATCAGGGATGAGAAGCCTGAAATAGACCCTGAGAAAAAAGAACTTGAAAAGCAGAAACAACTGCTTGATGAAAAATTTGAAAGACTACGTCAGTCGATCCTTTCATCCAATACGACTGATCAAAATACTTCCCCGTCGTCTGCAGCTTCGGGAGGTTATCTGGCCAGACCATCCAATATTTATGCAGATCAGAATGCAGGGGTATCTACCCCAAAGCCTGCCGAAGAACCGGTTCCGGCACCAATGGCAAAAATCGATGATCCGGAATCATGCGAAATGCAATTGGTGATACGTAACGACATTCCAGCGGCGGATATGCCAACGAATCAAACCACGACGCAAGTCAATTCCCAGGCAGAGGAACCTGCTTTGCAGGACGCGGCCGAGGATCAAAGGAAAAGGGCAGCAGAACGACTTCAAAAGTTGCGCAACTTGTCGTTCAATTTGAATGCTGCTGATCCGAATAATGAGTTTGATTCAGTACCGGCCTATATCCGCCGCAATATGGAATTATACAATACAGTCTCCAGCGTAGAAAATTTCTATAGTAATTACCAGGTAAAAGATGATGGTAAATCGGGAACCACGATTTCAACCATCAATACATTTCTTGATGGTAAGAAACCCGACTGATATTGTTTAAGCCGTTCCCATAAAGCCATACTGCATGAGCAGTGAACAAGGCTTTCGTTTTTAGTTGTTCCCCCACCGTTCGCGGTGGGGTTTTTGTTTAAAAATCGCGCCTCTTATTGATAAGATAACATGCACCCCAGATGATTACGATCAGTACGATGGAATAAACAACATGCATGTTCACCGCCTCAATTGAATTTCTGTATCCTTCTTCATCAAATTTTCCTAAGAAAGCAGGAACCGGAATCAGTCTGTCAGAAATTTCCAGCGGCATAAATTTTCCTATATCATTGGCATAAACTTTCGAAAAACCGACAGCTACAGGTTCAAGAATGATAAAGTAAAAAAGAAATATTCCCAGTGCAACAAAAGCTTTCCTGGCTAAAAAGGCAATAAAAAAAGCAATGGATAATTGAGAAAAAGCCTGTAATCCGAAAAGTCCAATATAATACGACTGTTCCCAGATGTTGGCAGTAGGATTTTCATCCTTATTTACAAAACCGATCACAAGTGCAACAATTACATAGAGCAATGTAACAAGTATAGAAACGATCAGAACATCAATCAGTTTACTTGTCATGAACTGGTTGCGGCTCCAGCCATCGATCACATTCTGCCTGTGCGTTTTGTAAGTGTATTCATTGGTGATGAACATGATCACCACAATGGATGGAATGAAAATGAATATGGAGGATGCATAGGCTACTGTATGCCATATTTCCGGAAATGTAAATGGGTTACCCACAAGCATCTTCATGATGTCGCTGGTGGAGTTCCCTTTGGACATCAGGTTTTGGAAGATCTGGAAAAAAATATAGTTGATGCCGGGATAAGATAGCGCAACGATGGCGGCCATCCACCAGAATGCACGGTATTTGCGCATTTTAAGCCACTCGGTATAAATGAGATTTGTCATAATTAATTATTCGTAAGTTCAAAAAATCTGGCTTCCAGCCTTTTTTTCTTTAGAAGCATGTGGTTGAGTACAACGCCTTTGTTAAAACAAAAACGATTGATCTCATCCAGCCTCGAAGTTCCTTTTGGTAGCGTCATTTGCACCACACCATTTTTCTCATCAATCGTGATTTTGTTGCTCATCCCATTGAGGATCTCGGCAAGCTGCTGCAGGTTTTGCGCACTTAATTCTACCAGGTCTTCATCCATAAGAACATCTGCAACCTTGCCGGTGGTGATGAGGTTACCGGTTTTTAAAATAGCCACGTGCGTACAAACTTTTTCTACTTCATCCAGCAGGTGACTTGCCATGATGATGGTATGACCCTTTTCTTTCAGCTCAACGATCAGTTCTCTTATTTCTGCAATTCCAACGGGATCAAGGCCATTTGTAGGTTCATCGAGAACCAGCACGCGCGGACTTCCCAGCAAAGCAGCTGCAATGGCAAGCCGCTGTTTCATCCCAAGACTATAAGAGCTGAAACGGCTGTTTCTTCGATCAAATAATTTTACTTTATGCAATACCTCCGAGATGTCTTCTTTTTGTCCCCTTCCACTGATGTTATGGGTGATCTTCAGGTTATCAACTGCGGAGAGGTAATGGTAGAAATTAGGCGTTTCCAGCAGGGAACCGATCTTTTTTCTTTGTTCGGGTGATGGAGGCTGTCCAAACCACAGGAATTTTCCTTCTTTAGGTTTCAGTACATCAAGTACGATGCTGAGCAGTGTGGTTTTGCCACTGCCGTTCGGGCCGAGGATCCCGAAAACACTTCCTTCAGGAACATCAAACGAAACACCCTTCAGTGCTTTGATCTTCCCATAGGATTTTTCAATATTATTTAAACTAAGGATGGCACTCATGCGATCAATTTTGATCAAGATAAGTGGAAGACCAACTTTTCGCAAGCTTTATTATTCAAAAAGGCAGATTCGCCATACAAACATTCTTTCAGTTACTTTGTAATAAGCTAATGGCAACAATTTTAATTACAGGTGGAACCGGAATGATAGGCAAAGCATTGACCCTTGAACTTGTAAAGGCAAAGCATGATGTGATCATTTTAACCCGAGATAAAAAACGAGCAAAGGCATTGCCCGGAGTAACTTATGCTGAATGGGATGTGAATCAGCAGGTGATAGATGAAGATGCCATTCGCAACGCTGATTATATTGTTCACCTGGCAGGTGCCGGTGTTGCTGATCAACGCTGGACTGATAAAAGGAAAAAAGAAATTGAAATCAGCAGGGTATTAAGTGGAGGATTGCTTGTAAAAGCATTAAAGGAAATTCCAAACAAAGTAAAAGCTGTCATTGCGTCTTCAGCAATAGGCTGGTATGGTCCGGACCCTGTGGTGCCCAATCCTTCACCATTTAAGGAAACAGATCCTCATCATGATGATTTTCTTGGTGCTACCTGTTATAAATGGGAACAGTCTGTTTCACCATTGAAAGAACAAAAAAGGCTGGTGATCTTAAGAACAGGCATTGTGCTTTCAAAAGAAGGAGGTGCTTATCATGAATTTATTAAGCCTTTAAAATTCAAAGTTGCCGCTATTTTAGGGGATGGGAAACAGGTAGTAAGCTGGATCCATATTAAAGATGTTGTTGCCATCTATAACAAAGCCTTGTTCGATGATCAATTTGCAGGAATTTTTAATGTCGTTGCTCCACAACCTGTAGATAATAAAACACTGATCACTGCCATTGCAAAAAGCACCAACCAGTTTTATATTCCTGCTCCGGTACCTGCATTTATTTTAAAATTGATGCTCGGCGAAATGAGTGTTGAAGTATTGAAAAGTGCCACAGTAAGTTCAGGAAAACTGATAAGTGAAGGTTTTGCATTTCAATTTCCAGATATTGTTTCAGCCGCCAATGATTTAGCTGTGTAAACCCTTCAGCTTCGGTCGATGGTGCCAGGCAAATGTTTCCAGTGGAAAATGTTGGTAAAGCCGCCGATGATTATTTTTTGTTTGGCTTTAAATAGTTTGTGAAGATTCAGGTTTTCTATGTCTTCCGTTTTTACTTTTCTGTACATCGGGTGCATGGTTCCACCGGTAACGCCTGCAGGTTTGGAAGGATCATATTGGTAAGCAGCATCAACCAGGGTCCCGCGGGGATACATGATGCCTGGCACGCCTTCGCCACGGATATCAAGCATTTTTGGATGAGGCAATCCTAATGTGTGTCCGTACTCGTGGGCTGCAGTAGTAGAACCTTTGTAAAGGTTTTCATGTAAAAAGTATCCTGTATTGCATCCCAGTCCATCAACAAATGAAATGTTGCCATGAATGAAGGGTTCGATCCTGAAATAATTATTTCTGGGATCGGTGTTGCTGATCACATCGAGGTCTGTGATGGATTCTTTTATTTCAGCTGTGATCCTGAATCTTGTAAGAAAATGGCGTTCCTCAAAAAATACATGAGCTGCCGGTTCATTCCACATGGTTTCTATTTCATCCCTGATCAGTTCTGCTAATGATGCATCCGCTGAACTTCCATAGGTAATGATATGAGATCGGATCAAAATGGTTCCTGAACTGCTATCTATTTCAGCTTCACCCATATTTATTAGAGAGGATTAATTCCGTACCGGCTTTCCACCTTTTAAAACACTTTGAATTCTTTCCAGTGTTTTTCTTTCACCGCAAAGCGAAAGAAAGGCTTCTTTCTCCAGGTCCAGCAGGTATTGTTCTGATACCAGGGTTTGTTCACTCAGGTCACCACCGCACATTACATAAGCCAGCTTTTTTGCTACAGTTACATCGTGGTCCGTCGCATAATTTGCGCGCCACATGCCATGCACACCGGCGTACAATGGACCTAACCCATTTCTCCCCAGCACCCGGATATCTGTTCTGGGTGTTGGCATAACGTACCCGCTGTCATACAATTCAATCACAGATTTTTTTGCTTCACCAACCCTTCTGTTGATGTTCATCACGATTTCATCAAGTCCTTTCCGGTAAAAGCCCAGTTCAAATGCTTCATGCGCGGATGTGGCCACTTTTGCAGTAGCAATATTTAAGAAACGGTTTTTTAATGTAATGGTTTCGGGTTCATCCTGGTGCATTTCATCAGAAGCCCTGACCACAAATTCTTTTGTGCCGCCGCCTCCTGGAATCAATCCAACACCTAGTTCCACCAACCCTGTATAGGTTTCGGCTGCAGCGCAAACTTTGTCACTGTGTAAACTCAATTCACAGGCACCGCCCAGCGCTAATCCATGCGGGGCTACCACTACGGGTACAGATGAATACCGGCAACGCATCATGGTTTGCTGAAAAGCCCTGATGGCAAAATCCAGTTCATCATATTCCTGTTCAATGGCAAACATGAAGATCATTCCAACATTGGCACCAGCCGAAAAATTAGGTCCTTCATTTGCAATGACAAGTCCTTTAAAATCTTTTTCAGCAAGTTCAATTGCTTTATTGATGCCCTGTAAAACATCACCGCCAATGCTGTTCATTTTTGTGTTCCATTGAATACCCAGCACATCATCCCCAATATCATAAACGCGGCAACTGCTGTTTTTCCAGACAATTTTATCCTGGTAATTACTGAGTATGATGAATTCATTACTGCCCGGAACTGTTTTATAGGTTCCTGATGCCGGATCATAGCTCTGTGTTCTCCCCTGTTCAATTTTATAAAAGCTTGTTTGACCGGAAGCGATCATTTTATCCACCCACGGAGCCACTTCATAACCGGCTTCCTTCATTGCTTTAGTGGTTTTTTCAACACCCAGCACGTCCCAACTTTCAAATGCACCAATCTCCCAGCCAAAACCAGCCATCATGGCGTCATCAATCCTGTACACTTCATCGCTGATCTCAGGAATGCGGTGCGAGATATAAGAAAATAAACCATAATGAAAATGACGAAGAAATTCTCCTGCCTTATCCTGCGCACCTACAAGCATTTTTAATCTTTGCTTCAGGTCATCCACCGGCTTTGCTGCATCCACAGATGCGAATTTTGGTTTTTGCCTGGGCTCATAGGTTAGCGTTTTCAGGTTGAGGGTGAAGATCTCTTTTTCCCCACCGCTGCCTTTTTGTTTTTTAAAAAATCCTTGTCCGGTCTTATCGCCGAGCCAGTTATTTTCAACAACAGTGTTTAACCAGGAAGGTATCTGAAAAACATCTTTTTTTTCATCCTCTTTACAATGTTCATATACACCTTTCGCTACCTTAACCAATGTATCAATACCTACAACATCTGCTGTTCTGAAAGTGGCAGATTTTGGTCTTCCGATCAATGGACCGGTAAGAGCATCCACTTCATCAATTGTCAGATCCATTTTATCTACCAGGCCAAAAATGGACATCATTCCAAATACGCCTATGCGGTTGGCAATAAATGCAGGGGTGTCTTTGGCAAGCACTGTGGTTTTTCCAATATACAGGTCACCATAGTGCATAAGAAAATCAATAACTGCGGGATCTGTTTCAGGGGTTGGAATAATTTCAAGCAGGCGCAGGTAACGCGGCGGATTAAAAAAATGGGTGCCGCAGAAATGCTTCCTGAAATCTTCGGATCTTCCCTGGCTGAGCATTGATATCGGAATACCTGAAGTATTGGAAGTAATCAAAGTACCTGGTTTTCTGTATTTTTCTACTTTTTCATATAGCGACTGTTTAATGTCCAGTCTTTCCACAACCACTTCAATCACCCAGTCGCAGTCGGCAATATCCTGCAGGTTATCCTCAAAATTTCCTGTACGCACTTTCTTTACTACATCTTTTGTATAAGAAGGGGATGGGTTGGATTTGAGAGCTGCCTGGAGCGAATCATTTACAATTTTATTTCGGGCTGCTTTAGGATCTTTTTCAGAAACATCTTTTGGTACAATATCCAGTAATAAAACCTGTAACCCAATGCCTGCAAAATGCAGTGCAATACGCGATCCCATTACTCCACTTCCTAAAACAGCGATTTTTTTAATGATCCTCTTGCTCATAATATAGATTTAGAAGGCCCGGCCAAATTAGTTAGTTAAACAACTAATTAAGTGAAGATAGGAAAAAAAGCTTTTTATATAGTCGCATCAAACGAAAGAGAAAACCCGTTATAATTGACAGCAGATGCTATTCCACTCCTTCCATCCTGCATTCCACCCGGACCAATATTTTATTGGAAATTTTATTTTTTACTGCAGAAGGAATTTTGATCCCGAATTCTGTAAGCAGGAGATGAAACCGGGCGCTGGTTTCTATAATGCTGCCTGTTATTTTAATTGTTCCTGTGGTTTCTACATCCCTGGTCACTCCATGCAGGGTGAGTTTTCCCCTCACAATGCCACTGTAAGAACCATCCCTGCCGTAAAGAACAGCTAAATTGTTTACAATGTTTCCTTCGAATGTGGCTTTTGGAAATTTGTCGCTTTCAACATAATTGGTATTAAAATGTTCCTGCATGACTGCCTTTTCAAATTCAAAACCTTTTATCAATACAGAGAAATCAAGCGCGCCGGTTTTAGGATCCAACACCACTGCTGCTGTCCTGTTGCTGCCTTTAATATCTTCCAGGGCAGCCTCAGAAAAGAAAATTATTTTTCCTGTTTTAGTATAGAATTTTTCCTGTGACTCCGCTTGCAAAACCAGGAAGAGCATGAAAAGGAGGCTGGATATTTTGTTGATCATTGAATTTTCTTTAGATCCTTTATTTTAGGTTTTCAACAACTGCACGGTTAAATTTGATATCAGTTCCAAAAAGTTCCTGGCTTTCACCACCTGTACAAACACCTTTAAGCCGCACCTGATCGCCTTCCCTGATGTTTTTATATTCTTCGGCATAAGTTGAATCCATGCTAAACAATACAGAGGACATTTTGCCTGGTGCGCCAAGAATGATCACTACAGGATTATCATGTGCATCAATTGTTTTTACATTTCCCGATACACTGATGATCTTATCAACATATTGCTTGCTGGCCAATGCAGAATCCTTTTCAAAAGCGGCAATCAAAGCAGGTGTTTCAAAAATATAATCAGCGGTAACCTCTTTTAGATCCTTGTTTCCACGTGTAAGTTCTTTCACCATAAACCAGCCAAGGGCTAACAGTGCCAGGATGGAGAAGATTCTGATGACCTTTTTCATTTGTATAAAGTTTTTATTTTACCTGGCTTCCAGGTTGTGTAAGGGTATCCGGATTTACAAGAATCAGTTTGCCATCAGGTTGTTCCGCAGTAAGGATCATTCCTTGTGATTCAATCCCGCGCATTTTTCTTGGTGCAAGATTGGCTACTACGATCACCTGTTTTCCAACAAGGGCTTCAAGAGAAAAATGTTGAGCTATGCCGGATACGATCGTTCTTTTTTCCATGCCCATTTCCACTTCAAGCTTCAGCAGTTTATCTGCCTTGGCTACTTTTTCAGCGTGCAAAATGGTCCCGATCCTTAGATCGATCTTGTCAAAATCATCATATACGATCTCAGTTTTAAGAGAATTTGCTGGCGTTTCTGCTTCCTTCAATTTGTTGTTTGTTTCTTCCTGTTGCATTTTTGATTCCTCTAAACCTTTTTTTAATTTGATCACCTGCATTTCTACTTCTGCATCTTCAATTTTC
Source organism: Chitinophagales bacterium 33-2 (assembly GCA_002050435.1). Classification (GTDB taxonomy): domain Bacteria; phylum Bacteroidota; class Bacteroidia; order Chitinophagales; family Chitinophagaceae; genus Flavisolibacter. The sequence continues at coordinate 71,906 of MWYV01000035.1, read as the reverse complement.
CGGAATAAAAGCGCTGGTGAGCGGAGGGAATAACCCACACTAAGTAATTTTACAGAACCTGCATTTTCCCAGTCCAGCATTTTATCAACCACCTTCATCATCTGGCACATTTTCTTTGCAGTATTGGGCAAAAAAGGACTGATGTAAATGGAAAGGTTGGCGCAGAGCTGTAAACAAATGTGCAGGCAATTTTCAATTGAACTTTGATTATTCCCGGCTTCCGGATCTTTGGCTTTGATCCAGGGCTCTTTATCCTGCATGTATTTATTGCCCCTGCGTGAAAGGTCGATTACTTCAAACAGCGCTTCCCGGAATTTATATTCTTCCAGGAGCTGTTGAATTCTGGAAGGGGCATTTTTTATGATCTCAATAAGTTCCCTGTCTTTCTCGTCTGCAAGGTCATTATGAAATTTTGGGACTTTACCTCCTGTTAGTTTATGCATCAGCACAAACGTGCGGTTAAAAAAATTGGCAAATGCAGCTACCAGTTCACCATTTACAGCATCCTGGAATCCTTTCCATGTAAATTCACTGTCTTTGGTTTCGGGTAAAATGGTGGTCAGGTAATAACGAAGTGCATCCGCCATTTGCGGGCCTCCATTTTCTTTATTTATGAAATCATCAATAAAGTCCTGCATGTCGAGTTTCCAGTTTCTGCTGGTACTCATTTTATCTCCTTCAAGATTCATGAATTCATTTCCTGGAACATTTTCGGGAACGATGTATCCATGAAGTTTTAACATCACTGGAAAAATGATACAATGAAAAACAATATTGTCTTTGCCAATAAAGTGAACCAGTTTTGTTTCAGGATCCATCCAGTAAGGCTTCCAGTCCTTACCGTGATTCAGCGCCCACTGTTTTGTTGCACTGATGTACCCAATGGGCGCATCGAACCAAACATATAAAACCTTTCCTGACCTGTCCGGATCTGCATTTTCATCCTCCCCTGTTTTGGGAGGCAGTTTTACTCCCCAGTCTAGGTCACGGGTTACGGCTCTTGCCTGCAAGCCTGCATCGATCCAGCTTTTGCATTGCCCGGTCACATTTACTTTCCAGTCATCTTTATGTCCTTCAATAATCCATTGCCTTAACCATGCTTCATGCCTGTCCAATGGCAGGTACCAGTGCCGGGTGGCACGTTTTACTGGTGGGTTTCCGCTTAAGGTACTTACAGGGTCGATGAGTTCTTCAGGACTTAAAGTACTCCCACACTTTTCACACTGGTCGCCAAAAGCATTTGCAAATCCACATTGGGGACAGGTACCTTTTATATAGCGGTCGGCAAGGAAAGTATTGGCTGCTTCGTCAAAATATTGTTCTGATGCTTTTATTTCAAGTTCATTTCTTTCTTCGAGGTAAGTAAAAAATTCCCGCGCGGTTTCATGATGAATGGGATTGGATGTGCGGTCATAGATATCAAATGAAATAGAAAATGCTTCGAAATTTTCTTTAAGTAAGTGGTGGTATTTATCAATGATGGACTGTGGTGTGGTGCCTTCTTTCATTGCCTGGATGGGTATGGCAGTACCATGTTCATCGCTACCACAAACAAACACAACATCTTTTTTCCGCGCGCGCAGGTATCTTACATAAATATCAGCAGGAAGATAAGCACCAGCAAGATGCCCGATATGTTTCTGACCATTGGCATAGGGTAGCGCTGAGGTGACAAGGTATCTTTTGGGTTCTTTCAATTCACTCATTTATTCTTTTATTACCGCCGCAAAAATACCTTAGAAGCAGCCCACTGCCAAAATTGCCTTTGGCTCCTATTGCACCCAACCCTACTTTTCTACCTTAAAGCTTTTATATCTTTACTTCTATGATCAAGTTTCCTCCCTACCTGCAAAAAGGAGATAGTATAGGCATTGTTGCCCCTGCGGGATTTATGCCTTTTGAAAAGATGGAAAACTGTATCAACACTTTGCAGGACTGGGGTTATAATGTGAAACTGGGGGCTACCACGCAAACTACATCGGAAAATTATTTTTCCGCTTCCGACCAGGAGCGCCTCAGTGATCTTCAGCAAATGTTGGATGATGCCGAAGTAAAAGCCATTCTTTGTGCAAGAGGCGGATATGGTGTGAGCCGCATCATAGATGACATCAGCTTTAAAAAATTTAAGAAACATCCTAAATGGATCATCGGGTTCAGCGATATCACCGTTTTGCAGGCCCACCTGTACAGCAGGTATAAAATTGCCAGTTTGCATGCTCCGATGGCGGCTGCTTTTAAAGATAATGCGCATAACAACCCTTATGTGCAATCATTAAAATCTGCATTGGAAGGATTGCCAGCAGCATACGAAACCACGCCGCACACTTACAATAAGATCGGGGAAACTGAAGGCGAACTGGTAGGAGGAAACCTAAGCCTGCTTGCGCACCTTACCGGAACGCCTTCCGACATCCGGACGAAAAATAAAATTCTTTTTCTTGAAGAAATTGGCGAACACCTGTATAACATCGACCGCATGCTGATTCAGATGAAACGCGCAGGTAAGTTTGATAAGCTTGCAGGTTTGATCCTGGGTGGATTTACAGAATCCAGAGATACGGAAAGGGCTTTTGGAATGACAACAGACCAGATCATTTATGAGAAAACAAGAGATTTTGATTTCCCTGTCTGCTTTCATTTTCCTGTGAGCCATAACATGGAAAATTATGCATTGAAGATTGGTGGAAACTATAAACTCATTGTAGAAACAGGCGCAGTTCATTTACAGGAACTATTGTAACAAGGAGTCCAGTGTTTGTTTGAACAGGTCAAAAGAAGCCAGGTTATTATGCTTTCCTCCCTCTATTTCGATCAAGCTGGCAGCCGGATGCTCTTTTTTTAATTTCCTTGACTGCTTAACCGAGATGATTTCGTCATTGCTCCCATGAATAATGGTGACCGGCTCCTTTACATCCTGCAGGTATTGATTTACAGGAAAAGAATATTTAGCCAGTAAACCAACCGGGTAAACGGGCAAGTATTGACGCGCAAGTGCCCTGATGCTATAATAGGGTGTTTCCAGAATCAGCTGCCTGCTATCCCTTTTAGATGCAGTAAATGATGCAACGCCGGTGCCCATAGATTTTCCATATAGCAGGATGTTGGCTGCATCGTTGTTTTCCAGGGCACGGTCATAAAGCAGCAGGGCATCTTGGTTCATATTTTCTTCGCTGCGTTTACCAGTGCTTTTACCAAAACCTGGATAATCAGGCATCCACACCTCATAACCTTTATCTGTAAAAAATCCCGGATACGTCCTGTAATGTTCAACGTTTTTCATGTTGCCATGAAAAAATAAAACCAGTCCTTTTTTTTCTTTAGTGGGATGAAATTTTATAAAATGAAGGTTGCGGTCATTGATGGTAATATTTTCTTCTTCAAAATCCTGCTGGAAAGAAAATTTATGGTTTGCAGGTAAAGGTGTTGGGTGAAACAGGAAAATATCCTGTACCAGGAAAAGCAGCAAACCTACTCCGATATAAACCATCAGCACGATCAAAAAGATCTTTTTAATCCGGGGCCACCGTCTTTGCATCATGTTATAAAAGTAAAAAGATCCTGGTGGATCTATTATTTGTTCTAATACCGGCTGTAATAACTTCTGAGGCGCGATGCCAGGTCGATCTGGATTTGCCTGAGTAGAGCTTCCATTACTTCTTCTTCTGCAGGTATATAGTTGTCATTGTTGTTATTTACCAGTTGTTTGTCGTTTTCGCTCAACGCCCGCTCATCTCCTGTAAAGGTTGAAAATTCCGATTGCCATTGGTGCTGACCAGTAAAGCGGTCATTCCAGACAATCCTTCCACTCCTGTCGCGCAGTGTAATCACCAGATCTGCATCTGATAATAGCGTGCGTTTTGTGGTGGTAATCTTTGCCCTTACCGTTCCATATTGTTTTACCACAGAATCTGGTTTGTAAACAATTTCTTTTATTACCACTTCTTTTGAAACTTCTCTTGTTGACCGCCTGTCGGAAGGCCTTCCCAGCATAACCCTGCTCAGGTTTAATTCCATCAGCTGGTCTGGTTCAATCTGCTGGCTGCGTGCTTCCCATTCCGAATAATAACGCACAAATTCGTTGTTGCGGTTCTGGCTTAAGGTGCGCAGAATTTCATTTTGAAAGTTCTGTATCTGGTATGAATTGTTATACTGGTAACCCCCATAATACTGCAGTGGAATAAAAACAACTTTGGTCAGTGCTGCATCATAAAGTGAATCGCGTTTTTTTCTCAATTCGTAAGAGTTGGAAAATTTTAAAGCATTGTTTATTTCATAATAGGCCAGTCTGTAATCGTTTTTTCTTCCAAGTGAAATATAATAGGCGGCTCTATCAGTGTGTACTTCAATCGCTTTTTCTCTGTAAGTTTCAACATAGGATGAATAATCCTGAGCTTTGATTCCTGACGCAGCTACCGGGGAAGACTGTACCAGATGGTACAAAGCCTGTAATTGCAGGTATTGATTGTAGATGTTTGAAAAGCGGTTGTCATTCTTTGAATTGGAAAGCGACCTGATTTGGTTTTCATGCTGCATTACCGCATATTTATATGCATTCATGACAATTTCCATTGTTTCCTGATCATTAGGATCTTTCTGAAGTTTTTTCAGGCCAATTTCTATGGCATTTTTATAGTCTCCTTTCTGGTAAGATTTACCGGCAGATTTGCACCCGGCAAATAGTACAAAAGCAATCAGGATGGGGTAAAGTTTTTTCATATCATAGTTTAACGTAGGAGACAAAACAAATTATAAAGGTTATTTCAGAATTGTTATTTAAGAAAATGATAACAAGTGCTCCATTTTTACTCTTTGAGAATATCCCTGACAAAATTGTGGTATTCAGGAAAATCCGGGAGGTTGTTGTGCCGGCCACCAAGGATCCGGATCAGGGTCGTTCTTTTTGGATTGAGTTTTTGCAATCTTTCACTGTGCCTGATTGGAATGAGCCGGTCACGCGTTCCATGTAAAATATAAATAGGGCACCGCACTTTTACGATCCACCTGTCTGTTCTTAACTGGTACCTTAATACCATTCTGATAGGAAGAAAAGGTAAAAACCGTTCAATCACTTTTGTAAAATTGTAATACGGTGAATCCAGTATCAGGTATCTTGGCTGGTTGTCGGAGGCCAGCTTTGCAGCGAAGCCACTTCCCAGGCTTCTTCCATAAACAATCAGGTGTTGCTCTGAATATTGTTTTGCCAGTGCTTCATAAACAAACTGCATATCCTGCAGCATTTCCTTTTCATTTCTGGGACCGGTACTTTTTCCAAACCCTCTGTAATCCACCAGGATCACATCGTAACCGTAGCGGTAAAAATCTCTTGAATATTTTGCCCAGCCTTTAATGCTTCTTGTATTTCCATGAAAATACAGGATCAGTCCTTTGGGCTTATCACGATGAAAATGGAGTCCATTGATGCGGATCCCGGGTGCAATATCAAAATTCAATTCCCGGAATGGGATATCATATTTAAACAGGAAGCCCGGCTTGAGTTTTTCTGGTTTAAAAATGAAAAATTCCTGCAGAAAATAAACAGCAACCGACAACAGTGCAATCGATCCGACAATATAATAGGCAAATGAGGGCAAATGCTTTTTATCAAAATAAGCACTTTGTCTGAAAGCTGCTACTCAATTCTTTTTAATTTCAGATTTGGTGCAGGTGAAACGATCAGTGGAAATTTTTCGATCACTACGGTGCTTGCATCCAGTCCAAATCCTCTTTCTTCTGAAAGACTGATCTCTTTCAGCCAGAAATGAAACCGCATAGTCAGTCTTTCCAGTATGGGGAGATCATTATCCTGGCTCAGGTATTTTTCCATCACCACAAATGAAAAATCACCCGTAACATTATTTTTTTCAAGGCTTTCGTAACGACTGGAAATGTGCACTTCCTTATTCGCCATCAGGTCTTCCACCACTTTGCGGAACATGAGGTTGATACGGGGTTCCACACGGAAACCAAGCCTGAACTCCACTCTGATGATATCATTCGGAATAATATGATCCACCTTGTATTCCATGGTGTAAGGATCATCCAGTGTGTCAACGTGTACGAACCAATAGATATCTGCACGTTTCGGTTTTTTATTCAGTATCGAATAAATGATCTTATGTTCTATTTCTTTGGGATTGTCTGCGCTCGTAAGATAAACCAGGTGGGTTGCATATTTCGGAACCGTACGGTCATTGCTTAATTCCTGGATCTTTGGAATATAATGATCAAGCCGCACAAATTCCACATACCTGTTTTTGATCTTCCTGGCTCTGTACCAAACATACATGATTACAAATACAACACCTCCTATGATCAGGGTAATGTACCCGCCATGCATGAATTTCTGAAGAAGGGCTAAAAGGAAAAGCAGTTCCAGTGAAATGTACAATCCAAGAAAAATCCAGATGTACAATGGGTTCACTCGGCGCAAAACCATATAATTGGCAAAAAGAACAGTGGTCATTAACATGGTCACCACAATGGCCAGGCCATAAGCTGCCTCCATGCGCTGTGATGTTTTAAAATAAAGTACTACACCCACGCAACCCAGGAACATGAGGAGGTTGAGCGAGGGAATGAACAATTGTCCCTTCGCCTCTGAAGGATAACGGATCTTAAGTTTGGGTGAAAGATTCAGGCGCATGGCTTCACTGATCAGGGTAAAGGAACCTGAGATCATTGCCTGGCTGGCAATGATGGCTGCTGAAGTGGCAATGATCACTCCGAAGATGATAAACCATTGCGGCATCAGGTCAAAAAACGCATTGATCCCCAGGTCTGCACGCACCGCATCGGTCATGGTAATTCCACTGTAATTGTGCAGCAGATAGGCGCCCTGGCCCAGGTAATTCAGGATCAGGCAGGCTTTGACAAAATTCCAGGTGAACCTGATGTTGCCTCTTCCGCAATGCCCCAGGTCACTATATAAGGCCTCTGCGCCGGTGGTGCAAAGAAAAACAGCTCCCAGAAGCCACAATGCATTTGGATAATCACTGATAAACTGTACGGCATAATGCGGACTGAAGGCCCTGAAGATTCCGAAATCGGCTGAAAGATGATAAATACCTAACAAGGCCAGCATGCTGAACCAGACCAGCATAACAGGGCCAAAAAGTTTGCCAATGGAATGGGTGCCGAATTGTTGCATAAAGAAGAAAAAAGCAAGAATTACCAAAACGATGTACACCACATATTGATCTATATTGCTGAAGGTGGGCAGTTCTCTCAGACCTTCCACTGCTGAAGTAATGGATATGGGCGGACAAATAATTCCATCTGCCAGGAGCGCTGCACCTCCGATCATGGCAGGCATCACCAGCCACTTCTTGCGGCGGCGCACAAGCGCATAAAGCGCAAAAGTTCCACCTTCCCCTTTATTATCGGCCCTTAAAACCAGCATTACATATTTAATGGTAGTTTGAAGGGTAAGTGTCCAGATGATACAGGATAAACTGCCGATGATCAATTCCTCAGTGATCATCCTGTTATTGATGATGGCATTGAAAACATAAAGAGGAGAAGTTCCGATGTCTCCATAAATGATCCCTAATGCTACAAGAAGGCCTGCCGATGTTACCTTATTAATGGGGGCTTTCACTTTTCCGGGTTATAATGTAGTAGTGGTGGTAATAAGCGGTCAAAGGTATATGTTAAAGTCAATGAGCAAACAATATTCGCTGAACAGGGCAGTTTCTTATGTAAAGGCATGATGCAGGCCATCGTGCAACCATATTAATTTTTAAGCCTCTAATAAGAAATTCAAATTTACCTTTAACCGTTAAATGCGTTGCAGGCTATGCGTTTTGTAAAAATCTTTCTTTCCGTCAGTATACTTCTTTGCTTCTCTACCGTAAAAGGTCAGCGGATCGTTTATTCTGAACCGTCCAATGAAGACAACCGTCGCACCAATTTTGAAATCATTGGCAAGGTTTCCGGAAATTTCCTGGTGTATAAACAAGCCCGGGGAAAAAACTTTATCAGCGTATTCAATAATGAAATGGTTGAAACCAAAAAAGTTGAACAGGATTATATCACAGACGACCGCCTGCTCAACATTGATTTTTTTCCCTATTCCGATTTCACTTATGCCATTTACCAGTACCAGCGTAAAAACATTGTTTATTGCGAGGCTGTGAAGGTCGATGGTGAAGGGAATAAGATCTCTGATGTGATGACACTGGATACCACACATCTTTCCTCATCTTCCAATAACAAGGTGTATACCGCCATCAACAGTGAAGCGCGTAACAGGATCATGGTCTTTAAGGTCAATTCAAAAAACCGTTCCGTATTTATTATAACCACACTGCTGTTTAATAATGAACTTGCCCTGCAGAAAAGATCCAGGTTTTTGGTGGAAATGGAAGAATACAGGGACAGGCTGGATGAATTCAATATTGATAATGAAGGCGACCTGGTTTTCACTAAATTCAAAAGGAACAACAACGAAACAATCAATAAAACCCAGTTGGTCTGGAAGCCGGCGGATTCAGATTCCCTGATTTATATTACCGTCCCACACGAACAGATCTTACTGGATAAGCCTGTTGTTAAAGTGGATAATTTTAATCAGCGTTATTTTCTTACCTCTTTTTATTATCAGAAAAAAAGGGGCAATATCGAAGGATTTTATTTTTATGCCTGGGACAAAAAATCGCGTCAGGCTTCGTTGCAGAATGCATTGGTTTTAAGTGAAAATTTACGCAAAGAGGCAAAAGGAGATGCCCATATCAAATCTGCATTCAATGATTATTTTGTTAGAAATGTGATCATTAAAAGAGATGGCGGTTTTGTGATCAATTCAGAAGCATTTTATACCACTTCCAGAAATAACAGTTGGAATCGATGGAACTATCTCTACGGAATGCCCATGAACAGTTTCGATTACTATAATTTATCCCCGGTTTATAATAACTGGTGGTGGAGGTCTAACAGATTTAATAACCCCAGGCAGGTGAGGAGCCATGCCGAGAACATCACCATTCTTTCCTTTGATTCCACTGGAAAGCTGGAGTGGAACAGTGTGATACGGAAATCGCAGTTTGATGATGAATCTGATGATAAAATTTCTTACCTGATGGCTAACACCGGAAGCCAGATCCATTATTTATTTAATGTGGATGAAAGAAGAGCACTGCTGCTGAATGATTTTACTTTATCACCTGGTGGAACCATCAACCAGAACCCAACACTTAAAAACCTTGACAGGGGATTTGAGTTTCTTCCTAAGTATGGAAAGCAGGTAAGTGCCAATCAACTGATCGTTCCCTGCTATTACCGTAACTATCTTTGCTTTGCTAAAATCGAATTTAATTAATAGCATTGCCATGTGATTGGAATTTTTAAGCAAAAGTCACCTGGTAATATTTTTCTGCTGCTGATCTTCGGACTTCTGGTGAAATTGCCATTGTTCATGTATTCAAAGAACATTGCGTCAACCGAACTGGATGGAGAATTGTTTGAATCACTGATTGAATGGCTTCCTGCAGAAAATGCTTTTTACGCTGCCCTGCTGGCTTTTTTCCTTTTGTATATACAAAGCCTGATGATCAACCATCTTGTAAATGAATACAGGATGACACCTAGGCCGCACTACCTGCCGGCCATGGCCTACCTGCTCATTACATCCCTAATGCCTGAGTGGACGCAGCTTTCGGCTCCGCTGCTTGCTTCCACCTTTGTAATTGCCATGTTCATCAAATTATTTGGACTTTACAATACGGCTTCTGCAAAGCAACAGGTATTCAATATCGGGCTGCTTGCAGGCCTCAGTTCCTACATTTATTTTCCTTCTGCTTCATTTGTGCTCTGTATTTTAGTAGGACTGATGATATTAAAGCCTTTCCGGCTTAACGAGATTATTTTATTCCTGTTTGGTTGCCTGACGCCTTATTATTTTCATGCTGTTTATCTTTTCCTTACTGACAACCTGAGCCTGGACAATTTTCTTCCTTCCCTGGATGTTCGGGTTCCAATCATGAAAAGTTCTTTCTGGCTTGCAGCCAGCACGCTGCTACTCACCATTCCTTTTTTACTTGGCGGGTATTTTATCCAGCTGAACCTTGGAAAAATGCTCATTCAGGTGCGCAAGAACTGGAGCATTATGCTGTTATACCTGCTGCTGGCATTTTTTGTTCCCTTTGTTAACAGCAACCAGTCCTTTCATGCCTGGGTGTTGTTAATGGCTCCGTTTTCCGCATTCCATGCCAGTGCGTATTTTTTCCAGAAGCGCCATTTGATTTCCTACATCCTCTTTTATATTACTCTTGGGTATGTCTTTTATATCCAATATGGAACTCCAACATGGCATTAACAGGAAAAATGAGGGCGGAAAACTATCTTTGAACCTAATATTTTTCTGATGAAATTCGGAGTAGTTGTTTTTCCTGGTTCTAATTGCGACAGGGATATGTATAATGCCCTTGTTCATGATCTGAAGCAGGAGTGTATCATGCTTTGGCACAAAGACAGTGACCTGTCTAAGTTTTCCACTGAAGACTGCATCGTGCTTCCCGGTGGTTTTTCTTATGGTGATTATTTAAGAACAGGCGCCATTGCAAGGTTCAGTCCCATCATGCAAAGCGTGATTGAATTTGCCAATCGCGGCGGAAAAGTGCTTGGGGTTTGTAATGGATTTCAAATTCTTTGTGAATCACATTTGCTGCCCGGCGCCCTGCTGAGAAATCATAACCAGCAATACATCTGTAAAAATCTTTTTATAAAAGATGCTGAGGGCAAACGCTTTAAAATTCCAATCGCTCATGGCGAGGGCCGCTATTATGCAGACGAAGCCACTCTGGATGCACTGGAACAAAACAAACAGGTTCTCTTTTATTACTGCAATGAAGATGGTGCTGTTGTTCCCGAAGCAAATCCTAATGGTTCCTTAAGGAATATTGCCGGCATCTCTAATAAAGCAGGAAATGTGATCGGTATGATGCCACACCCGGAAAGAGCCTGTTCTGCAGCATTGGGCAATACAGACGGAAGAAAAGTATTTAAAAAATTGTTTAACAAAGTGATGGAGCCCGAACCAGTACTTTAACATCTTTAGAAAATTAATTTCTTGAAATTTGTACAGCTTTTAAATATGAAAAAAACCCTTGCACTTTTTTTAGCCTTTATTGCTGTAATTGCAGTTTCTGCGCAGAACAACCCTGTGAGCTGGAGTTTTTCCAGTAAAAAAATTAATGACAAAGAATACGAAGTGCAGATGGTAGCAACCATGCAGAAAGGCTGGCATGTATATTCCCAGCAACAACCTGAAGATGCCATTGCTATTCCAACCAGTTTTAAATTCAATAAAAATCCACTTGTTGATTTTGAAGGAAAAGTAAAAGAGGTGGGAAAACTTGAAAAATTTAAAGACGTTCAACTGGATGTTACCGCTTACCAGTACAGCCATAAAGTAGTTTTCGTTCAGAAAATAAAATTAAAAGGAAAGGTCAAAACCAATGTCAGCGGGAAGCTGGAGTTCCAGGCCTGTACAGATGAAAAATGCCTTCCTCCTAAAACCGTTGATTTTACCATACCATTGAGTTAGGAATTGTTGAAACGGGAGCTGAGGCGTCCCGTTCTGTTTTAAAACCGGATGATGAAGCTATTTTACAAAACGCTGCTGGTCCTTCTTTTTTTTCTTTCAACTGATGTTGCGCATGCTCAAACTGAAGCACCTTTTACCTGGAATGTTTCCAGTAAAAAAATAGAGAACAATCAATTCGAATTTAGTTTTTCAACTGCCGCTTCCCCGACCTGGCAGCTTTATGCTCCCAACCAACTGCTGGCAGAAATACCCACCACTGAAATTCAGTTTGCAGATTCAGCGATCAGGGTCAATAATTTTTTCCGCGATTCAGGAAGTCTGGTAACAGAGCACAGCCCCATTTTTGAAATTCCGGTGAAATATTACAATGCCCCTGTGGTGTTTAAAACCTATATCACCATTGATGGTAAGATCCCTGCTAAACTCCAGGGTGTGCTGCTGTACACTTATGGCAATGATGAAGAATTTTATCCAGCCACCACTTACAATTTTTCAGTTGAACTGGAAGGAGGTGAAAGTACAGAAGCCCGCATCCTTATTCCGGGTTTGGATATAAAAAATCCTGTAAATAATTGTGGCGATGATGATACTGCAGATAAAAGCCTGTTCACTATTTTTCTTTTAGGTTTTCTTGGGGGGCTGATTGCACTGATCACCCCATGTGTTTTTCCATTGATCCCATTGACCGTTTCTTTTTTTACAAAAAAATCCGGCACGCGCAGGCGCGGTGTGCGCAATGCACTGCTTTATGGTTTAAGCATCTTCCTGATCTATGCCATATTGAGCGCTCCATTTCACCTGCTGGACAAGATCAACCCCGAAGTGCTCAATAATATCTCCACGAATGTGTGGCTGAACCTTGGCTTTTTTGCTGTCTTCATCTTTTTTGCTTTATCGTTTTTTGGCGTGTTTGAATTGGGGTTGCCTTCAGGACTGGCCAGCAAGATCGATTCAAAATCAGGATTGGGTGATATGTATGGCATCTTCTTTATGGCCCTCACGCTGGCCATTGTTTCTTTTTCCTGTACAGGACCCATCCTGGGTTCGCTGCTGGCAGGCGTTCTAACAAGTGATAACGGTGCCATGCAATTAACTTCAGGCATGTCGGGATTTGGATTGGGACTGGCACTTCCATTTGCCCTCTTTGCCCTTTTCCCACAGTGGTTGCAATCGCTTCCGAAATCCGGCGGCTGGCTGAATACCGTGAAGATTGTACTGGGTTTTCTGGAACTGGCCCTTGCCGTAAAATTTCTATCCAATGCCGACCTTGTGAAACAGTGGCATTTGTTACCGAGAGAAGTTTTTATGGGAATATGGATCCTGATCGGGCTGGGAATTGTGCTTTTTTTGTCGGGTGTGATCCGGTTTGGTGAACCGAAACCAAAATATACAGGGGTAAGGATCTTTATCATCCTGTTTTTTGCCTTATGCACGGCATACCTCGTGCCGGGCATTACCAATACAAAATATTCGAGACTCACACTGATCAGCGGGTTTCCTCCCCCGCTTTGCTACAGTATTTATGAATCGCCAGTGAATTGCGAAACCGGTGTGCAGCCAATAGAAAATGATTATGAAAGAGCATTGGAACTGGCCCGGATACAGAACAAACCAGTATTGATCGATTTTACAGGGTGGGCCTGTGTGAACTGCAGGAGAATGGAAGAAAATGTGTGGGTGAATGAAGAAGTAAAAGCCCTCATGAAAGATGAATTCATCGTGGTTTCGCTTTATGTTGATGAAAGAAAAAAGCTTCCGGTATCGGAACAGTTTGAATATGATTCTCCTACTTCCGGTAAGAAATCAATTGTAACAGTGGGAGACAAGTGGGCTACTTTCCAGGCAGAAAACTTTTTTGCTGTGGCACAGCCCCAGTATGCCATCATCACTCCCGGTGAAAAGGCGCTGACCAAAACCAAGGGATATACTTCAGAAGCAACGGAATTCCGTGACTGGCTCCGATGCGGATTGGATGCCTGGCAGAAGTTCAACAGCGGAAAATAAAAAAGCCATCCGCTGGCGAATGGCTTCAAGTGGTATGAATGATTTTAATATTCGTCTTCATTAAAAAGAAAGTCATCCTGTGAAGGATAGTCTGGCCAGATATCTTCGATGCTTTCATAAACCTCTCCTTCATCTTCAAGTTCCTGAAGGTTTTCTATAACCTCAATAGGAGCGCCTGAACGGATGGAATAGTCGATCAACTCATCTTTAGTTGCAGGCCAGGGGGCTTCTTCCAGGTATGATGCTAATTCTAACGTCCAAAACATCTTTATTGTTTTTAATTGATACTTTTTTGATTCTGAAGTGTAATTTCTATGCCATTTTTAATAAATCGCAACCCTTCAAATTTTCGCAAAAGTAGTTTTATTAACCAATTTACCAAATGAAGTTTTCCTGCCTTTATAAAGGTCTTTGCCGATCAATATTGTTTCAGGATATTTGAAACAATGGAAGAAATGCTCGTTGCGAAGGATATTTTTAAAAGATTTGGAACAATTGAAGTTTTAAAGGGTGTGGATATTTCCATAAAAGCAGGGGAGATCGTAAGCATTGTCGGACCCTCTGGTTCAGGCAAATCAACGCTCCTGCATATCCTGGGCACGCTTGATAAGCCTGATAAAGGCGGCGTAAAATTGCATGATATCGATATAACTGCACTCAACGGTAAAAAACTGGCCGATTTCAGGAACCGCCATATTGGGTTTGTATTCCAGTTCCACCACCTGTTGCCGGAATTTTCTGCCATTGAAAATGTATGCATTCCCGGATGGATCGCAGGAAGATCAAAAAGCCAGGTAAAAAAGCAGGCGGAGGAACTGTTGCATCTTCTGGGGCTGAGCCACCGCCTGGAAAACAAACCCAATGCGTTAAGCGGAGGTGAACAACAAAGAGTGGCAGTAGCCAGGGCCCTGATCAACCAGCCGAACATTGTGTTTGCCGACGAACCTACAGGAAACCTCGATTCCGCCAATGCCCAGGAACTGCATTCCCTGTTTTTTGATTTGCGAAAAAAATTCAACCAGGCCTTTTTAATCGTTACCCATAACGAAGAACTCGCACACCTGAGCGACCGGATGCTGACGATGAAAGATGGAAGGATGGAGGGAGTTTAAGGTTTAGGTTTTAGGGTTGAGCGGTCAGCGCTTTCCTTATATTCTGGCCTTCCACAAAGTTTCCTCAACGCCCAGCAATTTTCCTGCATAACGTGCCAGTGTAAAAAGATAATCACTCAGCCGGTTCAGGTAGCGGATGATCTTTTCATCAATAAAAAGGTCATGTTGCTGCATGCTTACGGCAAGTCTTTCAGCACGTCTGCAAACACAGCGAACGATATGAATGGCTGAAACGGCAGGATGACCGCCGGGAAGAATAAAGGATTTCATTTCCGGAAGCCCCGACGTCATAGCATCGATCTTAGTCTCAAGAAATACGATGTCGGATTCATGTAGGTCTGGCAAGCGCATGTTCAGTTCTTTGTCTGCATCGGTGGCCAGGGCTGAACCAATGGTAAACAAACGATCCTGGATCTCTTTCAACTCTGCTTTTAAAGCTGGCAGATCCAATACATCATTGATATGCCCGATCCATGAATTCAATTCATCAACAGTACCATAGGTTTCGATCCTGATATCATTTTTAGGAACCTTCGTACCTCCGATGAGTGATGTATTCCCTTTGTCTCCCGTTTTGGTATAGATCCTGTTCGCCATAATATATATTTAAGTGCGCACGCTGTTTTTCTTTCTTTCATCCGTTTCAATAATACCATCTTTTAATCTAACCGTTCTGTGTGCGAAAGCAGCAATGTCCACTTCATGGGTAACCAGGATCACCGTATTTCCGTTCGCGTGGATCTGGTCTATAATCTCCATGATTTCGTGTGAAGTTTTGGAATCCAGGTTTCCCGTTGGTTCATCGGCGAGGATGATGGATGGATCATTTACAAGCGCACGCGCAATGGCTACGCGCTGATTCTGTCCGCCGCTCAATTCGTTGGGTTTATGATGGCTTCTGTCGGCCAGATGAACCATATCCAGCACATGAAGGGCCTTTTCCATTCTTTTCTTTTTTGAAACACCGGCATATACAAGAGGGAGTGCCACGTTTTCTGCAGCGGTGAGTCGGGGTAAAAGATTGAACTGCTGAAACACAAACCCGATCTCATGGTTCCTGACTTCTGCAAGATCATTGTCGGTAATGCTGCTTACATCCTTGGCATTGAGCCTGTAAGTTCCGGAGGTAGGCGTATCCAGACAACCAATGATGTTCATTAAAGTAGACTTGCCAGAACCGGAAGGACCCATCAGGGCTACGTATTCGTTTTTAAATACTTGTAGTGAAATGCCTTTCAATACCTGAACCACCTGTTTTCCCAGGTAATAATTCTTGATAATATGATCGAGTTGAATGATCCCTTCCATCTTATGCGCCTGGTTTTTTGATCACTTTTGGAACAATAAAGAAAGGGCCGTCAGTTGAGGGAGCATTTTGTAAGGCCTGGGCATTGGTGATCATATTTCCGGGTATGTCATCCCTTAATGAATTTCCTGGGCGGCTCATATGCAACAAAGGTTCAACATGGTCCAGTTCCAGTTCCCTGACCTTCTCCATAAAACCGATCATTATGCGGAGGTCAGACTTGATCTCCTCTTGCTCTTCTTCGTTAAAACGGAGCATGGAAAGACGGCTTAATTTTTCAATCAGTGCATCATCAACCTGCATAAGCAAATATAAGTGATGCAGTAAGAAGAAAGCGCACCACTCAAACGAGTCGGTTTATTGGTTCCAACAAAAAATTTCACCAGCTCTCAGATGCTTGTTAAATTCGCCTCCATGGCAAAAGAAATTGTAGTGAGCGGCATCAGGCCTACAGGGTTTTTACATTTGGGAAATTATTTTGGTGCTATTCGCAATTATGTGCGAATGCAGGAGGATTACGATTGTTATTTCTTTGTTGCCGACTGGCATTCACTCACTACGCATCCCGATACAAAGTTACTGCGCGAACATGTGCTCCGGGTTGTATCTGAAAATATTGCCGCAGGATTAGACCCGGACAAGGCCTGTTTTTATGTGCAGAGTGCTGTTCCGGAAATAGCGGAACTATACCTCTATTTGAATATGCTTGCTTATAAGGGTGAACTTGAAAAAACGGCCACCTTTAAGGATAAGGTCAGGTTAAATCCTGAGAATGTCAATGCAGGGTTGCTTACTTATCCGGTTTTGCAAACGGCTGATATCATTATTCATCGCGCCAAATATGTTCCCGTAGGGAAGGACCAGGAACAACACCTGGAAATGTCACGCAATTTTGCCCAGCGGTTCAATCACAGGTATGGTGAATTGTTTCCGGAACCAGGTGCTTTTAATTATGGTGAAGCCCTGGTGAAAGTTCCAAGTCTTGATGGAGCGGGCAAAATGAGCAAAAGTGAAAATCAATATGCAACAATTTATCTTTCCGATGATGATGATTTAATCAGGAAAAAACTGATGAAGGCCAAAACGGATGCGGGCCCTGAAACTCCAGGCTCAGAAATGCCGGATTATATCAGCAATCTTTTTCAGATCATGGCTTTGGTGAGTGAAGCATCGACGCTTGAGCAATTCAGAGCTGATTTTGATGCGGCCAATATCCGTTATGGAGATATGAAAAAGCAGCTTGCGGAAGACATGGTTCAATTTATCCGGCCGATCAGGGAAAAAGCCCTGGCGATCAGGAAGGACGAAGCCTATTTAAAAAAGATTATGGACAAAGGCGCAGAACGGGCAAGGGAAAGTGCGGTAAAAACCATTGCGATGGCAAGGGAGATGATCGGACTCCATTATCTTTAATTCCGCTAACTTTCACATCTTTTACAACAGAAATATTTCCGCAGGTCGGAACAAAGTATGGCAAAATCAAAAAAACCAAAACACATAGCGATTGCCGGTAACATCGGTGCGGGTAAAACCACTTTGACCGAATTGTTGAGCAAACATTATAAGTGGATTCCTCATTTCGAGGATGTTGACCACAACCCTTACCTGAATGATTTTTATGAAGACATGCCGCGGTGGAGTTTTCAATTGCAGATTTATTTTCTGAACAGCCGCATTAACCAGTTGCTGGAGATCCATAAAGGTTCGGAAACCATCATTCAGGACCGCACCGTGTATGAAGACGCCAATATTTTCGCACCCAATCTGCATGAAATGGGATTGATGACAAAAAGAGATTTTGAGAACTATTACAGTTTTTTCCAGACGCTGAAGTCAATGGTAAAGCCGCCGGACCTTTTGATCTACCTGAAGGCTTCTGTTCCTACACTGGTTGGACAAATCCAGAAAAGGGGAAGGGAATATGAAGAGAATATCCGGCTGGATTATTTGAAGCGATTGAATGAATATTACAACAAGTGGATCGATACATATAAAGAGGGCCCGCTGCTGATTGTAAATGTTGATGATAATAAATTTGGTGAAAGCGAAGAAGACCTGGGAAAAATCATCGGAAAAATAGATGCCCAGTTGTATGGGTTGTTTTAGTGCAGGTAAAAAATGCAAGCCTCAGGGGTGATCGTGATCGTATCTCGTATTCAACCACTATTCAACAGTTTTCAACCACTTTCAACCTCTCTGCTACCACCCTCATGGATATTCTGCCCACAGCGCAGTTTCTTCCAGCATCAGGTTGATCTTATCCAGCCACTCAAATTGTACCCCTCGGTTGCGGCTATGGTCTGATTCGCGGTCGTAAGTGGCCTGCATGGCCTCTTTTTCTTTAACGATACGGTTGTAAATATCATTGATGTCCTGGCGATAAGATTTGATGTTTAAAACATAAGCACTTAATTCCTGGTGCAGCCTGCGCGCAGCAATTTCTGTAATATCGAAATGTCCCTGCTCATGTGCAAGAATGTAATCAGTCTTTAACAAACCCCAGGATTTATGTTTGGAAAAATTGCAGGTGATGCGGTAAACAATGCCTGATCTTTCCAGTTGGTAAGCAATACCAAGCGAAGTGCTGGTAGAGGCAACTGCTTCTGAGTTTCTTCTTGGTTCTCCGGAGAAATCATCCCAGTTCAACTTACGTTGCATTAGCCATGGTATGAATTCTTCATTTTCATTTCTTTCTGTCAGCGGCAACGCAACAATTACTTCCTCAGGCATTCCACCTGAAGTGGCCGGCATTCCTGAAAAGTTCAGTAAGAATACCAGGATGAATAAAAGGTGGGAGAAACGCATATTTCAAAATGGTTACCGGATGATAAAATTATTCTGTTACTGCTGTGGTTTAAAAGTAAATAAGGTTTAGCCTAAATCTTGTTAACGGGAATAGCATGTTGTTGTTAATTCGATTACTGGCAGTTTTTGCCCGGTGAAATTGAAGACGCGGGTAGTAAAATGTAAAAACCCTCCAGGAGAGGAGGGTTTTTACGATCATCGTTTGTGATCATTTATATTTTTGGTGCTGCATCAAGGATTTCCTGGTTAACACCTGAAGCGTACGTCTCAAAATTTTCTATAAACAAACCAGCAAGGAATTTTGCTTTTTCATCATAGGCTGCTTTATCCTTCCAGGTATTTTTAGGTGTCAGAATCTCGGTAGGAACACCGGGAACTTCTTTCGGAACCGCTACACCAAACACAGGGTCTTCAATTGTTTCCACCTGGTCAAGTTGACCTTCCAGTGCAGCTGTGATCATAGCCCTAGTATAAGATAATTTAATCCTGTTGCCTTCACCATAAGATCCGCCGGTCCAGCCGGTATTGATCAACCAGACATTGACATTTCCATTTGACATTTTCTTTCCAAGCATTTCTGCATATTTCCCCGGGTGCAGTGGAAGGAAGGGCGCACCAAAACATGCGCTGAAAGTGGGCTTGGGTTCTGTAACTCCTGCTTCCGTTCCTGCAACTTTCGCTGTATATCCGGAAATGAACTGGTACATGGCCTGTCCAGGCGACAATTTGGAGATGGGAGGTAACACACCGTAAGCATCACAGGTGAGGAAAAAAAGATTCTTTGGATTTTTTCCTACTGATGGTTCCAGTGCATTTGAAATAAAATCAAGAGGATAAGAAACCCTGGTATTTTCGGTAACAGAACCATCATCAAAATTGATGGTATTGGTGCCTTCAAAGAATTTTACATTTTCAACAATGGCCCCAGGGCGAATGGCCTTATAAATTTCAGGTTCTTTTTCCTTCGACAGGTTAATGAGTTTTGCATAACAGCCACCCTCAAAATTAAATACATTGTCTTCAGTCCAGCCGTGTTCATCATCACCAATCAGTTTTCGGTTGGGATCAGCACTCAGGGTCGTTTTTCCAGTGCCCGATAAACCAAAAAATATAGCGGTATCACCTTTCTCGCCCATGTTGGCACTGCAATGCATACTCAACACATTCTTCTCATGTGGTAGTATGTAATTCAGGATGGTAAAAATGCCTTTTTTGGTTTCACCGGTATAACCTGTACCAGCGATCAGGATGGTTTTGTGTTTAAAAGAAACTACGGCCGCATTGTGCTGGCGTGTTCCACATTCTTTCGGATCCAGCTTTAAACCGGGAGCAGAGATCACATGCCATTCAGGAGAAAAATTTTCCAGTTCATCTTCCTGCGGACGCAGAAACATGTTGTAAGCAAAAAGATTGGTCCAGGGCTTTTCAGTAATCACGCGGATGTTCAGGCGGTAACGCGGATCAGCACAGGCATAACAATCTCTCACCCATACTTCCGACCTTTCATTCAGATAATCCATTATTTTTTTGTGGATCACATGAAAGTATTTGTCTTCGATGGGATGATTAAAATTATTCCAGTCAACTGAGTTTTCGGTGGTTTCATCCTTTACGGTAAATTTGTCTTTCGGGGAACGCCCGGTAAATTCACCGGTGTTAATGGCAAGCGCACCGGTATCTGTTAATACACCTTCTCCTATCCGAAGGGTATCCTGAACCAGCTCGTCGGGTGTGGACTGGTAGTGAATGCTTTCAATCTGCTTCAATCCAAGCTTCACCAGCGTCTCTTTTGAAATAGCAATTGTAGGTACTGACATAAAAAAGCAATCGTTTTTTTGTTAGGGAGCAAAGGTAAGTGATAATAATATCGTGCCCGGGCTCACGTGTAGCAAATACACATTAATCTGCTTTCACTTGAAATAATTGAAGAGATATTTCACCATTTCAGTTTAATTTGCCCGAGTATAAATAATACGCTTGATGAAAAATCTTCCATTGAACCCAGAGTTGTTTATTAATAACAGGAAACGCTTTGCTGAACATTTAAAACCTGGCTCAATTGCTATTATTGTAAGTAATGATGAAGTGCCCAGCAATGCAGATGCATTGTTTCACTTTAAACAAAATAGTGATTTGTACTGGCTGAGTGGGATTACCCAGGAAGATTCTATGGCGATCTTTTTTCCGGATAACCCAGATCCCCGCTACCGCGAAGTACTTGTGCTGGTGCGGCCTAATGAAGTGAAGGAAAAATGGGATGGTCGCAGACTCAGAAAAGAAGAAGCGATTGCCATGAGTGGAATCAAAACGATATTATGGCTCGACAGTCTGGATGCCATGCTCCAGCCCTGGATCCACCTCGCCGATAATATTTACCTCGATACAAACGAAAATGACCGTAAAGCCAGCCTGGTACGCACGAGGGATTACCGTTTTGTAGATGAAATGCGCTCCAGGTATCCGCTCCATCAATACGAAAGAGCTGCAAAAATATTTAAAGAAGTAAGAGGCATTAAAACAGCACTTGAAATTGAAGTGGTAAAGCAGGCGATTGCCATCACCCACAAAACCTTTAACCGGGTCATGCAGTTTGTAAAACCGGGTGTGATGGAATATGAAATTGAAGCCGAGATCATGCATTCATTTCTGAGCCAGCGCGCCACTTCCGAAGCTTACGGTAGTATTATTGCCAGCGGTGACAGGGCACGCACACTGCATTACATTTCAAATAACCAGGAATGTAAAGACGGCGAACTGCTTCTGATGGATTTCGGTGCTTCTTATGGAGGATACAACGCCGACCTCACGCGTACCATTCCTGTAAATGGGAAATTTACCGAAAGGCAGAAAGAAGTTTATAATGCCTGTTTGCATTTGCACAATCACGCGAAAAGCATGCTTAAACCCGGCATTTCGGTTCTGGAGTATACAGAAAAAGTAGGCGATGAGGCTACAAAACAATTCATTAAAATTGACCTGCTGAAAGAGAGCGATGTAAAAAATGAAGATCCTGAGAACAGGGCTTATCGAAAATATCTTTACCACGGCATTTCGCACCATTTAGGAATAGATGTACATGATCTTGGTACCCGTACGGAACCGATTCAGCCAGGCATGCTGTTTACAGTTGAACCAGGCATTTATATTGAAGAAGAGCAAATGGGCATCAGGATAGAAAACAATGTATGGATCACGGAAACTGGTAATGTTGATTTGTTTGAAGGCATTGCCATTACGGTGGAAGAAATCGAAGCAGGTATGCGTAAAAAATAAACTGATCGAAAAAAAATGAGACAGATACCGAATATTTTTACGCTCATCAACTTGCTGTTTGGATGTATCGCCATTGTGCTCATCCTTCAGACAGGTGAAAACATTGTTGTACTCGACCAAATGGGTGGTACCCATATCAATATGCCTGAAAAAATCTGGCAGGGGTCCTTATTTATATTCGGAGCAGCCGTAGTTGATTTTTTTGATGGCTTCCTGGCAAGGATGCTGAAGGCCAATTCAGAAAAAGGAAAACAGCTGGATTCTCTTTGTGATGTAGTGAGTTTTGGGGTGGCCCCCGGAATGATCCTGTACCAGTTGCTGCGCCTGGGTTATGCCGGTGAAGACAATGGGTTGGATGTTTCAATACTTGCGCTGCTTCCTGCCTTTATTTTTTCGGGTGCTGTGGCGTGGCGGCTGGCAAAATTCAACATCAGTACCAACCAGACCTATAATTTCAGGGGTGTTCCCTCTCCGGCTGCTGGACTGCTGATTGCTTCGTTTCCCCTGATCATCTGGCATGCCTATTTTAATTTGCATTACTGGTTCATCAATGTGTGGGTTTTGTATTTTGTCATCTTCCTCACAAGTTACCTGATGGTGAGCAATCTTCCTTTTCTTGCAATGAAATTCAAGGATTTTTCATTTAAGAACAACCTCTTGAAATATATTCTGCTCTCCGTCTCCCTTGTGGCCATCGTTGTGATTAAATGGCTTGCCGTTCCGCTGATCTTTGTCCTTTATGTGGTCTTTTCTTTTTTTTCAAAAGAGCCGCCACCCATGGTTGCAGATCATGAAAATGAAACTACTTTGGATGTAACTGTATAATTGTACCTGGCATTCAAATGCAGCACATCTTCACAGATTTTCTTAGGTTTGCGCATAATTTTCAATGAAATGATGTACCAGATTCAGGTTAAAGTAATGCCCCTTAAAGAATTGCTGGATCCCCAGGGAAAAGCAGTTATGACAGGTTTGGGCAATTTAGGATTGGGAAGTATTAAGGATGTGCGGATCGGGAAAAATATCACTTTGCAGGTGGAAGCAGCATCTGAGCAGGAAGCAAAAAAAATAGCAGATGATGCTACAAAAAAATTGCTGGCCAACCCTGTGATGGAGTATTATGAAATTCATATTGAACAATCGGAATCTGCCGGCTGATTAAATTATTTTCATGCTTTACCTCGTTCCTACTCCCATAGGAAATTTAAAAGACATTACACTAAGAGCCTTAGAGGTTTTGCAATCCGTTGATCTGATACTGGCGGAGGATACCAGAACTTCATCCAAACTTTTACAACACTACAAGATCTCAAAACCGGTTTCACCCTACCACCAGCATAATGAACACAAAATTGTTCAACACCTGGTAGATCAGTTGTCTGCAGGAAAAACAATGGCACTGATCACCGATGCGGGCACACCCGGGATTTCAGACCCGGCATTTTTACTTGTCAGGGCCTGCATTCAAAATAATATTAAAGTTGAAACACTACCGGGCGCAACTGCTTTTGTTCCGGCTTTGGTTAACAGCGGTTTACCTGCCAACCGTTTTGCATTTGAAGGGTTTCTCCCGCTAAAAAAGGGGAGGCATACCATGTTAACAGCCTTAGCGGAAGAAGAAAGAACAATTATTTTATATGAATCTCCCCTAAGACTTGTAAAAACATTCAAAGACCTCATTCAGTATTTTGGTAGTGAAAGACTTTGTTCTGTCAGCCGTGAATTATCTAAAATGTTTGAAGAGCATGCGAGAGGAACATTGCAGGAAGTACACGACCATTTTGACAACAAAACAGTAAAAGGCGAAATTGTTATTGTATTGGATGGCAAACGCAGCTGATCCTTGCAACTTTCACTTTTTTTATTGTTATAAAATCTTAACTCAACGCTTCATTCTTTTTTGAATGAATGGATTTAACGAAATTTACTTTTTGCATAACCCCTACTTTTCAAGGAACCATATGATAAAATTTATTTTATTCCCTTTTGCCCTCATTCTTTGTATTGCTGCATCTGCACAACCCGGCCGTTGGCAGCAAAAGATTAAATACACCATGAATATTGACATGGAGGTCAACAAAAATCAGTTCAAGGGAAAACAAACCGTTGAATACTGGAACAATGCACCTGATACCCTGCACAGGGTATTTTTTCATTTATACTGGAACGCATTTCAGCCCAATAGTATGATGGATATGCGCAGCAGACGCCAGGGAAGCATTACACGCAGAGACCGTGATGGAAATGAAATCGGCGACTGGGATCCAAGGGTTCAGGACCGCATTGCTTATTTAAAGCCGGATGAAATTGGATACCAGAATGTGACTTCCATAAAAATGAATGGCCGTATGCAACAAACCAAACTTCATGAGACCATTCTTGAAGTAATTCTTGATAAGGCGATCCTGCCAAAAACAAAAGTGGTATTTGAAATGGAATATGATGCCCAGGTTCCATTGCAGGTACGCAGAAGCGGAAGAGATAATCCACAAACAGGCGTGCGGTTAACCATGACGCAATGGTACCCGAAAATGGCAGCATACGATGCGGAAGGCTGGCATCCCACGCCCTATATCGCAAGAGAATTTTATGGTGTATGGGGTGATTTTGATGTAACCATCAATATTGATAAATCCTACATTCTGGGCGGAACGGGTTATTTACAAAATCCTAATACAATTGGTTATGGTTATGAAGACAAAGGCGTTAAGGTGAACCGGCCTGCAGGCAACCGCCTTAGCTGGAGATTTCTTGCACCCAACGTTCATGATTTTGCATGGGCAGCCGATCCGCAGTATAAACATATTACCAGGCAGATTGCAGGTGGACCCACCATTCATGTGCTATATAAAAACACAAACAACGATCCGAAGGCCGAGGCAGGCTGGAAGGAAATCGCCGATGCTGCAGTCACTGTTTATCCTTTTATTAAATCCAACTTTGGTGAATATCCCTACAAACAATATTCATTTGTACATGGTGGCGATGGCGGTATGGAATATGCCATGACCACCATGCTGGCAGGCACAAGCTTAGGCACTGCATTTCATGAATGGATGCACAGCTGGTACCAGATGGTGCTGGGAACAAATGAATCGCTGTATGCCTGGATGGATGAGGGTTTTACAGAATTTACCACTAACCTCATTGAAGAATTTTACAGAAAGGAAATGGTGAAAAAACATTTATCCAATAACCCTGCAGAAAGAAATAAGTCGAACTCAATTGCGATGAATGCAAAGCCAAGGTATCATCAATCAAATTATAACGGTTATTTAAACCTGGTAAGAAGCGGTATTGAAGAACCACTGTCCATTCATGCCGATCATTTCAATACAAACTATGCATACAGCAATGCTTCTTATTCAAAAGGCGCAGTATTTCTTGAACAACTCGGCTACATTGTTGGTGCTGAAACCAGAGATAAAATCCTGCTCGATTATTACCACCAATGGAGATTTAAAACGCCCAACCTGAATGATTTTATTCAGGTGGCAGAAAAGAATTCAGGGATCAAACTCGATTGGTACCGGAACTATTGGGTAAACACTACTCGAACCATAGATTATGCCATTGATAGTTTATGGGAAACAGGAGGAAATACAAGTCTCAGGATCAGAAATGCCGGTTCCATACCCATGCCCATTGATGTAAAGATCAGTTTCCGTGATGGCAGCAGCGAATGGCATTATATTCCCATGTACCTGATGTTCGGACAAAAACCTGCTGAGGAAGGTCAGGACAATAGGAAAGTGTATGAGGCATGGAAGTGGACACATCCAACTTACCAGGTGCAAACATCAGGGAAACTTACAGATATAATCTCTGTGGAAATTGATCCCTCTTACCGAATGGCGGATACAGACAGGCGCAACAACAAGCTGGAATTAAAGTGGTAATTTTTTAAGGCGCTGATGCTGCAACTTTTATTGAGGTACGTAAAGGATAAATTTTTCGTGGAAGTAGGGTTCGTCAAAAATATGGCTGATCTCCATCATCCGGGGACGGGCTTCACTATCTGATATTTCCTGAGCGAGATCACCACCTTTCAGACAGATCAGTCCTGAGCGGAACCGGACTTTTGATCCTTCCGGTCCGTCAAATTCATAATTATTTTTCTTAAGCAGTGGCCTGCTCCAGGATATCAGGTCTTTAAGCGGCGCCACTGCCCTCGTAACTGCAAAATCAAACTTCCTGTCCTTAATTTCTTCTGCCCTTCCGTGTTTTGTTCTGATATTTTTTAATCCTGTAGCTTCTTTAACCGCTTCAATAACTTTTAATTTTTTTCCAATACTGTCTACAAGGTAAAATTGAACTTCAGGAAAAAAAATGGCCAGTGGCACACCTGGAAAACCGCCTCCAGTCCCAATATCAATAATCTCCAGCCCTGCAGAGAAATTAAATGAAGCGGCAATACTTAAAGAATGCAGAACATGTTTTTCATAAAGGCTGTCAATATCTTTTCTTGAAATAACATTGATGTTTTGATTCCACTCTGTGTACAGATCTTTCAGCAATTCAAATTGTTTATGCTGAACCGGTGTGAATTCAGAAAAATATTTTGTGAGTTTTTCCAATTGAAAAATTTAAATGAAATAAATAAGGATCGGGGTGTTTTAAATTGTTGTAAAAATAAGATCCTGGTGGTAAGTTAAGGGTGAATGGGTCAATGGTCAGGCCAATCACTTCTGTCCGGTAAAAAATCAAACTTCACTTTTAATTAAGATATTTTGCCTCAGGCCGGCGGGCCTCGTACCTGCCGAGCTGCTGAATTCCCCGTGGTGATTGACTTTTGACCATTGACTATTCACTTGACTAAAGCCAGACAACAAAAAGGCCTCCCGCAGATTATGCAGATTTTCGCTGATTGGCCTTGTGCGTTCATCAGCGCGATCTCGGGCAACAAGAGGCAGGCTCTGGTGTCAAATAAATCCAGGTTCCTCACAAAATGAAATTCCAGCCACCCTAATGTGGTAAGAAAAAATCTCTGATCATTCTTAAAATCAGAAGAATTCAATTGAGCTATAGTAATTGAAACTCCTTCCAAACCAAATAAGGGGGCTTAGGTTTTAAAAAAAACAACATCCTTCAAGCCCACATTGAATTTCAGTGACTGATTTGAGACTATAAAACTTTCCCCGGACAGCAGTGATTAACTATTGACCATTGACTATTGACTATTGACCATTGACCATTCAATACCTCATTTATTCTTAACATCGCACTAGCTCCAGTTCTTTCGTGGTTTTCGCCAAAGGGTGGGCATGAATAAAAGGTAGTAAAAGAACATCCATAGATCCCAGAAAATAAAAAGAGGAAAAAGATCTGATTCATTCAAACGCTTCATCGCCTTATGCCAGATAATGGATTGAACCATCCATTTAACGCCCAGCACAATTAAACTCATCCACCAGTTATAGGTAACCAAAGCTGCAACCAGCAGGGGATAAAAAAGAAATTGAGTGAACGTGTACAAGGCCAACAACAATTTATGAGACCTTCTGTAAAATTTACCCGTTGTGTAGTGGCGGTGTTTCTGCCTGATCCAGTCTTTCCAACGCTCCTTGGGTTTTGAAACCGTAAAAGCATCTTTATCCAATACTACAGCCGTATTTTTTTTGTTCGAAACTTTATTGATAAAAAGATCATCGTCGCCACTTGGAATGTGGTTAATAGATGAAAATCCTTTATTCCTGAAGAACAAATCTTTTTTATAAGCCAGGTTTCTTCCCACACCCATGTAAGGTTGTCCGGCCAGGGCATAACCGAAGAACTGCAAAGCGGTATGAAAAGTTTCAAAGCGAATCACTTTGTTCAGAAGACCTGGTTTTTTTGAGTATGCGCCATAACCAAGGGCTACCTCCACTCCATTTACAAATGCATCCTGCATTTTAAACATCCATTTTTCCGATGCCGGAACACAATCAGCATCAGTAAGCAACACAATTTCATGTTTGGCTTCTTTAATGCCAACTGATAAAGGGAATTTTTTCCCTGCAATCATTTTTGCTTCCTGCGTAAGATCAACGATGTGGAGTTTTTTAAATGTCTTTTTTAATTCGGCAAGAATGTATTTGGAATCATCAACAGAATTATCATTCACAACAATCACTTCATTGGTTGTTGGATATTCCTGTACAAGTACACCGGGTAAGTTTCTTGCAAGGTTCTCATCTTCATCGCGTGCGCAAATTACAACAGAAACAGGGTGCTGCTGGCTTTGATCTTTGGTGCGCTCTTTATAAAACGCAACCCTTCTGAAAAAATATAAATAGTAGAAAAGCTGTACCAGTGTAACAGCTACCAAGGCGTAAAAAATTACGGCACCCCAACTCATAAGCATGTGAACGAAGATAAAGAGTTTGGGCCTCCACAGCCGGTTTGGTCTTTTAAATTTTTTATGGGTAGGGTATAAAATCCTGTCGCAAATCTTATATAGTTCGGTTTTGCAAACCAACAACCTCTATGGTCCTTTATCTTTGCGGCTTTATGCCTGCACTCTCATTCAGCCTTCATAAGACCGATACGCAAACTGCCGCGAGAGCCGGTACCATCACTACTGGTCATGGCACCATAGAAACACCCATCTTTATGCCTGTGGGTACCATTGGAAGTGTAAAGGCGCTCTCCCAGCAACAACTAAAAACAGAAGTTGATCCACACATCATTCTGGGCAACACATACCATCTTTACCTCAGGCCAGGAATGGATACGATGGAAGCTGCCGGGGGGCTCCACCAGTTTATGAACTGGGAAAGGCCCATTCTGACAGACAGTGGCGGGTTCCAGGTGTTTTCCCTGGCTGCCAACAGGAAGATCAATGAAGAGGGAGTGTTGTTTCAAAGTCATATCGATGGAAGTAAGCATTTGTTTACGCCGGAAAGGGTGATGGATATTCAGCGAACCATAGGAGCAGATATCATTATGGCATTTGATGAATGTCCGCCTGCAAATTCAGAATATAAATATGCGCAGAACTCGATGAAACTTACCCACAGGTGGCTGGACAGGTGTGTGCATCATTTCGATTCAACGCCGGATCAATACGGGCATACACAAAACCTTTTTCCTATTGTGCAGGGAGCGGTTTTCCATGATCTCAGGAAAGCTTCCTGTGAACACATAGCTTCCAAAAATGCTACCGGTAATGCTATTGGGGGATTGAGTGTGGGAGAGCCCGAGCAGGTAATGTACGAGATCTGCCAGCTTTGTTGTGAACATTTGCCTGAATCAAAACCGCGCTATCTGATGGGAGTGGGAACGCCATGGAATATCCTGGAGTGCATTGCCCTTGGAATAGATATGTTTGACTGTGTAATGCCCACGCGTAATGGCCGCAATGCGATGCTTTTCACCACAAAAGGTGTGATCAATATCGACAACAAAAAATGGGAAAGGGATTTTTCTCCCATTGATGAAGGGCTTGACTGTACTACCAGTCAATATTATAATAAAGCTTACGTCAGGCACCTGTTTAAGGCCGGTGAAATTCTCGGACTGACCATTGCAAGCATTCAGAATCTTTCCTTTTATATGTGGCTGGTGAAGGAAGCAAGGAGGCATATTATCCAGGGAGACTTTGCATCCTGGAAAGCGGACCTGCTGCCGGTGATAAAAACAAGACTTTAAGGAAAACTCCTGATCCTTTTCATCATAACATTTTATTTCGCCATTAATTGTTTACTTCGTCCTGATGCTTAAAAAGATCGACTGGTATATCATCAGGAAGTTGTTGCTTACTTTCTTTTCCTGCATGTTCATTATGACCACACTTGCTGTGGCCATTGATATCAGTGAAAAGACGGATGATTTTGTTAAGTCGGGACTTAATTCAAAACAGATTTTCCAGGAATATTATATTGGTTTCATCCCCTGGATCTGGGGCTTGCTTTATCCGCTTTTTGTTTTTATTGCTGTTATTTTTTTTACAAGTAAAATGGCACTCAGGTCTGAGGTCATTGCTATTCTGGCAAGTGGCGTTTCTTATAACCGCTGGCTCAGGCCTTACCTGATGGCAGGATTATTCCTTGCTGTGCTTCTTTTTTTTGCTGCACGTTATGTACTTCCAAAAGGTAACGCCATCAGGAGTAGTTTCCAGTCTACATTTATTGACCGCAGTCAGGGCACCGGGAGTTATAACCATATTTACAGAAGAATCGATTCCATAACCTATATAGGTATGCGCAATTACGATACAGCTTCACTGGCTGCAGGAGGTTTTTTCATGGAGAAAGTAAGAGCGCATCGGATGGTGTACAATTTAAGAGCTCAACGGATTGAATGGGATACGAGTGTGAATAAATGGAAACTGACAGGCGTACTGGAAAGACATATAGACAGTTTACAGGAGTCTGTAACAAACCGGGATGTGATGCACCTCAACCTGAACATTCATCCACGGGAATTGAAAAAAGATGAATATCTGAAAGACAATCTTACAACGCCTGAACTTTCCCGTTATATAATCAATGAAGAAGAGCGTGCTGCCGAGGGTTTGAATCCTTTAAAGGTGGAAATGTACCGTCGTGTGGCCACACCTTTTACAGTATTGTTGTTAACCCTGATCGGCGCGGTGATCGCAGGAAGAAGGTCAAGAGGAGGAAGCGGACTGCATCTTGCCATCGGCATTATCATCGCTGCGATATTTATTGTTTCAGATAAATTTTCAACAACTTTTTCCGTCAAGGGAGATCTTCCGCCGCTCATAGCAGCTTGGATCCCAAATATATTTTTCAGTTTTGTAGCTTTGTATTTATATAAAAAAGCACCTAAATAACCCTTGATTTTTCAGATGATTTTTTGTCGCTCAAGGCGCTTGACCTAACTTTAGGGGCCAGGTTTATCCTTCACTAATGAAAAATATCAGAAAAAATGGGAGTAATAAAAGAAAGGTTCAAAGCAAAATCCGATGCGGTTGCCACAGAAATTAAAGACCTTTTAAAGGAGCATGGAAATAAAAAGATCGGCGAAGTTCAGTTGTCGCAGATCTTCCAGGGAATGCGTGGTATGACTGGTTTGGTAACTGAAACTTCTCTGCTGGATGCGCAGGAAGGCATCCGTTTCCGCGGACATACCATTCCTGAATTGCAGCAGAAATTACCAAAAGCCGAAGGAGGTTCAGAGCCGCTTCCTGAAGGACTTTTCTATTTGATGCTGGTGGGGGATCTTCCTACCGAAGAGGATGTGCAGCACCTAACCGCTGTTTGGCAACGCCGCAGTCATGTTCCGAATCATGTATTCGCAACAATAGAAGCATTACCGCTGAATACGCACCCCATGACACAGTTTGTAGTGGCTGTGATGGCCCTGCAAACCGAAAGTCAGTTTTCGAAAAGGTACGCAGCAGGCATGAATAAAAAAGATTACTGGGATGCTGTTTTTGATGATTCCATGGATCTGATAGCAAGATTGCCCAGGATTGCAGCTTACATCTACCGCCGCAAGTATAAGAATGGCGATCATATCCAGCCTAACGGATTGCTGGACTGGTCTGGAAACTTTGCCCATATGATGGGTTATGATGATGACAGCTTTAAAGAATTGATGCGCTTATACATGACCATCCATGCCGACCATGAAGGAGGTAATGTTTCTGCACATACAACACATCTTGTTGGTTCTGCACTCAGTGATCCATATCTGAGTTATGCCGCTGGAATGAATGGACTTGCAGGACCCTTGCACGGTCTGGCCAACCAGGAAGTGATCAAGTGGATATTTGAATTGCGTGAGGATCTGAAAACCGACCTTCCTTCAAATGAACAGATTGAAGATTATGTAAAGAAAACGCTCAGTGAAGGAAAAGTAGTGCCCGGGTATGGACATGCGGTACTGAGAAAAACAGATCCCAGGTTTACGGCACAAATGGAATTTGGTAAGAAGCACATGCCTGATGATCCGCTGGTTCAAACTGTTTGGAATATTTATGAAACAGTTCCGCCGATATTGCAATCCCTTGGTAAAATAAAAAACCCATGGCCCAATGTTGATGCCCACAGTGGTGCATTACTGGTACATTATGGAATGAAAGAATACGAGTTCTATACTGTCTTATTCGCGGTCAGTCGTTCACTTGGTGTTTTGGCAAGTCTTTGCTGGGACAGGTCACTGGGATTTCCACTGGAAAGACCAAAGTCGGTGAGTACCGATCTTGTAAAGAAATGGCTGAAGGGTGAAGATGAGATATGGGGTGAGTAACCTGCTTGGAACTTTTAAACAATAAGGCTGGAAATCCAGCCTTATTTCATTTATGCAATCAAAGTATTTTAAAAGAAATTATCCAGAGATTTCAGGCTGATGGGTTTTTCCCAAATCGTAAGTTTTGCACCATCCAGTTCAGTGGGCATCGTAGGACGAAAGGCGCTGATCAGGTGAAATTGAATGTCGGGAAATTTCTGGTATAATTCCGGCAGTTTATCCCACCCTAGACCATCGGGAAGGTTATAATCAATAAATAAAAAATCGGGGGAAACTTCCTTTAAACGGGATACGCCATCTGAAAGTGTGTGTGCTATGTAAACTTCATAGTTCTTCCGTAGAAAATATGTCTTCATCAGGAGACACAAGTCCACTTCATCATCAATAATTAATACTTTTTTCCTCGTTACCATAACTCGTCTAACGCCTTTACCCTTAAATTATCATACCATTAATCGATTTCACCTCGCAGAAATATGAAATTAGGAGTTTGCCTATTTTATTTTGAAAGATTCAGGGCGATTTATTTGAAGAACGGTTCATTCATGGTATGATTATTTTTATTATAAAGGAAATTATTGCTCATTTAAAATAGTTAATACTATGTCTACGAAATCAAAAATTATCCTCGGTATTGTTGGTGCGGCAGCTGCAGGCGTTGCAATTGGTTTATTGCTCGCTCCGGAAAAAGGAACTGAGTTGCGTGCTAAAATCTCACAGTCTGCAGGAGATTGGTCAGGTCACCTAAGTGATTTATTTGCAAGCGCTAAAGAAGAAGTTGGGAGCCTGACTAAGAAGGGATCCAAAGCAGCGGCAGAAGCGGGAAATAAATTCAACAATATGGGCGAAAGCTATAGCTAAAGCATGTTGCAGGTCGAACAGACCTGCTTCTTTTTTTATCAGGTTGAAATCTCAGCGAATGGAAGATTATAAAGTAAAATTGGAAAACGAAGAAGAAAAGGACGATCTGAAAAGCAGAACTGCAAAATTAAAAGACAGTGTCAGCGATTATGTAAAAACCTATGCAGACCTGGCAAAAGCCAAGGCAACGCGCGGGGCATCCAATGCTGTCTCTGGTGTGGTGATTGGGGTAGTATCCCTTGTATTGGCCCTTTTTTTCCTTTCATTTTTATTTACTGCAATTGCATGGTGGGTAGGCGGATTGGTTAACAGTACCGCAGGCGGATTTTTTATAGTAGCAGCATTTTTCCTTCTGCTTATTATTCTATTGTTTGCCCTTAAGAAAAAGGTAATAGTGCCTATGATCAGGAATTCAATCATCAGCAAGGTTTATGAGTATGATAAAAACATATGAAAATCTTTTACAGGAAGAGCAACGCTTGCTTTCTGAATTGAAAATAAAGGAAGTACAGATCCGCAACGACCTGGCAGGTGTTAAGGAAGGTCTTAAACCCATTGGTAACGTGATGCGTACAATAGGTAAATTCACAACACGCGACCGGACCGGAGCGTTTGCTAACTTCGGACTTGATTTTGGTGTGGACCTCGTGGTACGTAAGTTTATCCTGGCCAAAGCAGGCTGGTTTACCAAGATCCTGATCCCCTATTTACTTAAAAATTATTCATCACACATTATAAGTGAAAAACAAAAGGCCAACCTCATGGAAAAGATCAATAATTTTTTCAACAAGTTGAGGCCCAAGGCGGAACCAGCGCCCGCAGATATGAATGGGCACGGGGCATAGCAAGAACATTAAAAAAGGGACATTTTGTCCCTTTTTTAATGTTCTTGAAGGCAACCCAATCTGAGTTATTGATGATATTAGCGATGAATAATTTGATGAAAATAAATCAGGTACAGTTTTAGGTAAATCAATAGTGTAAATAGAAGCGCATGAAAAATGATCCTCCAAAAGATACAAAAAATAAAAAAAATGCATCTGGTTATGATAAACCCGGTGGTTATGATAAGCCAGGGCTTGGTCAAAATGGAAGGGAAGGCAGTGATGAAGCTTTAACAGAGTCTTCTCCAACCGACAGCCGCCTGGATGAAAAAGTGATTGTAAATGAACAAAGAAGTGATAAAATAGTGAATGCTCCGGCTCAAACAGCTGTCAATACCAGTGAAGATTCGGGAAGTGATGAAGAAATTATCAATTAATAACTAAGACATTTAGCTCCGGTTTCAGTGAGAGAACAAATTAGGTGGATGTGAAGAATGATTATACCGGGGCTTTTGTTATTCTAACCCTTCGTAAATGCGAAGGGTTTTTTAATTGGGAGGATGTATCAAAAGTAAAACCAAGGCGCTGAGAATGGCATAAATTAAAATTGATTCCATCCCTACCCGAATAAAAGAGGCTGTCTCAAACTGTTGAAACAGCCTCTTACTACTTTGAAGGAGGTGAATTAATCCGCGCGTTTGAAGCCCCCAGCAATCAGCGAGAGTACAAACAGCACCAGGAAAATATAGAATAGGATCTTGGCAATAGATGCAGCTCCTGCCGCAATGCCCCCAAATCCAAATATTGCAGCTATAATAGCAACAACAAGGAAAATAATTGTCCAACGTAGCATAATTAAAAAGTTTAAGGGTTAAAAAATATGCTCCCCTACTGTATTAAAGAACCATACCATTTATAAAAAAGACCTTCAAATTTTATGAGGAGATTCTTCTACTAAGATTATTAATATGAGCGTTTTAGAAAGATCGTAAAGCAGGGAATATCTGGTATATTTTTTTCTGTTCAGAAGAAGAAAAACATCCGAAAGAAATTATGGAACATCTAAACCCTCTCCAGCCGTTTTATACTTATGCAAATGCGCAAAATGGGGGCATGCCTACGATTCCTTCCGGCAAACAACCTTACACTGAACAAAAAATTTCAGATCCTTCTTCCTCTTTTCCCAATGGTGAAAGGTATCCAATACCGTCTTTCTTTGAATACAGGCTAACAGGTAGTGATTCTCATTAATATCAGCATTGCTTTATATAACGTAAATAAGCTGCATGCCGATTTTTAGGCTGTGCAATAATTTCCCCAAATTGCGGTACCGGTTTTATCCTTGATCAGTTACTAGCAAAGATGAGGTGGATATTAACAGTATAACATGCTGAAATACAATCAATTAAATTTTTTTTTAACAATTGTTCAATTTGGTTTCAGTCTTGTCCTATCTGCCATA
This sequence comes from Chitinophagales bacterium 33-2, assembly GCA_002050435.1. GTDB lineage: Bacteria > Bacteroidota > Bacteroidia > Chitinophagales > Chitinophagaceae > Flavisolibacter. The sequence goes on along the minus strand of MWYV01000035.1, from coordinate 36,520 downwards.
CCCCAAAATAAACCAGGATGATCAACCAGCATTTAGCCCAAAAGCAGAAACTGAAAATTCTGCCCCAGCAAATCCAGTTGCTCAATTTTTTCCACCTCAATACCCTTGAGCTTGAGCAACGTATACATCAGGAAATTGAGGATAACCCTCTTTTGGAGGACCAAAAGAATGAATTTGAGCCGCTAGTTGATAAATACAACAAGGATTCAGTTCAGGATTACCAGGATTGGGAAGAATATGGTTATGATGATATTCCCGACTACAAATTTGAATATGGGAATTACCTCCACAACGATAAACTTCCCGAGCGCCCAATTACAAATAGTTTTGATTACAGGGTGGTGTTGAAAGAACAATTCAAACTTACCACTGAAGATGCGTATGAAATAACTGTTGCTGAATTCATCATTGATTCGTTGAATGACTGTGGCCTCATGGAACAAAAGCTGCAGGATCTTGCAGAAGATTATTCCTTTAAACAAAACCGTTGGGTAGAGGCAGAAGATATTGAAAAGGTGCTGGCGAAGATCCAGCAGTTGGAACCTGTTGGTATTGCAGCAAGGTCCATTAAAGAATGCCTGTTGATCCAGTTATACAGGATGAACAGGAAAAGACCGGATGTAAGAACTGCGGTAAAATTACTTGAAGATCATTTTAATGACCTGCACAACCGCAATATGGATAAGATCAAAGCACACCTTTTGATCGATGATGAGGAGCTTAAGATCGTTTTAAGACTGATCGCTACTTTAAAAATGCGCCCTATCTGTGAATTACAGGAAGGCGTCAATCATAATATCGTTCCCGATTTTATTATTACCAGGAGTGGCGATGCCATTGAAGTGCAGTTATACCGCCAAAGATCTGAAAGCCTGAACATCAATTCTACCTGGAAAGAAACTGCAATTCAGAATGCAAAGGTTACCACGGATAAACCTGCAATGCAGTACATCAAAAATAAACTCCAGTCTGCACAGTGGTTCATTCATGCCGTGCAGCAAAGAGAAAGCACCATGATCCGCATTATGAAATCAATCGTTGAACTTCAGCATAATTATTTTATGACTGCAGACATCAACCAGTTAAAACCCATGATCCTGAAAAACATTGCGGAAATTGTTGGTGTGGATATTTCAACTGTTTCAAGGATTACCTGCAACAAATATGCAGAGTCTCCATTTGGATTGCTGCTCCTGAAAGATCTTTTCACCGAAGGCATTGCCAACCAGAAAGGGCAGGTAATCAGTAATAAAGTCATCCAGTCTGCCATTGAGGAAGTCATAGAGACCGAGGATAAACACAGCCCCTATACTGACCAGCAACTGGTGATGATCTTATCACAAAAAGGATTTTCAGTGGCCCGAAGGACAGTAGCAAAATACCGTGAACAATTGCAGATACCTGTTTCACATGTCAGGGGATTGTGGGCTTAATTTTTCGTTTTACATTTAATTATCGAAACCCAAAACAAATAAATAGCAGATGCAGACCATTTTAATTATCGATGATGACCGGGATATGTGCTTATTACTAAAAAGATTTCTTACCCGGCATGGGTATGATGTGCTGGAATCTTATAGTGGAAAAAAATCACTCGAACTTTTAGAAACCGTTGAACCTTCCCTTGTAATGTGCGACTTCAGGCTGGAAGATATGGAAGGAAATGTATTATTAGGGAAGATCAAGGAGCGATACCCCCACGTCCCGGTTATTATCATTACTGGTTACAGTGATATTAAAATGGCTGTGGAAGTAATGAAGATGGGTGCTTATGATTATATCACCAAACCTCTTTTCCCGGATGAAATTCTTATTACCATAAAGAAAGCACTGAACACTTCCTCAAGGGAGGCGAACACTGCCCCGGTGCAGAACAGTTCAGCACCTGCTTCCAGCGAAAAGACCGACATGCCTGGAATGGCCAGGGATAAATCCCCTTCCATACTTGTTTCAGGGGAATATATTTTCGGCGATACACCTGTTTTTCGCCAGATACTTCAACAGATCGACCTGGTAGCCCCAACCAATTATACCGTGATCATTCATGGTGAAAGCGGAAGCGGTAAAGAAGCTGTTGCCCAGGAAATACACAAACGCAGTAAAAGGAAAAACAAACCTTTCGTTGCAATTGATTGTGGTGCGCTTTCCAAAGAACTTGCTGGAAGCGAACTTTTTGGACACGAAAAAGGATCATTTACAGGTGCACTAAACCTTAAGATCGGAAGTCTTGAAACTGCAAACGGGGGAACGATCTTTCTTGATGAAATATCCAATCTTTCCTACGATACTCAGGTTTCGCTGTTGCGCGTAGTACAGGAAAGAAAAATGCGTAGGGTAGGCGGACTAAAAGATATAGAACTTGAAGTGCGCATCATCATTGCCAGTAATGAAAGACTCTGGGATGCCGTGCGGAAGGGCAAGTTCAGAGAAGACCTTTACCACCGTTTCAATGAATTCAGTATTGATATACCACCACTGCGTCAGCGTCCGGATGATGTGATGTTGTTTGCCAATCACTTCCTGCACCAGACCAACCAGGAACTGGGTAAAAATGTAAAAAGATTCAGTGCAGAGGTAGAGCATATATTCCGTCATTATGTTTGGTATGGTAACCTGCGGGAACTTAAAAACGTTATCAAAAGAGCTACCCTGCTTTCAGATGGCGAAGAGATTGAGCCAAGTTCACTGCCTTTCGAAATTTCTAATTTTGAAAAGTTGCAGTTTGATAAACTACCTGAACCTGCCGCGACCAATTCAATGCCTACAACGGTTTCGGAAATATCCGACAGCCCGCGGAACCTTTCTGAAACAACTTTAAAAGGTGCATCTATAGACGCGGAGTATGAAATGATACTAAAGGCATTGAAAAAAGTAAATTTCAATAAGAGTAAGGCTGCCAAACTTCTGAACATCGACAGAAAAACACTGTACAATAAAATGAAGCAGTACCAGGAATTTAATAATCAGTAAAGTTTTTAACAGAATATGTTACCTGACAGGGACCCTATACAGAACCTTTCTGAAGCTGTTGATACTTCTAATGTTGTTGAAATGGTAGATTTGAATGAAGTGGTTGCGAAAGTTTTGCAACCCTTTCGTTCAAGTGGCCGGAACCGTAATGTGATCGTTAGGTGCGCCCAGCTTCCCATGACGCGCGCCAGTCGTGAGTGCATAGAGCATGTAATTAATGAATTGATCCGGATGATGGTGAGCCAGCCTTCAGAAGCTAAAAAATTTCTTCATATTTATTGTGAAGAAGAAAAGAGCGAAGAAACGATGAATTCTGAAACCAGCCGGTACCGAATACAGTTCCAAGCAAACATGAACAGCGATGAAAATTGGAAATTACTGCACCAGGAAAACATACTTATATTACAGTCCATGCTTAAGGCGCACAACGCGTTCCTGATAGTAAATGAAATCATCACTGCAGGTTGCCTTTTTTCTCTTTCTTTACCTGGTAAATAGCTATAGATGTCTTCTGTAAATATCCCTCCTGTTCGTTTACTGATCATTGACGATGATGAAGATGATTTCTTTATTACATCCGAATACCTCAAACAGATTCAGGAATACCATCTGCATATTGACTGGTGTTACCGGTATAACGATGCTGTAAAATTCCTCCAGGAACGCAATTATGATATGTATTTTGTGGATTACAGGCTCGGAGCTCGAACCGGGCTTGATTTCCTTAAAGAAGCGGTGAAACAGGGTTGCGAAGAACCTATTGTTTTACTTACCGGTAAGGGAAATAAAGATGTTGATATCGAGGCCATGCAAATGGGTGCTACGGATTACCTGATCAAGACGGAGTTGAATACCGACAAGCTTGAAAGATGCATCCGCTACTCGCTGGAAAGAACTGCTTATCTGAAGGCCTTGCGCGCCAATGAAAAAAAATACCGGAGCATATTTGAACTATCGAAAGATGCTGTTTTTATTGCTGACAGAAATCTGCGATTTATTGATATGAATGCAGCTACTTCTATTTTGCTGGGTTATGAAAAGGAGGTGTTGCGCAATAAATCCATTTTCGACCTTATAGCCGATCCTTCCGACCTGGAACTTATAAAAAAAATGGTAAAACAGGAAGCTGAGATCAGTGATGTAGAGATTGAAGTAGTTAACAGTGAGGAGGAAAAGAAAACCTGTATCTTTTCTGCAACGGCTACGGAAGATGAGTCGGGATCTTATTACCAGGGTTTATTGCATGATATTACCAATTTGCGCCGTGCGGAAAAAGCAAATTTGCAGATCGAAAAACTTGGTGCCACTGGCAGGCTGGTGCGCACACTGGCTCATGAAGTGCGCAATCCGCTGAACAATATAAACATGTCCGTGGAACAACTGATCCAGGCAAATGAAAACTCGAACGATGAGTCTCAGCTTTTCCTGGATATCATACAAAGGAACAGCAAGCGCATCGGAGATATTATTACTGAGTTGCTGGACACGTCCAGGCCAACGGATCTTGTGTTTGATAAGTGCGAGTTGCAGCAGGTGATGGAAGAAAGCCTGGATGAAGCTATAGACAGGATTACGCTGCAGCATGTAAAGCTGGATAAAAAATTTATCGGTACCCCTTGTTATATAATGGCCAATAAAGAAAAGCTGAAAATTGCTTTTCTAAACATCATTATTAATGCAGTGGAGGCGGTACCTCATAATACAGGCGTATTAAACATTCTCATTGATGCAACAAGAGCCGGCCATGTAGTTACGATAAAGGACAATGGTTGCGGAATTCCCGAAGAAAACATTACGCGCCTTTTTGAACCTTATTTTACCTCAAAAAGAAATGGAATGGGCTTGGGTTTGGCGGCAACGTTGAACATCCTTCAATCACACAAGGCCAATATTGATGTAACCTCCGTAGTAAATTCAGGAACTACTTTTGTCATTACTTTTCCAACTGTAACTGCATAGCAGTTTTCAAAAAAAATGGCCACAGTAGATACTGTAGCCATTCTTATAGAATGGACTGTGTATATGCGAAAGAATTAAATTTTTAATTTAAGCTCTTCTGATGATACCCAGTATTAAAGCAATTACTGCTACAACAATAAGGATGTGGATCAAACCACCTGCATTCCAGGCAAACACTCCTAAAAGCCAGCCTATTATCAATATTACTGCTACGATGTAAAGTAAACTTCTCATTGTTTTTAATTTTAATTAAGGACGTTAAGTATATTTAAATAATATAAAAAATGTTGCCAAAGTAATTTGAATCTGAAATTTCCTTTTGTCTAAAAAATAAGGGTTGTTTTTGATTATTCTGGGTACAAAAATACTCAGCGGCAAATGATGGATCTTTAAAACCTAGAATGAAAAGATTAAAAAAAGTATTTCAACTTGTTGCCGATGCAGGAAGCAATTTCATTGATGACGATGCTTTCAAATTAAGTGCTTCCTTAAGTTATTATACATTATTTGCCCTGGGCCCCGTACTTATTATCATTATATCTCTTGCTGGGATCTTTTTCGGACGAAATGCCGTACAGGGTGAAGTATATGAGCAGCTGAATGATGTGGTGGGAAGCGATGCAGCACTACAGGTACAGAATATCATTTCAAATATTCAGCAAACTCAGGCCACAACAACAGGGGCTATTATTGGGGTCATTGTGCTGATCATTGCTGCAACCGGCGTATTTACTGAAATGCAGGGCTCTATCAATTTTATCTGGAGCGTAAAGGCCAAGCCCAAGAAAAGCTGGCTGAAATTTCTGCTCAACCGCCTGCTTTCATTTTCCCTTATTTTAGGTTTGGGTTTTTTATTGCTGGTGTCATTGATCATCAACACGCTTCTTACGCTATTGAGCGACAGGCTGATCAAATTTTTTCCAGAAGCTACGGTGTCTTTTTTTAACCTGGTCAACACAGGTATTATACTGGTTGTAATAACCGGATTGTTTACGGTAATATTTAAGGTGCTTCCCGATGCTACGATTTCCTGGAAAGATGCTTTAATTGGTTCTTCACTGACCGCTGCACTCTTTTTATTAGGTAAAATGCTTATAGAACTGTATTTAAGCAAAAGCAACCTCGGAATTCATTATGGCGCAGCAGCTTCAATTGTGATCATTTTGACATGGATCTACTATTCTTCAATGATCCTTTATTTCGGGGCTGAATTTACGAAAGTGTATGCGCTTCATGCGGGTGAAGGTATCAGGCCTAAAAAAACCGCTGTATTCATTATCAAGCAGGAAGCAAAAGAAATACCTCAGTCAAGACTGGATACCTGATCTTTCATGTGCGAATCCAGGAATAACAAAAGATGAGCGCATATCCACATGATCCGGTTGACCCTTCGTAAAGGGGTTCCCTGACAAGTTGATAATCAGGGTATAAAATGACCAGGGATTTATAACGATTGATTTCTGAAAAAAGGAGACTGAATTAAGGAAGCGAGGAAAATGCGAGCGTACTGATATATTTAGAACAACGGCGGCAAACAGCAGCACATTCTTTCAGGCGTTCATCCATTTCAGTTTCGCAGATCTCGGCGCATTCTTCACAAATGCCCACACAAAGCAGTGCAAAATTGCGGATATTAGGTGAATAGGATTTTATAGCGTGAAAGGTACCCATACAGATCAGGGCACATTCATCCATCACTTTTATGATCTCTTTAGAAAATTGATCGCGCTCCTTTGCCAGGTTGGTCAGCAGGTTTTCGCATTTGATCCAGGCATCAAAACAAGCCTGTGTCTGGGAATGGGTAATGGTCATAAATGGTGATTTACATAGCTATCATGGGCACGAATCAATTGCTCATGCATTTCCAAAAAAGACGGATTTAATTTTTCTAGAGGGTAGGTTTTTTAATAAGAAAAAAACCTGCCAATTTCCCAGACCATTTAAAAATAAAAAACTCACCAGTCTGGTGAGTATTAAATTCTACAAACCTGAGCCTGCTCAGGAAGCTTTTGCCATATCCCTCAGGCGTTTCACTTCATCATGACCTACTTTAAGTGCAGCTTTCTGCCTAACAATAAGATCACGTATGGAAGGCTCCAGTTCCGTATCGGAATTCAATGCGGTGTCGTAGGCTTTTTGAGCAGCATCTTCACCAAATTCGCAATTGTTTAAAACCGTTTTCCTGTCATGTCCTGTAATGGCAGCTTTCAGATCCATCCAAACCCTGTAGATTTTTCCGGAGTTGGTAGTGCCATCGGCAGCATCACCACCCAGCCTGCTTACTTCCTGTGTAAGTTCCTGTCCGTGCTGGCGACTTTCAGTTACATAGCGCTGAAATAGCGTGCGAAGATCAGCATCCTCATCTTTTAATTCATCAATTGCTTTTTCATAACCAACCACCCGGTCGTGGTTAATACGTACCAGGTCGTTAAGGATTCCAACAACATTATTATTATTTGCCATAGCGTGTTTGTTTATCTAAAAGGATAAAAAATCATACCGAAGGTGAAGGGTCAAGGGTTATAGGTCAATAGTCAATGGTCAATGGTCAATAGTCAATGGTCAGGAGCAATCATGCGTACACAACCACCCAAATGTGAAAAGATGATGGGTTCTATTTGACACCAGTAGCTGCCTCTTGTTGCCCGCAGATCGCGCTGATGAACGCAGAAGACCAATCAGCGAAAATCTGCGTAATCTGCGGGAGGCCTTTTTGTTGCCTGTTCGCAAGGCTTCCCGCAATGATCAAAAAGGTTGTCGGCCAGGTACGAGGCCCGCCGGCCTGAGGCAAAATAGCTTGAAAGTGATGTTTGATTTTTTACCGGACAGCAGTGAATGGTCAATAGTCAATGGTCAGGAGCAATCATGCGCACACAACCACCCAAATGTGATAAGATGATGGGATCTATTTGACCCAGTACCTGCCTCTTGTTCCCGCTGATCGCGCTGATGAACGCAGAAGACCAATCAGCGAAAATCTGCGTAATCTGCGGGAGGCATTTTTGTTGCCTGTTCGCAAGGCTTCCCGCAATGATCAAAAAGGTTGTCGGCCAGGTACGAGGCCCGCCGGCCTGAGGCAAAATAGCTTGAAAGTGATGTTTGATTTTTTACCGGACAGCAGTGAATACTCAATAGTCAATTGCCTCTTGTTCCCGCTGATCGCGCTGATGAACGCAGAAGACCAATCAGCGAAAATCTGCGTAATCTGCGGGAGGCCCTTTTGTTGCCTGTTCGCAAGGCTTCCCGCAACTCTCAAAAAAAGGTTTCGGCCCAGGTACGAGGCCCGCCGGCCTGAGGCAAAATAGCTTAAAAGTGAAGTTTGAATGATTGACCATTGACCATTGACCCTTTCATAAACTAGATCATTTTTTTAAGGATCTTTATTAAAACTCTTTCATCTCCAGTCAGGCCGCTCAGGTGGTCTGGCTCTTCTATTTTGTCAAGTTCATTCAGGTATTTATTGAGCGATTGTTCTTCGTATAATTTTATGATACCAGGATGAACGTAATACTTTTTACAAACCGTCCGGGTATTGCCTAGTTGTTTACTTACCTCATCAAGAGCAGCCACCACATTCTTTTTTAATTCCGATTCCGTATCAGCAAATCCGATATTTTTAAAAGCCCGGATGATATTTAAAGTGCCGGCCCAGGTACGAAAATCTTTTGCACTGAAATCACTACCTGTTGCTTCTTTGATATACCGGTTCACCATTCCTGAATCAATAGATTGCCTGTTGCCTTCTGCATCATAATACTGGAACAGTTCTCTGCCCGGAATTTCCCTGCATTTTTGTACCATATTAGCAAGGCGACGGTTTTTCAGGGTAACATTTTGGAGAATTCCTTTTTTGCCTTTAAAAGTAAAATTGATCGTATCTCCAGTGATCTTAACATGGCTGTCTTTTAATGTGGTTAATCCATAAGATCCGTACATTTTTTCATAATCTTCACTACCCACCCTGATGTATGTTCTTTCCATTACACTGATGACAGTGGCAATTACTCTTTCTACGCACACCTCTTTTTTCGCGAGGTCCTCTTCCAGTTTCAGCCTGAGTGTGGGCAGGATATTTCCGAATGCATATAAACGATGAAATTTTGTCTGGTTGCGGAGAATTTGCCAGAAGGCATGGTAGCGGTATTGTTTTCTTCCTTTAGCATCAATTCCTGTTGCCTGAATATGCCCATTCTTTTGTTTACAAATCCACACCTTTTCCCAGGCTGGAGGAATAGCAAGTTTTTTAATTCTTTCCAGTTCCAAAGGGTCATTAAAAGGCTGGTCCTTATAAAAATAATGAAAAGTTTTTCCTTTCTTCTCTCTGCTGATCCCAGTTTGCTGGTCTGTTACATAAACCAGTTCAGCAATTTCAGCTGATTTGCTGGGATCCTTATGAATTTTGAGTATTTGTTTATGTGACAGTTCACTGATCTGTTCTGATACTGAAATTTCATTCATATGGATATAAAACAAAAAGCCGGACCAAAGTCCGGCTTGCTGTATAAAATTGTGAAATCATTCTTCTTCTTCACGGTCTGCAGCGATATTGATTCCGCTTACAGCAAGTTCAGTTAAAAGCTGATCCGTATCTTTTTCTTCCTGTAAAGTTTCTTCAAGAATTTCAGCAATGTCGTTTTCGCCCATTGTTTTTGCTAATTGCACAAGGCTTCCATACGCTGCAATTTCATAATGTTCTACTTTTTGGGCAGAAATGATCAAGCCGGCATCACGTACCATGGTACCTTTCGGCAGCTCATCAATATGACCCTGGGCTTCCTTAACCAATCCTTCCATTGCTTCACATTTTTTTGCCCTTGCAGGTATGTCCAGCATTTCAAACACTTCCTCAATCCTTTCGATCTGTACCTGTGTAACCTGCAGATGCTCTTCAAATGCATTTTTTAATTCCTGGGAAGTTGCAGCTTTTTGCATTTTGGGTAATGCTTTGGTGAGATGCTTTTCTGCCCAGTAAATATCCTTTAATTCTTCGATGAACAATTCTTTCAGCATGGTTTCCTCGCTTTTCGTAGCACTATTGCTCGCGGCCTTTTTTGCACCAGCGGTTTTGGTGCTGGTTTTTGAAGTTGTACTTGGCATATCTAATTTTTTATTTGTTCAATAATACAATCTACCTATAAAATATAATGCCAGAGGAATACCTGCATATCCGGAAAAATTTATATTTCTATGTAGATTAATTTCTACGTGCAGGATTCCAACCTGCTGGTTTTTAATTCAAAAATTTATGGTATCTAATTTGGATTATACAGAATGAGCGAGTCTCAAGTAAAAATAATATTATGTCATCCAATCAACAGTTGATCTTTCTTCAGGAAAAAATAAAAGAAATAGGAAGTGCCATTTTCTTTAACCTGAGCGATTCTGTACTTAAGATTCCGACTTCGGTTGTACACACGATCAGGTTAGATGATTTTGGATATGTTTGGTTTTATATGCAGAAGCCAAGGCAGGACATTGCGGCATTTGAAAAGGAATTTCCAGTTAAAATGGATTATTTTAAAAAGGGATCTGATTTCTTTTTACAGGTGAATGGTAAAGCCTATGTGGTGTCCGATCCTGAAGAGATCAACACTCTTGAATTAGCTGAACAGCAAACTGCATTATATGATATGATGCTGGTGAAGGTAAAGATCCTGAAAGCCGAATATTATGAAACAAGAACCGGAAGGATTTCCTTGTTTAAACAGGCGATCAGTAAATTCACCACATGGTTCCGCAATAACCAGTACAGGCCGGACACCTATTATCCTGCTTCTTAAAAAACTTATGTTATGCGATCTATCTGGACTGGTGCAATAAGTTTTGGCCTTGTAAACATTCCGGTTAAACTGGGCAGTGCGCTTGAATCGGGTAGTGGGCTAAATTTTGATATGCTTTCCAAAAAGGATATGGCACCTATTCGTTATGCCAGGATCGATTCAAAAACGGGTAAAGAAGTTCCTTACAAGGAGATTGTAAAAGGATATGAATATGTCAAGGGAAAATATGTTGTTGTTAGCGATGAGGATTTTGCAAAAGCCAGCCCGGAAAAGTCAAAAGCAATTGACATTATTCAATTTGTTAAGGAAGAAGAAATTGACCCTATTTACTACGAGAAACCCTATTATGTAATTCCCGACAAAGGGGCTGAGAAATCTTATCATTTGCTTATCAAGGCACTTGAAGAGACCAAAACCATTGGTCTTGCTGAGTTCATGTTGCGCAGCCGCATGCATATATGCGCATTGAAAGTGTACGATGGTGTTTTGTTGCTGAACCAGATGCGTTACCATGAAGAGGTACGTGAAGCGCCTGAAGTAGAAAAGGCAAAAGCAGAAAAACTTTCTCCTAAAGAAGTGCAACTGGCTGTAAAACTGGTGCACCAGTTAACCGAACCATTTAAGGCTGAAGCCTTTTCAGATACTTATGTAGATGCATTGAAAAAAGTAATTAAGGCAAAAGCTGCCGGCAAGGATATTCATATTGCCGAACCTAAAAAAGCAGGTTCTGCTACCGTCAAAGACCTGATGGAAGTATTGAAGGAAAGTCTGAATACCACTGCAAAGAAAAGGGCATAAAAAAATAGCTGATCACCGATCAGCTATTTTTTTGCAACTGATAGTTGAGTGATCTGGATGAATATCCTCAGGCCTTTCTTTTTTATTTAATTTGCAAAGGGATATAAGAGATTTTTATAAAGAATTGCTTCTCTATCTGGTTCAAATCAAAAAGGATGAGTGCGCCCTTACTATCCGTATTTTTTTACTGTATTTCCGGGATGGTCAGCAGTTAAGAATCAAACCTACAATTAAAGAATTGAAGTGATTTTTTTCTCTTGTTTTATTGTTTGGCTTTATGCGATCATTGCCTATTTGTTTTCTGGTAACCCCAATGATAATTCCTGCAAAGAAATCCTGAACATTTCCAGAAAATAAAAATTATTCTTCTTCAGCCTTTGCCGGATTGTTCGATTCTGAATTTCCATTATAATCCTGGTAACTTTCTGCTTCATCCTTTCCTGGCTGCTCATCACCTTTAATTTTGTAATCATTGTGCAGGGTACTACCTGTTCTTTCATGCACGGGCTTTTGGTCATCAGAAGGAGCGTGGTTATTTGTTTGTTTCCTTTCCATAAAATTATTTAGGATATTGTCACGATATTCATGCCACTGCTTTTTTCACTTTTCATATATGGCATAAGTTTTTGACGATCTGCATCATGAGCCTTTCAAACTATAACAAGAAGCGGCATTTTAATGAAACACCTGAACCTGAAGGCAAATCAAAAGCAACTAAGGGTTCATTGAAATTTGTGATTCAAAAACATGATGCCTCACACCTGCATTACGACCTCAGGCTTGAAATGGAAGGGGTTTTGAAAAGTTGGGCACTTCCAAAAGGACCCTCTTTGAATACTGCTGATAAAAGACTGGCAATGATGGTGGAGGATCATCCGTTTGATTATAAGGATTTCGAAGGGATCATTCCTGAAGGCAATTATGGTGCAGGTACAGTGATTGTGTGGGATGAAGGTAGCTACGATCCGGTAGGCGGAGAAAGCCTGAGTCGTAAGGAAAAAGAAAAAATGTTGCTGGTACAATTGCGCGACGGCAACCTTAAGATAAGGTTGAGCGGAGAAAAGATCAAAGGTGCTTATGCACTTTTTTTGATGAAGGCAAGAGGCGAAAGATCGTGGATATTTATGAAGAAAGCGGATGAACACGCTACAAAGAATGATATAACAAAAAAGGACCGGTCGGTAAAATCCGGCAAGACCTTAGCAGCGGTTGCAAAGGAAAACGGAACAGTTCTGAATCACCCCGAAAAAAAAAGCACAGGAAAAAATCCTCCTGTTCAATTGCTTGAGGACGCGGCGAAAGAAAAAACGCCTGCGAAAAAAACAAAAAAAATACCTGCAAAAAGGAATACCACAAGTGAATTAAATGGATTTCCAGGGAATGCAAAAAAAGCTGCATTTCCTTCCAACATCATACCCATGATGGCCACACTATCAGATGAGGCATTTGACGATCCTGAATGGATCTTTGAGATCAAGTGGGATGGTTACCGTGCACTTGGTTACCTGCAGGATCAAAAAGCAGACCTTTTATCGCGCAATAACATTTCATTTGCTTCCACTTACAAACCAGTTAAAGAGGCATTAGAAAGATTGAAAATGAACGCGGTGTTTGACGGTGAAATCGTTGCAGTAAATGAAGCAGGTAAAGCAGATTTTGAATTGCTTCAGAACTGGCAAAACACGCCTGCTACACTACAATATTTCATTTTTGATATCCTGTGGCTGAATGGATACGATCTTACAACCTTGCCACTAACAAAAAGAAAAAACATCCTTCAACAGGTCATTCCGGAAAATGATGAGGTCATTAGATACAGTGCGCATATAGAATTAAAGGGAACCGGGTTTTTCAATGCTGCTTTAAAACAGGGACTGGAAGGCATCATGGCAAAAAAAGCAAATAGTGGTTACCAGGCAGGTGCAAGAACAAAGGATTGGCTGAAAGTGAAAGTCAACCTCCGGCAGGAAGTTGTAATTGGAGGATTTACAGCACCTCGTAATACGAGGAAAAATTTTGGCTCCCTGATGCTTGGGGTGTACCAGGGAAAGGATCTTGTTTATGTTGGCCATACAGGAAGTGGTTTTGATAATAATCAGCTGGAAAAGATTTATAAAGAACTGCAGTCAAGGATAATAAAAAACACACCGTTCAAAGAGGCACCAAAGGCAAATATGCCTGCAACCTGGGTGAAGCCGGAACTGGTGTGTGAAATAAAATTCAGTGAATGGACAAAGAACGGGATGGCACGCCATCCCATATTTATGGGATTACGAACAGACAAAAAACCAACGGAAGTAAAATTAAAAAAATCAGAAACCATTGCTTCAGCATTGGAAAAAACAGTAAATGCAAAAACAGGTGCAATGAAAGTTGCTGAAAAAAAGGCTACAGTTAAAAAAACTGCAGCCAAAAAATCGGCGGCTAAAAAATCATCAAAACCTGCCCCGGCTAAGCCTGAACTTCTTGCTGCGGGTTCAAAGAAAGGTACTGGCAAAGCAATGCATCATCCTATAGCTGTTTCAGGCATTGAGCTCGACCTGAAAATATCAGACCACCAGGAAATCATTTTGCAGGGTCATGAACTCAAACTAACCAATCTCAATAAGCTTTATTGGAAAAAGGAAAAATTCAGCAAGGGTAACATGATCAATTATTACCTGGAGATGGCTCCTTATATGCTTCCCTATCTTTTAGACAGGCCACTTTCACTCAACCGCCATCCTAATGGAATTGACGCTGCCAATTTTTATCAAAAAGATACAAAAGGCAAAGTGCCTGAATGGATCCAGCAGCATGTTGATTTTAGTGAATCAACAAACAAGGAAGTAAGTTACATGGTTTGTTCAGGTGAGGCGAGCCTGATTTATATGGCTAACCTGGGTTGTATTGAAATGAACCCCTGGCATTCACGTTCGGCATCATGGAAAAACCCCGATTGGTGCCTGATCGATCTTGATCCGGATAAAGGAAACAGTTTTGAGCAGGTGATAGCAACAGCTCTTGTGGTAAAGGACTTGCTGGATGCAGGAGGTGCGGAGAGTTGCGTAAAAACCTCCGGTTCAACCGGCATTCATATCTATATTCCATTAGGAGGCAAATACAGTTATGATCAAAGCAGGCAACTCGCGGAACTGCTGGTGAATGTAGTGCATACACAGCTTCCTGATACCACCAGCGTAGTTAGAAATCCTGCAAAAAGAAAAGGGTTGATCTACCTGGATTTTTTGCAGAACCGGGAAATACAAACAGCAGCAGCACCTTATTGTTTACGTCCAAAGCCCGGTGTTCCGGTTTCAACGCCACTACACTGGAGTGAAGTAAAAAAGGGACTTACCCAAACAACCTATAATGCTCATAATATTTTTGAAAGGCTGAAATCAGAGGGTGATCTTTTTGCACCTGTATTGGGAAAAGGAATTGATCTGGAGAAAATAGTAAAGAATCTGGCAAGCTACCTTGAATGAGCAGTTTTAGAATCGAAATTATTTAAGAAGTTAGAGGAGTATTCGAATCATAAATTGCTTTATTAGGCTTCCTCGAAAGCAACATGATTTTCTTTTAAAAAAAGTTTTATAATATCAACATGAACGCAGTGTCCAACATGCAGGAGAGGTTGGTTGTTTACCTTGATGCGTCTTCCTTCCGAATAGATTTCATGGTTGTTCATATCAAATCCAAGATGCAGATGGTGTGTCATACTTTGCATTCCATAAATGATGCCCTCTGCATCAAATAAGGGTCCGCCACTTTGTCCCTTTAATCCGGGAGTGCTCATTTCTATTCCAAAAATATTTCCTTCCGCATCGCCGAAATGTCTGGTCATCATCCCTTCAATCGGAAACCTTACAGTGCGCACAGCAGCACCAGTAAAACTGATGTTTTCTGATTTTTCATCATAGGTAAAGTTGGTGAATTCAGGAAAAGGATAACCCAGTCTGCAGAGGAAAAATCCGGGCTGCACATCAGTTGTATTTTTTGCAAATACTGCATGTCCTTTGTAAAACGATTTTGTAAAATCTTTCATTTTTAAAATAGCAAGATCGTACACGGGATGTTCGAGGATGTCGACAGACTGAAGATCGACACAATCTACAAACTGGTACAGCAGCTGGCAGGTGTTTTCGTTTTTGTCGAAGCCATACCTCGTTTTGAGATCTTTTATTTTTTTATTGTAGGATGATGATTTCTGAAGCAGGTTTCTTTCCTGCTGAAACTGTGTGTAATTATGGTGAATGCCTGTTGCCTGTTTGATGATGGTTGTAACATGTTTGCAGGTAATGGCATATCCTTCATCATTAACAAAAAACAATGTTGCGGCACCCGGCATTACCGTTTTTTCACCGTAGATGTTTGAAATAAAATGAATGGGGCGTGTAAAATTTCCTACTTTTTCAATTGCTTTCCTGAACATTGCTTGTTTTTGACTTATCCAAAATAGGTAAAATATGGTAGACGGTTCATTACTGCCCAGGCAGCTGATGAAAGGGACTATGTACTAAAACAAAAAAAGTCCTGACCTGAGCCAGAACCTTTTTTTCTCTTCTTCCTTCGCCGGCATTACCCGGATCAGGTTCTATGAGTATGTTCTCAGCCAGTTAAAAAACTGGCACCCCGTGAAGAGATAAGAACTGCGAATAATAGGGTAAAAACCATGCCATTATCCATTTACAATCTCACCACCATTTGGGTGTAAGATCTGTCCTGTCATGTATGCACTGTCCTGGCTCGCCAGGAACAGGAAGCAGGGTGCTACTTCAGCTGGTTCACCAGCACGGCCCATAGGTACATCAGAGCCAAATTCAGCTACTTTTTTTCCTTTAAAACTGCCTACGATCAATGGGGTCCATATAGGTCCGGGTGCAACACCATTTACCCTGATGTTTTTAGAAATCAGACTGTGAGCAAGGCTCCTTGTGAAGGTTACAATAGCGCCCTTTGTAGCGGAATAATCAATAAGTGAAGGGCTGCCCCTGTAAGCGGTAACGGATGTAGTATTAATAATGCAACTGCCTTTTTTCATGTGCGCAAGAGCAGATTTTGTGATTCTGAACATTGAAAGAATATTTGTTTCAAAAGTTGCCACCAGTTGTGCATCAGGAATTTCGGTCAGTGATTTTTTTTCTGTTTGTGTTGCTGCATTATTTACCAGGATATCAATTTTTCCCAGTTTTTTGATGGTTGTGTTGACGATTTTTTCGCATTGTCGGAGTTTGCGGATATCTCCAGGAAGCAGCAGGCATTCCATATTAAATTCTCTTTCCACCAGCTCCTGTACTTTGCGTGCATCTTTTGCTTCTGAAGGAAGATAAGAAATGGCAATGTTAGCGCCTTCAGAAGCAAACAGCAGGGCCACTGCTCTCCCAATTCCGCTGTCCCCGCCGGTAATGAGGGCTACTTTGCCGCCAAGTTTTTTTGAGGGTTGGGGGTTAAGGGAAATGGGTCTGGGTTTCATTTTTATCTCCAGCCCGGGCATACGCTGCGACTGAGCCTTTCTCTGTTTTTTTGGTTCTTCTCCTTTCTGCATAATGGTTTTAATAATGATTGAAATTATTATACCATATACTGAACCAATCCACGCATTTTATCCAAACTTCATTGAGAATACAGTTCCTTTTCCTTCAACGGACTGTACTAGAAGACTTCCCTTATGCAGCATTACAATTTGCTTGCAAAGAGACAACCCTATTCCACTTCCCTGCTTTTTAGTTGAAAAGAATGGAATGAATATTTTGTTCAGAATTTCTTCAGACATTCCATGGCCGTTATCTGCTACTTTAATAATTGTTTTGGCATTGGAAGTTTTTTCAGCTGAAAGAATGATCCTTGGATCACTGGAATCTTTCACGGCTTCTATTGCATTTACAACAAGGTTGATCAAAACCTGTTCAAGCAAATTAATATCCGCATTGAGAAATAAGCCAGGGTCTTTCAAAATTATTTCAAGATCAATACCCTTTTGTTCAAATGTAGGTTGCATGAGCTGGTGGATGTTGGCAAAAAGTTCGGAAATGAAGATTTTATTTACACTAAGCGTGTTGATCTTATTGAGATTCCTGTAGGTTTCTGCAAATTTCAATAATCCTTCACTTCTTCTTTTTATGGTATCAATACCAATTTCAAAATCTTCCAATAAATTATCTCCTTCAATATTTTTTGAACCTGTTGCCTGCAACCGGTTTTTCATCGTTTCGGCTAGTGAAGAAATGGGTGCAATGGAATTCATGATCTCATGCGTCATCACACTTAGTAGTTTCTGCCAGGCTTTCGACTCTGTTTCGTCAAATGCTTCGTTTACATTCTGAAAAGCAACAAGCTTATAAATTTTTCCTTCTGTTTGAAAAGCGGTTGCAGACAATAAAACCTTGAATGAACCTTTTTCAAGATGGGCAGTCGCAATTTTATTGTCACCCGACTGAAGTGCAATGATTTCATTGAAAAGGCTTTCATCTCTCCTGGAAAGTGAATTGATGGTTTTAAGATAGGGCAGCTGCAACATTTTTTTCAGTGATTCATTCATCCAGATCACTTCACCTGTTTCAACGTGGAACGAGAGAATTCCAGTATCCACCATTTCAAGTATTTTCTGTAAATACTGATATTGCGTTTCCTTTTCTTTTGAAATAATCTTGAAAGTTGTATTGATTTCATTGAACCCCTTTCGTAATGATTGTAATTCAGCAGGAGCCTGTTTTACATTAAAATATCTTGAGAAATCCCTGTAATGGACTGCCTCTACAAATTGGTTCAATTCATTATGGGTATTTTTCTGAAAACGGATAAAATCAATCACCTGGTACATGACCAGTGGCACAGTCAGAAAGAAATAAATAAAAAGCTGTGTGACGAGTAGGTATGCAGCTATACAAAGGGTAAGGAACAAAAGAAGTACCCTGATTAATATGCGCCATTCAAAATTATTAATATTCATTTATTTGTGGGCGGAAGAAATTACGAAAAAGGATAAAAATGAATGCTAAATATCGTATTTATTTAATCGCCTGTATAAAGCGGTTCTTGTGATGCCGAGTTCTTTTGCCGCTTTGGAGATATTTCCATTGTGTTTTTCAATAACCCGTAAAATTGTATTTTTTTCAACTGCATTTAAATTGGTATGTGTTTCCTGTTCTTCCACTGCTAACGATTCCAGAGGCGAGAAAATTATATCCTTTGAATCAATCACATTGTTGTCGCACATGATCACGGCTCTTTCAATTGCATACTGAAGTTCTCTTACATTTCCGGGGTAGCGGTAATTCACCAGTTTTGTAATAGCCTCTTCCTGGATTAGAAGGTCGGGTTTCAGATATTTATTGCTATAGACCCGGCTAAAATGTTTAGCCAGCAAAATGATATCGCCGCCTCTTTTTCTTAATGGCGGAACCATGATCTCTACTGTATTGATCCTGTATATCAAATCTTTCCTGAACCTGTTTTCATTACCCAGTTCAGTCATTGGCAGATTAGTTGCGCAGATCAGCCTAATATCAATGGGAAACGGTGTATTGGTTCCAAGTTTTGTTACCTGCCGGTTTTGCAGCACTGTGAGTAATTTAGCCTGTTGGTACAGTGATATATTACCAATTTCATCCAGGAAAAGTGTTCCTTCATTCGCAGATTCAAATCTTCCTTCCCTATCTTCACGGGCATCCGTAAATGCTCCTTTTTTATGTCCGAAAAGCTCCGATTCAAATAAGGATTCTGTCAATGCTCCTACATCAACTTTTATGTATGGACTATTTGAACGTAGGGAATGCTGGTGTATAGCCCTTGCTATCAGGTCCTTCCCGGTTCCATTTTCGCCAAGGATAAGAATGTTGGCATCTGTAGGAGCTACTTTTTGTAATTTAAAAAATATCTCCTGCATGATTTCAGATTCCCCCAATAGTTCATTACTGATAATGGTATTAGGCAAACCATTTTTAATGCCTGAAGATCTATTGAACTTTTTCGCACAGGCTTCACTGATAACATGCAAGAGTTTTTCATTCATCCACGGTTTTACTACAAAATCAAATGCGCCTTCTTTAAGGGACCGGATGGCTAGATCAATATCTCCGTAGGCCGTGATCATAATTACTGAAGCATCAGATCGAAAATCATTTCTAATTTTATTTAACCAGTAAAATCCTTCATTCCCCGTATTGATCGAACTATTGAAATTCATATCCAGCAGGATCACATCAAAAGAATGTTTATTGAGAAGTGATCTGAGATTTTCAGGGTTCTTCTCTGTCACTACTTCTTTAACGTCCTGTTTCAACAGTAAACGTACTGCTGTGAGCACATCAACATCATCATCAATAATTAATACAGAAGCATTTTTTAATGACATAACCGGGGTTTGGAAAGGCAACGAAACTACAATGATACCATTATTGCAATTGATTGAAAATGAAGTCTGGCCATCCTGGAATCTTCAAACAACTGTATCAAAAGCGGACAGTTTCTGTCCGGAAACGAACATTTTCGTAGATTCAATTCAAGCTAAGTATTTGAATTTCATTTATTTGGCAAATTGGCACTATTCTGATCAGCTGATTACGGTCTGGAGAGGATCCCTTTGTGGAATTTCATTCCGGTGGTCAAAAATTAAAGAATGGATAGAAAAATTGAAAAAAATTATTGGAGCAGGAAAAGAATACTAACCATTTCAGGTATTGCCGGAATATTTATTCTCTTGGGTGCTGCCTTGAAATTTGCATCCGGCAACAGCAAATTGAATGTTGATGCAGAACGTATAACGATCAGCGAAGTGACCAGGAACACATTCCAGGAATTTATTCCTGTTAATGGTATCGTAATGCCGGTGACCATAATTTATCTGGATGCAATCGAAGGAGGCAGGGTAGAAGAAAAATTTGTTGAAGATGGAAGCTTTATAAAAAAAGGTCAGCCGATCTTAAGGATGTCGAATACTGACCTGGAATTAAGCCTTGCCAATCAGGAAACCGCCGTATTTGAAGTATTGACGCAAATGCAGAATACCAAGAACAACGCAGTACAGAATACCATTCAGCAACTTAACCAGAAAGCTGATGTTGATAATGCCCTTATAGAAGCGGAACGTGTTTATAACCTGAACAAACATCTTTATGAAGAAAAGGTAATTGGCCTTCAGGAATTCAAAGCGTCTGAAAATAATTATAACTACCAGGTAAATCGAAAAAAGCTGAATGCTCAAACCTTAAAACAGGATGAGGTATCAAATTCACAGCAAATTAGCCAGATGGGAGCCTCCTATGCGCGTATGCAGAATGCATTGCAACTGATGCGCAGGAAAGTGGGTGACCTGGTGGTGAGAGCACCTGTAGATGGACAGCTGACATCATTGGATGCTGAAATAGGGCAATCAAAGAACAGGGGAGAAAGGCTCGGACAGATAGACGTTTTATCTGGGTACAAAGTGAGAGTGGATATTGATGAACATTATATTTCAAGGGTGATGATCGGCCAATTAGGCGAAGGAAATTTAGGCAGTAAAACTTTTAAGCTCCAGGTAAAAAAAGTTTATACACAGGTAAATAACGGAAGGTTCCAGGTGGATATGGAATTCGCGGATGCAGTTCCGGAAGGAATCAGGCGTGGACAAACCATACAGATCCGGCTTGCGTTAAGTGATGAAACCGAGGCACTATTGGTAGCCAAAGGTGGGTTTTTCCAGGTAACTGGTGGTAACTGGATATTTAAATTGAATAATGACGGATCCAGGGCATACAAAGTAGATCTGCAATTAGGAAGACAGAACCCGGATTACTATGAAGTGATATCCGGACTTAAACCCGGTGAAAAAGTTGTGACATCAAGCTACGAGAATTACGGAGATATGCAGGAACTGGTGCTGAAAAGATAATCCGCTGGCGATGGCATTTGCCCTTCATAAGAAAACATTAAATAAGTTTTTCAATAACCTAAGCCTGCTGCATTATGGCGAAAATTATTTATATCCTTTTTTGTACAACTTGTCTTGGTTCAGGACATCAAATATTAATAAATAAATCAGGAAAGCACTGCCATATTCCGGAAATTCCGGCAATGGAATTGAATCCTGTTAACTGCAATCTCATTATCACTATTCATATATAAAAAGCAAAAATGATAAAGATCAATAATCTTGAAAAGATCTACCGTACAGAAGATGTAGAAACAGTTGCCTTGAATAAACTGACGCTTGACGTGAATGAAGGTGAATTCGTCGCCATTATGGGTCCTTCAGGCTGTGGAAAATCTACCTTATTAAATATCCTCGGTTTACTTGACGATCCTGATGATGGAAGCTTTTTATTTAATGGAATTGAAGTTGTTGATTTTAATGAACGTAAACGTGCAGACCTCAGGAAGAAGAACATTGGTTTTGTTTTCCAGAGTTTTAATCTAATCGATGAACTAAGTGTATTTGAAAATGTAGAACTCCCGCTTATTTACCTTGGTGTTCCTGCGGGGGAAAGAAAAACCAGGGTGGAACAGGTGCTTGATAAAATGCAGATCATGCACCGGCGGAATCACTATCCACAACAATTATCCGGTGGTCAGCAGCAACGTGTTGCCGTAGCGCGGGCAGTTGTAAACAAGCCGAAATTAATTCTTGCAGATGAACCAACAGGAAATCTTGATTCTTCCAACGGAAATGAAGTGATGGAACTTCTTACGGACCTCAATGAACAGGGAACAACAATTATAATGGTAACCCACTCTGAACATGATGCCCGCTATAGTCATCGCATCGTAAGAATGCTGGACGGCCAGACCGTAACTGAAAACATCCTGGTTTAAGTCTGAAAACTTTCAAAGCAATTTTTCAATAAAGCAAAAATGAGCAGTAATTTTTATAAACTGGCATTGCGGAAGATTCGTAAGAATAAAGTTTTTTCCTTCATCAATGTATTTGGACTTGCTGTGGGATTTGCATGCTGCATTCTTCTTTCTCTTTTTATTCATCACGAACCGAATAATTTAATATGTTCAGGAACTATTTAAAAACCGCACTTCGAAACCTGCTGAGGTACAAGGGATTTTCCTTTATCAATATTGCCAGCCTTTCAATTGGTATCACCGGCTGTCTTATCATCGGGTTATTTGTATGGGATGAAATGCAATATGATAAGTTCATTAAGGGAGGTGAAAATATTTTCAGAATTTACCAGCAAAGGTCAAACAGTTCAACAAACTCTCCTTCTGCCAATACACCTCCCATGCTTGCCACTTATGCGCAGCAAAATTTTCCTGAAGTTGATTTTACTTCGCGCCTCCTCATGTGGAATGGCAAAATGCTTTTTGAAAAAGGTGATGTAAGGTCTTTTGAAGAAAAAGGATTAATTGCAGACAGTACCTTCTTTAAAATGTTTCCACTAAAATTTATAAGCGGAGATTCCAAAACGGCCATGAATGCTCCTGCTTCTATAATAATCACTGAAGAACTTGCAAAGAAATATTTCGGTAATACAGATCCGGTTAACCAATCCATTCAGCTTGAAAAAGAAAGTTTTATTGTAAAAGGAGTTCTTGCCCACATACCGGAACATTTTCACCTTGATTTTAATTATGTTATTCCTATGTCATCTTCCGGTTTACCACCTGAAAGAATGTTGAGTTGGGGGTACAATCAGTTTTTTACCTATTTACGATTAAAGAATGGATCAGACCCGAAAGGCCTGGAGTCAAAACTTAAAGATGTTGTTATTAAAAAGGCAGCTGAAGATCCTGATGAAACCGAGCCGCCCAGCCTTCCGGTTTTGCAACCTTTATCAGATATACATCTTGGCTCTGCCAATTTTGAAATGGATAATGCAAAGAGAGGCAATGGTTCTTATGTAAAGGGTTTGTCGATCATTGCTGGTTTTGTTCTCCTGATCGCCTGTTTTAACTTTATCAACCTTGCAACTGCACGTTCATTCCGGAGGGCAAAAGAAATCGGTGTAAGAAAAGTGGTAGGTGCAGATAGGAAACAGCTGATCGCACAATTTACAGGAGAAACCATTCTGCTTTCAATTATTGCTTTTGTTATAGCAGTGATTGCAACCATGCTTTTACTTCCAATGCTTAACAGCTTTACACAAAAGAATATTTCCTTCAATCCTTTAACCAATCCTTTCCTGGGTCTTTCAATTTTTTTAGCTGCTATTGTTATTGGAATGTTTTCAGGAATATATCCTGCTTTGGTCATGTCGGGATTTCAACCCATTAAAGTTTTAAAAGGGCTGAAGGCCGGTGGGAACAATTCAGGATCGTCTGCAACACTTCGCCAGGTATTGGTGATCGTGCAGTTCACACTTTCCGCCTTGCTCATCATCTGTACTATTATCGTTTATAAGCAAATGAATTTCCTGAATCAAAAGGATCTGGGATTCAATAAAGAGCAGATCGTGTATTTCAGTGTGAGGGGAGATATTCAAAAGAACTATGAATCGTTTAAAAATGAATTGAACAGATCAAGTGGTGTTGTATCCGTTACCGGGGGTTATGGTTTGCCTGGCGACCAGCTGGCAACAGATGGGATAATTGTGCCTGAAAAAAATAGTGATAAAAATTTTACTGCCATCCAATTACTGGTGGATCATGACTATGTTAAAACCATGGGATTAAAAATTGTTGCCGGGCGGGATTTTTCAAGAAATTTTTCAACTGATGTTGCAGAAGGATTTATTATAAATGAAGCAGCAGTAAAGGAGCTGGGTTTTGGATCGCCTGTTGCTGCACTGGGACAACAGCTTCATTGGGAAAAATGGATTCCTGATTCAATAAATCCTATTAAAAAGGGAAAAATAATTGGTGTAGTTAAGGACTTTCATGTCAAAAGCCTTCATGAAAAAGTAGGTACGGTGGTCATGCATATATATCCCGAAGTTTTGGTTAAAATGGCAGTAAAGGTAAAGAGCGATAATTTGCCTGCAACCATTCAGCATATCAAGCAAACCTGGACTAAATTTGCACCCGAGTTTCCACCTGATTATAATTTCCTTGATGAGAATTTCGCGGCAATGTATAGTGCTGAAAACAAGTTAAGCACGCTGTTGTGGATATTCACCCTGATGGCCATATTTATTGGATGTATGGGATTATTTAGTCTTGCTGCATTCAGTGCAGAACAAAAAACAAAAGAAATTGGTATAAGGAAAGTTCTGGGTGCGAGTGTGTTCAATATTACAACCCTGCTGTCAAAATCCTTTCTTAAACCAGTATTTATTTCTACTCTTCTTGCTTTTCCCATTGCATGGTGGCTACTTAAAAATTGGCTTGAAAATTATCCTTACCGCGTTTCAGTAAGCTGGTGGGTGTTTGCACTGGCTGCAATAGCTGCATTTGTTATTGCATGTATAACTGTAGGCTACCAGGCAATTAAAGCTGCTACCACTAATCCTGTCAAGAGTTTAAGAACTGAATAAACAACTATGGCCCGCTTTAATAAAACAATTATGCACAAGAATTATTTTAAAGTTGCGCTCAGGTATCTTTCAAAGCATAAAGGATACACTTTTATCAACGTGCTGGGACTGGCAGTTGGAATTGCCTGTTGTATTCTTATCATGCTTTTTGTCAGGAGCGAGTGGAGCTTTAATCAGTTCCATTCAAAGGGCGAAAGAATTTACCGGGCCTGGCTGGAGGAACATTACAAAGGAGAAATCTTCCAAAATACCGTCACGCCCATTCCCCTAGTTCCGGTTTTGCAGGCAGGATTGCCTGAAGCAGAATTAAGTTGCCGTATAGCACAGATTACGCCTCCATTAAAGCACAATAACAATACTTTCAATGACCCTGTGAATATGGTTGACAGCAATTTTTTCCAGGTGTTTGATTTCCCTCTGGAAAAGAATACGGGAGGCGATCCGTTTCCTACTCCTAATTCAATGGTCATTACAAAAACTGCGGCGTTAAAGTATTTTGGAAAAGAAGATCCTATTGGCAAAACACTTGAATTCCAATTAGGTGAACAATCAATTGTTTTCACAATTACTCATCTTGCCAAAGATCCTCTTCTTGAATCCACCATTCAATTCGGCATGCTGATCCCTTTTTCCAATGCCAAATACATATACAGTGAAAAGGCAAGAACAAGCGGCTGGTCAAATGTAACTGTTACCAGTTATTTCCTCTTAAAGGAAAATGCTTCAGTTGCTGCAGTGCATAATAAAATTGCCTCCATCCTGGATCCATTGGTGGCAGATAATTATAAGCCGGGGGAGTACCTTATTCGATTGCAGCCATTAAAGGACATTCATTTTAATTCAACCCTGCCAGATGTATTAAGAGGCGACAGCGATCCGAAATACGCGTATATCCTGGCGACCATGGGAATGCTGATTCTTTTAATTGCATGCATCAATTTTGTAACGCTTTCCATTGGTCGTTCATCAACTAGAGCAATGGAAGTTGGTGTAAGAAAGGTATTGGGTGCACAAAAGAAACAATTGGTGAAGCAATTCTGGGGAGAAGCGCTGTTTTTGACTTTTATTTCCTTGATACTTGGGATTGTCATGGCTTTTATTTTTTTGAAGCCATTCAACCAGCTGGCCAATCGTGAATTGTACATTTCCATCGATGTATTTACAGTTTCTTTTTGTGTGTTTTTACTTGTATTCATAGGCCTGATCGCGGGTATGTATCCGGCTTTCGTTCTATCCGCATTCAAACCTATACAGGTACTGAAAGGAAGCGTAAGCGGAGCAAACAATATTGGATTTTTCAGGAAAGCACTAATTGTAGGCCAGTTCGTTGCATCTATCATCATGATCATTTGTACATTAACAGTAGGCAAACAACTGAATTACCTGCGCAAAAAAAACCTGGGTTATGATAAGGAACACATAGTGATTGTTTCTACCAATAAAGGAAGAACGGAGGGAAACCAGCTGGCTGTAATGTTTAAAAACCTGGTTCAAAAAAACCCCCAGGTTGTTTCGTCGACCAGTTCACTTTATAGCATGGCTGAAAGTGGTTGGGTTCAATTAGGATATTCCGATGATCAGAAAGCATTCAGGCAATTTTCTTTCAATGCCATTGATGGTGATTTCATTCCTGCCATGGATTTAAAGGTGGTCGCAGGAAGGGGATTCATGAATAATAATTCTGCAGATTCCAATGCGATCATAGTTAATGAAGTACTTGTAAGGGAATATGGCTGGAAGGACCCGATAGGACAGAAGCTTCCTGGAACCTATCCCCAACGGATCATAGGCGTGGTAAAGGATTTTCATATTCAATCATTACATACTCCAATTAAACCAGTGGTAATGGCTTTGAAGCCAGATAGCATTTTTTCTCATTCAAGTGATTATAGTTCCTCATTCCCTGCGCGGCCCAGGGTTTCTGTAAGATTCAGAGAAGGAAACCTGCAGGACCACATTACATTTTTAAGGGCTGCATGGAAAGCTGTTGCAGGGGACCAGGATTTTGAATACAGGTTTTTGGATGAATCGCTTGCGGCTTCATACCAGCAGGAACAACGTTTGGGAAACATTGTCAGGTATGCATCTTTTCTCTCCATATTCATAGCCTGTATGGGTTTATTTGGACTGGCAACTTTAATAGTGGTAAGGCGCACAAAAGAGATTGGCATCAGAAAAGTTTTAGGTGCAGGGTCTGGTAGAATTGTAGGATTGCTATCAAAAGATTTTGTTGTTCTTGTGCTTATTGCTTCTATGATCGCTTTTCCAATTGCCTGGTGGGCATTGCATAAATGGCTGCAGGATTTTGCTTTTAGGATTGGCATCCCATGGTGGGTTTTCCTGGTTTCCTCGATCCTGACATTATTGATAGCCCTGGTTACAGTAAGTATTCAGGCTTTTAAGGCTGCAATGGCCAATCCGGTAAAAAGTTTAAAGACACAATAATATTTTATGTTTCGTAACTATATAAAAATTGCTTTCCGTCATTTACAGAAGAACAAGCTGTATGCCTGCGTAAATATTGCCGGACTCACTATAGGCATTACAAGTTGTTTACTGATCGGTATTTACATCTGGCATGAACTAGGTTTTGATAAGTTCCATAAAAACGGTGACAGGATCGTTAGGGTTACCTGGGAATATAATTTTGGCGATTCTGAAAATAAAGTTGCAACAACCGGAACTAAGGTAGGACCTGCATTTCAGCGAACTTTTCCTGAAGTGGAAGCTTATGCAAGAATGCTAAAATATCCCAGGGTTATTGCATATGCTGATAAGCTTTTTAACGAAAAAAATTTTTTATATGCAGATTCGGGATTCTTCTCAGTTTTTTCTTTCGCATTAAAAAAAGGTGATCCATCCAAAGTTCTGGATGCACCTGAAAAGCTGGTGATATCCGAATCGATGGCGAAAAAGTATTTTGGAAATGAAGACCCTGTAGGTAAGATGGTTAAAGTTGGAGGGTCAAAAGATTTCACAATTACAGGAATTGTAGAAGATGCTCCTGAAAATTCACAAATCCAATATGATTTCCTTGCTTCTTTTACAACACTTAATGCTTCGAAGACTGAAAAATGGGTTGAAGCCAATTATGTTACCTACCTGTTGCTCCGCAATAATGTAGAACTGCAAACGCTCCAGGAAAAAGTTGATATTCTAACAGCTGATGTTTTGAAAAAAGAAATGCAGGGCCCACCAGGAAGTTCCATGAAATATCATCTTGAACCGCTTAAAAGTGTTCATTTACATTCTAAGCTGGATGGGTTTGAACCAAATAACTCCATCATTTATATTTATATACTTGCCACTGTTGCTTTAATGATTCTGCTGATTGCCTTTGTCAACTATACAAATTTAAGTACCGCTCAGTCTGCGCGCAGAAGTACCGAAATAGGAATGCGTAAGGTGATGGGTGCTGGTAAAAAGCAGGTTTTCTTTCAGTTCATTTCCGAATCTTATTTAATTACTCTCTTTGCTATTTTGGTGGCTCTGTTATTATCTGTGATCATGTTGCCCTCATTCAACCAGTTATCCGGAAAAAACCTAAATACAGGATTATTATTCAGTCCTTTCATAATTGTTATGTTGCTGGTGCTTTCAATAATCATTGCATTTTCGGCAGGAGTTTACCCGGCTGTGATCCTTTCTGGAAGTAAGGTTATCCATGTTTTAAAGGCGGGTTTCAGGTTTACAGGTTCAGGTGCATTACGTAAATCCCTGATTGTTTTCCAGTTTGCTATTTCGCTGTTTCTTATGATCGCAACCATCATCATTTTACAGCAGCTTGAATTTATACGCAATAAAGATCTTGGTTTTAATAAGAATCAGGTGATGGTACTTCCCCTGGATGCAAAAATGACAGAAAATTATGATGGCCTGAAAAAAGCCCTTCTTAATCTTCCAGGCGTTCAATCTGTTGGTGGGGCATATGAATCCCCGGTAGATATTGGCTGGGGTGATGGCCTGCGAAAAACCACTGGTGAATCGATTACAGTAAACGCATTGCCGGTTGATGAGGATTTTTCGAAAACACTGGACCTTAAAATTATCGCAGGGAATCATTATAGCTGGTCAGATGTATTGCAGTTTGATACATCGAATGATGGCAACAACATCAGGTATTCCTTTATTTTAAATGAAGCTGCAGTTAAAGCACTCGGATGGAAACCAGAGGAAGCCATAGGAAAGACCCTGACTAAAGGAAAAGACGGAATAGTGAAAGCTGTGGTAAAAGATTTTCATTTCAGGTCTTTTCATGAAACAATTAACCCTCTTGTCATCTTTCTTGATAAAAGATTGATGGGATCATTATTCATACGAATTCAAGGCGATACCCGTACGGCATTGGATGCGGTTGGAGCTACGTGGAAACAGAGAGTGCCTCACAGGCCATTTGAATATAGTTTCCTTGATGAAGAATTTGATGCGCTGTATAAAACCGAGCAGAGAACTGCAAATGTATTTACCGCCTTTTCAAGTCTTGCGATCTTTCTTGCTTGCCTTGGGTTGTTTGCTTTGACGGCCTATGCGATGGTGCAGAGAACAAAGGAGATCGGGATCAGGAAAGTTTTAGGAGCAAGGGTAACTGATATTTTATCGCTTGTTTCAAAAGATTTCTTAAAGCTGATTGTTATTTCAATGCTCATTGCAATTCCCCTGGCTTTATTTGCTATGAATAAGTGGCTTGAAGATTTTATATATAAAACACCGATTCAATGGTGGGTGTTTTTAGCTGCCGGCATACTTACATGGCTGATCGCATTTCTTACCATAAGCATACAGGCGCTTAAAACTGCACTTGCCAATCCCGTTAAGAATTTAAGAACTGAATAATGATAACACTCAAGAATATTTATAAATGGTTTCAGTCGGGAGGACAACGAAACTTTATCTTAAAGGATATAAATCTAATAATTAAAGAAGGTGAATTTGTATCAATAATGGGCCCTTCCGGTTCGGGAAAATCCACTTTGCTGAACATTATAGGTATGTTGGATCTGCCATCAGAAGGAACCTACCATTTTATGGACAAATCGGTTTATGATCTGAAGGAAAAGCACAGAGCCGAACTCTATAAAAAAAACATTGGTTTTGTATTTCAGTCATATCACCTTATTGATGAATTAACAGTTTATGAAAACATT
Source organism: Chitinophagales bacterium 33-2 (assembly GCA_002050435.1). Lineage (GTDB taxonomy): Bacteria > Bacteroidota > Bacteroidia > Chitinophagales > Chitinophagaceae > Flavisolibacter. The sequence continues at coordinate 6,487 of MWYV01000035.1, read as the reverse complement.
GAAATTCCTTTGTTATACCAGGATGTAAAGAAAGCTGACCGTCGTGCGATTGTTGCTGATATGCTTGACAGGTTCAGTATTGTAGGAAAAAAAGATCTGTTTCCCTCGCAGTTATCTGGGGGGCAACAACAATTGGTAGGAATCGTGCGTGCACTGATCGCCAGGCCTAAATTGCTTCTTGCAGATGAACCAACAGGAAACCTGAATTCAAAACAGGGAGATGATATTATGGATGTTTTTCAGAAGTTGAATGATGAAGAAGGAGTGACCATCATCCAGGTCACCCATTCTGAAAAAAATGCAGCTTATGGAAAGCGGGTGATCCATTTACTGGACGGACAGGTACAACAATAAAAATTAATTATGAAGCGTGTGTATTTCATTTTCATTCTTTTGTTCTTTTCAACTTTTTCCTTTGCCCAGGAAAGGATATTTAGTTTGCAGGAATGTATTGATACGGCAATAAAGAACAGTATTGAGGTCAGGCAATCTGTACTGCTTACAAAAACTTCAGCTATAAATCATAATCAGTCAAAGGCGAACCTGCTACCGGATCTGAACGGAATTGTAAGCCATGGCATTAATCGCGGAAGAAGCATTGATCCGTTTACAAATTCATTTGTAAATCAAAAGATCAGTTATGCAAATTATGGTATTGGTTCAGGTCTTGTACTTTTCAATGGCTTCAGTTTCCGGAATACCATCAGGCAGGCCGCTCTAGCATATGATGCCTCCAGGCTGGAACTTCAACAGGAGAAGGATGAACTAACTTTAAGTGTAATTCTTGCTTATTTACAGGTTTTAAATAATGAGGACCTACTGGAAGTTGCCCGGCAGCAGGTTGATGTTTCGAAGCTGCAATTGGAAAGGATTGAAAAATTGAATAAACAGGGCGCCATTGATCCCCCTCAGTTACATGAGATCATTGGACAGCTTAAGGATAATGAATTAGGTGTGATTGATAACAGCAATGCGCTTGAATTATCGAAACTTAACCTTGCCCGCTTAATGAATATATCTTACAGCGCGAAAATTAAGCTGGAGAGAACAGGAATCCAGGAAATACCTGATCCGCCATCTGAAGAATCTGGCGTACTTTACTCTAAGGCCATCGGGCACCTGGCAGGTATTAAAGCGGCAGGCTTGCGAACCAGGAGTAATGAATTTGCCATCAGTGCCAGCAGGGGCAGACTTTTTCCAACACTGTCTTTTCATTCAAACCTGAATACTAATTTCTCCAGTATAGCTACCAGGGATCTTTTATTGGGAACAACTGAAATTACAACATCCAATTATGTGATCATCAATGGAACCCAGGTTCCGGTTATAGCAAAACAAAATAATTACATCAGCAGTAAGATTAATTATGGCAGCCAGCTAAATAATAATATTTTTTCCAACCTGGCACTCACTCTCAGGATCCCGCTTTTCAATTCATTTCAGGCCAGGAACCAGGTAAGGCTTGCGGAGGTTCAACATGAAAGTGCAAGGTTGCTCGAAGAAAGTGTACAAATTCAATTAAGGCAGCAAATAGAAGAAGCCCATTTGTTGCTTTTAAATGCTTACAAAAGATACCTGGTTTTAAATGAGCAGGTGCATGCTTTTAAAGAGGCTTTCAGGGCAGCTGAAATAAGGTTTAATGCAGGTGTAGGTACATCAATAGATTATATCCTGGCCAAAAACAATTATGACCGTTCCAATGTTAACCTGGTAATTGCACGGTATGATTTCCTTCTCAGAAGGCAGGTAATTAATTATTTTACCGGCCAGGTGAATTGAGTAATGGGTTTATTTACTAAACCCTTATTTTTGCAGCCGTTCTTTGGGGAATTAGCTCAGCTGGCTAGAGCGCTTGCATGGCATGCAAGAGGTCGTCGGTTCGACTCCGATATTCTCCACGCTTTAAAGGTTCGCAGCAATGCGGGCCTTTTTTTATTTTGTGAAATTTATTTAAACACCTGGCTAGATCGCTTGCTGCCCCGAAAGCATTCGGGGAAGATGTTGTCGCTTCCGACTCCGATATTCTCTAAAAACGAAAGTCGAATCAAGTATAAGTTTTATTGAAACATAGTTTGCAAAATATTGAGTATATCAGAAGATGTGCCGGCATCAACAGTTCCCAGTTTTTTCTTAAGGCGAAGTTTATCTACTGTGCGTATCTGGTCCAGGGCTACTTCTCCCTCCTGGTTTTGAAATTGACTTATCACTCGTGAAGGGTAACCTTTTATGGTATGCGTAAGAGGGGCTACGATCACGGTTTGAAGGTGTTTATTCATGACATTTGGAGAGATGATCACAGCAGGTCGCGACTTTTTAATTTCGGCGCCAATCGTAGGATCAAGATTCACCTGGTATACTTCAAACTGCTTCATGTCCATTCCTCCTCATCAAAACGATTTTGCATGCCATCCCATATATCAGATTCTGGTTTAATACCCATTTTAATAACTTTCTTAAATTGTTTCTCCCAGGAGGAAAGATCCGTATTTACCCTGGAATGCGTCTTATCCTCTGCGATGAGGATCATCCCATTCGAAACCTTTATAATTAGATCTGCCTCAGAGGATATTCCCGCTTCTTCAATCACACGGTTAGGCAGAATAACCCCTTTAGAATTGCCTATTGGCCTTAATTTGGAAGAAATAGAATATGATGGATTTGCTTCGATCAAAACCGATATTTGTGATGCTGCTTCACCCTCTTGTTTTTTTCCTGGCTTCAGTTTTGGTAAGGAATTTGTCGACGGGTAGTTTTTACAAACGTTTTTACCAGATGGTGAAATTTTCTTTTTAGATTTCATTTGGACGAAGTTATAACAAATGTTATAACCTACAAAATCGGCCTATATTATCCGGTTAAAGTCAAAAAGAAAATTCACCTTAACTATTTAATAGACCATTACGAAGCGGAATCTGTGACTCTTTTATAAGAGCAACATTTTCGCTTTAAAGGTTCGCAGCAATGCGGGCCTTTTTTATTTTAAAATAAGCAGATAAATAAATTGAATGTTGATTCAGACTTGCCGGCAATGCATCCTGCGCCCGTTAAAGTGTAGTTATAGGGTGAATACAAAAAAAGCTGCCATTCCGGACTGCCCCAATTAGTGTCTAATTTTTTGGTTTCAGTCTAACTCAGCAGCTTTTAAATAATTACAATTAATGTATTATTAATTTCCAGTTTTCGGTGGCATTTTCTTTCCCATATCCTCGTAAAAAGCATATACAGCTTTTATTTGCTCTTCCGTCAGTGGAATCTCGCTGTATTTTTTTTCTTTGGCAGCTTTAAATTCTGCAATTTTTTTAGCACGGTCAGCTTCATTAAGATCACGTAAGGCAGTTGCTGCTTGCTGGCGGATTTCTAAATTGATTTCTATTACCCTATCTGCCTGAGCATCAGTCAGTCCTGCTTTCTCTATCAATCCGGGCTTTTGTTTTTCTTTCATCTGCTGTAGCATAGTTGGCGGATCGCCAGCAGGCTGCGCATATGTGGTAGTTGAAACCATTGCACATAAGATCAAGGTCAGAAATAAAAACTTTTTCATAAAAAATAATTTAATTGTTGAAGGTGAAAGTTATATCGTTAGGCAATTACTTTAGATAAAAAACTGTATAAGCGGCGATTAATAACCTAATGTGAGCCACCTTTCCTCTTCCCTAAAATTGTAAATGGATTTTGGTATGGCGGATTTTTACATAAGATGATGATACGGTTCCTTGATTTATCTGTCTACTGTATAACTCAGTTCAATTACGCCACAATTAAATTGCCGGGTAGCCAATAGGTTGAGTTTTATTTTTTCTTTGATGTCTGCAAACAAGGGAATGCCTCGTCCCAGGATAATGGGATTCACAAACAGCCAGTAGCCATCAATTAAATTATCTTGCTGAAGTGAATGTGTTGCTGTGGGACTGCCAAAAAGGAGGATCTCATTATTTCCGCCTGATGGGGAGGTGATTGTTTTATTTCATTGATTCTGTCTGAAAGGTTGTTTCTAATAATTTCTGTATTTGGCACCGCACCATCTTTCATTGTTTTTGATAAAACTACTTTGTGAACGCTGGCATACCATTTTGAATGTTCAAGGTCATGCCTGGTGGCGTTGGGCTTTTTTCCTGCAGTTGGCCAGTAATTTTCCATCATCTGGAAAGTGACTCTTCCATATAATGCAGGTCGGTTTTGCTGATCCGGATACCCACATAATTAAAAATCTCTTCATCAACTTTGATCCAGATCATCTCTCCGTTAGTTCCTGCTACAAAACCGTCCAGTGATATGTGCATAAATGAAATTATTTTTCTCATTTAGTTTTGTTTTTGTTGTTGTCTCTATTGGGTATTAATTGTTCCTTTGAGATACGCAAAGTCGCTTCCAAAAATCCCTCTTATATATCCAAGTGTCCACTGATGTGTAAACTTAAAGGTATTGTCATCGTTAAGCTTACCAGTGATGTTTTCAGAGAAGTTAGACTATTCCTTATTTGTCACTTTAGAAAAGTCTCCAAGTAAACTGTCAATGGGTCTGTTAACTGTGTATCTATATTTTCTTGTAAATAGAAAGTCCATAAATATTAAAAGTCAAACTTGGAAAATGTTAGAATATTACTGTCACAAAAGTGGTCTGTAAAATTTGCCACCACGTCAGTTTGTCTAAAAACTGCGTTTTTTTCAAATCTAAGTTAAATCAGAAGGTAATGCAAGCCCTATACAGAGGCTTTTTTGTAGGTCGATAAAAGTTTAATAAAAAATTGGATTGAACGCTATAAGTGGATTTAATATGGCGGTTTTTGTAAATTCCGGACCATCTTGACCCCCCTGTTCCGTTTCAAGTTGACCCCCTCATTCCGGAGCAAGCTGACCCCCCAATTAATTAATTTTAATTTTTAGTATTTCGGAATGATCGTCGTCTTTTCTCACTGGATTCCGGATGATTTTTACCTCCTTGATTGAATTTTATCCACTGTCATTCCGGCGCATGTTGACCCCCTCTTTTTTAATGTAGATCATTTGTGTGAGCGATTGCCTTTGTACTCTTGCCTCCTTAAATCAAAAAAAGGATGGCAGCAAAACCAATCGTAATGGAACAGTTAAATCAGGTAGTTAAATTATATCAGGATGGTAAATCCATAAAAGGCATTGTTCGGCTAACAGGACTATCCCGCAATACCGTGAGGTCATATCTGTCGCTCGTAAGTGAAGACGTTTGCAATACCAAACAATCCGATAAGGCACTGGCGGAGATTTTTTACAACCAGGATGTTGCTTCTTACAAGGGTGATCGCTATCAGCAATTGCTAAAACATTTTGAAGGGGCTGACCGGGAGCTCACCCGGCCAGGTGTAACCCGGCAACTTCTCTGGCGTGAGTATATGGATGTGTGTCCTGATGGATACGCATATAGCCAGTACTGTTATCATCTTCAGCAGTTCCTGCGCAAAAAGGATGTAGTCATGCATCTGGAATATAAACCAGCGGAGCAGATCATGGTTGATTATGCCGGTAAGAAATATCATTATGTGGATGAACTCACTGGTGAACGTCAAAAAGTAAGAACATATCCGGTAAGATAAAATATTTTTGGATCTGAAAATACGCTCTTTGCAATACTGATCTTCATTATCAAATAAGGGGGGTCAACATCACCCGGAATACCGGGGTCAAGTTCACCGGAATCTACACGGAGGGAACAGGAATTACAGAATAGAGCACGGCGACGGAATAATTGGGCAAACAAAAACTGGAAAATAAGTAAGAACGGGAATCACTATCTCAAACTGGATGGTAAGCTATTAGTGATATTCAGAGATAAGAAGAATGCAAAGTATAAAGTAACCATAGACGGCACGTTCGGCAGGCATTCTTTTCAAACATTGGATAAGGCCAAAATAGCTGCTTTTAACGGTGTTGAATATTTAAAGGAAAGAGGGGAATGGTTGATTTGAATATTGTAATTTTAAACTTAATTAATAAGGATAATGCATTTATATATAAAGAATATGGTTTGCGACCGCTGCATCATGGTAGTACGGCTGCAACTTGATGACCAGCAGCTGGCTTACAAAAATATTCAACTAGGACAGGTTGAACTGGTAGAGGAACCTACTCCTGCAAAACTGGATTTTTTCCGGGAAACATTACTTAAGTCAGGATTTGAGCTACTGGATGATAAAAAAGCCATGCTGGTAGAGCAGATAAAGAATACCATCATTTCGCTGGTACAGGGATATGGTGAAGATGAGTTCAATAAAAAACTATCGGCCATACTGGAAGAAAAACTGCAGTTGGATTATCATTATTTCACCACACTTTTTTCGTCGGTTGAAGGAGTTACAATTGAAAAATATGCCATCCTGCAAAGAATTGAAAAGGTAAAAGAGCTGTTGATGTATGATGAACTCAGCCTGAGTGAAATATCCTACCAGTTAGGATACAGCAGTGTTCAACACCTGTCGCAGCAATTTAAAAAAATAACGGGCCTTACGCCTTCACAG
>MWYV01000070.1 GCA_002050435.1 Chitinophagales bacterium 33-2 | reverse complement strand
CCAACAGTAAGCACTGCGTTGTTAGGACCGTACCAGCGAAGAAAGAAATTCTTCAGGTCATTCACTTCGCTTCGGTCAAGATCTTCCAGATATCCAATGGTTAACCATGAATAAGGATGACCATAAGGGTAAAGATTTTTATTGTACACTTCACTAACCAAACCAAAAGGTCGGTTATCGTAATTCTGTCCCCTTTCATTTTTTACAGTGGAGCGTTGTATCTCAAATTTTTGCTGTGTGACCGCATCAAGCAAAAATCCCATTCTGTCGGCTTCAAGCCACAAAGCTTTTTCAAGCTGGTTCACCGGAACGGTTTCATAATAATTGGTACGGTCACGGTTGGTTGAACCATTTAAAGTACCACCCGCTTCGGTAACAATTTTAAAATGCTGTTCATCGCCTACATTATCACTTCCCTGGAACATCATGTGTTCGAAAAAGTGTGCAAAGCCGGATTTCCCGATCTGTTCACGAGCAGAACCTACGTGATAGGTTACATCCACATGAACCACAGGATCGCTCTGGTCTTCATGTACGATCAGCGTAAGACCGTTAGACAATACATATTTTTCATAGGGAATTACCAGGTTGTCACCTGTTTTGGTAACTTTTTCCACCAGCCTCGTCTGTGAATATGACAGGGTGGACAGGATCAAAAATCCCGTTAACAAAAGAAATTTCTGCTTCATATATAATCGTTTGGGGGATTCAATTTAGGATAAATTGATAAGGGTGTGGCTACCATTTATCATATAGTATCGATTTGCCACTGGTTTAGAACCAATTCAAAGCCATTTGGTTGCATTCCTGGAAGCTTATGATTAAAAATCATTCCTTAACCTTCCCCTTAAAAATCCTGTAGGAATAAATGGCTGGAATGGCCGTGAGGATCACCATAACAATAATAAACAGGGGAGCGGCGAATTTAACCGGAATGATAAGGCAAATCATAGCCAGTGCAAGTCCACCCCAGAACCAGAGTTTGCCGCCCAGCTGGTGGGTTCTTCTCCAGTTTTCATTATTATTAAGTGTCCATGGCAAACGGAAGCCAGCAAAATAATTAGGTTTGATATTGACCATATAATTTCCAAGAAAGGCAAACAAAAGGCCCATGAAAGGGAAAAGCAGGTTTTCCATCAGCCTGGTGTTGTGAGCTGCTGAAAATATAATGAGTAAACTCAGCGCGCTCATAAAAATTACCAGCCCGATAGCGAGTTGAGTAAATCTTGAAGAGGGTTGGTTTTTTCTTTTTGGATCGATCCTGTGAATATTTTTAAGAAGAATGAACAGCAGGATACTAACTGCAGCGATGATCAGCGCAATATACCAGAGTTCATTCCTGCTGCCATACCTGTCCGGATTTAAGGATTCATCAAAATGAATGGGCACAGTTTGAGGTACCGAATTCCAGATGAGCGCCAGGTAGGCCGGTGGTACCAGGGCCACGACGATACTGAGAATCGTGAGGAGGTTAGCTCTTTTCATAACTATTTTTTTTTCAATTGAATAAACCATTTCAGGATCTCATCTACCATAGTTGTATTCAAAGAGTAATTGATAAACTGTCCTTCTTTTACTGCTTCCACCAAGCCTGCCTGTTTTAATAGATCGAGGTGATGGGAAATGCTGGGTTTGGATATATCAAATGCACTTGCAATTTCACCTGCCGTCAGGTCTGATTTTCGGAGCATTTCAAGAATATCGCGCCGTGTCTGATCATTTAATGCCTTGAATAAGCTGTTCAACAGTTATATATTTAGACAAATATCTAAATATATTTTTATTCTGCAAAAAATCTTTATTTTTTCAGTAACAGAAGGTTCAATTTAAAAGATGATTGAAATTTTGAACTTAGTTGCGGGGCGCTTCAACGTGCAGATTGTTTTTTACGGCTAATAGAATTTGCCTTTGCTGGTGGTTGTATGATGTTTGCGCTGCTAAACCAAAACCATGTTCAATATCTTCAATCCTCATTGGATAAAAAGCACCATCAAAGTAATTGCCGTAGTGATCACCTTATTTATCATCGTACATCTGGCGGGCTGATAGGTAGAACAGTAGTTGAACAGTTGTTGAACGGTTGTTGAATGATTGTTGAACGGTTGTTGAATGATTGTTGAATTCATCTCCATGCTATCTCTGTGTTCTATGTGTTCTCCGTGGTTCAAAAATTTAGTTGAACGATGGTTGAATGGTTGTTGAATAGTTGTTTATTCACCCCGCAAAAAAAAATCTTAGCGCCTTTACGGCAAAAAAACCCTTGCCAGAGGAACCTACTCGTAATCATAAGGCAGCATATCCGCCAGGTTTTTCCAGCTCCAGTAGCCCTGGTTGGTCCAGCTTTTCTGGTCATAAAAATATCCATTCGGTTTTATGAGGATCGCATCTGAAAGAACGATATACGATATCTGCAGGTTCACATCATGAGGAAGATTGTATTGTTGCAAATAGCCTGTTTCCGGCGCTTTTTTATTATAGCTGATACTTGCTTTTGCAGGAAAAAATAATTCAGCTTCGTTCCCTTCATTATTAAAAAAATAATAAGCGCTGTCATAAGGATTCAGCAACCTGTCAAATTTATTGGCTTTCGACTTACTGAGTATGTCCACCGTAAATCCTTCTTGTACCAGGCTGCTGTCAAAATAAGACCTGATAAAATGCAACCTGGAACCGGAATAGGCCAGTTCCCTGTTAGACTTCCATTTACTCATTTCCTCCTCTGTTCCCTGTAACTCTGTAAAAAAACAATATCCACGGTAAGAATTTACATTGTTATTATAATGATGAACAAAAGAATCCAGCTCGTAACGCAGGGAATATCCCAGCGCATCATTCCTGATCTGCAAGGGTTCCGTTGCCAGCACTTTTAACCTGTCATTGCGCTTATAATAAAAAAACTTTAATGCTTCAGGATTTGCAAGTGTTGTTTCTCCTGCAAAAGGCGTATTCCCGATAAAATGCTGAATGAAAAAACTGCCATACTTTTCCCAGCCATCCAACACTTCGTTACTGCTCCTGATCACCACTTCGCTCATGCTGTTATCTTCTTTTTCCATTTCGAGGTTAAAATTCCTGTCGCTACTGGCCTCGTAATTAATCAGCCTGCTGGTGTAACCGGTAAAAGAGATCACTACTTCATAACCGCCTTTATTCAATGCAAGACTGAAATTGCCTTCCTTATCAGTAACGGTTCCTCTTGTGGTGTTTTGCGCAAAAACGGAAGCGCCTTCCAAGGGAAGTTTGGTTTCTGAATCAATAATTTTTCCTGAAATGGTTCCCTGCGCAAATGCAGGTAAAGAAAACGACAGGGCTAAAACTGCAATGAGTAGGTAAGGTAATTTCATAAGATGAGCACTAAAGTAGAAAAATTAAAGGGTAATTGAACCTGCTGCCAAAGCCTTTTGATATTTTTCACATGATTTTTTAATTACCTCTTCAAGGGGTTGAAATGCAAAGCCAGGCAGGATTTTCAACAAGGCCGAGTGATCAAATGAAGTGTTGCTGTGCGCTACTCTTGCTGTTTCCCTGGTTAACAATGGTTTTTTACCTGTGATCATCGTTTTAACCGCTTCCATTCTCCAGGCAATTCCGGCGAGAAAAGCAGTGGCTTCCCTGTAGGGCTTTTTCTTTTCAAAACCTTGTGCCATTGCATCAAACAATTGCTGAAACCTCCAGTTCTCTGCATTTACAATGAACCTTTGCTGGTCGAGGTCAGATTCCATTAATTGCACTGCGGCTTCCGCCACATCTTCCACACCAACAAAACCATTGATCCCTTTGGTATACCAGGGAAATTCCCTCCAGGCATTTCGGAAAATGGCGCAACTGGATTGATGCCAGTCGCCGAAACCCAGAATGGTGGAAGGATTGATGATCACTCCTGAAAGTCCTTCTGCAAATCCTCTCCAGATATGCATTTCAGCATGGTGCTTTGAAATGGCATAATGCGTATTGTTAGGATTTTCTTCCCACTTTTTTTCTTCATTTACCAAAGCTGCCTGCGTGGTTCTTCCCAGTGCGGCCACAGAGCTAACATGAAGGATTCTTTGTACATTATTTTCAAGGGCAAGGTTTACTACGTTCTCTGTGCCTTCAACATTTACTTTATACATCTCCTGCCTGTTGTGCCTGGAGAAAGACACAATGGCTGCAGCATGAATGATGACATCTATATTTTTAAAACCTTCATCCAGCGCCACTACGTCCAGTACATCACCTTCTACCCATTCCACTTTTGAAAGGGTTTCCTGCGGAATAAAAAAAGGAAGCATGCGTTTCCTGCGGATGGCCCTCACCTGGTAATTTTTTTCAACGAGATTTTGAATAATATAAGCTCCCAGAAAACCAGTGCCGCCGGTTACAAAAACGCTTTTCTTTTTTTCCGCCAATTCCATCCCTTTGCTTTATTCGTAGTTATAATAACCGCTTCCTGTTTTTTTACCCAATGCTCCCTGCTCCACTTTTTCTTTTTGTATATAGGAAGGCTTCAGTCGTTCTGGTTTTTGCATTTGTTCGTACACAGAGCAACTGACGGCGTAATTCACATCATTCCCAATCAGGTCCATCAGTTTGAACGGTCCCATTTTAAAACCGCTGTTTTCAAGCAGCCTGTCAATAGTTTCAAAATCTGCCACGCCTTCCTCTGCCAGTCTCAATGATTCAATATAATAAGGTCTTGCCACCCTGTTCACGATAAATCCTGGGGCATCCTTACATACTACAGGCTCTTTTCCAAAACGCCTGGTAAGGTCGATCAGCATATCGATCACTTCATCAGAGGTTTGTTCCGCCCTCACGATCTCTACCAGTTTCATTACGGGCGCAGGGTTGAAAAAATGCAAACCTGCCACTCTTTTGGAAGAAAGAATTTCTTCAGCAATCGCTGTGATGGAGAGTGAAGAAGTGTTGCTCGCAAAAATGGTTTCCATTGAATTGAATTCTGCAAGCTGTTTAAACAATTCAACTTTTACATCAAGCTTTTCCACAATGGCTTCAATAACCACATCTGCAATACACTGGTGAATGTCGGAAGTGAAATACAACTGCCGGATCGTTTCCTGACGTTTTTCTTCTGTAATCTTTTTTTTATCCGTCAACTTCTGAAGATCACTGTAGATCTTTTCCTTTGCTTTCTGAAGGACTTCCTGCTGCAGGTCAAATAAGATGGTTTGAAAACCTGCTGCTGCTGAAACCTGGGCTATACCGCTTCCCATCGTGCCTGCCCCGCAAATACAAATTGTGCTCATCCCAATGTTTTAGTTTCTAAAAATATGGTACAATAATTTCTAACTTTATAAAACATCAACTGCCGGTCATGAAAAATAAAAATTTTCTTTTGTTAGCGATTGGTTCTGTAATTACTGCTGCTGCCGCCTTCTTTTTTGTGAATAAAGGAAAGCACCCTAAAACCGAAAAACCTCCCAAGGGGGCACCACAATTAAACGTTGAAAACCCGGGCGACCAGTCCAACTTTATTACTGCCCCCAGTGATTCAAAATTGGGTTGATCATAAACTGCTTTGAAACTGCTTCAGGAAGCGCTGGTCGTTTTCACTGAACAGGCGGATATCATTTACATCGTATAATAAAAGCGCAGGACGTTCTATTCCCATTCCAAAAGCAAAGCCCGAGTATTTTTCGCTATCAATACCACAGTTTTCGAGCACTTGCGGATGTACCATGCCACAACCCAGGATTTCCACCCAACCGGTGTGTTTACAAATACGGCAGCCTTTGCTTTCACAGATAAAACAGCTGATGTCCATTTCAGCACTGGGCTCGGTGAAGGGAAAATAAGAGGGTCGGAACCGGATCTTCACCTCTTTTCCAAACATTTCCTGTACAAAAAAATACAGGGTTTGTTTGAGGTCTGCAAAGCTTACTTTTTCTGCTATATATAATCCTTCCACCTGGTGAAAAAAACAATGCGAACGTGCTGAAATGGTTTCATTCCTGTACACACGGCCCGGACAAATAATGCGGATGGGCAGTTTCCCTTTTTTCATTTCCCTGATTTGCACATTGCTGGTGTGTGTTCTTAACAGCCAGTCGGGGTTCTGGTGAATATAAAAGGTATCCTGCATATCTCTTGCAGGATGATTTTCAGGAAGATTGAGCGCGGTAAAATTGTTCCAGTCGTTTTCTATTTCAGGTCCGTCGGCAATGGAAAATCCCAGGCGCTGGAAAATACCTACAATACGGTTCCTAACCAGTGTGATGGGATGACGTGCACCAATTTCCACCGGGTTGCCAGGCAGTGAAAGATCAGCTGAAGATGTATTGCTTTCCTGGCTGCCAGAATTTTCCTTAGCCGTTTCATATTTGGCTTCAGCAAATACTTTAAAATCGTTCAGGGCTTGTCCGAATGATTTTTTCTCTTCGTTGGGAACATTTTTCATCTCCCCAAAAAGAGATTTGACAAGGCCTTTTGTACCCAGGAATTTTATGCGGTAGGCTTCCAGCTGCTGAGGCGCGGAAACATCAAAAGCTTCAATTTCTTTTTTATAAGCTTCAATTTGCCCGATCAATTCTTGCATCGCGCAAATATAACATCAGAAGCAGTTTCAATGATGGTTAATTGAGGCTTGCATTGAAGGTGTCGCCCTGCCTGAGGTCCCCGGTTTCATATCCTTTTCTGAACCACTGCTTGCGCTGCGCGGAAGTGCCATGGGTAAATGATTCAGGAACAACATGGCCCTGGGCCTGTTTCTGCAGGTTATCGTCTCCAATGGCATTGGCCGCATTCATCGCTTCTTCAAAATCACCTGATTCAAGATAGCCGCGGCCCCTTTGGTAATGCGCCCATACGCCGGCATAAAAATCTGCCTGTAGTTCCAGCCTTACGGAATACTGGTTGTATTCAGCTTCACTTAATCTTCCTCTCAGTCGCTGAACTTTGTCGGACGTTCCCAAAAGATTCTGAATGTGGTGGCCTACTTCATGTGCCACAACATAGGCCATGGCAAAATCACCGGGCGCACCAAATCTTCGGTGCAGCTGGTCTGAAAAGGAAAGATCTATATACACTTTTGAATCTCCTGGACAATAAAATGGTCCACTCGCTGAACTTGCGTGTCCGCAACCTGAAGATGTGGTTCCGGAAAACAGTACCAGTGTTGGTGGCTGGTAGCGCTGGCCCGCCTCCGCAAATAATTTTGAAAAAACATCTTCTGTATCGGCCAGAACTACTTTTACAAATTCGGCCTGTTCATCCTGTGCTGCTTTTTCCTGTGCCGAAATGGGTTGGTTTTGCCCGGGAAGGGGCAGGTTTACCTGTTCGCCATCACCTCCGAGAAATAAATTAACCAGCAGGACGATCACACCTATAATGCCGCCGCCTGCAATGAGGCCGCCACCCATTCCACGCCTGTCATCTACATTTGTACTTTGTCTTCTTCCGCGAAAAAGCATAATTTTTTAGTAAACTAACAGAAAAAAACATGCCTGCTTCAGCTTCACCTGATTCTCACGCTTGATATAAATAATTGGATTTAATTTGCCGGTAATGAAAAAAGTTAGTGGAATTGTTGTTCTTTTCCTGTGCCTTGTGCATTCTTCCTGCCGAATTGCTAGAAATCCGGGAGATGATGGAAAGATCGAGGTTGTTTTTCTCCAGGTGAATGATGTATATGAGATCGCGCCGCTTTCCGATGGTAAAGAAGGGGGTGTTGCCCGGATAGCCACCCTTAAGAAACAATACCTTGCACAACATCCAAATACTTTTCTTGTAATGGCTGGTGATTTTTTAAGTCCTTCCATTTTTCACAGCCTCCAGTACCAGGGAAGCCTGGTGAGAGGAAAGCAAATGGTGGAATCACTGAATGCCGCTGGTCTTGACATCGCCACTTTTGGTAATCATGAATTTGATATCCGCGAAGCGGAATTACAGTCCCGACTCGATGAATCCCTTTTTAAATGGGTTTCTTCCAATACGCATCATATTAAAGAAGGAAGGGTCTGGCCATTTACCCAGAAAGGTGTAGTAGTGCCCAGAACCTATATTATGAACCTGGTAGATGCAGACGGAACAAATGCTCGTATCGGACTCATTTCTCTAACCCTGCCCTTTAACCGTGCCGACTATGTTCATTATTTTGATCCCCTGGCTACTGCAAAAGAAATGTATGCAGTTTTAAAAGATTCGGTGGATGTGGTTATCGCACTAACACACCAGTCCATTGAATCAGATATTGAGCTGGCAAGGGCAATTCCTGATCTTGCCATAATCATGGGAGGCCACGAACATGATAACAGATTTGTAAAGGAAGGCAATGTGTACATTACCAAGGCACACGCCAATGCTAAATCAGCCTATGCATTGCATCTCAACATCGATAAAAGAAAGGGAAAAAAAGAAGTTGTACCTGTTCTGGTTTATTTGAATGAAAAAATAGCCCTTGATAGCGCTACGCAGGTAGTTGTGGATAAATGGACCAGTATTGCCGAAAATAATTTCAGCTCTCTTGGTTTTAATGCAAGGAAGGTGATTTTAAATGTATACGAAGGCGAAACGCTTGACGGCCGGGAAACTGAAGTGCGGAGAAGGAAAACCGGGCTTACCCGCTTAATTGTAAAAGGCATTGAAGATGCCGCGCCTTCTGCAGCAATAGCTATTATGAATAGTGGTTC
The DNA here is from genome assembly GCA_002050435.1 of Chitinophagales bacterium 33-2. GTDB lineage: Bacteria > Bacteroidota > Bacteroidia > Chitinophagales > Chitinophagaceae > Flavisolibacter. The sequence continues at coordinate 10,415 of MWYV01000070.1, read as the reverse complement.
GATAAGAGTGGATGATGAACTGCGCGCTCCACTAACAGAGTACGACCTTTTGCGCACCCTGCCTTTTGGCGGCAGTATCAGGGAAGTGGATATGAAAGGCAGTTTATTGATTCAGGTGATGGAGCAGGGACTAAAAAATTCAGGCGTAGGCGGATTTTTGCATTTAAGTGAATCACTTACAAAAACCAACAACACCTGGCAACTGGCAGGAGTGCCAATAGAAAGCAATAAAACTTACAGGATAGCCCTAACTGAATTTCTATTGACAGGTAAAGAGGCCAATCTGGATTTTCTTTCCCCTGCCAACCCGGGCATCACTAAAATACATCCCGATGCCACTTCTTCCGCAGATGCCAGGTGGGATGTGCGATTGGCGGTTATCCGTTATATTGAAAAAATGCAGGGCAAAAAATGAAAAAGCCCCGGTCTCTGCGAGCAAGGGGGCCTTTCCGAAATATATATATAGAGTTGTTGAAAAACAGAGTAAAAATATTATGCCAGACATCCCCCGCCACTTGTTCAGCGGCAAATAAGCGCCCGGTCAATTCTTATTTTTTCGCAAACTTCCTGGTTTTCTGATCCAGCTGAATGATTTTTCCGTCCTTCATTTTTACATCCTCCATGATTGATATGGAGTCCCATTTTCCGTTCTGGTCCTGCCATTTTTCCATATACCACATAGACACATATTCTTCTTTGCCATCTTTTGACCTCACAGATTCAAAGTCATTCATTTTTACCTGCAGCTGCTGGTATTTTGCCCTGTTTTCTTTAAACATTTTTTCAATCTCCGCTTTTGAATGTTTAGCCTCATATTCATTGAACCTCAGTTCAACTGAATCACTAAAAGCATTAAGCGAGCCTTCAATATTATTCATTTCAAAATCCCTTAAAGCCTGGAGTACAATCTGTGTATTCCTTTTAGATCCGGTTTCCCAATTATCTGGTTTTTCAATGGTATAAGCATATTCAACTTTTTCTTCTTTTGGTTCAGAAACAGCGGATTCTATTTTTGCTTCTTCTTTGTTGTTACAGGCGAAAAATCCTGTAAAAGAAATAAGCAGGAACAATTTTTTCATTTTGGTTGTTTTGGTTAAAAAAAATTTTGTGTTCAGAAAAGGTAAACATTTAATCCCGTTGCAAATTTTTATATAACCAATACCGTATTTTTAGTTTAAACTAACTACATGCTTAAGATCTGCACATGCTGCATATCCTTTATTCTGTTTTTTTTATCTGCCTGTAATAACCAGCCGGAAATAAAAAACCTGCCAGAAGCCAATACCGACAGTACACAGTCCGGCCCTCCCTCGTGGATCCTGCAGGGCAATATTTACGAGGTAAACGTGCGTCAATATACGGCTGAGGGAACCTTAAATGCATTTGCACAACACCTGGAAAGATTGAAGAACATGGGTGTGCAAACCCTGTGGTTCATGCCCATACAGCCCATATCGGTAACCGACAGGAAGGGTGAACTGGGCAGCTACTATGCCATTGCCAATTATACATCCATCAACCCTGAATTTGGAACCATGGATGAATGGAAACAACTGGTGAAAAGGATCCACGATCTTGGAATGAAGGTGATCATCGACTGGGTACCCAACCATTCCGGGGCCGACCACCCCTGGCTGAAGGCACATCCTGATTTTTATGTGAAGGACACTGCCACCGGTAAACCCATTGCACCATTTGACTGGACCGATGTGCGTAAACTGAATTATGACAATGCACAACTTGCCGACAGCATGATCGCCTCCATGAAATTCTGGATCAATGAAACCGGTATTGATGGTTTCAGATGCGATGTGGCAGCAGAGGTTCCAAAAGAATTCTGGACCCGCTGCATTAAAGAACTAAAAAAAGAAAAAGACCTTTTTATGCTGGCAGAGGCCAATGAAGCGTGGCTGCATGATGCCGGATTTGATGCCACTTATACCTGGGATGAATTTCAAAAAATGAAACAGATCGCCAGGGGAGGAGCACCCGCTTATGCCATGGACAGCATTCTTGGTAGGATGGATTCCACATTTAAAAAAGGTGCCATCAGGATGTTTTTTACTTCCAACCATGATGAAAACAGCTGGAACATGGCCGATTGGAAAACCATGCCGGGAAATGTTCACGCTCCTTTCGCTGTTTTAACCCAAACCATGTACAGGTCTGTGCCACTGATCTACAGTGGCCAGGAAGAGCCACACCTCGACAGCCTGCGTTTTTTTTATAAGGATACCATTCATTTTGGGAAATATGAACGGGAGGGTTTTTACAGGACCTTGCTTACGCTCCGCAAGAACAATCCTGCACTTGCTGCAAATGCCTCATTCACCAAACTATCAACTAATAATGACACGGCATTTTATGCTTTTGAGCGAACAAATGGTGATCATAAAGTACTAGTAGTATTGAACCTTTCATCCAAACTGCAAAGGCTGGCCTGGAAAACCACACCTTCAGCCAGTGAATGGGACAATGTTTTTAGCGGAAGCAGGGAAAACGTGAATGGAGGTCTCCGCATTCCGGCCTGGGGATATTCTGTTTACCAACTAAGAAAATAAATATTAAAAAAGATCTGCCTAAACTTGCAGCATGTTTGATGTGCTTTCCGATTTTCTTGAACCAGTTTCTCTGAACGAGATCTCACAGGACGCCGGGTACAGGGAAGGCCAGATAGGCCGTATTATTAAGGTATATGATGAAGTTTTTCCGGACCTCGAGGAAGCGGACATTGTACTCGTGGGTTGCGGTGAGCAAAGAGGAGCTGCCATTGTGGGTAACAGTGCTTCCCCCAATATCATTCGAAATGAATTTTATAATCTGTTTTACTGGCACCAGGATGTGAAACTTGCAGATGTGGGAAATGTAAGGATCGGCTCCTCGTTTACCGATACTTACGCTGCCTTGAAGATCGTTTTGCATGACCTGATGAATGAAGGTAAAACAGTGATCGTTCTTGGTGGCTCACACGATCTTTCCTTATCCCAGTATTATGCATTTGCAGACGATAAAAAACTAATTGAAGCTGCAGGTGTTGACGCACTCATCGATGTCAATATTGATTCTCCCTTCAGGAACGATAATTTCCTGATGGAATTACTGACCTCTGATCCGAATTATCTGAGGCAATACAATCATATCGCATTTCAGTCTTACCTCGTGCACCCCCGCATGCTGGAAACCATGGATAAACTCAGGTTTGATTGCTTCAGAGTGGGCAGTGTTAAAGAACAAATTGATGAAATGGAACCGGTGATCCGTAATTGCAACATGTTTTCTTTCGACATCTCAGCACTTGCCCATGCATTTGCACCTTCTAATGGATTAAGTCCGAATGGCTTAACGGGTGAAGAGGCCTGTACGCTTATGCAATATGCCGGCATGAGCCCCCATATGCAAAGCATAGGTATTTATGGATACAGACCCGAAAACGACAGGGAACAACTTACAGCAAAACAAATCAGTCAGATGCTCTGGTACCTGCTGGACGGTAAAAGCCGTGGAATGAGGGAATCAAGGGTGGATGAAAGAAATTCTTTCAATGAATATCATACTGCTTTTGCGGAAGTAGCCACTACTTTTCTCCAAAGTAAAAAAACCGGTCGCTGGTGGATGCAGCTTCCGGATAAAAAATTTATTGCCTGTTCTTACAAGGATTACCTGCTGGCAGCCAGCAATGAAATTCCTGAAAGATGGTTGAGGGCACAGGAAAGGCCCTGATCAACTATTGGTGACCAGGGCCTGGTGTTGTTCATTTATTTTTCAGTTCTTTCTGTTGCATCTTTTACCGGAGCAGCCTGGGCTACTGCCGCTTCGTTTACATTCAGGGATTGTTGCAGATGAAATTTTTCCATTTTTCTTTCGAAGACCTGCACTTCCTGTTTGGTAAGCTGGGTCACGCTGTTTTCTTCCTGGAAGAAGCTATGCGTACCAATAAAATGCTTAACATGGGCCCTGGTTTCTGCCGGTAATAACGACTGGATCTTCCAGAAATTCCTGCTGCCTGAACGCTTAATCGCCTTGTAAACATAGCCTGGGCCACTGTTGTATGCGGCAATCACCAGCAACCAGTCTCCAAATTGCCTGTACAATTCTTTAAGATATTTTGCGGCAGCCACGGTGCTTTTATAGGCATGGGTTCTTTCATCATATTTACCTTTAACCTTTAAACCCAATTCTCGGGCAGTGCCTGGCATGAATTGCCAGAGGCCTTTTGCACCAACTCTTGAAAGCGCATTTGTTTTGAGTTTTGATTCCACTACGGCCAGGTATTTCAACTCAACGGGAATTCCATATGCTTCAAATATGGGTTCGATGATGCTGAAATATTTTTGTTTCCTTTTTTCTACCTCTGAGAGTCCTTCGCGGTTCTTTTTAATAAACTGCTTTACATAGGTAGATGCTGTTCCGTTTAATTCGATACGCGGGCCCTGGAGGGCAAAAGCCAGATCTTCATTACAGTTGGCAACTGATCCAAATGCAATACTGTCTTTTGTTTTTCCGGAAGAATCCTTGTAATTGAATACAGGAGTTTCAACCGGTTTTTTTGCATTGGAATTTTCTGGTGTGATCAGCATTAACAACAGACCTGGTACCACAATTCTTGCACTGTTCATGATGTTTTTCAACATTGTTTTCATTTTTTAGGGTGAAACAATGCCGACCCGAAGATTGGATGGAATGATCAAAGAATATTGGGATTAGGGAGGATGTCGGATCAAATTACACTGATTTTCCGGGGGACGACTTTTGGCTTTTCAGAGTCCGGAGATCAGGGTAACGGGGTCAAATCTAATAGGCCAGTCCCGTAACTCCTAGCTTTTGGAAGGATGAAAAACTACGGTTCATTTATATTTAATTGATTATCAATATCAATCAATGGGGATGGGCGCTTAGTGAATTTCTTTAAAATGCCCGATGAAATATTAAATTATTTTAATAAGAGAGGGTTTTTTAATAAAAGCCGTGCTTTCTTCATGACTGTGTTTGCTTATCTTGGTGTCACCATTACTTAATAATATGCGCAGGATTTTCCCTTTGTCCCTTCTCCTTGTATTTATTGGTTGCACTCCTTCTTCCAGGATCTCAAAAACACAGGTAACTGGTATTCAAAACAATGAAGTATTAAAAAATGCCCATGTAGGGATCAGTGTTTATGATGCCACGGACCGGCGCACCATTTATGAATACCAGTCAGACAAGTATTTCGTGCCTGCCAGTAACACTAAAATTCCAACCTGCTATGTAGGTCTTAAATACCTTTCCGACAGCATGACCACTTTTCGTTATGCCATTTCCGGGGATACTATTTTTATCCAGCCTTCCGGCGACCCGGTCTTTCTGCACCCGGAATTTAGTTTTCAACCCGCCTTTGAATTGGTAAAAAGATATCAGCACGTGGTGGTAGAAGATGCAGGTTTTAAGGATTTCCTGGGCAGTGGCTGGAGCTGGAATGATTACCTGGCTTCCTATATGGCCCAGCGCAGTGATCTGCCTATGTATGGAAATGTGGCCCGGTTCAGGTTTCAAAATGGTTCGGTTAGCGTACAGCCAAACTATTTTACCGGATCAGTAACTACCGGATTCATAGCTCCCACAGGATTTGGGCTCGAAAAACCCTGGGAAGAGAATGTTTTCCATATTACAAATGGCCAGGCAACTGCTGCTACGATTCCCTTCCGCCCCGATTTTAAAACGATGCTGGCTTTGCTAGGTGATACACTTAAGTCCAGCGTTTACAAGGCCTCCAGGTCAAAAAATTATCCCTTTACCATTGCAACACAAAAAACGGATTCCATGTTGACGCCTATGATGCACCGGAGCGATAATTTTTTTGCGGAACAAACCCTGGTAATGGCTGCCAATAACTTTTTAGGTAAAATGTCTCTTTCTCAAATGATCGATACAGTGATAAAAACTGAATTTTCATCGCTGCCACAAAAACCGCGGTGGGTAGATGGGTCTGGACTTAGCCGCTATAATCTTTTTACCCCGGCATCCTTTGTCTCTATATTAGATAAGATGCAACAGGAATTTGGAATGGAGCGCATCAAGAACATCTTTCCCACGGGGAATGAAGGAACGCTTACAGGTTATTATACCCAGCTTCCTGGTCGTATTTATGCAAAAACGGGAACACTTTCAGGTGTTGTAGCTCTCAGTGGGTATATCTACAGTAAACAAAACAAGCTGCTGATCTTTTCTGTCCTGGTAAATAACCATCAATCCACTGCACAACAGGTAAGAAGAACAGTGGAAGCATTTTTAAATGGGATTGCGGAGCAGAATTGAAAGATTGCATTTTAAAATTGAGGGTACCCAACCTTTGGGAAATAGCCGCCGTATATGAACCAAACTTCCTTTTATGAGCAGATATCTTAAACTGATTGCATTTCTTTTTTGTTCCGTACTTTTTATTCAATGTCAAAAAGAATTGAGTTATATCGGAGGACCTGATCAGGTGATCAATACGCCTTCGCCCGTTACAGCAAAATTGCAGGGGATCATTTTTAATGAAAATGACCAGCCTGCACCAGGTGTAACAGTAAAGGTGGGAACCGCAACCGTCACTACAGATGCAAAAGGCTATTTCAGGATCATGGAAGCTTCGCTTGACACCAAAGCTTCTCTTGTTACTGCAGAATTGCCCGGATATTTCAAAGCCTACCGCAGTTTTCCTGCTACAGCTTCTACCAATCACATAGAAATAAAACTGATAAAAAGAAACCTTGCAGGCACCGTTGATGCTGCCGCAGGAGGGGAAGTAGCATTGTCCAACGGTGCAAAAGTTCAGTTGCAGCCCAGCGGGGTTGTGGTGGATGGTTCCGGAACTGCCTATACAGGCACTGTGAATGTTTATGTAGCCTACATTGATCCAACAGCGAATGATATTGACCGCACCGTTCCAGGTTCTTTTTTAGCCACTGATGTCAATAATAACCGGGTGCTTCTGGCTTCTTATGGGATGATGGCTGTTGAACTGGAATCACCATCCGGACAAAAGCTCCAAATTAAATCAGGGTCCACTGCAAAACTCACCATGCCCATTCCTGCCTCTCTTCAATCATCAGCACCAGTGAACATGCCCTTATGGTTTGTGAACGAACAAACGGGTATTTGGAAAGAAGAAGGCACGTCAACCAAAGTTGGAATTACCTATGTAGGTGATGTGAAACATTTTACCTACTGGAACTGCGACCTTCCGCATTCAACAAACCAGATCAGTTTCAAATTGGAATCTTCAAACGGCAATCCACTGGCTTATACTTATGTGCGTATTACAAGGGCTTCTCATCCCAATTCCGGTTTTGTACACGGCATCACTGATTCAGTTGGTAAGGCCAGTCCGCTGGTACCTTTGAATCAGCCACTGATCATGACCGTATATGATCAGTGTCATACTGTGCAGCACACCCAGAACATCGGACCATTTACGCAGGTAACTGATATTGGTACCATTGTGGTTCCGCAATCTGCCAATGCGGTGGTTACCGTTCAGGGTACGTTATTGAATTGCGCAGGAACTCCGGTTACAAGTGGATATGCGCTGGTATATTATAATCATATTCCAAGATTTGCTGCAGTAAATGCAAGCGGTGCTTTTTCGCTCAGTTTTATAAAATGCACTTCAGGTGGTGGCGATATTTCAGTCCTGGGTGTGGATGAAACCAATTCACAACAGGGAAATTATCAATCCTTTGCTTTAACGCTTCCTGTAACTAATATAGGATCCTATTCTGCATGTGGTACTGCCTCAAACCAATATGTGAATTATACATATGATGGAAATAGTTTTTCCCTGGGTTCCGCATCTTCCGATTCATTGAGTGCATGGACCGAACAGCAGAGCACAGCAGGCGTATTTAATACTTATATCAGCGGGTTTGGAATAACAAGTAATAATAATGAATGTACGTTCAGATTCAATTCCACCGGCGCAGTTCCCGGAACTTACCCGCTTACCCAAATTTGGGTGAACGGTAAAACGGCTACTCACCCACCGATAAGTGTAACCATAACCAGTTTTCCAACTGCCATCGGCCAGTTCTATGAAGGCAGTTTTTCAGGCAGCTTTACTGATGCGCAGAATGTTACGCATACTGTGAGCTGCCAGTTCAGGATCCGGAAGCTTTTTTAAAGGTTTAAAATAATGTATGAAGGAATAGTAAGTTGATCTGCAACTTACTATTCCCGTTTAAAAAGCAAATGAAAATATATACCGGGATCTATTGAAACAGGAAGAAGAAAATATAAGCGCCATCATCAGCGGATGCCAGAAGGGCAAACGGCTGGCACAGGAGCAATTGTATAAATCTTTTTATAAAGTCATGATTCAGCTTTGTATCAGGTATACAAAAGATGATTCAGATGCGGTTGAAGTACTGAACAATGGATTTCTGAAAGTGTTTAAGAATATAAATAAATATGACTCCCGACAGGGAACAGTGTATACATGGATCAGAAAGATCATTATTAACAGTTGCCTTGATTTCATCAGGTCAAAACAAAATTTGGCGGGGCATGCAGAACTGGATGAATCCGTTGAAGTGCATATAGAACCGGAAGTGATCAAAAAAATGAAAGCAGCGGCATTGTTAGGGCTCGTACGTCAACTGCCACCGGCAACCAGGGCGGTATTTAATCTTTATGTGATCGAGGGATATGCGCACAAGGAAGTTGGAAAGCTGCTTAACATCAGTGAAGGTACCAGCAAGTGGCATTTGAGTGAAGCAAGAAAAACGCTTCAAAAATTAATTCAACAGCAAGATGTAAAAATCTATGAGTGAACAGCAACCATATGATGAAGGAATGGATCATCAGCCAGATGGTCTTCCGGTTCCTGACCAGGAACAATCATGGCAAAAAATGAAGGCACTTCTTGATAAAGAAGAAGAGCGGCGACTCCCTCCACCCATATTCCTGCGCGGATGTATAGGATGGGGCATTCTTATTGGCCTTCTTGGCACCATTTCCTTTTTTATATTCCGCCCCGATACTTATTTGTTTTCAGGCAAAGGGAATGTTGCAGCTCATGAAGAAGAATTAAAGAAAGAAACTGCGCCTTCAAAAGCTGAAGAAAATGCAGGAACAATAAAGCAGCCTTCACAGGAATTGAATCAAAAAGAAAATATGAATTCCAGCGAAGTTTATAATAATGAAAATGCATCTCATAACAATTCAGATGAAATAAAAGCGCGTCAAAATCAGTCAATGGTCAGCACGGATGTTCAAGCTGATGAAAATAAAAGGCTGATGGTTAAAAATAAATCAAATCAAAAATTTGCAAAAAAAGTAAAACATCAACCAACTGTTTCGCTACCGGCGCTCTCAGAAGAAAAACTAAAGCAGCAACAGGAAATGTTGCAGCAGGATTCAGCCAGATCCGTTAAAATTGATCCTCCACAAGCAGCAAAACCATGGACGGCTACAGAAAAAATGGATGATGAAAACAGAGAGGTAGTTAAAGAAAATAATCTCCAGGTAAATGATTCAATAAATAAAACACGTCTAAAAGATAGTTCACTGAAAAATAGGAATATGCCGGAAGTTGATTCTTCCAGCAAAAACAAAGTGGTTAAAAAGCTATATGTAAGTGCGGGACTCGGCCTGCAGCAACAAATCCCCCTTGGAGGACAACAATCCGTGCCTTATGATTATTATGGCAGAAAAAGTTCTTTGGCTGATTACATTCCTTCCATTTTCATCAGGCTGCATAAAGAAGATAAATGGTTCATTATGGGAGAATTCAGGTACGGAGCGCCACAGGTGCTCAATGAATTTTCTTTCAGCCAGAAATCCGTGTTTGATACAAGCAGTATGGTGCTCACCACTACCACCATGCGCCTGAAGAAAACCTATTACCACCAGTTTCCATTGAGTTTTAATTACTATGTAAATGAAGGATGGTCTGTTGGTACAGGAATCATGTACAGCCGCTTTTCCGGGGCGGTAACAGAAAGCGAAATAAGAAACACAAATGTGATGACTCAAAGCGAGTCAGTTTCAAGAAAGATCATGAATGTAAAAGGATATACAGATTCTTTTCTTTATAAAACCCAATTGCATCTAATGCTGCAAACAGATTTTCAGTGGAAGAATTTTATTCTGGGGATCAGGTTTGCTAAAGATCTTCAGCCCTACATCCGTTATACAAGACCCAACGGAGAAATTAACGAGGAAAAGAACTATTCGCTTCAGGCAATTTTGCGATACCAGTTGTGGAGGAACTAGTGCGATGTTAAGAATAAAATGAGGTATGGATTTGTGAAGGGTCAATGGTCAATGGTCAATGGTCAATGGTCAATGGTGAATCACTGTACTTGCCTAAATAGCGTTGACATTTTTAAATTACTATTACTATTATTACTATCCTTTTCTTTTTTGCTACTTTTTTCTTTTAGTATTCACAATTACTT
>MWYV01000008.1 GCA_002050435.1 Chitinophagales bacterium 33-2 | reverse complement strand
AAAAAAGGCTTCCAAATTGGAAACCTTTCTTTGTTGCGAAGGGGAGGATCCCTGCCTGCGTGACGCAGTCGGGCAGGGAACTCCCGACCTTCGGTATAATAATATCAGTAAATTAAAAAAGGCTTCCAAATTGGAAACCTTTCTTTGTTGCGAAGGGGAGGATCGAACTCCCGACCTTCGGGTTATGAGCCCGACGAGCTACCGCTGCTCTACTTCGCGATATAATGTTTAAATAATTTGTAAGAACTAAGTCAGCATTCTGACGGGTGGCAAATATAAGCCGCCTCCCCTTTTCAGCCAAACTATTTTTAATGATCTACTTTTGCAGACAATCATTTAACATTTGAAATCAGGATTTGTAAACATATTCGGAAAGCCCAACGCAGGGAAAAGTACCCTGCTCAACGCTTTTATGGGCGAAAAAATGGCCATCGTTTCGCCTAAAGTCCAAACCACACGCCACCGCATCAAAGCAATTGCCACTACGGAAACCTACCAGATCATATTTTCTGATACCCCCGGCATCATTGACCCGAAATATAAACTGCATGAACGGATGATGTCTGCCGTTAAAAGCGCACTGGAAGATGCCGACCTGGCCCTGCTGATGGTGGATATAAAAGAAAACTGGGAAGAAGCCGATGCTGTTTTTGCTGCACTCCGCCTGAAGTCGAAAGCTATGGTAGTGGTCAATAAAATAGATGGCTCAGATAAAACAAAACAGGAAAAAGCCAAGGCGTTTTTTAAAGACAAAAAATACTGTGGTGAGGTATTCCTCATCTCCGCACTGAAAGGGCTGCATGTACAAGCCCTGCTCGACAGGATCGTGGAACTGTTACCGGAAGGCGAACCTTTTTATTCCAACGATGACATCTCCGATCTTCCAACAAAATTCTTTGTATCTGAAATGATCCGAGAAAAGATATATACCTTATTCCAGGATGAGATCCCTTACCACGCCACGGTACTGATCAATGAATTTAAACAGAAATCAACACTGATCAAGATCAGGGCAGAGATCATTGTTCAAAGAGAATCGCAGAAAGCCATTGTGATCGGCGATGGTGGAAAGATGATCAAACAGGTCGGTTCACTAGCGCGACTGGAGATCGAAGCTTTTCTTGACCAGAAGGTTTTCCTGGAGCTCTTTGTAAAAGTGCGTCCCAAATGGAGGGAAAATGACCTGTTCCTGAGAGAATACGGCTATAATTAACCTTCTTTTCCTTCAAATTTTTATCGCGCCCGTATTCTTTAAACCCGCTGAAACTGTATGGCTTACTTTTGCACTTTAAAAAAAAATCAGGAATGGCAGGATATACAGTAGCAATCGTGGGCCGACCAAACGTGGGGAAGAGTACCTTGTTCAATCGCCTGCTCGAACAACGCAAGGCAATTGTTGAAGATACCCCAGGCGTAACCCGCGACCGGCAATATGGGATTGCGGACTGGAACGGGAAAAACTTTTTCATTATTGATACAGGTGGTTTTGTTCCGGATAGTAATGATGTATTTGAAAGGGAGATCCGTAAACAGGTACAGGTGGCAGTTGATGAAGCCAGTTCCATATTGTTTGTGGTGGATGCAGCTACGGGAATGACCGACCTGGATGATGCCATGGCTGATGTATTGAGGCGCTCCACAAAACCAGTATTCCTGGTGGTGAACAAGGTAGATAACAATGAAAGGCTGCTGGAAGCTTCAGAATTTTACAGCCTGGGGTTTGAACACCTGTTCTTTATATCCTCTATCAGCGGAAGTGGCACCGGCGACCTGCTTGATGCGGTTACCAACCTCATTACAGACGAAAGCGGTGCAGAGGAAACAGAAGGACTGCCGAAATTTGCCATTATCGGTCAGCCTAATGTAGGTAAATCCTCTTTGCTCAATGCATTGATCGGTGAAGAAAGAACCATTGTCAGTGATATTGCCGGAACCACACGCGATACCATTCACACCCGGTATCAATTATTTCAAAAGGATTTTGTGCTGATCGATACTGCAGGTATCAGGCGCAAATCAAAAGTGCATGAAGACCTTGAATTTTATTCAGTGATCCGGGCCATTAAAGCTTTGGATGAAGCAGATGTATGTATGCTGATGCTGGATGCGGAAAAAGGTATTACGGCCCAGGATCTTACCATTTTCAGCCTCGCCTCTAAAAAAGGAAAAGGCATTGTGGTGCTGGTAAATAAATGGGATCTTGTAGAAAAGGAAACCAATACGGCAAGAGATTATGAAAAACAGCTGAAGCAGCGACTGGCGCCATTTAATGATGTTCCGATCCTTTTTATTTCGGCTAAGGAGAAAACGAGGATTTTAAAAGCCATTGAATTTGCACTTGATGTTTATGAGAACCGCAACAGGAGAATTGCCACCTCGCAACTTAACGAGATCATGCTAAAAGCTATTGAAACGTATAATCCACCTGTGGTGAGGGGTAATGCAGTAAAGATTAAATTCATATCCCAATTACCTACAGCTGTTCCTTCTTTTGCTTTTTTCTGTAATTATCCCGACGACATCAAGCTGCCTTACCGGAACTACCTGGAGAATAAACTAAGGGAGCATTTCACTTTCACTGGCGTGCCGATCCGGATCTTTTTCAGAAAAAAATAGAAAGCGGCTTAAAAATTTGGTTTTATGAATGTAGCGGCTACCTTTGCGGCCAATAGTTAACTAAAACTAAACTACAATGAAAAAATTTTTCCTGATGTTCGCAGTTGCAGGTGCTTTGGTTGCTTGTAATAATGAAAGTGCAACAACAACTCATTCTGATTCGATGAACATGACAACTACTCCAACAACAGTTACCCCTGATACTTTCGGTACTGGTATGGATACTTCCATGAACAGAACTGACACTAGTATGAACAGGCAATAAGATCTTGCATGTTTTATAAAACTGCCGCTGATGCGGCAGTTTTCATTTTAGTTCATTTGTAATTTTTTTCCGGCTTTTAGATTTTCAATGTCGCTTCTCAGCAATTCCAGTTCTTCAAATTGCTGGTTGATGAAAACATTGTCCTCCAGGCTTCCCATCACGGCCTCCATTTCTTCTTCATTTTCATACACCATTTTGCGGAACGGGTTTTCGTAATCCTTTTCTCTTGACCTTTTAATATGGGCTACCATCCATTCCTTGAATTGGAGCGTATCATCAAGATAATGTTCAAAACGTTCGCGGGTAAAACCGGATTTGGATAATCCGTCCAGTTCCAGAAGGGCTGCAAAGGCATGTTGCAGTTTCTGATCCTTATATTGATTTGCATTCTCAGAATAGAACTGGTGCACATCTTCCCAGGTTTGCATGCTGCCTGCTTTAATTCCTGAAAACAGTGACGCTACCTGTTCCTGTGGAAATAGTTGTCCCCCCAGGTTCGTCCATTGTAAACGTTTGGGTTCTTCCGGTAAGCTGGATTGGATCTCATCAAAAGACCAGGTCTTTTTTTCCCTGGAAAGACTGATCAACTGCATCATGGCATAATACCTTACCAGCTTTTTATAAATATGGTAGGCCTCTTTCACCTTACATAATACCATTGTTCTTGCATTATTTTCAAATCCGGAACCTTTGATCTCCAAATTGCTGATTTGAATGTTGTCGTCATCCAGAAGGTTACTTCCCTTTTCCAGTAATTCAGATTCATCTGTATCCGGCGCAAGTTTTCCATGATGAATGGCTGTGAGTTTTTTGATCAGGCTGAGTGCATCAAATATTTCATTGACACTGTCAGGAGCGAGGTAATCATATTCAATGAGCTGAATTTTCTCTTTTCTTTTATCCCTGTCGCCACACTTACTGGAATTTCTTGCCAGAGCATAAAGATTATACATAAACCAGTAGGCTGGCATCACAACAAGTTTGTTATTGGCTTCATCATTACTTACCAGACTGAAAGGAAGCGGTATATTCAATTCGTGCTGGTAATCGCCTTTTGCAAGTAAGGTAAATGAAGCAAATTTTGAATTGTGTTTCAGGCTTACGCAGAGTCCTGGCCAGAAGCCTCTTGATGCCACCATTTCTCCATCTGCTGCACGGCTGTTGTGGTTAGATCCGAGTGTTGCGCCTGCTGCAATATTGCTTTGTCCCATGACCACCGCTGCACATAAAAAAGAATTATTATGATGCTGTTCATGTGCCGGAAAAATAAGTGAGTTTAATACTTCGCAGCAGGAGATGGTTGAATTATTTCCGAGATAAGAGTTGATCAGCCGCGCACCATATTTTAATTGGGAGTGTGATGCCATTACAAATCTTACTGCTTTTACACCATAAAAAATCCTGCATCCTTCCTCAATAATTCCATTCACCAGTTCACAACCTTCACCGATCTGTGTCTGGTCACCCGGTCCTGATTTGATCGTAAGGTTTTTTAATTTATTGGCACCTTTAATATAGGCATCACTTCCAATCCAAACATCTTTAATGATGCTGGTATTTTTGATCACGCATCGGTCACCGATCTCACCATAATAACCTCTTTGCCTGTCAAATTTCTTTTCAGTAAACTCCTTGAATTTTTGCATCAGAACCTCATCATCCCTGTACTTCGACCAGATGTAGGCATCACCCGGGAGCATGCCTTCAAAAGGAAGTATTTTCCTTCCTGCATTTTCATTGCAGACTTCAACCCAAACCCGTACCGCTTCCGATTCTCCTTCTTTCAATACCCCATTACCAAATTTGGCATGATCGGTTACATGAACCTCGTGCACGTTGCACAGCATGACTTCATTGCCCACAATGTAATGAGAAATGTAGTTAACATTGTTCACTACCACATTGTCGCCAAAATCACAGCTAAGGATGGTGCTGTTGTACAGTCCAACTGGCATGAGCACATTATGGTATTCGAGTGAAATGGTTTCCAGTTTACCAATTCTGACCAGCCCATAAAATTTACATTGTTTAACGAGTTCCGGGTTAAAGGCATTAGAAACCTGGATCTTATTCCAGTCGTCGGAAGTATTGTTATTTCTAACCAGCACTTCGATCTCGTATGCCGAAAGATTGCGGTAAGAAATCCCATTCTTGTTCTGGATGTTTCTTAAATGATATTCATCTTTGCCTTCAGGTAGATAGGCTGCTTGTATAAAATTATATCCAAGATCCTGTATGGGTCGTTTCCTGATATCGTTCATTTTACAGAGTTGATTCCCGGGTTTGTTGCACCATGCATAGCGCAGGGTGCCGGATATAAGATAAGTTATTTATTCCACGGTAACGGATTTGGCAAGGTTACGGGGTTTGTCAACATCCAGTCCTTTATGCAGACCAATATAATAGGCCAGTAATTGTAAAGGGATCACACTTAACATAGGTGCTACAATTTCATCTGCTTCCGGAATCATGATGGTGTCATCGGCCAATGCAGCACTTTGTTCATCGCCTTCATTGATGACAGCGATCACTTTTCCTTTTCTTGCTTTGATCTCCTGCATATTGCTCATCACTTTTTCGTGGTATGAATCCCTGGTGGCTACAAAAATTACGGGCAGCTGGTCATCTACCAGTGCTATGGGACCGTGTTTCATTTCCGCAGCAGGATAACCTTCAGCATGGATGTAAGAGATCTCTTTTAATTTAAGTGCGCCTTCGAGTGCAACAGGAAAATTATAACCCCGGCCGAGATAGAGGCTGCTGGTGGCATCACTGTATTTTTCTGCAAGTGCTTTGATGTGATCATTCAGGTTTAAAACCTTTTCTATTTTAGCAGGAATGGCATCCAGTTCATTCAAAAGGTGCATGTAGCGGTCATGATCCAGCACACCTTTGTCGTGGCCGATCTTTAACGCGATCATTGTGAGTACAGCAAGTTGCGCAGTAAAGGCTTTTGTAGAAGCAACGCCTATTTCGGGCCCGGCATGTGTATAGGCTCCCGCATCGGAGATCCTGGCTATGGAAGATCCCACCACGTTCACCACACCAAGGATGATGGCACCTTTTGATTTAGCGTTTTCAATGGCAACAAGTGTATCCGCAGTTTCACCGCTTTGAGAAATGGCAATGATCACATCGCCTTTATTGATTACCGGGTTACGGTAACGGAATTCAGAAGCATATTCCACTTCAACGTTGATCCGGCACAATTCTTCAAAAATATATTCGGCAACAAGTCCTGCATGCCAGCTGGTACCACATGCCACCATTACAATGCGTTTGGCATTCATAATCTGTTCAGCATATTTTTGAATACCACTCATGGTAATGGTTCCTGCCTGTGCATCGAGTCTTCCTCTTAAACAATCATATACAGTTTGCGGCTGTTCAAATATTTCCTTAAGCATGAAGTGATCATACCCGCCTTTTTCAATTGCGGCCAGCTCCATATCAAGTTTGGTGATGTAAGGTGTTTGCCTTTCATTACCCAAATTTTTTAATATAAGTTCATCTGGTTTTATAATCGCGACCTCATAATCATTTACATAAACCACTTCCTTGGTGTATTCAATAATAGGAGAGGCGTCGGAGGCAAGAAAATGTTCATTCTTTCCAATACCGATCACCAGCGGACTCCCTTTTCTGGCTGCAATCAATGTATCAGGATGATCTTTTTCGATCAATACAATTACATACGCACCCACAATTCTTTTTAATGCGATCCGGACGGCTTCTTCGAGCGGACAATTGTTCTGGGTCTGAATTTCTTCAATAAAATTCAGTAACACTTCGGTGTCTGTGTCGGAAGTGAATTTGTATCCCTTGTTCAGCAGTTCCTGTTTCAGCTGGTTATAATTTTCAATGATGCCGTTATGGATCATAGCCAGTTTGCCACTTGCTGAAGTATGGGGATGGGCATTACGGTCGTTGGGTTCACCATGGGTGGCCCACCTGGTATGTCCGATGCCGATGTTTGCATGCAGATCAATTCCCTGTAGTGTTTCTTCCAGATCCGCAACTTTGCCTTTTTTCTTGTACACTTTCAGTCCACCGTTCAGCAAAGCAATACCTGCACTATCGTAACCGCGGTACTCCAGTCGTTTTAGTCCTTTAAGGATGATCGGGTAAGCTTCTCTCGGACCTATATAAGCAACAATGCCACACATAATGAATATTGGTTTGAAATTCAGATCCGGTTCAAAATGAATAGGATCAATCGTGCGAAAATCTATAAAAAGACTGATTTTCCAAAAACGGTCTTTTTGACTATAATAATTTGCCGGACAAAATGGCAAAAGCCACAGAGAAATAAATGATCAATCCCGTTACATCCACCAGTGTGGCAACAAAAGGAGTTGAAGAGGCCGCGGGGTCTGCACCCAGTTTTTTCAGGATCAATGGCAGCATGGATCCAACCAGTGAGCCCCACAACACCACACCGGTAAGTGAAATGCCGATAGTAAAAGCAATGCTCATATAATATTCACCGAAATTATCGGTAAAGGCCTGCCAGATCAGGATGACCGTCATACCCATAATACAAAGGGTAAGTCCGAGCATGATACCCGATAGAATTTCTCTTCTCATAATGCGCCACCAATCCGTAATAGACAATTCCCTTAATGCCATTGCCTGGATGATCAATGTGGCTGCCTGTGATCCGCTGTTTCCACCACTGGAAATAATGAGTGGTATAAAAGTAGCCAGCACAACCACTCTTGCTATATCATCTTCAAATCGGTGCATGGCAGAAATGGTCATAAGCTCTCCCACAAACAAAACCATCAGCCAGACCACGCGTTTTTTAAACAGTTTGAAAAGCGGCATTTCCAGGTAGGGTTGTTCCAGCGCTTCTGTACCCCCTATTTTTTGAATGTCTTCAGTAAACTCCTCGCTGGCAACCCACAGAATGTCATCGATCGTTACAATGCCCAATAGTTTGTTGCTGTTGCTCACAACAGGAAGTGCCACCCTGTTGTTCATCTTAAATGCTTCATTGGCCAATTCCTGGTCTTCAAAAGCATTCAGGGCAATCACGCGGTTGTCCATTAGTTCGAGCACCCTTGTTTCTGGAGTTGCCAGGATGAATTCCCTGATCCTGATATCATCCAGCAGTTCACCCTTGTCATTGATCACATAGATCACATCAATGGTCTCACTGTTTTTTCCTACTCTGCGCACGGTATCCAAAACCTGTTGTACGGTATTGTTTTCATAGATGTACACATAGTCGGGTGTCATCAGCCTGCCTACGCTGTTTTCAGGATAGCCAAGCAGCGAAAGTGTGATCCTTCGTTCTTCATTGTCCAGCAATTTTATCAGTTCTCTTACCACATTACTGGGCAGTTCTTCCAGGAAGTCGGTGCGGTCATCGGGTGGTAATTCGTTCAGGAGTTCTGCAGTTTTTGAAGGTGGCAGGGTTTGAATGATCCTTTTCTGAGTGGGAAATTCAAGGATCTTGAAAACACCCGAAGCCCTGTGAATCGACATGGCCGCAATGATCTGGCTTTCATATTCCGGAAGTTCATATAAAAGGTCGGCAATGTCACTAATGTTCTGATGGTCCAGGAAATCCCGGATCTGCAAGGGATCACCAGAATGGATCACTTCTTCGAATTGCTCCTGCATGACTTCCAATGGCATCTGGTAAAATTAAGCACAGGAAGTTGTTCAAATTGGAATAGTAAAATTAATTTGTGACAAATCGCAGATGTGAAGGCTATAAATTTTATTTCCCCGTTCATTTTTGTTGGAAAGACTTCGCCTATGGGAAAGGGTGTTTATTCGAGTAAGAAAATAGATGCAGGAGCGGTTATA
Source organism: Chitinophagales bacterium 33-2 (assembly GCA_002050435.1). Classification (GTDB taxonomy): domain Bacteria; phylum Bacteroidota; class Bacteroidia; order Chitinophagales; family Chitinophagaceae; genus Flavisolibacter. The sequence goes on along the minus strand of MWYV01000008.1, from coordinate 10,472 downwards.
GAAATTGCTCCTGTTATCGTGATGTCGAAAAAAGACAGGGGATTTATTGACCAGACCCTGCTCCACGATTATATTTTTGAATGGGGAGAAGCAAAATTACAATGCTGTATGGCCCTGGGCTATGTTCCTTTATACAATCATTCTTTCAAAGCCAATTGTGAATATGAAATGCATTTCAACCGGCAGACCATCACCATTAAAACTGTAAGGGATATAAAGGCGGGCGAAGAACTATTTATAAATTATAACGGCGACTGGAACAATCCGAAGCCCATCTGGTTTGCAACTACAAACTGATCCTGCGCAAAAAAAAGGCTGTTCCGGATAGGAACAGCCCTGAATATTTTGAAAGTTTTTTTAATTAAAAACGATCTGGCCCCTGATCTCACCAGTAGTGGAAAAAGGTACGGCACTCGTATGGATATCCATATAGTATTTTCCGTTAAGCAGGTGCTCTTCCTTTACAACAATTCCATCTACATATAAACTTCCACTGTAAGAGCCGGTGGTAGCTACCTGGAAACCCGAGGTAAAACTTTGGAGAATCCCGTTGGTAAAAGGTCCCAGAGGCGCAGGAAGTGCAATAAATCCTGCATCTGCGATGCCATGAATATGAATGGCTGTGGGATTGGCTGTGAGTCCTGTCCAGGTTACAGTATAGCTGAACAATTTTCTTTCCCTGCTATAAGAACCATTTATATTTCCTGTTGCTGATGAAGGAGGAATAACAATGGCACCCGGAACTACTACCTGGGCTCTTGTCAGGGGCATGGTAGCGTTTTCAATAATCTCGTTATCGTTATTCTCTTTTTTGCAGGCAGTAAAAAATAATGCAGAAAATAAAAAACAAATAAGCGCAGGTAGTTTTAGCTGATGCATTTTTAGTGGTTTGAGGTAAAAATAGTAAGTTTTTATATTGATCCTAAAGTATTATTTCAAAAGGCTTTTCACTTCGTTCAGTTTCAACAGGGCCTCGACGGGCGTGAGTCGGTTAATGTCCAGGCCTTCCAATACCTTCCTGATCTCATCAAAAGTTTGGGTATGGGCATCAAAAATGCTTAACTGCATTTTTGGGGCTGACAGCGATTTTAATTCATCACCAATATTGGCATCTGCATTTTTTTGTTCAAGCTGGGTTAAAATCTCCCTTGCCCTGTTTACCAGGTCGGGTGGCATACCTGCCATCCTGGCCACATGGATGCCAAAGCTGTGGATACTGCCACCCGGTGCCAGCTTTCTTAAAAAAATGATCCTGTTTCCGATTTCTTTATTAGTTACATGAAAATTTTTGACCCTTGGCAGTTTGTGTTCCAGTTCATTGAGCTCGTGGTAGTGAGTAGCAAAAAATGTTTTGGGCTGATGGGGAGAATGGTGCAGGTATTCGGCAATGCTCCAGGCTATGGAAATGCCATCATAAGTAGAAGTTCCCCTTCCAATTTCATCCAGCAGGATCAGGCAGCGGCTGCTGATATTATTGATAATGGATGCCGATTCATTCATCTCCACCATGAAGGTGGATTCGCCCGCACTTAAATTATCTGAAGCACCCACACGGGTAAATATTTTATCGGTCAATGGCATCAGCGCTTCATCTGCCGGAACAAAACTCCCCATGTGTGCCATCAGGGTGATCAAACCGGTCTGGCGTAAGAGCGCCGATTTGCCACTCATGTTAGGCCCTGTAAGAATGATGATCTGTTGCTGTATTTTATCAAAACGCACATCGTTGCCGATGTAAGGTTCCGATGGTGGAAGGGTTCTTTCAATTACAGGATGCCTGCCGTTTTTTATTTGCAGTTCATCACCCTGATGCATATCCGGTTTTTTGTAATTGAACTGAAGGGCATTGTTGGCAAAACAGGTGAGCACATCCAGTGTGGCTACTACCTGTGCATTTGCCTGTATGCAGGAAAGAAAATCAAGAAGTTCGGAGATCAGCCCGTCGAAAAGTTCGAGCTCAAGCCTATGTATTTTTTCTTCAGCGCCTGTGATCTTTTCTTCATATTCTTTTAATTCAGGTGTGATGTAGCGTTCTGCATTGGTGAGTGTTTGTTTGCGCATCCACTCAGGCGGCACTTTATTTTTATGCGCATTCGTGACTTCAAGATAATAACCAAAAACATTGTTGTAACTGATCTTGAGTGAAGAAATGCCCGTTCTTTCCGCTTCTTTTTGTTGTAACTGTAAAAGATATTCTTTTCCGTTATGCGCGATGTTTCTCAATGCATCCAGTTCGGGGTGTACATCTTTATTGATGAATCCTCCTTTCACTGCAAGGGCCGGCGGATTTTCAATGATGTCCTTCAGGATCTTTTCCGCTATGTAATGACAGGGATTCAAGGCGTCGGCAAGCCGGTTCAGGTAACTGTTTTTTGCAGGGCTGCAGGCATGTTTAATTACATCGATTTGCCTGAGTGCTTTTGCCAGTTGCAGCAATTCCCGTGGATTGATTTTTTTTAACGGGATCTTTGAAACCAGTCTTTCCATATCGCCGCACTGGCGCATGGCGTGTAAAAGTTTGTTCCTGAGATCTGTTTCGAGAATAAAAAAAGAAACAACATCCAGTCTTTCATTGATCTTGTTGATGTCTTTTAACGGAAATACCATCCACCTTTTCAGCAAACGCGCTCCCATAGGAGAGCAGGTATTGTCCAACACTTTTAAAAGTGTTTGTCCATTTTCCATCGGACTGGAAAGCAGTTCCAGATTGCGGATGGTGAACTTATCCATCCACAGGTAGTCGTTTTGTTCAATTCTCTGGAGGGCAGTTATATGCTGTAGGTTAGGATGTTCGGTTTCCTTTAAATAATGTAACACTGCGCCGGCGGCAACAATGCCTGCAGACAATCCCTCCACTCCAAAACCCTTGAGGGAATGGGTGTCAAAATGCTTCAGCAGGATCTCAGAAGTGTATTGGGATTGAAAGATCCATTCATCAAGCGTATAGGTATAATAACGTGAACCAAAATCTTCGCGGAATTTTTTCTGGTAGTGGCGCTGAAAAATAATTTCAGAAGGTTTGAATCCACTCAGTAATTTATCAGCATATTCTTTATCTCCTTCCGATGCAAAAAATTCACCGGTTGAAATATCCAGGAAAGCCAGTCCATACATTTCACCTGATACATGAACGGCAGCAAGAAAATTATTGGATCCAAAATCCAGCAATTTATCGTTGGTAGCCGTACCTGGCGTAACCATTTCAGTCACTCCTCGTTTAACGATGCCTTTTGCAGTTTTAGGATCTTCAAGCTGGTCGCAGATAGCTACACGGTAACCTGCCTTTACCAGTTTGTGTAAATAGGTATCCATGGCATGGTAAGGAAAACCTGCCAGTTCATTATCGGCCGAGCCATTATTCCTTTTTGTAAGTGTGATGCCCAGCACCCTCGATGCAATGACAGCATCAGCTCCAAAGGTTTCATAAAAATCACCCACACGAAACAAAAGCACCGCATCGGGGTAACGCGCTTTGATGGCATTGTGCTGCTGCATCAACGGTGTTTCTGCTGTTTTCGACTTGCCCATACTATGGGGGCAAAAATAGGCGGCAGGGCTTGAACCCGCCTGTGGTTTTACCCTTTTTTATCCACTATTTCATCAGGTTATATTTTTGGGGTTAAAACCAGCACATGCGAAAACGCTCAATGGAAGAATTGAATAGGAAATCAGTAGAAGAATTCAGGCAGGCAGAAAAGCTCCCTGTTATCGCAGTTCTGGAAAATGTGCGCAGTGCCTATAATGTGGGCAGTGTGTTTCGTACTGCAGATGCTTTTTTGCTCCAGGCCATTTATATCTGCGGATACACTGCTGTTCCTCCGCATAAGGAAATCAGGAAGACAGCACTGGGTGCAGAAGAAACTGTGGAATGGAAACATTTTAAAGGCATAAACGAAGCCATTGACGACCTGCGTGCCCTTGGTTACAAAGTTTTTGCGCTTGAACAGGCAGAGCAAAGTACAGCGCTGCACCGGTTTGCGGCAAATGGTGAAAAGGTGGCCGTGATCATGGGGAATGAAGTTACCGGAGTGGAACAGGCTACCATTGCCCTTTGTGATGGTTGTATTGAAATCCCTCAACTGGGAATGAAACATTCGCTGAATGTAGCAGTAGCAGCTGGTGTAGTGCTTTGGGAACTTGTAAGGGAAAGCATTCTGAACGCAGATCAACGCAGGGTGCAATAATCTGTCGGTTTACTAGAGATTTCTTTAGTTTCTTTGCAAGCTATGCCAGCGGTAAAAAATTATCTTTCCCTTATTAAATTTTCGCATACCATTTTTGCCATGCCTTTCGCCATGATCGGTTTTTTTCTTGCATGGCGGATATGGCAAACGCAAACCCTGGATATGGGTAACTGGCAGGCCCGGATATATTCAACTGCTATTAACACTTCCGCTGCCCCGGCATCTACAAAAGAGCTGGTCTTTCGATTTGTGATGGTGGTGTTCTGTATGATCTTCGCACGCAGTGCTGCAATGGCTTTTAACAGATATCTCGACCGGAAATACGACGCGCTGAATCCAAGAACAGCGATCCGCGAAATTCCTAAAGGGATTATTCAGCCGAGATATGCCCTGATCTTTACCATCGTTTCCTGTTTTCTTTTTATGGTTTCCAGTTATATGATCAATCATTTATGTTTTATTCTGTCACCCGTGGCACTGGCTATTGTTTTGGGATATAGTTACACGAAAAGATTTACACCATTGTGTCACCTCATACTCGGACTGGGCTTATCACTTGCACCGATTGGTGCCTACCTGGCAGTTACCGGTAAATTTCACCTGATCCCTGTATTGTTTTCGCTGGCTGTTTTATTCTGGGTAAGTGGATTTGATATTATTTATGCTTTGCAGGACGAGGAGTTTGACCGCTCACAAAAATTATATTCGATTCCATCCAGTGTGGGCACGGAAAAGGCTTTAAGGATCTCTGAACTGTTGCACCTGTTGAGTGCATCGATGGTCATTCTTGCGGGAAGAATGGGTGGTTTTGGATGGATCTACTGGATAGGCGTTTTGGTTTTTGGTGCCTGTCTTGTTTACCAGCATTCCATCGTAAAACCCAATGATCTGAGAAAGGTAAACCTTGCATTTATGACAACCAACGGTGTGGCCAGTGTGGTATTTGCTATTTTTGTGATCGCCGATCTGGTTTTCAATAGCAATCATTCTGTTACCAATATTTAATTGCATGGCGCGCATCTTATCACTGGACTATGGCGGTAAAAGAACCGGAATCGCGGTTACGGATCCATTGCAGATCATTGCTACGGGTTTGTGCACGGTGGAAACGCCAAAGCTGATGCCCTTTCTTAAAGAATATATCAATAAAGAAGCAGTGGAACTTGTGATCATTGGAATGCCCGTGAACTGGAATGAAACCCCAACACATGCCACTTCCATGGTTGAACATTTTATTAAAGCATTTAAGAAACAGTTTCCTTCACTCGGGATAAAAGAAGTTGATGAAAGATTTACATCTAAAATGGCTTCAAGGGCGATGATCGAAATGGGTATGAAAAAAAAGCAGCGGCAGAATAAGGCCATGGTAGATGAAATTGCGGCAACCATGATGTTGCAGGAGTACCTTCAAAAGGAGAAATGATCAAATATTCGTTATAGTTTGCCATGCTGTTTCTATAATAAGGAAAAGATTCTTTCAATTCTTACCTTTGCAACCACCAGAAAAGTTTTATTATAAATGATTCTTCCAATTGTTGCATACGGTCACCCGGTATTGAGAAAAAGAGCGTTGGATATTGAAAAGGATTATCCTGAACTACAAAAGCTTATGGACAGCATGTGGGAAACCATGTATGCCAGTAACGGTGTGGGTCTTGCGGCACCGCAGATCGGAAAAGATATCCGGCTTTTTGTTGTGGACAGTGCACAGATCTTTACCAATATGGACGATGAGGACAGGGCAGAAACCAACTACCCGGATGCACCGGGTGTTCGGCAGGTTTTTATTAACGCCCATATTGTAGAAGAGATCGGTGATGACTGGCTGTATAATGAAGGCTGCCTCAGTATTCCAAAGATCAGGGAAGACATCTACCGCGCCGAAGAAGTTAGGCTTGAATATTTTGATGAACATTTTATAAAACAGACGCAGACTTTCCATGGTGTTACCGGCCGCATCATCCTTCATGAATACGATCATATAGAAGGCAAACTTTTTATTGATCATATAACACCCCTCAAACGCAAACTGATGAAAAGAAAGCTTGAGGACATATCAAAAGGCAAGGTGAAGGTGGATTATAAAATGAGTTTTCCCAAATAGTAAAAGTTAAGATAAAGGCAGTGAGGTCAACCCCACCACTGATAGCCCTATTTTTGCTGACATGGTAAAAATGGTCCTGCCTTTTTTGTTTTTTCTCTTTCCCTTTCTTCCGGCCGCGCAGGAAGATTCTTCCATTGTGACATTGAGTAAGGTTACCGTTTTAAGTGAAGTGGTGATTCGCAACGACCTTGACGTTGTGCGTTTTCTTCAACGGGTAAAAGAGGATACTACATTTTATAAGGCCTTTAAAAACCTGAGGATTCTTGGTTTCACTTCGCTGAATGATATCCAAATGATGGATAAAAAAGGGAAAACAGTTGCGTCCCTTTTCAGCCGCACCAGGCAAAAACGCATCAATCAATGCCGCACAATGGAAGTGCTGGAAGAAAAAATTACCGGCGACTTGTATAAAAATAACAAACTGGATTATTACACCGCGGAATTATATGCCAGCTTGTTTTTTACCAATGGAACGGTTTGCAATGAAACCAACATTGTTGCAGGTGCTGAAAGAAATGTGCGCAGTAAAAGCGGCATAGAAAAACACAAAGAGCAATTGAAAATGTTGTTCTTTAACCCGGGTAAAAAAATTCCGGGTATTCCTTTTATCGGAGATAAGATCGAGATCTTTAATCCGGAGATCTCCCGGCACTATGATTTTTCTGTTGATATGGAAACAAAGAGCGGTGAAAATTGTTATGTGTTTAAAATTCTTCCCAAAGAAGGCTTAAGTGCATCGCAGAAAAACAAGATCGTTTTTGATAACATCACCACCTGGTTTAATGCAAAGACCATGGAGATCGTTGCCCGGAATTATGGTCTGAGTTACAATACACCGGCCTATGATTTTAATGTGCAGATGGAAGTGGAGATGACAAAATTCGGCGAGCTGTTGGTTCCAGGTGTGTTGAGGTATAATGGAAACTGGAAAGTAGTTTTTAAAAAACGAGAAAGAGGTTTGTTTACCGCCACGCTATTTGATTTTGAATAGGCAAGTACAAGCCCCTAACCCCTTTCCCCTCATTCCTTACGACTTCCCTTCACATAATTCCTCCATTTCTCGATCACCTGGCTGATATCGGTTGGAATTTCTGATTCAAAAAATAATTCCTGGCCACTCACAGGATGTGTAAAACCAAGGGTTCTAGCATGAAGTGCCTGCCTTGGGCAGATCAGAAAACAATTATCTACAAATTGTTTATACCGTGCGAATACGGTTCCTTTTACAATTTTATCACCGCCATAAAAATCATCATTGAAAAGCGGGTGTCCCAGGTATTTCATATGCACGCGGATCTGGTGGGTGCGCCCGGTTTCCAGTACACATTTCACCAGGGTAACATAATTAAATCTTTCCAGTACCTCGTAATGGGTAGTGGCGTCTTTTCCATATTCACCTTCCGGGTAGGCTTCAAAAAGCTTCCTGTGCCGCTGGTTTCTGCCCACATGTGCCCTGATGGTTCCTGATTCATTTTCCACATCACCCCAGACCAGTGCCAGGTACTCCCGTTTCACAGTATGATCAAAAAACTGTTTTGCCAGTTGCCGCATGGCCTTATCATTTTTTGCCAGCACCAGCAGGCCACTGGTATTTTTATCTATCCGGTGCACCAGTCCAAAACGTGGAAGAACTTCTTCAGATATTCCGGGCTTTTGTTGCTGAAGATAAAAAGCCACGCCATTTAATAAAGTTCCATTATAGTTGCCGCTACCAGGATGCACAACAATTCCTGCAGGTTTGTTGATCACCATCAGATCACTTTCTTCATACACAATATTTAAAGACATTTGTTCAGGAACGATCTCAGTTGATTCAGGAGACAAATCGGAATACACCACCACCTGGTCGAAAGGTTTGATCTTATAATTTTGTTTGATCTCTTTATTGTTTACCAATACCAGTCCTGTGTTTATGGCCTGCTGAAGTTTATTTCTTGTTGCGCCTTCAATACGGTTCATCAGGAACTTGTCGATCCGGTATGGTTCCTGGCCTTTGTCTATTGTAAAAACAAAGCGCTGGTAAAGTTCCTCGCTCGCTTCAATGGGCTCTTCATTCAACTGGTTTTCTTCCGAGGGTATCATATCTGCAAAAATAAAGGGACTAAAGTTGCTAATTTTGACCAATGTTGAAACAAAGTGCGGAATTCGCAGACCTGGGGATGATGGATTACAAAGCAGCCTGGGAATACCAGGAAGCGCTGATGCAAAAAAATCTGCAGGTGAAATCGCTGATGCACCAACAGGCCGAGCCTGCAGACCCGTTGCTTTCAGACACAAAAAACTATCTGCTATTTGTTGAGCATCCACCCGTATATACTTTAGGTAAAAGCGGTAAAATGGAACATGTGCTGATAGGTGAGGAGGAAAGAATCAATAAAGGCATACAATTCTTTCATACCAACCGTGGAGGAGATATTACTTTTCATGGACCCGGGCAGGTGGTAGGTTATCCCATCTTTGACCTTGAAAAATTTTATACTGATATCGGAAGATATTTGCGCGCACTGGAAGAAGTGATGATTTTAACCCTTGGGGAATATGGTATTGAAGGAGGAAGGTCGGCCGGGGAAACCGGAGTGTGGCTTGATGTCGGAATAAAGGGAAGTGAAAGAAAAATATGTGCAATGGGTGTACGTTGCAGCCGCTGGATCACCATGCATGGTTTCGCTTTGAATGTAAATACCGACCTGGATTATTTTAATTATATCATACCCTGCGGCATCCAGCATAAGAAAGTAACATCTTTAGCATCTGAACTGGGAAGTACCATCAATATGGAAGAATTAAAGCAAAAGCTGATAAAGAATTTTGAAAACGTTTTTGGAATCGATCTGATAAAGCAGTAACACTAAAATTCACGGGGGAGATAAAACCGGTTCTTTTCCACCAGCTTTTCATCATCGTACAATTCAAACTTAAACCATCCCGCTTTCATGAAATTGGCTTTGTCGAGGCTAAGTGCAGGTTCTTTAATGGTTTTCAGTTCAAAAAGAAAACTGTCATCTTCTTCATAAAATTTAATGCGGTAATTTTTTCTTTCTGCATCCGGAAGGTTGATGAACAGGTAACCATCCTTCCTGGTATAGACAAAAAAGGATGGAACAAAATCAGGTTTCTTATTTATGGCATTCCTGTTGTTTCCGTTAAGTGTATCTTTTATCTTCTGAACAACGGGATTCACGATGGTAGAGATGGTGTCGCGAACAGGTTGTTTTGAGGCTGTAAAAAAGAATTCGCCTTTATCAAGGTTTACAAAAAGGCGATAATACATATGATCGTTCAGCGCTGTTTTATCTGCAAAACCATTTTGTATAGCGGTAGGATCGGTTACACTGAGAATGGTCTTGAAATTTTTCAGACTATCATGCGAACGTTGAATGCTGATCTGTTTTACAACAGGGTAATTATTGACCCATCCCACAACAATGCGGTTATTACCCAGGTCCCTGACGGTAAAATTGGGCAGCGTATCCTGGCTTGCTGCCTGAGTTGCAAAAAAGATGGTGGCGGATGATAAAATAAGTCTGAAAAATTGTTTCATATTAAGGATTCCCGTCTTCAGTTCGTACAAATATAATCCTGAAGCCTTTTTTGTTCAGAATATTAACTTTCCCTTCTGCAGAGCGCTATTTCCCTGCAGGCCGCCGCTGTGTATGACCAACAGTTTTGAACCAGAGGGGAAATGACCGGTTTTTAAAAGATCATCAACAGCATAAAATAATTTGGCGGTGTACACAAAATCTGAAGGGATCCTGTGCTCCTGGTACCATTGATTCATAAAATCAAAAAGCGCCGGTGTTGATTTGGCATATCCTCCAAAATGGTATTCATGATTCAGTACATATCGTGGCGCTGGTGATGGCAACAAATGATTGATGGCAGTTTCAATTGAAAAATTATTTTTCAATACGCTGATACCGATCACATGCTGCGCTGGTTTGGCTGCATTTACCAGTCCGGCCAGCATGGTGCCTGTTCCCACCGCCGCAACAATATGAGAATAGGAGGTGGTATCCGTTTCTTTCAGGATGTACTGTGCACCCTGCATTCCCTTCAAACCATATCCGCCTTCGTGAATCAGGTGCAATTCAGATGCGTCAAATTCATCTTTAACCTGTGCAGGAATCTCTTTCCTGGAATAAGCTTCCCTGCTGATGAAAAAAAGCTGCATACCATAGCTGATC
>MWYV01000069.1 GCA_002050435.1 Chitinophagales bacterium 33-2 | reverse complement strand
GTGTATGGGCAATAACAACAGGGGGTGCTGGTGAAGGCATGGGAGGAATGGATACCATACCTTTTTTGGCTGGCGGAAGTTGTGGATTTGAAGGTGTTGATTTTGTAAAAACAGGTGCTGAAGGTGGCATTTTCGGTTGCCGGCTTACCAGTTGCACACTGTCAATGATATCGGGATGATTAGCGCCAACAGTAAAATTGTCGATCACAAAATCCCATTCATCGGGGAAGCCGGTAATGCCTGTTTTTGAAAGATCCACCACACCTTTGCGTTTTTCCGGATCATTTTTAGCTGCAGCATTTCCTTCCAGCAGCATTTGTCCTCCACCCGGACAATTAAAATCTGCAATGGCGAGCTGCGGATTTTCTTTGGCACCTCCTTTCCTTTCAATCAGATGGTCATCCCACCAGGTTACGGCATTTGTTTCAGCATCAAAATAACCTTTAATGCTGTAGCGCCTGAAATTGCCATTTGCTTCGTGGTAATAAGATGTGCCTGTTAGGCTATCACCTTTCTGAATGATCTTGACCTCAACTTTCTGTTTATTGATCTTTCCTTTCCAAACCCCGGTTATGGTCTGGGCTTCAGATGTGATGCTGGCAAAAATCATCAGCAGAAAAAGACAGGATGGTTTCAGGGTGGACATTAACTATAAAACGGGTTTTCAGTAATTTTATTATATGGGGCAATGGTCAATGGTCAGCAGTGATTGACCATTCACCATTGACCATTTGACCCATTGACCATTGACAAATCGATATTATTCTAAACTAGCAGCGCGTTTCATTATAAATCATAATTTAGCGGCACCTTCAATTTTTATTTTATGGACCATCTCAGCTTTACTGCCCTTCTGAAGCAGCATCAATCAGATTTTGCCCATGTGGTACCTTTTAAGCCCGGCGATAAGGTCATCCCAATGGTCTTTTCCGAAGCTAATAAAGACCTGACAGATGCAATCCTGGAGGATGAAGATCAGTTCACACATTACATTTATCAAAAACTTGAAAATGAACATGCCCGCTATGGCATTGGCGGTTATGATGAACACCGCACCTTATACCGCAGAAGCACATTATTTGGAGCAGAAGGTGAAGAAGCAAGAAGCTTGCACCTGGGTACAGATATCTGGGGAAGACCTCATACAGCAGTGATCGCACCTATGGATGGCATCGTGCACAGTCTGGGTAACAACAATGAATTTGGCGATTATGGCGCAACCATTATTCTGAGTCATCAACTCGAGGGTTTTACTTTTCATACATTATACGGTCACCTCAGCCTGAATTCATTAAAGGATTTGCAGCCCGGAAATACCATTCTTAAGGGTGATTATTTTGCCGAATTTGGAATGCCTTCTGAAAATGGACACTGGCCGCCGCATCTTCATTTCCAGATCGTAATTGATTTGGAAGGATGGGAAGGCAATTATCCCGGTGTGTGCAAATATTCTGAAAGGGAAAAATACCTGGCCAATTGTCCGGATGCCGACCTGGTGCTGAACATGATGCAATATGTGGAAGACAGCAGACAGGAAACAAAGACCATGGATCTATCCGGCAATTGATTATTTCACAATCTTGAAATTAAACAGGGGAGTTCCGATTGACTGCTGTACCAATACCCAGAAAGGAACAATGGCTTCCACAGCCCGTGATGATTCAATGCCACCAAGATCCAGCAGGTGATCGGATCTCCAGTTAAAATTATCTACCAGGAAATGTTTTACTTTATTTTTTGCATCGGGATTGTTTCCGCAGAAAAATAAATGATGATCTCCACCATTTACCTGCCGCGCATCAACCATCAATTTAAAATTAACGGTATTGAGTGTTTTTACAACATAAGCATCGGGAAGCGCTTTTTGAATTTCTTCGCCTAATGAATTTGAATTTCCCAATCCTTCCAGCATGCGGGGAGGCATGCCATGTGTGAAATCGAGCGGGTTGGTCACATCAATTATGATCTTTCCTCTTGTATCTTCAATATCAATCGAGCGAAGTGCATCCAGCGCAACGTTGCCATTTAAGCAAAGAAAAAACATGTCGCCAAACGATGCAGCATCTGCAAAATTTCCAATAGATGCATGATCATTGGATCTTTTCATCCAGTCCACTGCTTTTTCATTATTGACCGTGCGGCTGCCCATTCTTACATTATGTCCTTTTTTTATTAAAGCGCTTGCAATCGCTTCTCCAACCTGGCCTGTTCCCAATACCCCGATGTTCATATTGTTTTTTTGTAAAGGTAGGCTTTGATGATGTACAAGCTTTTGCTAAATGAATTAGCTTTACACGGGTGTACGCCTGTGAAGGCGCAAGTAATATAGAATTGCAGTTGCATTCATTCCAAAGAAGCACATAATGACAAATCTTAATCTTCATTCGGGTGGCGAAAATCTTTCAGCAGCTGAAAAGGAATTTGAAAATAATATTAGGCCATCGCAGATCGCAGAATTTTCAGGGCAGAGCCAGGCCATTGAAAATATTGTGATCTTTATTAAAGCAGCAAAAATCAGGGGCGAAGCATTGGATCATGTTTTGTTTCATGGTCCGCCCGGACTGGGGAAAACCACGCTATCCAGAATTGTGGCCAATGAACTTGGTGTAAATATTAAGGAAACATCCGGGCCCGTTATTGAAAAGCCCGCAGACCTTGCCGGGTTGCTTACCAGCCTTGAAACAAATGATGTTTTGTTCATTGATGAAATTCACCGGTTAAGCACAGTAGTGGAAGAATATCTTTATTCCGCCATGGAAGATTATAAGATCGATATCATGATCGACAGTGGCCCCAACACGAGGAGTATCCAGATCAACCTCAATCCTTTTACACTGATCGGAGCGACTACAAGAAGCGGTTTGCTTACCGCGCCTTTGCTCTCCAGGTTTGCGATTAAATCAAGACTGGAATATTATAATTTTGAAACTTTAAAAAAGATCCTACTCAGGTCTGCCACTATCCTGGAAGTGCCGATCTCAAAAGATGCGGCATCTGAAATTGCAGGCCGGAGTCGTGGTACACCGCGTATAGCCAATGGTTTGCTGAGGCGTGTAAGGGATTTTGCACAGGTGCTGAATGATGGAAAAATTGATATTGGCATCACCCGTCATGCATTAAAGGCTTTGAATGTGGATGTACATGGATTAGATGAAATGGATAACAGGATCCTGCTGACCATTATTGAAAAATTCAAGGGCGGTCCTGTGGGGTTGAGTACCATTGCCACATCTGTTGGTGAGGAAGCAGGAACTATTGAAGAAGTTTACGAACCTTTCCTTATCCAGGAAGGATTTTTGAAGCGTACACCAAGAGGCCGCGAAGTGACCCCAAAGGCTTATGAGCACCTGGGTAAAAATCCTGCAGGAGGATTTTCTTCCAACACTTTGTTTGGATCTGAATAGGCAAAAAAATAAGCCTTGCGGCTTATTTAAATTTATAACTGCTCCTGTACTACCAGCCGGAATCCATTTCCATGGATATTCACGATCTCAATGTTGGGATCGTCTTTAAGGTATTTCCGAAGCTTGGCAATATAAACATCCATGCTTCTGCCATTGAAATAGGTATCACTGCCCCAGATGCGTTTCAGCGCCTGTTCCCTTGGCAGCAGATCATTCAGGTGCTCGCAAAGCATTTTCAGCAATTCATTTTCTTTTGGAGAAAGCGTTTGTGTTTTCCCGTTAGAAGATAATTCCCTGAGCTTTGGATTGAAATGATAAGAGGAAAGATCGAATTCTTTATTCTCCGCTTCGCGGTTCAGTTCCTCGTTCCTTTTTAAGATGGCTTTTATCTTATGGAGCAACACCTCACTGTCGAAAGGTTTGGTGATATAATCATCTGCACCAAGTTTATATCCCTGGATGATGTCTTCTTTCATGGTTTTTGCGCTCAGGAAGAACAGGGGAACATCGGGGTTGATATCGCGGATCTCTTCGGCCAGTGTAAAGCCATCCATATTCGGCATCATTACATCCAGCAGGCAGAGGTCGAATTGTTCTCTTTGAAATGCGGCGAGACCCAGGCGGCCATCGCGTTCCAGGATAACATTATAGTCATTTAATTCCAGATAATTCTTCAGAACACTTCCCAGATTCGGATCATCTTCGCATAATAAGATCTTTGCTTTTTTTCCTTCCATGTTTAATGGGTTTTAAATGAGAATTAAAGTTAACGCATTTGAACATACGCTTTTTCACAAGGGTGACCGTTTAAAAATATAAAAAAATCGGGCCCGGGAGGGAAATCAATTTCCGTAAACAGATGAGGTGCGTTTTAGAAAAGGGAAAAAAATTTGCTTAGCCGCAGCAAGTAAGGCAGGATAAAGAGAAGTATCTGTAAATTAAGAAACGCGATTTTCGATTTCAGGCACTGGCAACTACCGGGTACATCTGCCGCTGAACCCTTGAAAGCAGGTCATTAAAATCAAAAGGCTTGCTCATAAAATCATCTGCATTCACCCGCGACATCATCGCCATATCCAATTCAGAACCCGACATCAGGATCACACGGATGCTTTGAGTTTCATGATTACATTTTAGCTGATTACAGAATTCCCGTCCATCCTGGTCAGAAATAAAAACATCCATAAGGATCAGCGATGGCTTATGAATTCTTATTTTCTGTTCTGCTTCTTCAATGCAAGTGGCCAGAACTGTTTCGTAACCCTGGCCTTTAAGAATAATCTGAACGATCTGTAAAAGGTCTTTGTTATCATCCAGCAATAGAATTTTTTGATATTGCGTCATGGCTTTGGATTTAGCCAGCCTTATCAAATACCCTTCCAAAAACAAAAAACTATTGCAAATCTGTTAATTCTGTTAACATTTCCCTTACTTTTTTCAGGAATACACTGTAGTGATTGGGTTTGGTGAAATAATGGACTCCAAAAGCTTCAAAGAATTTACGATCACCATGGCTTGAGGATGTTGTAAAAACAACCAACGGAATTTTTGCAAGCTCATGGTCTTCTTTGATCAAAGGCAGTGTGGACTTGCCATCCATTTTTGGCATGTTAATATCCATAATGATGAGGCAGGGCAGTTTGCCGTTTTGTTTGGCATCTTTCAAATAATCAAGTGCGGCTTTACCGTTCGTAGCCTCAACAATATTCATTTCGCAACTGTGCGCAGTAATGGCTTCCTTGATAAACATAAGGTCATCCAGGTCATCATCAATACATAATACGGTGGAAATGAAAGCCATTATTACAAAACTAGGGCAATCGGACACAGCATTTCATCGTAGTATTACGAGTAATTATTGCGGAAAATACGGTTACGCAGCTTTATATTCTATGGCATTGACCACGGCATTTAATATTTCCTCATGACCCGGCAAGGCGGCCCAGGCGCCTTCCTTCTTCAGGATGTCCAATTTCGCTGGAAGATCCACTCTTTTTTCGCCATGCGTTTTTAACCTTGCCTGATAATGAGTTTCAGTTACTTGAGTAACTTCAAAAAAGGCCAGTGAACCCTGATAAGATAAAACAATAACAAATTCCATCACACTTTTTTTCTTTTGAAAAAATCCACCATGTTGCTACAATCATTATACCTTTTTTCTATTTTCAACTATGACCATGGAAAAATTCCAGCATAAAGTAAATTCAGGATATACATTCAAAGGATCTTCATTCAAACTCGGCCGCGGTATGTTGAACGGTGAGGTGGTGGCAGGCGCAGATGTGTTCGTGCCACTGGCAACCATGAACAGGCATGGTTTGATTGCAGGCGCGACTGGTACAGGAAAAACAAAAACACTGCAGATGATCAGCGAAGGGTTGAGTGAAGCCAGCGTTCCTGTATTGTTGCTGGATATAAAGGGAGATCTGAGCGGACTGGCAGCTCCTGGAAAATCAAACGAAAAGATCGCTGAACGCGCACGCCTGCTGGACATTCAATGGGAACCAAAAAATTATCCTGTTGAATTACTCACCTTAACCGATCAGCAGGGGGTTAGGTTAAGAGCAACAGTAAGTGAGTTCGGCCCGGTATTACTTTCAAAGATCCTTGGGTTGAATGATACACAAGGCGGTATCCTTTCCATCATATTTAAATACTGCGATGATAACAGTTTGCCTCTGCTAGATCTCAAGGATTTCATCCGGGTGCTTCAATTCATCAGTAACGAAGGAAAACCAGAAATTGAAAAATCCTATGGTAAAATTTCCACCACTTCTACCGGCACCATTTTAAGGAAGGTGATCGAATTGCAGCAGCAGGGCGGCGATCTTTTCTTTGGTGAAAAAAGTTTTGAAGTGGATGACCTGATGCGCATCAGTAATGATGGATATGGAATGATCTCCATTCTCCGTGTGCAGGAATTGCAAAACAGGCCTAAGCTTTTTTCCACTTTTATGCTGCAGTTGCTGGCAGAGTTGTATGCTTCCTGCCCGGAAGAAGGTGATCTTGACAAACCAAAGCTGGTAGTGTTTATTGATGAAGCGCACCTTGTTTTCAGCGAAGCTTCACCTGTACTATTGAAAGAAATTGAAAATGTTGTAAAACTAATCCGCTCAAAAGGAATCGGCATTTTCTTTTGCACGCAGAACCCGGTCGATATACCGGCATCTGTGCTTTCGCAACTCGGATTAAAAGTGCAGCATGCCCTCAGGGCTTTTACTGCAAATGACAGGAAGGCAATAAAAATGGCAGCTGAAAATTATCCCGAAACTGAATTTTACGACATAGACGAATTGCTTACGCAATTAGGAATCGGGGAAGCATTCGTTACCATGCTGAATGAAAAAGGAATACCGACACCTTTGGTTCATACCATGCTTGGGCCGCCAAAAAGCCGGATGGATATTCTTTCAGATGCAGAAGTTCAAAACCTGGTAATGAATTCCATGCTTTCATCAAAATACAACCACGTGGTGGATCCGGAAAGCGCGTATGAAATATTAAATGCAAAAATGGAAGCTGCTGCGCAGGAAGCACCAGTGAAAAAAGCGACAGCAAAAAAAGAGCCACAGGAAAAAAGCATTATGGATCATCCGATGATGCGCAGCGCCGGACGTACGGCCGTTACCATGATCACCCGTTCGCTACTGGGCGTTCTGGGTTTGGGTGGAAGAAGGAAAAGATTGTTTTAAATAAGTGAGATCCAGTAAAATTTGTTTTGTACATTATGCTTTCATGTTTCCTAAATTATGAACGACCGCATTAAAGAGATTGAATCTTTTCTTCATCATAAAGATTTTTCCCTCGCAAGAAGAAGAATGCTTGACCTTGCACTTGATGCAGCCAATGACGATATCATTGTTTCCGCTATTGAATGGAGCCGTACGTTCAACAATGTTGACCTCTCCGATGCTTCATTTGAAAATGAATTTGTTGAGCAGGCGCATCTTTTATTAAACCGATTACAGCAAAACAATGCCGGCTGGAATTCCAAAGAAGAAACACTGATTTCGGTGGATCAGGTTTCAAAATCCTTTGCAGGTGGAAGGTTTGTTTTGCATCCTATAAGTCTTGAAGTGAAAACAGGCGATGTGATTGGAGTGGTTGGAGAAAACGGAAATGGAAAGACCACACTGCTCAGAAGTTTATCCGGACAACTGGCCATTGATAGCGGAACAATACATTACAAAACACTTTCTGATCCTGATCATTACAGCATAAAGCAACACCTGGCTTTTATACCGCAACGAATACCAAGATGGTATGGGCAGTTGAAAGATAATCTTCATTTTTCTGCATCGCTGACTGGTTTGAAGGGAAGAAAGAATGAGATCATGGTGGATTACATGCTGGAAAGAATGAACCTGGCAGACTACGCGCACCTGAACTGGAACCAGGTAAGTAGCGGATATCGTACAAGATTTGAAATTGCAAGAGTGCTGTTACAAAGACCAAAGCTGATGTTACTTGATGAACCTCTTGCCAACCTTGACATACTTGCACAACAAACCATTCTTACAGATCTGCGGTTCATGGCAAAATCGGTGCGCCATCCAATGGGCGTATTACTGAGTTCACAACAGCTGCATGAAGTGGAAAAAATCGCTGACACGGTATTGTTTATCAAGCAAGGAAAGTGTTTGTACCGGACAGGAGGAAAGGAAGCTATTGTGAAACATGTTCTTGAAATTGAAACTGCTGCACAACGTGAAATGCTGGCAGGTATTTTTGAAAACGAAGATGTGCAGATTCATTTCAACGGAGGCAATTATACTTTATCATCAACAGTTCTGGGGGTTGATGCAATGTTGAAAAAAATGCTGGCTGAAAATATTTCGATCAGTTATTTCAGGGATATCACACATTCCACCAAAAGATTTTTTTAAGATGCCTGAAGACGTAAACAGACCGCTCACACCATCCTTTATTAAAAAGTTTGACCGCAAGCTTTTGCTCAACCATCCCAATGCATGGAGTACACGAACACACCTGGTGGTTTATTATGGTTTGCTTTTTATTTTGCTGCTTGGTTTCATTTCTTATATCGTCCCTGATGATCCGCGTACGGATTCCACACTGGGCAGCTGGGTAGGTTTTGTTTCGTTGTTATCGCTGATTGGACTGGTTGCCTGGTTGATCTACCTGCTTCGTTTTAATGTGTTTAAGCGGTTTGGAATCAGCAAGGCCACCGACACGCTATTGAGCTTTTTTCTTTATTTTATTTCGATAGCCGTTTTTGTATTTTTTCCTTATGTAAAACCCATTGTGGAAACAATGCGCGCAAATAAGGCATATACCTCGGGCGAACTTGCAGCAGATATCAATGCAATGAACATGGCCATTGTACAACTGGAATATGATTCTTTGAATCATTCCTGGACCCGTGATACCACACGCATTGTACAGGGTATAGGCAGTACACATACACCTGTTGTAGAAAGAACCCACGTATATGATACCATTGTACAATACCCATCCAGGAGATACAGCATTCTTTACAGTTCAGATTTGGATAATAAAATGCGTAACAGCGATAGTCTTCAAAAAATAAATGATTCCACCTATATCTTTTTTACTGCGCCCAACTATACTCCCTTAACGTCTTATTCATATAGCGCAAACCCTGTTGAGGCTTTAACTTCACGCGAGATCTATAACAGGGTGATCAGGAATTTTCAGCGGCGTGACAAAAACGCCTTGACAGCAGAAACGGAAAGAGTTTCTGAGAAATATGTGGTTCCCGGACTGCAACTTTTTGAATATTATGATGTAGCAGTTAATGAATATCAGTACAGGCTTTCCAAAAGATACCAACTGGAACGCGTACGTGCTTCCATTGAAAACATAATGGATCGAAAATCAAATTTCGATGCAGATAGACTGCCTGGATTGATTAGGGTACATTTTTATTTGTCTTTAAGTATCTGTCTTTTATTGTTTGCTTTCAGGCATTCCACTCCAAAAGCTTTTTTCTTTTCTATCCTCGCTGCAGTCATTCTATTGATATTGACCATGCTCATCTCCGCATTTTCAGGCTATGCGGCGCGTAATCTGAATAATTGGGTGATCTTTTACTTTTTTCTTTTTTTCATATTATCGGTTGTGGTTTTTAAAACCAACCGGGGCTATTTGGTCACAGGAATTGCAGTCAACCTGTTTTTCTATCTGCTCCCATTTGTTCCGCTATGTATGGTTGCAAGTTATTATCATGGATACCTTATTTCCAACTATGAATTATATTATGAAAACTACGGAAGAGATTTGCTGATCGCGGAGGTTTGTGGCATTCTTTTATTACTTGTAATGCTGCTGACCTATGTCCATTCGGTATATAGAAAATGGTATGCATTGCCCGAAGCATGAGGAACGATGTTTGTTTTATTGTAATTAAGCGCCATGTTTCCTTACATATTTTGTAAGAATGACGATCACCTGGCCTTCAATTTTTCCTTCAATCTGCTCTGTATTGTTTTCAACCAGCCTGATATTTTTTACCACAGTCCCCAATTTTGCATTGATGGAAGATCCTTTTACATCAAGTGACCTGGTTAAGACCACGGTATCGCCTTCAGATAAAATATTTCCGTTTGCATCTTTATGGAGGTCAACACTTCCGTCGATTTCATGGTCACCGGTTGCTTTAGCCCATGCAAGGGTTTCATCATCCAGGTACAGCAGGTCAAGTTGTTCCGCAGCCCAGGTTTCGTTGCGCAACCTGTTCAGCATCCTCCAGGCCACTACCTGTACTCCGGGCACTTCGCTCCACATGGTTTCTAATAAAATTTTCCAATGGTCTGCATTCAGTTCTTCTTTTTTTTCAACCTGGGCTATGCATTTGCTGCACAAAAGGATGGTATTAGCTGCATCCGAACTTTCCTGGGGCTGAACTTCATAGGGCGCAAGGTTTTCTCCTGCTTTACAGGTTTCGCAGGTGTTGCCGCTTCTTGTGATCAGTAGGTCCTGGATCTGCATTTCGTTTTTTTTTGCAAGTTAAATGATATGGGAAAAAACTTTAAATAACCTCAAGCCATCCTTTCGCATTCAGCCTGATCTTTTTTTCTGATTGCAGGTAATTGATCACGGTCCACAATTTTTGTTTGTTGATTTTATCCAACTTTGTTACAAGCGTGTCAATGGTTTGCTGGCTGCCTGCAACTAATTGTAAAACCATGGCTGATACTTCCCTGAACTCCTGCTGCGAAAGGTTTTTGTTTTTGTTGTTCAGACAATTATCACAAATGCCACAGGGCTTCGCCTCATCATCACCAAAATATTTATTAATAAACACACTTCTGCACGCGGCGGTTTGTACATAGCCGATCATATTTTTTACCCTGCCGATAAATACCTCCCTTCGTTTGTTATACTGATGGTGATCAAAGGAAAGTTCTTCTGCCAACACACGGTTTTTGCGAAAAGTGAGCTGCGGTTCCATGGCCTGCGGCAGGTATTGTAAAATTCCAAATGAAGCAATCGCTTTGATTTGTTTCTTTAGATCTTCCTCGGAAATATGCATCAATTTTGAAAGAAATGTTTCTGAAATAAATGCAGGGAAATCCAGTATGCCTTCGTGCGTTCTTAAAACTGTGGAAATAAATTTTTCATGTTCCGGGTTCGTTTTCTGAAACTGTTCGATCTCCATCCTGTTGCTGGTAAATAAAATGGTTGATTGTGTGAAACTTTTTTCATTGATCTCAAACCATCCATCCTGTTCAATTGCTTTTAAGGCATACAGGGTTTCGGTGGACTGCAGTTTAAAATTCTTTACAAATTTTTCAAAATTGAAGTTGAAGCTTTTATCTTCCCCGGAATAAACGGGTATCTGCAAAAAGTTCACCAGCGCGTCATAGACTTTTCTGATCTGTTCAAAAGACGGGTACCGGTTGGTGTGCAACAGTTCAAGATCCTTAATGTCTTTTTTATCGAACAGCAGAACGGTGTAGGCACGTTTACCATCCCGACCTGCCCTGCCGGCCTCCTGGTAATAATTTTCAAGGCAATCCGGGCTATCAACATGAATAACAGTACGCACTTCAGGTTTATCAATCCCCATTCCAAATGCATTGGTACAAACCATAAACCTGGTTTTGTTGCTGATCCAGTCCAACTGCTTACTGCTTCTTTCTTCTGCACTTAAACCCGCATGATAATGATCTGCACTGATGCTGTGCAGTTTCAGCACATTGGCAATGTCGGTGGTTCTTTTCCTGCTCTTGCAGTAAACGATCCCGGTGCCAGGCACTTTATTGATGATCTCCACCAACCTGGGAATTTTCGATTCCACTTCAAAAACAGAATAAGAAAGATTTTTTCTTTCAAAAGACTGGCGGAAAATATTGGGTTTGCTGAATCCCAGTTTATCGCAAATATCTTTTTGAACACTAGCAGTTGCCGAAGCAGTTAAAGCAAGCATGGGTGTTCCCGGAAGTTCTTTTCTTAATTCCGCTATGCGCAGGTAAGAAGGACGAAAATCATAGCCCCACTGTGATATGCAATGTGCTTCATCAACTGCAATAAGGTTTACATTTAAAGCAGGGAGGTATTCTTTAAATAAAGATGTTTCCAGTCTTTCCGGAGAGAGATAAATGAAACGGAAGTAATTCCCCGTAGCGTTCTTTAGGGTCTGAATCACATCTCTTCTTTTCATGCCGGAATGGATCAGCAGTGCAGGAATGCTTCTTTTCTTCAGGTTTTCTACCTGGTCTTTCATTAAAGCAATGAGCGGAGAAATTACTATGCAGATGCCTTCCTTTGCCATTGCCGGAACCTGGAAGCAGATGGATTTTCCGCCTCCGGTAGGCAGTATAGCCATGGTATCATTGCCCTGCAATATAGATTCAATGATCTCTTTCTGTAAAGGCCGGAAATGATCATATCCCCAATACTGTTTTAATATGGACTCCGGTTGCTGCATTAATCTTTTTTCTTCATATCATTCAGTAACTGGTAACACACTGAAGAATTTTGAAGAATCGGCAGGGTCTGTTCTTCTGTTGCCAGCCTGGTTTCTACCAATACTTCAATGGCCGCATCAATGATTACCAGTGCATGCTGTGCAACCTGAATAAATTTTTTTCTTTTTTTCTTTTTTTTCAGAAAAACGCCCTGTGCAATATTAATAAATGCGGTAACGGCGGCATCACGCAAATAAGTTGTAAGTTTTGTTTTTTCTTCCTTGTTCAGGTCATGGGTGATCTCATAGCAATCAATTACCAGTTTTTTGGCGATCGTGTATGTTTCAAGTTTTTTTATTGAGGAAGAGCCAGACATCCGGGAAACCACTTTATAAGCATGCAAATAAAAGAAAGTTTTTGAGCGACGCGGTCTTTTGTTGCTGCAGTTAGTTTACTTAATCTACTTTCTTTACAAAAAGCCGGACGGAATTGGCGGCAAGCACAACATCGCTCAGGCCCATAACCAGTGCGGCAAATGTTGGTGTCAGAAAACCAAGGGCTGCTATCGGAATGGCCACAATGTTGTAACTGAAAGCCCAGAAAAGATTTTGTTTTATGGTGAGGTAGGTATGTTTTCCTAATCCAAGTGCGGTCGGAAGTTTTTCCAGTCCGCTGTTCATTAAAACCACCTGTGCGCTTTGCATGGCCAGTTGCGATGCTTCACTGAGTGAGATGCCGATAGTGGCTTTTGCAAGTGCAGGTGCATCATTAATGCCATCACCTACCATAACAGTAGGCTGAATAGCAGTAAGCGCTTCTATTTTGTCAAGCTTTTGTTCCGGACTTTGTTCTGCTATTACTTCATCAATACCCAAAAGATCGCCCAGTTCTTTTGTTTTGGCGTAGCGATCGCCACTTAGTAAAATCGTGTGGATCTTTTTAGACCTGAAAAAGCTGATCACATTTTTTGCTTCCGGTCTTATCTCATCTTTCATATCGATCCATCCTGCAAACTGGTTGTTTTTTAGGATATATATGTTGTGATGATCATCCTTGGTAAAAGCGCGCGCTATTTCATAAGAACCCAGTGCATAATCGTTGCCCTGGAGATCTTTGGCCACCATTCCCCGGCCTCTTATTTCTTCGATGGAGCTCCACCTGATTTCATTTTTTGTTTTCCATTCAGCAACAATGCTTTTAGCCAGTGGATGCCCGGAATATTTTTCCATGGAAAACACGATGTTCCTGAACATTTCATCCTCCATATCGAAGGTCTGATATCCGGAAACAATAAATTTTCCTGTGGTAAGTGTACCTGTTTTATCAAACACCACCTGCCGGATGTCTTTAAATAATTCCAGGCTTTTTGCATTGCGGAAGAGGATACCATTTCGTGCACCGCGACCAAGACCCACTGCTATGGCGGCAGGTGTTGCAAGTCCCATAGCACATGGACAGGCAATGACAAGTACAGCAATACTTCTTCTTAATGCAGATGGGAATTCCCCGAGGTAGATCCAGTTTGCAGCAAGTGTAACAAGGGCAATTCCTAAAACAACGGGAACAAAAACAGCGCTGATCCTGTCGGCCAGCAGTTGCATGGGTGGTTTTTCTCCCTGGGCTTTTTTTACAAGGTTCAGGATGTTGGAAAGCACGGTATCATTTCCGGCGGCGGTCACCTGCGCTTTTAAGGTTCCATTTTCAACAACACTTCCACCAATGATCGCATCTTTTGGATGTTTGTGAACCGGTATGCTTTCACCCGTAATGATGGCTTCATTTACATGCGCATCGCCCCAGAGGATCTTGCAATCCACAGGTACTTGTTCACCTTCCCGCACCAATACAAGATCGCCGACCTTGAGCTGCGTGCTTTCTACGGGGAGCACCACTTCTTTATGATCACCATCAAAAGCGATCATGTTTGCCATCACTTTTTGCGACTTCACAAGCGCCTTTAGCGATTTTTGTGTGGATCTAATTGAAGCGTCTTCCATTAAATTGCCAAGCAATACCAGCGTAATGATGGTAGCAGAAGTTTCAAAGAATAAAAAATCTTCCCCCAGTCCGAGTATGGCACCGGTAAGACTATAAAAATAAGCTGCGGCCGCGCCAATGGTGATGAGCACATTCATATTCGACATGCCGTTGCGCAGGCTTTGAAAAGCAGATCTTCCAAAATAGGACATGCCTACTATAAACACCGGGGTGGTAAGTGCAAGATTGATCCATGGATTCATCAGGAATTCAATATGAATGCCGGGGATCATATGCAGCATCAGTATCAGTGTAAAGGGAAGGCAGAACCAGAAGCGTTGTTCATTGGTAGAGAGAAATGGTTTATTCGTATCAGAAGATTCCTCATCCTCCACTTTATAGCCAAGCGAGTGGATGCCTTTGGCGATTTGTTCGGGTGATTTATTTTCAAGTTCAAAAGATACATCACCATCCATAGGATTCACCACCACGTTTTTTGCGCCCTGTTGTTTGAGGTAGTTATTTATGGTGAGTGCGCAGTTGGCGCAGGTCATTCCTTCTACCTTCCATTGTATTTTTTCCATGCTGCTCATTCTTTTGCAAAGGTAGTAAGGGTGGCAGGGGTTTTATAGATGTTGAAACATTATCTTTTCAACGGGGTTGCAATTGTTGCGCAAAACCTGTTAATACGGCGATTGATAGCTGTTTTTTCATTCAGAAATTTTGGTTTCATTCTTTAGGTTTGCAGAATGGAATGCACTGTGACGTTGGAAGAATTGGAAGATTTTTCTAAAAGATTCTGGGAAAGAGTAAATCATGCGCGGGTTTTCGCAATGCATGGAACTATGGGTGCTGGCAAAACCACGATCATAGAAGCTTTGTGCAGGGAAAAAGGTGTGCGCTCGCACATGAGCAGTCCCACATTTTCCATCATTAATGAATATGTTTTTAATGATGGGGGAAAGGAGGGTGTGATCTATCATATGGACCTTTACCGGTTAAAATCGGAAGAGGAGGTGATACAGGCGGGTGTTGAAGATGCCATTTACAGTAAGGCCATCTGCTTTGTGGAGTGGCCGGAAAAGGCACCGGGAATTTTTGATGAACACACCGTGCACCTGTTTATTGAGCCTGTAAATGAAAGCGTTCGGAAAGTAATAATCGAATTGCCTACTTAAATTTGCCGGAACAGTTGTAATTTCAAAGCCGAATTCAGAGCCGAATTTTTGCTATGTCGCAATACAAACCATTTGTCAGCACCTCTTTTAGTTACGAAACATTAGAAGAAACTTTAGACATAAAGCCTAAAGGCGCCCGCCTGCACATTGGCATTCCCAAGGAAATCGCTTTCCAGGAAAACCGCATTGCCTTAACGCCGGATGCGGTTAGTGTCCTTGTAAGCAATGGCCATGAAGTAACCATTGAGCATAATGCAGGCGAGGCTTCTCATTTTGCCGACCGTGATTACAGTGAGGCAGGCGCGAAAATCGCCTATAACAGGGAAGAGGTTTATAAATCGCCCATCCTGGTAAAAAGTGCTCCCGTAATCGAAGAGGAGCTACCCCTCCTTCAGCACAGCCAGTTGATCATTTCACCCATTCATCTCAGTGTTTTGAAAGTAGAATTGCTTCAAAAGATGATGGAAAAAAGGATCACGGCCATTTCATTTGAAAATTTAAAAGACGACAGCGGTAGTTACCCCATCGTGCGCAGCATGAGCGAGATTGCAGGAAGTGCCGTAATGCTCATCGCTGCTCAATACCTGGGTTCTGCAAACCACGGAAAGGGTGTGCTGTTAGGAGGTATCTCCGGTATTGCCCCCACAAAAGTGATCATTATTGGCGCCGGTATTGTGGGTGAATATGCTGCAAGGGCTGCACTGGCACTGGGTGCTTCCGTAAAAGTTTTTGATAACAGTGTTTACCGGTTGAAAAGGTTGCAGAACAATATTGGTCAACGTTTATGGACCTCCGTTATAGAGCCCCGCATGCTGGCGAAACAGCTCAAAACCTGCGAAGTGGCCGTTGGTGCCCTTGCATCTGAAACAGGCCGCACACCTGTAGTGGTCACCGAAGAAATGGTAAGCAGCATGCGTACCGGCAGCGTGGTAATTGATGTAAGTATTGACCGCGGTGGTTGTTTTGAAACTTCAGAAATCACCACACATGAATGTCCTGTGTATTTAAAATATGGCGTAATCCATTATTGTGTTCCCAATATTCCATCCGGTTTTGCCAGAACGGCTTCACAGGCGATTAGCAATGTGCTCATGCCTTTGCTGCTTGAAGCAGGAGAAGACGGAGGATTTGAACACATGGTCTGGCACCAGATCCACCTGCGCAGCGGCATATACATGTTTAAGGGCGCACTCACCAATTTCTATTTGAGTGAACGCTTTAATTTGAAATATACCGATCTGAATTTGCTGATAGCAAGCCAGCGTTGATAGCATAAAAACCAGGAATTAATCATTGGTTTGAATAAGAAAAAACTTTTACTTGTTTTACCATAACCCCTGTATGCTTGTTTTTTGGTTTTAAATAATCCTTCGTGCCTTAGCGGCTAAAACTAAATAAACAGCAGGCCCTCACTTAAACTCCACCATCGAAACTGTTCTTTTGCAAAAATTATATTCAACGGGATCATTAGAACAAACAATCACCAGTCTTTCACAGCAGTATTTTTGAATGAGCTGATGATACAGCGCAATCCCCTGTTCATCCAGGTTGCTGCAGGGTTCATCCAGTAAAACAATGTCTGTATCAGAAAAAATAGCCTGGGCAAGTTTTACCCGTTGTTTCATTCCCGAAGAAAAATTCCGAAGCTGTTTTTCCTTCGCTTCATTCAAGCCAATTTCATTGATGATGGCGTGTACAGTAAACTCTTTTAAAAATGGTTTGAAAGCAGCATGAAAGGAAAGAAATTCTTTCATTGTCATTTCCTCGATCAGTTCAAGATAAGGGGCGCAGAAAGAAATGTTCTTATAAATGGTTTCGTTGTTATATCCTTCGTATTCAATCTTTCCTTCACTGAGTTCCATCATGCCGCCAATACATTGCAGCAGTGTGCTTTTACCCGATCCGTTGGCACCAGTTATTGCTGTAGGATGCGCTGCTTCAAAGGAAATATTTGCATTTCTAAAGATCCATTCGCGGTTAAAGCGCTTGCCTGCATCATTTAGACTAATCTTCATCAACGCCGATTTTTGAATAGCGTTTGATCACCCCGATCCTGGAGTCTTTAATAAAGCCTAATATTTCGCTCCTGATCTCGTTATCGTCAATGTTTTTTTCAATAAGATTGACCGCGGTGGATGTACTGTGCCCTCCTACAAACAACAGGTGATAGATCTTAGAAATCGTATCAATTTTTTCCTGGGAGAAATTTCTTCTTTGTAATCCAACTATGTTCAGTCCCATATAGCACATGGGTTCACGTGCTGCTTTTACATAAGGCGGCACATCTTTCCTGATTACGGTATGGCCGGCCACATAAGTATGCGCACCAATGCGTGTAAACTGGTGTGCACCTGCCAGTCCGCCAATGATTGCGTATTCGCCTACTTCTACATGTCCTGCCAGCTGCACGGCATTTGCCAGGATTACATTATTTCCAATAATACAATCATGTGCAATATGCGCATAGGCCATCAGAAGACAGTTGGCACCGATGGAAGTTTTCCATTTGTCTTTTGTACCGCGGTTAATGGTTACACATTCCCTGATGGTGGTGTTATCTCCAATTTCAACCGTTGTTTCTTCTCCAATGAATTTAAGATCCTGCGGAATGCCACCTAAAGTAGCGTTTGGAAAGATCCTGCAATGGTTGCCTACAATAGTGAAAGGGAACAGCACCGCATGCGACATGATGTGGGAGTGATCACCAATGGTTACGTTATCATATATTACAGCGAAAGGATCAACGGTAACATTGTTGCCCAGTTTTGCATTTGGATGAATGGACGCCAACGGTGAGATCATACACTAACTTTAGGTTTCTTTACAATTTGAGCAACCATTTCAGCTTCAGCTACTAGTTTTTCGCCGACAAAAATAGTTCCTTTCATTTCACAAATTCCACGGCGAACAGGGTTTAGCAGTTCCATCTTCAATATTAATGTATCGCCCGGAACCACTTTTTGTTTGAATTTACACTGATCGATCTTTAAAAAATAAGTATCGTAATCATGATCGGGATCATCGGGGATGGTTAATATGCCGCCGGTTTGAGCCAGTGCTTCTACCTGCAATACCCCGGGCATGACACAGTTTCCCGGAAAATGTCCCTGGAAAAATGGTTCATTGTAGGTGACATTTTTTATGGCCACCACATGTTTATCTGAAAGTTCAATTACCTTATCAATCAGTAAAAAAGGATAACGGTGTGGTAATTTTTTTTCAATCGCATGTACATCATAGATCGGAGGTTTGGTGGGATCATACAATGGAATATTCAACCGATGCTTATATTTTTTAATATGCTCCTTGATCTTACGTGCAAACTCGATGTTGCTTGCATGACCTGGCCTGTTAGCAATGATATGTGCTTTAAATGGCAGCCCGACAAGCGCCAGATCGCCGATCACATCCAGCAGTTTGTGTCTTGCCGGTTCATTTGGAAAACGCAGGTCAAGGTTATTCAGAATACCACCTTCATTTACTTTTACACCTTCCTTTTTAAATACGCGGGAGATTCTTTGCACCTGTTCTTCGGTAACCCCTTTATCAACGACTACTATGGCATTATTGATATCCCCGCCTTTGATCAGGTTATTGTCGATCAGGTATTCCAGTTCATGAAAAAAGCAAAAGGTGCGGCAGGGCGCTATGGACTCATTAAAATCTGAAATATGTTTCAGTGCCGCGTGCTGTGTGCCCAGCACAGGCGAATTAAAATCAATGAGCGTGTTGATCCGGAAATCATTGTAAGGCAGCGCCACCATTTCAACTTTTTTGGCTTCATCGGTGAAGCTGATATTGTGCTGCAGTGTATAATAGATCAATCCAAAAACGATGAGTAAAACAGAGCTGGCCAGGTAGATGGTGTTGCCATAGCTTGCTTCAAGTTCTTTACCAATTTTGCCCAGGATCATTCCGAGT
>MWYV01000050.1 GCA_002050435.1 Chitinophagales bacterium 33-2 | reverse complement strand
ACGAGAAAAATTCTATCAGATGAGACCTGGCTCACGACTGGTGGACCTGTTATTCGAAATAATATTTACCTGGGTGAAACGTATGATGCGAGATTGGAAGTGAGAAACTGGAATAATAGCCTTGGTGATATCTCCTCATGGAAAAATGCTGTCGAAATTGAAGGGCCAACGGGTAGGCTTACACGACAGATGCAGCCTCCGGTAAAAGTCACAAAGATTATTCAGCCAATTAAAATTACCAGCGCAAAACCTGATACTTTTATTGTAGATATGGGGCAAAATTTTGCAGGAGTAGCACGTATAAAATTAAAAGCGGGAGCCGGGACTAAGATAACCTTGCGATACGGCGAAGATATTTTTCCAGACGGTACGTTGAATTACATGACGACTGTGGCAACTCAGATAAAGAAGGGTGGCATAAAGGGTGGCCCTGGCGCCCCGGAGACGGCCTGGCAGGAAGATGTATATATCTGTAAGGGCAATGGTGAAGAAACCTGGTCTCCCTCCTTTACTTTTCACGGATTTCGGTATGTTGAAATTACCGGCTGGCCGGGGAAGCCAGGTCTTCAAAATATAGAGGGCCTGAGAATGAATGCTGACCTCGAAAGTACAGGTACTTTTTCCTGTTCTAATGAAAAATTAAATAAACTGCATGATGTTATTCAATGGACTTTTTTAAGTAATGTTTTTAGCGTACAGTCTGATTGCCCTGCCCGTGAAAAAATGGGTTATGGTGGTGATATGGTTGCTACCGCCGATGCGTTTATTTATAACTATCAGATGGCGCAATTTTATTCGAAGGCTGTAAAGGATTTTGCAAATGAGCAAAGGCCGGAAGGTGGCATTACAGAGATTGCACCTTTTACAGGCATTGCTGACCGGGGATATGGTGATCTGTCAGGCCCTTTGGGGTGGCAATTAGCATTTCCATTTTTGCAGCAAAAACTTTACGAGTTCTATGGTGATAAACGAATCATTGAAAATAATTACGAAGCTTTCAATAAACAAATGGATTTCCTGCAATCTAAAGCAGTAGATAATTTATTCTATTGGGATATCAGCGATCACGAAGCTTTGGACACAAAGCCTGAAGCACTGACTGCCGCTGCATTTTATTATCATCATGCCCGGTTGGGAGAATTTTTTGCAGGCATCTTGAACAAACAAAAGGACTCTTTAAAATATAATAAGCTATCTAATCAAATAAAGTCAAATATTATCCAAAAATATGTCGTTTCAAACACAGGCAGAATTGATAATGCAACTCAAAGTGCACAAATATTTGCTTTATGGTATGGCTTAAGCGGGGGCGATTCGTTAACCTGGAATGTTTTATTGAATGAGTTTAAAAGGCACGACTGGCATCTTTCCACCGGTATTTTTTCGACTAAAATGATGTTTGATGTATTGCGGGAAAACAATGCAGCTGATATCGCCTATAAAATTGTAACCCAACCGGATTTTCCCGGATGGCTCAACATGTTAAACAATGGTGCTACCACCCTTTGGGAAACGTGGGCGTACCCTGAAACCGGGCCATCACAGAACCACCCTATGTTCGGCTCAGTTGATGAATGGTTTTACAGATCTATTTTAGGAATTAACAGTGAAAAAGATGCATTCGGTGAAATTTTGATAAAAGCGCAGCCACCAGATGGTTTGGAATGGGCTAAGGGAAGTTACAGGTCTCTCAGAGGACTGATAAATGCCGGGTGGGAAAAAACTGAAGGAAAGTTCACAATAGAAGTAAGAATACCTGCAAATACGAAGGCGGTCATTTACATTCCAAATATTGCAAATCATCCGGTATTTGTGAATGGAGATAAAGAAACACTTGCTCACGAGGATGGTTATTCGATCTTTAAATGCGGTTCAGGAAATTATACGATCACCTCTGTTTTTATGCAGGAATAATTCATTACCCCATTTCACAATCTAAGTAGTTATGATAAATATTATTAGATTAAAGTGATTTTCGGGAAATAAATCTAAAAGGATTTCTGAGCTTTTCAGTCCGCCGCTCCAGGATAAATCTTGCAGCCGTCTCACCCATTTTATGATGATCTGTTGATATAACCGAGATACCTTCTAATAGAATTTCTTTGAGGGGTGTATCATTATAAGAAATGATACCAATATCTTTTCCAATTTTCAACTTTTGATTCCTGCAACACTTAATAAGGTTAGCCAAATCAATTTCTTCAATCACAACATACAACTGGTTTTTTTTCAATGTTTCACATTCGCTCATCTTCTTAAGAACTTTGTATTTAAAATTATTTTGAAAACAAAATTTCTTAAATCCGTATATGATTTCAGTTGGGTACCCTGATCCGGGATGTACCATAATGAGTTCCTCATAATTTGAAATGGCATTAGTTTGAGTTTCCATTGCCTCAACAATATCATTCTCAAAATCCTGATATATTGCTGCACAATTGCCAGCGTTTTCAAGATCTTTATCCAGTAAGATTAACTGATCCGAAGGAATTTGTTTTAATATGTGCACTGCTTTGTTAGTATCTGAGTAAAAGTGTGGCATCACGGCATAATAGTCAAATTCGCCAAGGCTGGTTAAAATAATGTCTTCAAAAACTTTAATATTAGAGTGATGAATTTTAAGTTCTACATGTCCTTTGGATCCTAATGTTTTTACAAACGAATCATAGATCATTTTTTTATAAGAGCTTAGCTTATTAAAGACGAGTAATACATTAAAACGATTAAGGAGATCAGTGCGATTTATATAAAAACCTTTGCCTTTCACTGCTGCCAGTATCTTTTCTTGTTCGAGCAATTCATAGGCTTTTTGTACCGTATCCCGGGAGATCAAAAATTCATTGCTCATCTCATTGATCGAGAATACCCTGTCGCCCTTTTTTACCCTCCCCTGTTTAATTGCTTTGGTAACAGAGTTTACTATCTGAAGGTATTTTGGTGTTTTCCTTGTCGGGTCTATCTCAAAAATGGTGTCCATGCAATCGTCGTTTAAGCTAATAATTTACCGCAATCTCCTATACTTATCTTGCGAAGGAAACCGCTGCGGTGAGAATATTATTTTTCTCTTCATCCTTACAGGATAGTACTGTAAAGGATTCTTTTAATTGAGTTATAATTTAGCAGTAATTCCTATGCCTGCAATTTAAGCACAGCACGACTCTTTTAAAAATTTCTTTTTATCAATGAAATACATGAGACTATTTACAATTCTTACGCTGCTTTTTTTAATCACCGGTTTCAGGAATGATTTAAAAGCCCAGGAAAAATTGGGATATCATAAAATTAAGACTGATTCCAGTGGCCATATCATTCCCTGGTTTCATGAAGATCCCGGTATTTCATTTGATCACATCGTAAATCTGGTTTGGAACTTTTGGGATACCATGCGGCGTGACATGAATGGAATTCCTTATTACATGAATCACCAGGTATGGAATCAATATTTTAATGATGCCCGTGGTGTAGGTGGTGATCAGTTTGCGATGGCTTTATCTTCCTGGAGACTTCTGTATGCATATAGCGGTAACATGAAGGTAAAAGAGAACATGAAGTTCATAGCTGACTATTATTTAGCACACAGCCTGTCTCCTCAACACAGTGAATGGCCGGAGATACCTTTCCCTTATAATACGTATGTGTATTCAGGCGTGTACGATGGAGATATGATTTTAGGAACCAATTACACGCAGCCGGACAAAGCAGGTTCTTTTGGTATAGAATTGATTAATCTCTATAAATTGAATAGCGGTGAACGTTTCCCCAACACTACGTACACTATGTATCTGCAGGCAGCCATTAAGATTGCCAATACTTTAGCTACGCATACATAAGCGGGCGACGGTGAACACACTCACCTTTACCATTTAAAGTAAATGTGATAACAGGTGAAACTGGAGTATTAAAAAGTAATAATCAAAAAGGAGAGATAGTGGGTAAAAGTTCATACACTTCTAATTGGAGTGGTACGCTGGAACTTTTTCTGGAGCTGCAGAGAATGAATGAGGGAAATACTACTCTATATAAAAAAGCATTTGATAAAATCATCCTTTGGATGAAAACTATCCGATGAAAACTAATAAATGGGGTCCTTTCTTTGAGGATATTTCAGGATGGAGCGATACCCAAATAAATGCGATTACTTTTGCAAGATTTATCATGGAGCACCGCGAATTTTTTCCAGAAGGGAAGATCGAAATCAAAAAGATTTTTACCTGGGTGTATAAAAATCTCAGCAATGATAAATGGAAATTATATGGTGTGACGCCCGTGAATGAGCAAACCGCGTATATGGTTGCAGGAAATAGCCATACTTCGCGCCAGGCTGCAGCTCAATTGCAATATATGTCCCTTACAGGCGATTCCGGATACTATGTTCCATCTCTCCGCCAGCTTGCCTGGGCTACTTACATGGTGGATGATGATGGAAAAAACAGGTATCCCCAGGATGAAAACTGGCTCACAGACGGATATGGAGATTACGTCCGGCATTATTTGCGGGCAATGGCTGCTAATCCCTCGTTGACTCCTCCTGAAACTCACTTGCTATATTCTAGTTCTGTTGTGCAGCAGGCAATCTACCGGGGCCAATTTTATCAGTATCATTTTTTAGACATTAAAGACACTTCAGATATCTTGTTGAGATATAAAGTATTTGATGAAACAGGGGAGGAGATGATTAGAATGGATTCAAAACCGCGTGGCATATTTCTTGGTAATTCTTTACTCCCGGTAAAAAATACAGATGTAGAATGGCGCCCATTACGTGTGGGAGGCGTCCTTACAATTAGAAGAAACAATTCGAAGACTGTTACCATAACCCGGTGAACGATTTTTCTGGAAATCAGATCTGCACTTTTTCCAAATCGTCTACCTCTTCTCTCATTTCTGACTGTTGAATGTTCTCAAGATGCCGCTCAAGTTCTTTTTCTTTTGTGAGCTTATACTTTTCTAAATCAGTATCTGAGTTAATTACTCTCTTTTGTACACTATTTCTGATCAGGAGTTCTGACTCATTCAGGTATTCATCATAGGGCCCCTTTTGTGTTAGTCCTTTCCACGTTACCGGAAGTATATCTACAAGAATAAAAAATAAGATCAGGAACCAGGTTGTAACCCTGATAATAACATTGGAATCAGAAAGCCTTCCCAGCGCTTTTTCCCTTTCCAAATAATCCTGGCTAAATGTGAGCCGGTTCAGTTTTGCCGCACGTGCAGAGTCTATTTGAGCGATGGCTATCAGGTTTTCACGCTTTTTTGTGTTGTTAGCAGTCTTGTTATTTTCAAGCTGCAGATATAATCGGTTTAAGTAAGCAGTATCATATTTAAAGGTGGGCCCTTCTCCTGCTTTTCCGGTTGTTCTGTCATCATTTCTTACGACGCCTTTTATTTCGTCATGTAGTATCCCCTCCTGCAGGTGAATCGTATCCAACAGAGTTGTAAGATTATTATTTATATTATCATTCTGAGTTTGAAGAGATTGCTTCTGGAAATCATATACATGCTCGATGCTATCCATTTTCGCCTGTGCTACTTCTTTCATATTTACTTCGATACTTTCATGAAAATACAGTAACACTAAAGGGTGAGCAACGGCAACGCCTATAAATATTGAAAAGACAAGCCTTGATAAAAATGTGAGCGATGTGATGTCTTTGAATACGCTGCTTTTCTTTCTGAATGAAGAAATGATAAACCTGTCGAAAATAAATACAATTAGTGCCCAGGTGATACCGGCCAATATATAGAGCCAGGGGCTGCTAACAAAAGTGGAAATGGCATAGGTCATAGAAAAAAGGCCCAGCGTGGCGGGTACTAATACCAATGATCCAAACCCTGCATGCTTGATGCGCTCCGAACGGGGGCAACGGTCAAGAATATCTTCATCCGACCCTGCACAAAAAATAAAAAAGCGCTGAAATAATGATTTCAATAGAAACGGTTTTAGGTTTTCTAAATACAATTTTCCCTAATGACGAATCTTTCTCAATTTGTTGGTTAGGGTGTAAATCTGTTACCGATTTCTGATTGAAGTTGAGTTGAGTTGAATTCAAAAGTAATGATATTGATGAAGGAAGGCAAGGTCTTAACAGAATTTTAATTTCAAAATGCGACACTTGTTTGTGACGGCATTTTATTCAAAATAAATTTAGGCTGGCCTTATTGATGGCAGCGTAAACCCAAAGGTAGTACCGACATCCTTTTTGGTTCTAACATGAATCGTTTCTTTATGGGCTTCAATAATATGTTTTGCAATAGATAACCCAAGCCCGCTTCCGCCAACCTTACGGGTTCTCGCAAGGTCGGTACGGTAGAATCTTTCAAAGATGCGGGGCAAGTGCTCTTCGGCTATACCATAGCCGTTATCACTTATTTCGATCAATATATTTTTTCCATCAATGCTATAAGCGCTGCCCTCAATAGTTCCATTCTCCTTTCCGTATTTAAGAGAATTGTCTATCAGGTTTACCAATACTTGTCTTATCTTTTTTTTGTCGCCATAAACTGTCAGTGGCATCTCGCATCCTTTTTTGATGTAACACCGTATGGTTTTTTCGTCTGCTTTTATAGAGAGAGATTCAAAAACTTCTTTAATGAGATCTTGTATAACAAAGCCTTCAGTCAGCAGCAACTGTTCACCACTTTCCAGCTTTGTAATTTCATCAAGGTCATCTACAAGGTTCACCAGCCTGTCAGTATTTTTTGAAGCATTTCCCAGAAATTTTTTATTCACTTCAGGGTTATTGATTGCACCCTCCAGCAGCGTATCTATATAGCCCTGTATAGCGAAAATCGGCGTCTTTAATTCATGCGAAAGATTCAGTAAAAATTCTTTTCTGAAAATCTCATTTTTTCTTAGCAAATCAATCTCTTCTCTATGTTGCACTGCCCATTCTTCCACATCTTCACTCACCTCTTCAATTGATTTTTGAGGCAGTATTTTCTTATAATAAAATTCTTCTTTCTTACTTGCTTTTGTTTGATAGATTAATTTGTATATCAGTTTTATTTTCCGGTAAACAAATTGGTCAATGGTGAAGCGTATAATGATATATGCGACAATGGTAAGTGAAATAAAGAGTGCCAGCGAAGAAATGATTCCATCACCGAAAATATAAACAGCCATCCCCGCCAGAAAACCAATTGGTAATGCAGCTAATATTGAAAGCTGGTGTGGAGAAAAGTTTTTCATTATCTAATAAATTGTACCTGTTAGCAGATTAAAATAACCAGAACAGTAGCAAATTAACTGCTGTGGTCTGCAACAATAACCCACTTACCATCAATTTCTTTAAATAATAATGTAAAATTTCCTTCCGCGTTTCCATCTTTTCTGTCCAAATGCCATTTGCCGATCATATAATAATAGCCGGGTGATAGTGGCCGGAGTTGAATGATTGTGAATTGCAGTACACCCATTTTATCACGGGTTGGATAGTTTGTTTTATATTTTCGGAGTGTGTTTTGATAACCATACGTGACGCCATTTTTTCCAATATATACTAAAGAATCATTTTTCCAATAAGCCTCCATAAACTTCTCAATATCGCCATCGTTCCATGCCTTTCGCTGTGTTTCTACGATTCCCCTGAGCTGATGACTGATGTCTGCCGTTTGAGAAATGGCTGTAAATGTCCAGGTAGTTGCAAGAATGGCGATCATATATTTAACCATGGTGTTGAATATTGCTTCACGTTGAATAGGTAAAATTGTAAAAATGCATTTATCTAAAATTCTCAAATTAATTTTACATCTACCTTTCTTTTAAAATTATTTTATGAAAAAGAAGCTGGTTTTGCTTGGATTATTTTTTCTGCTTTTGCTGACCGCATTTTATTTTATGCTGTTTCAGGGAAACGATAACTATAAAGTAAAGCTACCGGTTCTCAGTCATGTTCAGGATTTTAGATTTATTTCTCAGAACGGCAAAGCAGTCAGCCGAAATGATATGATAGGGAAAGTGTACGTCACGGAGTATTTTTTTACTACCTGCAAAGGGATTTGCCCTAAAATGAACGAGAATCTGAAGCAGGTATTTGAAAAATTTAAAGAGCACGGTGATTTTGCAATTATTTCTCACACTTCAATGCCGGAAACAGACTCTGTGCCGTTAATGAAAAAGTATGAAGCAAAAATGATTGGCAGTAAACCCGCTTATCCAGCCAAATGGTATTTCCTTACGGGTCAGAAAGATTCTTTATACAGGATGGCAAGGGAAAGTTATCTGCTGGATAATGAGAAAAATCCTACGGCTAATATTGCGGATCGTTTTATTCATACACAATTTTTTGCGTTGGTGGATAAAGATCAGCAGGTACGTGGCATTTATGATGGATTAAAAGCAGAGGACTTACAGAAACTCGAGGATGATATAGAAAAACTGTTGGAAGAGACCTCTTAGAATAGGTCGGATTCAGCCATTTTAATAATATTCAGCCTGGCCGAAGGAAAAAAATGAAAGGAAATGCCTATATACGCAGAGCATTAATTTTAAATCCTGCTGTTAAAGTTGAAATTTATAACCAACGCCCTTTACAGTCGTGATATAATCCTTCTTTAATTTCTGGCGGATCTTTCTGATGTGGACATCAATCGTTCTGTCTCCTACTATCACATCTGTTCCCCACACTTTATTGAGTATTTCGCTCCGCAAAAAAACTTTTGATGGCTTTGAGGTAAGCAAGGCCAGCAGTTCAAACTCTTTTCTTGCCAGCACGATCTCTTCCTCATCTAAGGTTACGATGTATTTTTCCCTGTCTATTTTAAGATCACCTACCTGCATCACATTATCAGACTCCCGTGGGACTCTGCGAAATAGCGCATTTACCCTGCTTCTCAAAACTTTTGGGCTTATCGGCTTGGTGATATAATCATCGGCCCCGGACTCGAGTCCTTTAATTTCAGTAGGATCATCATTTAGCGCGGTGAGAAATATGATCAACGTGTTAGCAAATTCAGGAAGGGTTCGCAAAATTTTACAAACTTCAAAACCGGTTTTGCCCGGCATCATTACATCCAGTATCACCAGCGCCGGAGTACTAGCTTTTGCCAG
This sequence comes from Chitinophagales bacterium 33-2, assembly GCA_002050435.1. Lineage (GTDB taxonomy): Bacteria > Bacteroidota > Bacteroidia > Chitinophagales > Chitinophagaceae > Flavisolibacter. Next base: position 10,851 of record MWYV01000050.1, on the reverse strand, counting down.
TTCGATAGCTTGATTACCATTTGTAGCAGTTATAACATCATACCCTTCATCCTCTAAATTGAAGCTCAGAATTTCCAGGATATCCGGCTCGTCATCAGCAATTAAGATGGTTCTGGAGTTTTTTTCGCTTGACATACGGAGCAAACCTATACCAAAATTTCGTTGATGAGTTTTCTTTACAATTTGATAATATTAGCGTCCATTAACTTTAGCAGCATAAATGCATGATAATAAAAAAGGAAGCTCTTGCCTGATTATGCAAATGAAAGGTTAATTGAATTTCATTTCGCAGTCAACCAGCCCCTTACCACTACCTTAAAACCCCTTAAAACAGTACATTTGCAACCTATGGAAGTATATTTGCTTCTTTGCCTGAGATAATATTTATGAAACCCCTATTTACCCTGGTTGTCAGCTTACTGTTTTTTCCCCTTTTCTCCTCATCAATGGGCGATACCACCAACATTCCTCTCAACAGGCAGGTATTTCATGAGAAGGTAATAGACGAGCAGATAAGAGCCGATAAGGCAGATGGTAAATTGGATGGGCTGATCCGTGTTTCAAAAAATAATGAGATCAATTTGCAGGTTACTGACGCCATTATCAGGAAGGTAAACGTCATCAGGAATGAGATAGAGAGCAACGAGCTGATGCCAACCAATAATGACAAGATCAGGTATCTGCGCTACCTCGAAACCCTGGTACGTGACTTCACTAATGAATGGAAATCCAATAAGATCACCCCCTCCATAGCACCGCAATTGGTGGACAATTTCAGTGAGATCGTTGCCGTGAATTTGAAAGGTGAAAGTATGGCGCAAATTATTGCAAAAGTTTCCTACGAAGTTGGACGCATCAACAACGAAATTTTTGAAGACAATCCGGGATATAATGAAAGCAGGATCATCGTTTTTAAAAAATTCTGTACCCAAAACCCAGATAAAATTCTGGCTAATCTTGGCCCATTTGTAAACGAACCTTTTGCAGACTCGCTGGTGATAGTGGCATTTAATAACAATCCGAGTCAATTGTATTCTTACGCTCAATCAACAAATAGCCGCCAGGGCAGACTGATCCGGAAGATCGAAGATCAGCGTATAAAGACTATAGTGAAACTCAGTACTCTTGACAGGGCATTATTTTATTTTCCTTTCCTGGATGATTTGATTTCCGGTAAAAAAACAATTGCAGAGATCTCCAAATTTGCAGGAACATCTGACCGGCAATACGATAGCGTTGGTTATTACAAGTTACTGGTAAATACAGAAATTGATTATTACAAGAGAATGATCAGGGCCGACACACCGATAGCTATGATTGGTGCAAATGGCCTGATAGAAATGCTTCAGGCTAAAGCGGTTCAGCATTTTATAGAACCTATTAATAACCTTCACGAAATTGCGAATCCCAACATCAGGTTCAGGGCGATAGAGCCACTCAGTGCAGTGGATCTTTATTATGTGATCGTTTTTGGAGAAAATGATATTTATACTTCCAGTTACAAGTACAGTTTTGACCGTATGCTTCAAAAGATGGGCGCTGTACCCCGGGGTGATTCACTCCTGATGGCGGTAAACTTCGATCATTTTAAAAAGTTTATTAAAATGGCCGCGGGCTACAATAAGCTGGATGTTTTTCTAAAAACTATGCCCGAGAATTCCGAAAAATTAATGCAGGCTTTTGTTGCCAACCTGGAAAAAACAGGTACGTTGGAGGATGCGGTAGATGTAGCTGATTCCTATGGAAGTATCACTGATCCTGTATTGCAAAAATCCATGCTACAGTATATCGTTTACAATGAAGAGCGTTGTAAAAAAGAAAATAATGAACACGGCAGGAAAATTTACAATCTGCTCAAAATGATATTTCTTTCTGCAGATGATAAAAATGGCGTTGACCTTTCCAAGGAAATTGGTATCCCGCCTGTTTACACTGTCAGTTATAATTATCTGGCTGACGATTCAGGAAGAATAGTAGAGCAGGTATTCTTTTACGGAGATAGCGATGGTAAACAATCGTATAACAGTTACCTCACTTCATTTCCCAGGAATGAATGGCAGATCACGCAGAAAAATCAATGGACAGAGATCAAATCTATTAAGGGTAAACCTATTTGGATATACGCCAATAAACCGCTGGATAATGAAACTGATAAGGATGCTGATGCGCAAAAGGATTTGATAGATTATCTTGGCCGCATCGGGGTAAAGCCCAATATCGTCATTCACAGGGGACATAGTTATCACCTTCCCTATACTATTGATCAATTGCCGGAAAATGCGAAGATTATTATGCTTGGATCCTGCGGTGGTTACAAAAACCTGAAGCAAATTCTAAAGTTTGCTCCCGAAGCACATATTATTTCTACCAAACAAACCGGGGCAAAAGACGTAAACAAACCGATCATCGAAGCGCTGGACAATATTCTCAAAAGCGGCCAGAATATCGATTGGCGAGCCATGTGGAGTGATCTTGAAGCCACCTTCAACAGATCTTCCCGGGAGCTGCGGGAAACTTTTGAAGACTATATACCACCGCAAAAAAATCTGGGTGCATTATTTATAAAAGCGTACAGCCGCAATGGCGGGGTGGTTGAATAATTTCATTTTATTTCTGCTCAATCACATGTCATTTCCTATTGTTATCATCAGTCTTAACTTTCAAGCTAATAACTATTTCATTTAATTTTGCCCGATGCCGGTAGAGAAGAAGGGTAAAATTTTGTTGGATTTTGGATTGCTCCGAAAAGTTTTTTCATACGCTGCTCCTCATAAGAAAAAATTTTATATCTCTATTATTTTATCTATTTCCCTGGCACTTTTATCCCCGGTCAGGCCCTATCTCATTCAATATACAGTCAATCATTTTATCAGGGATAAAGATGTTCATTGGTTAATACTGATAACTATTATCCAGATTGGTTTGCTGCTGGTAGAGTCTGCATTAAGATTTTATTTCTCCTATCTCACATCCTGGCTTGGGCAGACCGTTGTGAAAGAGCTACGTGTAGATGTTTATGAAAAAGTGCTGGGTTTAAATCTGAGGCAATTTGATACAACACCAATTGGCACACTCACTACCAGAACAATTAATGACATCGAAGCCGTGAACGACATTTTTGCTGATGGATTAATTCCCATTATTTCTGATCTGTTATCCATTGTTTCTATCCTGGGATTTATGTTTTATGTGGATTGGCGGCTTACGCTCATCAGCCTGGCTCCTTTTCCTTTTTTGATAATTGCTACCTATTTTTTTAAAGAAACAGTGAACAAATCTTTTATTAAAGTGCGGAATGCCGTGGCCGCTCTCAATGCTTTTGTTCAGGAACATATCACAGGTATGAGCGTTGTGCAGGCTTTTGCAGCAGAAGACAAAGAGTTTGAAAAATTTAAAAAGATCAATAAAGACCACCGCAATGCAAATATTAAAGCCATCCTGGCATATTCTATCTTCTTTCCCCTTGTGGAAATCGTGCTGGCGGTTTCCATTGGCCTGCTGGTGTGGTGGGGTGGCAACAATGCCTTTGATGCAGGGGTAATCATTGCTTTTATTATGTATCTCAATTTACTCTTTCGTCCACTGCGTTTTATTGCAGATAAATTTAATGTGCTGCAAATGGGGATGATTGCAAGCGAAAGAGTTTTTAAAGTATTGGAAAATAAAGATGTCACCCCCAATGAAAGTAAAGGTGCAGACCATTTTCCTATATCGGGTGCCGTAGCATTTAATCACGTTTGGTTTGCGTACAATGATGATGAATATGTATTGAAAGATGTAAGCTTTACAGCTAAACCCGGAGAAGTTCTTGCAATTGTAGGGCATACAGGCAGTGGGAAGACGACGATCATCAATTTGCTGAACAGGTTATATCAAATTAAAAAAGGAGAGATCAAAATTGATGACGTCAATTTAGAGAAGTATGATATTCATTATTTGCGAAGCAGGATAGCGGTGGTATTACAGGATGTATTCTTATTCAGCGGCTCGGTTTATGATAATGTAACACTCAGAAATAAATCCATTCCAAGAGAACGTGTAGAAGATGCAGCCAAACTGATAGGCGTACATGATTTTATTTTAAAATTGCCGGGCGGCTATGATTTCAACGTTATGGAACGGGGCGCCACACTTTCCCTGGGGCAACGACAACTGCTCTCATTTATCAGGGCGATTTTGTATGATCCTTCCATTCTAATTTTGGACGAGGCTACTTCCTCAATTGATAGCGAGAGTGAAAGATTAATTCAACATGCCATAGATAGATTGATAAAAGGCCGGACCTCAATAGTAATTGCCCACCGGCTGAGCACTATCCGGAAGGCTGATAAAATAATTGTATTAGATAAAGGTGTGATAACCGAATCCGGCACGCACAATGAATTGCTTCAAAATAGAGGACATTATCACAAATTGCATAAGTTGCAGTTTGAAAAACAGGAGTCACTCGCTTAGAGATTTTCCCGCATTGAAGGCCGATTCATCAAATATTTTCTCGGGCCTCATTTGTGGGAAAAACAAAACATCTTGAATGGAAGACTGATTTGTCATCAGCATACAAAGCCTGTCTATACCAAATCCGATCCCACTGGTAGGGGGCATTCCATATTCTAGTGAACGCAAAAAATCCTGGTCAACAAACATGGCTTCTTCGTCACCACGGGCCATTAGTTTGGCCTGCTCTTCAAATCTTTCCCGTTGCTCAATAGGGTCATTTAGTTCACTATAGGCATTGGCAACTTCCTGGCCATTTGCAATCAGTTCAAACCGCTCTACCAATCCTGGTTTGCTGCGGTGCTTTTTGGTAAGGGGGCTCATCTCCACCGGGTAATCAATAATGAATGTTGGTTGTACAAAATGATGCTGGCATTTTTCAGAAAATATTTCATCTATAATTTTTCCTTTTCCCATTGAGGTGTCCAAATGGATTGCCAGGTCTTTGCAGACCTCTCTCAACATAGCTTCATCTTTATCTGTGATATCTATGCCCGTAAACTCTTTAATTGCATTATACATTGATATCCTTTTATAAGGAGCTTTAAAATCAATTTCATTTTTACCGCTCACCACCTTCGTTGACCCATTAACTTCGAGGGCTGTCTTTTCGAGCATTTGTTCTGTTGTCTCCATCATCCACAAATAATCTTTATATGCCACGTAAAATTCCAGTACTGTAAACTCAGGATTATGAGTACGATCCATACCTTCATTCCTGAAATTCCTGCTGAATTCATACACCCAATCAAATCCACCAACGATCAATCTTTTCAGATATAGCTCGTTTGCAATTCTCAGGTAAAAAGGAATATCCAATGCATTGTGATGGGTAATAAATGGCCGGGCGGCCGCGCCACCAGGGATGTTTTGGAGTACAGGGGTATCTACTTCGAGCGCTCCTTTTTCATTCAGAAAATTACGGATAGCATTGATCATTTTTGTCCGCTTCAGGAATGTCTCCTTCACATGTGGATTCACGATCAGGTCAGCATACCGCTGCCTGTACCTGAATTCGGCATCCGTTACTTCATCAAAAGTTTCACCATCTTTCTCTTTTACAATTGGTAATGGATGAAGCGATTTTGCGAGGAGAGTTAGTTCAGTTACATGGATAGAAGTCTCCCCGGTCTTTGTTGTAAAAACGTATCCCTTCACACCCATGATGTCACCAATGTCTATCAGTTTTTTCCAGAGAATATCATACATCGTTTTATCATCACCGTCACATATGTCATCCTTCCTCACGTAGAGTTGAACCTTACCCGTTGAATCTTGTAACACAGCGAAAGATGCTTTACCCATATCCCTGATACTAAGGATTCTGCCTGCAATACAGACATCTTTAAATTCTGCCTGTTCAGCATCTTTTTGATAAACTTGTTTTATGTGCCTGGCATTTATATTTACCGGAAACAGGGCAGCAGGATAGGGATCAATACCTAATTTTTTGAGTTCTTTAAGTTTTTCCCGCCGGATGATCTCCTGCTCAGATAAGTTTTTTGTGGCCATATGCAGATATAAAAAAGTTTGCCATGCTAATTGACAAACCTGATGAGGTGTGCAAAGTTAATTGCTACAAAGGATTTCAACAAAGACGTACTATTTAAGTACAGCATTTTGCATGAAAAATTCTCTGGCAGCCATCACACCATTATGATAAAGTAATATTCGCTGGTCTTCAGGAATCTTCCTTATCCTTCCGGACATTTCATTGTAGCTTATATAAATAGTTCTATCTTTTTCATTAGAAAGATCGTTTGTATTCCGGTTTAGTTTTTCCATCATCAGATTCATAACTGCGTCAGTATATTCCTTCAAATTTGATATCTGAAAGGGAGCGATGGCAGTTTCATTATCTTCAAATTGTTTTACCTGGCTTGCCCGTTCCAACTTGAGTCCAAGGGTTTCAGTATTATAAATCACATCGCTGCCCGTTAGTGGATTTCCTCCGTCAGGTACAGAATCAAAAATGTTGATAGGAAAATTGCATAACATTCCACCATCAACATAATAGTGATAGCCTGCCCGTGCCTTTTTATTTTTTATTTCATGTCCTGAACTGTCAAGCACTACGGGTTTGAAGTAAAAAGGAATGCAGCTGCTGATATGTACAGCTGTCTTCAACTGCATTGCCGGTCTCGTTTTCCAGGAGAAGATTTCGAGCTGTTGCCTGGAAATATTGGTGCCGGTACAGTAAAAGTCTTTATAATGATTGTCCTGCAAATGCAATTGGTGGAGATCGTTAAAAGTAGTATTGACATTCCCAGTTTTGGTTTCAATTAATTCACCGAGCCATCTTTCAAATTTATCACCTTTGAACAGTCCAAATTCTTTGTTCACTCTCCGGATTTTTCCAAAAATATCTTTGCCGTCATTAAATTGCTGAATCTTCAGACTTTCAAAGATTGAATCAATTTCTTTTGTATTATAGCCTATTGATAACATAAGTCCGGTGATAGCGCCTGCAGAAGACCCGGCAACTCTTTCCACACCGTTCAACACATTTTTCTCTTCCAGCACACTTAAAGCACCCGCGTAAGCCAGGCCCCGCACACCGCCACCTTCCAACACCAGGTTTTTATAATTGTAAGATGTTTGCCCCAATAAAATAACAGGACAAAAGATGCAGACAATTAGAAAGAATTTTATCATTAATTACAAATGATTATTAAAGAGAAAAATAATTTTTTTCATTTAAGAATTACCCAGGATTCGGAAGTATAGTCATCACAAGTTACACAGGTATATTTCGGGAGATAAAATAGAACTGTGAAATGTATATTAAATCAGGCTTGAGCTGTGGCCAATAACACTTGCCAGGCTTCATTGGTTTTTTCTTCATCCAGCAGGCTGCCGGCGTGTAGGTGTAATTCCCTTTCCAGTTCGTCAGGATCTATAGCATAGTATTGAAAAATTTGGGTGAGCTTCTCGTCATGGAAAGAGGGATCAATGGAAGGTATCTCACTCACATTTGCCAAGCGGGCAAGATGGTTACCTGTAAGAATATTACTATCTCTTATAGCTGGAGGAAGACTGTCAATTCCTATTCCAATTTCCCTGCTTGGTTTCTTAACCTGGAAAAGGTTTTCGGGCGTTATCCTTGCATACCAGTTACCGCCGAGCCTGGCTGTTAATGATAATTTTTGCTGGTCAATAGATCCGTTTTCATCCAATACCAGTGAATTGACATGTAACATTAATATCTCGGCAATAACAAGATTTCCGGCACCTCCCTGCGTACCCATCGGTCTTATCTCTAGTACTCTACATTCCATTTGCACAGGGCTTTCTTTCACTCTTGGTGGTCTTATTTTTTCCGAAGAAATTTGAGTAAAGCCTGCTTTGTCAAATTCATTTACCCCTTTTGGATATTCGCAACTGCTAAGGCTTACCTGCTGCACCATGTCATAGGTGACGATATTGATCACTACTTCAGGTACCTCCTGTAGATTTTCGAGCGTGTGCTTACTTGTATTGTCTCTTAAACGTGAAGATGGAGAGAAAACAACTACAGGCGGGGTTATACTAAAAAGATTAAAAAAACTGAACGGACTTAGATTGACATTCCCAACTGCATCAACAGTAGATGCAAGAGCAATAGGACGGGGAGCTATGGCATGTTGTAAAAAATGTTGTGCCTCGCCTGTACTAATATTTTCTAAATCAAGAGTCTTGAACATTCTTTTTTCTTTCTAAAATTGAGAACTCAGAATCTTCACTGACAATGGTATTTTTTAGCGTGCCAAGGCCATCAATTTCCATTTCTATTTCATCTCCATCCTGCAGCCATTGCTCCTGGTACTCCGGATCATTTAATTTGCCCGTACCATTCAGCTCCAGGAAACAGCCGGTGCCCACCGTGCCGCTTCCGATTACATCACCGGCAAAAAGCTGTACACCATAGCTGGCTCTCTCAATAATCTCAGCAAATGTCCAGTCCATATCGCCCAGGTTTCCTTCACTCACCAGCTTCCCATTTACCCGGCATCGCATTCCCAAATTGAACGCATTTCCAATGTGGTTTTCTTTCACTTCCTGGTAGTAATCCTGTAGTTCATCAGGTGTTACCAGCATTGGCCCGATAGCAGTCGCAAAATCTTTTCCTTTTGCCGGCCCCAGGTTTAATTTCATTTCTTCCATCTGTAATCCACGGGCACTAAGATCATTCATGATCATAAAGCCACCAATATATGCATCGGCGTCTTCGGCTTTAATATTTCTTCCGGGTTTACAAATTACAATCGCCGCCTCCAGCTCAAAGTCAAGCTTATGAAAATGATCAGGCATGCAGAACACTTCGCCTGGCCCCTGGAGGCTGTTATGATTGGTGAAATAAAAAACGGGAAACTGGTCAAACTCCGGTATCATTTCAGCTTTCCTGTTTCTTCTGGCGGTGGCTACATGTTGCCGGAAGGCATAGGCGTCCCTGCAACTGGTAGGATGCGGCACAGGGGCCAGCAGTTCTGCTTCACTTATTGGTATGCCCTTTATTCTTGCATTCCCTTCAATCAATCTTTCATTAATGGAGTGCGCCAGGGGGAAAATATCTTCCCAAAAATTTAAGAACATAGTCATCGTTACCGGCAGATCAGGATGAAGCTGGTCACTATCATAAAGCATATCGTTGACACAAAAAGCAAGCTGTGGATGGTCTTCTTTCAAATAGGAAACTAATTTCATTCGGTTAATTTTAAAGGCTGCAATTTAATTGTATTAAAATAGAATATTTTATTTCCTAAATGTAAGTCTATCCGAATTCGATTTCTGAGGGACTGAGCAGGGCGCCTGGTTGTTGGTAATACACTATGTTTAAAACGTATTCAAATACGTAACACATCTACCATTTTTTACTAAAAATAACTCTTCGAAAGAAATTTTGCTCATGCATGATTCACAGATAGTTGGGAATTTTTTATTTTTGCATACGAAGAATAAACAGATAAGATTATGCATTTCGAAAAAATTCATAATAAAGGTCAGGCTCAAATTTTCCGTAACCAGTACATGGAATATCTGACAAAAACAAATCCACTCGTGATCTGGGGAATGTATCTGCCAATCATTATCGTATGTATATTATATGTATCGCGGACTTATCATTTCTCAGCTTGGCAAATAGGGTCAATTTTCCTGGGCGGCATTTTTTTCTGGTCGCTATTTGAATACGTTCTGCATCGCTTCATTTTTCATTGGGCTGGTGAAGGCCCGCGTGCTAAGCGGGTATCATATATCCTGCATGGTAATCATCACGAGTTTCCGAGAGATAAACAGCGACTGTTCATGCCACCCGTTCCCAGCCTGATCATTGCTGCTGTTATTTTTGTCATCTTCTATGCCTTCATGGGCAACTATGTTTTCCCATTTTTTCCCGGTTTTATCCTTGGCTATCTACTATACGGAAGTATGCATTATGCAATTCATGCCTGGCATCCACCTTTCAAATGGTTGAAACCCATTTGGCGAAATCATCATTTGCACCATTATAAGAATGATGAAAAAGGCTTTGGTGTTAGTTCACATATTTGGGACAAGGTTTTCAATACCGACTTCAATCTCAAAAATGATAAAGAAGACAAGGAAGCCGTCAAAAAAATTATGTTTGAAAAATGATGGTTCACCATATTTTTTTGATCAGTATTTTTCAATAATTCCCAAACCAAACAAAGCAAAATCATATTTCACCGGATCCTTAGGATCCAGTTTCCTTAATTCACCTGTAAGTTCTTCTGCAGCCTTCCAGTCGCTCACTTTTCTTTTCAACAATCCAAAATTTGATGCAACCCTCGCTACGTGCAGATCAAGCGGGCAGATCAATTGAGAAGGCGATATTTTTTCCCAAATTCCAAAATCCACGCCTTTATTATCATTCCTGACCATCCACCGGAGGTACATGTTCAGTCGTTTGCATGCAGAATTTTTTGCCGGGCAGGCAATATGTTTTCGTGTGCGATAAGGGATATCTGGTAATGAGAAGAAATAATTATAAAAATGATCCAATGCGTCTTTTACATTATTCGTTTCAGGAATAAAAAACGCCTCTTCGAGGGATTGATGTGTTAAAAAATGTTTTTTCAAAAATGATATGGTATAAAGAAGGTCAGTATCATTAAATGTTCTATGAGAAAAACCCAGCAGTTGTTTTAGATCATTATCAGAGTGATGAAGACAAAAATCGTAAGGATCATTATCCATTAATTCCAGTAGATGCTTGCATTTATTAATAATCGTTTTGCGAATACCCCAGGCAAAGATGGCAGCAAAAAATCCGGCGATCTCTATGTCCTGTTTTTTGGAAAATAAGTGAGGGATACTTATGGGGTCTTCAGCTATAAAAGCGGGTTGATTGTATTGGGC
>MWYV01000016.1 GCA_002050435.1 Chitinophagales bacterium 33-2 | reverse complement strand
ACCACCGAAAATTTTTATAACCTGCTTTATCGCAAATTGTATGTAATCCGGACGCAGGCTGGAACACAGGGAACTTACAACGTTTATAATACTTATAAAGAGGAGATTCGTGAGAAAGCAGCTCCTTCAATATTAAAGGCTTTTGACCAGTTGATGGCATCTCCTTCAATGATTGCAGTAGATAATTACCTGGCTCAAACATTTTCAAAATATTCTTTTGACAGTACTTATAGTTATGTTACCTGGCATAAGATCTCAGGAGAAGCACTTAGTGATTTGCGTTCACTTCAAATGAACCTGCTTCAAAAGGTGGAATCCAGCGTTCAATATTATTATGAGGAAGAACAGCTGGCTAAATCACGTACCCTGGTTTTTCTGGTGCTATCAATCATCCTTTTGTTTTCTCTTGTTTTTTTTATATTGGCTCTGATCAACCGCAGCCTGAAACAAATTCAAAAGGCTGCTCTAAAAATTGCTGGGGGTGCTACAGACATAAAGCTGCATCACAATTCAAATGATGCCATCGGAAGTCTGGCAACTTCTATCAGGAAGATCGATGACCAGAACCGGCGCTTAACGCTTGCAGCCGGTAATATCGGCAGGGGTGATTTTAATACACCACTTCACCTGCGTAGCAATGAAGACCTGCTGAGCAATGCCATTTTGCAAATGAGGGATAACCTTAAAACATTTACAAATGATCTGCAGATGAGTCGTGAGGAATTCAGGAAACTTGCCGACTTCATGCCACAAATTGTGTGGACCGCCATGCCGGATGGAACCACAGATTATTTGAATGCTAAATGGTACGAGATTACGGGTGACCGAACAGAAAATATTACGAACGGATGGATGCATGTGTTGCATCCGGACGACCTCGGAAAGAGCCTGAATCTTTGGCTCAAGGCAGTTGAGCAGGAAAAGGATTATGAAATTGAATACAGGTTCCTGGATGTAAGATCCAATACCTACAGGTGGTTTCTCGGCAGGAGTGTTCCTGTGCGGGATGCTGAGGGAAATGTGGTCAAATGGTTTGGCACCTGTACTGATATTCATGACCAGAAAATGCAGGAAGAAATCCTGGAAAACACGATTGCTACAAGAACGCGTGAATTGCAAAGGTCGAATGAAGACCTTCAGCAATTTGCTCATGTGGCCAGCCATGACCTTAAAGAACCGTTGAGGAAGATCAGGACATTTGGGGACATGTTGCAAATGGAATTTGGAAATTTGCTTCCCGAAAGAGCCAGGGTCTATATAAGCAAAATTCAGTTTTCTTCTGAACGTATGAGTAATATGATTGAAGGCGTTTTAAAATATTCAGTGATGAATGCTTCAGAAAAGGATCTTGAAATTATACAGCCCGCCCTGGTCCTGGACGGAATTAAAAATGATCTTGAACTGCTTATGATCCAAAAGGATGCAAAGATCATTTATGGCAGATTACCGAAACTTAAAGTCATTCCTGCACTCATCTACCAGCTTTTTTACAATTTGCTGAATAACGCACTAAAGTTTTCCAAACCAGATGTTCCGGTTGAAATTAACATAACAGCAAAAGAGGTGGTTAGCACAGCAGCACATGCATGGCTGGATCTTCCGGAAGGGAAAGCTTTTATCTGCCTGGAATTTGCTGATAACGGTATTGGTTTCAATCCGGATTACGCACAGAAAATGTTCAATGTATTTACGAGGTTAAATCCTATGCACCAGTACGAGGGTACCGGGCTCGGGCTGGCATTGTGCAAGAAGATCGTACAGCGACATGGAGGAGCTATCTATGCCGAAGGAAACGAAGGAGCAGGAGCCAGTTTTTTTGTGCTGTTACCTAAAGAATAGTTAGAAAATACTTCAGGACTGACCTGGCAAGTAGAATAAAAAAAACCATGATGAATGCTCATCATGGTTGCTTTATATTGGTCACCCAAAGGGCTTTAGATCACCATTTATTTTTCTGAAAACCACCGCCCCTTGAATTATTATCTTCTCTGGGTTTGGCTTCCATAACTTTGATGTTCCTGTTTTCAACGCTTGCATTATCCAGTTCAGCAATTGCTTTCCTTGCTGATTCATCATCTGGCATTTCTACAAAACCAAATCCTCTTGATTTGCCTGTAAACTTATCGTTGATGACTTTAGCGGAAGAAACTTCTCCAAAAGGCGTAAAAAATTCTTTTAAGTCTTCATCTTGTACGTTGAAGCTTAAATTAGATACATAAATGTTCATGATCGAAAGATTAAAGTAATAAATGTTCTGAGGAAAGCAATGGTAAGTGGAAACTAAATGCAGCTATGCGGATAATTAACGATTACGTTGCGAGGCTCAAATTGACATGGTAAAGGTAGAGGTATATATCGACAAATAACGTTATAGTATAGTCAGAAGAGGTGCAAAAACGCCAGATCAATGAGAATGACAGGTAATTCTGATCGTAAGGACTTGAAGTTGTTTGATTTATGGATTGATTTTAATCCTGATCAGCAAGTTGGACAAAACCGGCGGGTACAACCGGTTTCGTATGATAGGGTCCGTTTTACTTAGGGTAAGTATTATAATAATATCGGCAAAGCTTGTGCCATTAGGTTTGCAGAGGATGCGTTGATTCATCAGGGAGAAAGAAATATACAAAAGAATATTTTGGAGATGCTGAGCTGCAACCTGTGCTTCGTGTTATTACGCTGCGATCACCCGTATTTTTCCATGTTTAAAATTCGATTCATCATTTTTTGATACCAAAATTTTTCCACAATGCTTTAATAAGGCAGGCTAATAACTGATGAGTTTTAATTTTGCATGGTACCTAAACCCTAACCATGGAAAATATCTTTCATCCTTTCACTACCGAAATCTTTCAAAAGGAAACAGGTCTTGTAGCCGCTGATAATGAGGCTATTTATTTCAGATGGCTCAATGCCCAGATGAATTATGCTAACTTCAAGAACATGCAGCAAATGAATGCCTATTTAAAAGATATTATTGATATGCTAAGAAATAATATTTCAGTACTAAAAAAATAAGCAGGCCTGAATTTTTTTATGAAACAATATGGAAGCAGGATATGCTATATTAAAACTGGAAGACTGGGATCAGTTTAAAGCATTCATTACACGATTTTCCCAGAACTGGGCATACAGAGGCCAGGCAAATGCAAACTGGATATTGAATAATGCTATTGAACGTACAGATTTCATACAGTTCAGACAAGGCATTGAAGCAGAATTTCTGGCTGAGTTTCAGAGAGGAGCCAGAAATTACCTGGCAAAAGATGAAACACCGGAACATCTTATCGAATGGCTTGCGCTCATGCAGCATCATGGCGCACCCACACGGTTGCTTGATCTCACAAAATCTCCTTTCATTGCTGCCTATTTTGCTTTTGAACACTGCAGCATGTTGGAGGGCGAATCTGTAGCCATCTGGTGCATCAATATCCAACACCTGAGGGCGAAGGCAGTAACTATATTTTCAGGTGATTTCAGCGAAGCACTTGAAGAGGCGCATAATCTTATCAATGAAAGTTTATTTGAAAAAATATTCTATGAAAATAACCGCAAACTTGTTTTTCCTGTAGAACCTTTCCGCATGAACCGCCGTTACTCGCTGCAGCAATCCATATTTGTAAGTACAGGAACGTCGCAACATCCCTTTATGGAGCAGTTGGAATTCCTGGGACAGGACCTGAAGAAAAGTGTAGTTAAGCTGGAGATCCCCGTAAAATATAAAAAACAGGCTATGCGCGAATTGCAGCAAATGAACCTGAACCGGGCTTCTCTTTTTCCTGATATAGATGGCTATGCATTATCCTTAAGACTGCGTTACGATAATATGCAAACTCCTGCAGAAATACAGGAACAGAATGTAAGAAAGCTGGAAGATGAAAACTATCTTTTCTTTCCGTAAAGGCGTGCATTAAAACTAAAAGGAAGCTCTATTTTTTTAGAAATAATTTAAAGCCCAGGATCACCAGTGCCACGAGAAAAAGAATGAGACTCAGCCTGTTGATCCCATGCATATATTTTGTCCATTGCGACTTGGGTCGTGCCGGGTCCGGCTTTCGCAGGTAGAGATATTCAGCCATTTGTTTTAGAACGCTCATGCTGCAAAACTAAATCTATCTTTTATTTTATTATTCAGGGAGAAGGATTACTCCGGATTTTATCATTCTTTTTTGATACCCCACGCATATTACAACATTCTGGGGAGGGCTGAAGCGTCATGTAAGGTTTTAGCGACCCTCTTTTTTTCTTTTCAGGATGATTTTCTGACCAGCCGGTGGCAGGGTGCAGCACATTCTCAAATAATTGGAATAGGCTATGAAAGCAGTTTTTCATTTTCAAAGGATTTAAGGTGGTTGGACTTTGACAGCTTAATAAAGTTTTTCTAATACTGTTAATTAAACAAACATAATTCACTGAATGCGAAAATGCAACTGCCCAATCGGTGAATGAGGTAAAAGGTTCGGCAGGACTTATTTTAGCCTGTCAGTGTCGCTAACGCTGCAACTACTTCAGCAGCCCTGGCTGAGGCATTGCCTTTTTTTTCTAAAAGGGTTCTTAATGAGGCATAATCCCGTTGCATTGTTTTCCTGTAATCAGGGTCGTTCAGGATAAGTGACAATTCATTTTTAAGCTTTTCCACTGTAAGGTCATCCTGCACAAGTTCTTTAACAACTTCCCGGTTCATGATCAGGTTGACCAGCGAGATGTATTTTATTTTGATGAGTTTGCGCGCCATCTGGTAAGATAGGCTCGAGCCTTTATAACAAACCACCTGCGGAACACCAAATAATGCTGTTTCCAAAGTAGCAGTCCCTGAAGTAACCAGGGCCGCAGTGGCAACGGATAACAGATCATATGTCTGGTTACGAACAGAATCAATGCCGGGGAATGATGTAAAGTAAGGTTCATAAAAAGCATCATCAAGCGATGATCCTTTAGCAACAATGAAACGGTATCCAGGAAAATGTCTTGCTGTTTCCAGCATCACCGGAAGTTTTTTCGCTATTTCCTGTTTCCGGCTTCCCGGCAACAAAGCAATTACTGGATTTCCGCTTAAAATTTCCGGTTGATGCTGCATAAGGTGGTCGTCAACCAGTTTAACAAGCGGGTGGCCAATGTATTCCACTTTATATCCTTTTGAAGCATAAAAGTCTTCTTCAAAAGGAAGGATCACGAGCATTTTATCCACTACCTTTTTAATCAGTTCCACCCTTTTTTCTTTCCAGGCCCACACCTGCGGCGAGATGTAATACACGATTTTGAAACCATGAGATTTTGCCCACCTCGCAATGCGGAGATTAAAACCAGGGTAATCAATTAATACAACAACATCAGGTTGAAATTGCAAAATGTCTGCTTTGCAAAATTTGAAATTTCGTAAAATCGCAGGAAGGTTTTTTATTACTTCTATAAATCCCATGAATGCAAGGTCGCGGTAATGTTTTACCACTTCACCGCCCTGGGATTGCATCAGATCTCCTCCCCAGCAACGCAGTTGCGCCGATTGATCCAGTTGCTTTAATTCTTTAATCAGATTACTGCCATGGAGGTCTCCTGAAGCTTCCCCTGCAATGATGTAATATTTCATCAGCCGATCATCTTGGCGTTTAGTTCAGCAGTTTTAATAACAATACACCAATACCATAGACCAGTGTTACAGCAAATATTCCTTTGGCAGTCTGGTCGCGGCCGGTATTGATATAAAAGGTAAAAAGGGCGATATTGCCTACAAGGCACCATACCCCAAAAAAGGTGATCAACCCGTTTTCGCGGAAAAAAACACTAAGAAATTCATTGAACCCATAACCGCTGAACCTTGCAAAATAGATGAAAACAAAAACGATGACCGGTGTTAACAGTCCGAGTAATAATCCTAATTGCAGGCTGTCTTTCTTAAGAAAGAATGTTCCAGTTTTTTTCAAGTTGCGCTTTTTGTTTATAGTGGGTTAAATCGAACTGCACGGGTACAATACTGATATAATTATTGGCCAGGGCCCACACATCTGTATCTGTACCTTCGTCGAAATTTACGAATTCGCCCGTAAGCCAGTAATAGCTGCGGCCATGCGGATCTTTTCTTTCAATAAAGTCTTCTTCATATTTGGCATATGCCTGCCTGCAAACTTTCACGCCTTTGATCTCGTCAACTTTTGCAATTGGAATATTTACATTCAATACACAGTGTTTATCCGGTATTGATCTGAGTAATTCTTCAACGATCATCCTTGCGTATTTTCTGGCTGCTGAAAAATCTGCATCCAGGCTATAATCCAGCAAAGAAAAACCAATGGATGGAATACTTTCAATAGCGGCTTCTACCGCCGCCGACATGGTGCCTGAATAAATTACATTGATGCTGTGATTGGCACCATGATTTATGCCGCTGATGCAGATATCCGGTTTTGAATGCAGGACTTTATCCACCGCAAGTTTTACACAATCTACAGGAGTTCCGGTACACTGGTAAGCTTCTATGCCTTCAAAAAAATTCACTTTATGTAAACGTAAGGGAACACCAATCGTAATGGCATGCCCCATACCCGACTGGGGTTTATCCGGCGCAACTACCACAATCTTACCCAGGTCTTTAACAGCTTCAATAAGGTTTTTTATTCCAGGTGCAGTAATACCATCATCGTTCGTGATCAAAATAACAGGCTGCTTCTTTTCCATTCATCGCAATTTATGTGCAAAGTTGCTTACTTTTTTTAAAGATATCCAAATATAGGGGAGGAGTGGTAACTATGGAAACATGGATCCAAAGAGCAATATTTCATTTGATTTTGGAATGGAGTGAGTCGATTGAGAGAAAAGAAATGGGCAATAAGAGGGTTGGAGTTGCCATATGATGTTGAGTTTTTAAATTTTGTCTGAGAATATTTCTTCCTTCTAAAAAAATTAGTATTTTGCAGCTAAATAAATTAGCTTATGTCAATCGCTAATAAAAACCTGAAGTATTTAAGAAAACTTCGTGGATGGACGCAGGAAGAATTTGCTCAGAAGTTACGCATCAAACGATCGCTGCTTGGAGCTTATGAAGAAGAAAGAGCAGAACCACGGATTGAAATTCTCGAGGTAGTGGCCGACATGTTCAAGCTAACGCTGGATGATCTGTTGCGAAAAGATGTGAGTGATACCAGTACCAATTACCTTGCAAAAAGAAGGGCGCTAAAAATGTCTTCGGGTCCAACAGAAATTCCATTCGTTCCTGTAAAAGCAGCCGCAGGCTATCTTGCTGGTTATGCTGATCCGGAATTCGTTGATGAATTAAATACTTTTACCCTTCCTATGCTTGGAAGTGGTGATTTCCGTGCCTTTGAGATCGTTGGAGATTCCATGATGCCAACGCCCAGCGGATCGGTTATCGTTGGTGAAAAAATAAATACACTGGAAGATGTGAAATCGAACCAGACCTACATCATCGTTTCAAAAGCGGATGGCATTGTTTACAAGCGCATGCTAAAAAATAACCGTCAGAAAAATAAGTTCACCCTTGTGAGCGATAACCCAAGCTACCAGCCATATCTGGTCAATGCAGATGATATTATCGAGGTATGGCAGGCACAAATGATCATTTCAAAAGCCAATACACAGCAGCGGTGGGACGTAGGGCAGCTGGCCAGTCTGGTAAATAACCTTCAGCAACAGGTAAGTTCCATAAAAAAAAGAATGAATTAGTTTTTTTCCAACAGAGAATTTTCTGATTGTCACTTATATTTACCTGTGCCAATGGAAATACATGCTTAGACCGCTGATGCTGGTAGTTTTCCTGTTTGGTTTGGTATTGAATATTTTTAGCCAGCCCAAAAGCCTGACTGCTTTAAAAACAACTTCTGACCTTCAAATTGATGGTAACCTGGATGACGCAGCCTGGGCACAGGCGCCTGTTGCTACTGGTTTCGTACAAAATTTTCCTTCTTTCGGCAACACTGCCAGCACAAGAACTGAGGTGAGGATCCTTTATGATAATAATGCCATTTATATTGGTGCGCATTTGTATGATGATCCATCAAAGATCAGGAAACAATTTACGGCACGCGATGGTGAGCAGCGCCAGGATGTAGATTTTTTTGCTGTGTTTTTAGATACCTATAACGACCAGCAAAATGGGTTCATGTTCCTGGTTACTTCAAAAAATGTACAGTCAGATTCAAAACTGAACCAGAATTCAAATGCCAGCTCAGGAGACTTTGGAGATAAGTCATGGGATGCGGTGTGGGAAAGCAATACCCGAATCACAGAGAACGGTTGGACGGTGGAAATGAAGATCCCTTATATCTCACTCCGGTTTGCTGCCAATCCATTGCAAACATGGGGTTTGCAGTTTACCCGTTTTACGAGAATCAATAATGAATCTGTATTCTGGAACCCGGTAGATCCTAATGTCAATGGATTTGTCAACCAGTTTGGGAAACTTACAGATCTTGAAAATATCCAGCCTCCTTTGAGGTTGTCTTTTTCACCTTATGTGTCCACGGGTTTGCGCATCAATCCAAAGGAAAGCAGAACGGCAACTGAGTGGTTGAGAAATGGCGGCATGGATGTCAAATACGGCTTGAATGAAAGCTTTACACTTGATGTTACCCTGATCCCGGATTTTGGACAGGTAATATCCGATAATGTGATTAATAACCTTGCGCCATTTGAAATACAGTTCCAGGAAAACAGACCCTTTTTTACAGAGGGGACGGAACTATTTAATAAAGCAGGTTTATTTTATTCAAGAAGAATAGGTGGGATTCCTTCCGGTTATTATGATACAGAAAGATTCCTGGATCTTAATCCAGGATATACACTTCAAAAAAATCCTTCAGTCACCCAGTTATATAATGCCATCAAGTTTTCAGGAAGAAATGCAAAGAAAACCGGCATTGGCATTTTTAATGCAGTTACTGCACCCATGCATGCAAGGCTGAGAAATATAAATAATGGAAAAGATTCTTTAATTGAAACCGAGCCGCTGGCTAATTATAACATCATCGTAATTGATCAGGGTTTGAAAGGGCGTTCTTCCATAACCTTTACCAATACAAACGTAATGCGTAATGGTCATGACCGGGATGCCAATGTTTCATCACTTGACTGGGCTTTGTACACAAACGATAGTAAGTACAGATTCCGGGGAACCACCAGGTTCAGTAATATTTTTGGTCATACTCCATTTTCGGGGGGCATCAACCTGATATATGATACAGTTACACGTGACGGCCAATTGTATGTGAAACCATACAGCGGTTATAATACAACTGTTCAATTTGCAAAAGTCAGCGGACAGATTCAATACCAGGTCAGTAATAACATTACTTCAAATACCTATGATCCCAATGACCTGGGTTATATACAATTTGCAAATCAGGTGAACTACAATGGTGGTATCAGCTTTAACCAGTTTACCCCAGTGGGTAAGTTTGTGATGTACAGGTATTCTTTCGATGTTCAAAGCAGGTTTCTGTATAAGCCTTATCGTTTTTCTGAAGTGGAATTGCGTGCATCTGCTTTTTATTATTTTAAAAATTTCTGGGATCTGACGTTAAGTGTCAGTTCATTTCCCATTACGCAGAAGGATTATTTTGAATTGCGTACCCATAACCAGTTTGTAAATAAACCTGCTGAAATTACTTTCGGTATCAATGGAAGTTCAGACAGCAGGAAAAAACTTTTCACCAGTTGGGTTTTTGCTTATGCTCCGCGTGCACAAAAGGATAATCATTATTACCGCTACCAGGTAGGGCTCCGGTACAGGTTCAGCGACAAATTTTCGCTTTCAACAAATCTCATTAACCAGTACGAGAACAACCAGATCGGATTTGCTTTTATCAGGGATCAATGGAATCAACCTATAATTGGCTACCGGCATTTTACAGAAACCGTTTCTTTGTTGACCGGCATTTACAATTTTAATTCAAGGCTCAATCTCACCATGCGCGCACGTCATTACTGGAACAAAGTGATCTACAACCGTTTTTTCACTGTGGACAATGATGGAAACCATGTGCCAGGAAATTTCATTCCCGGAAGAGATGAAAATTACAATGCGTTTAACCTCGATGCGTTTCTCACCTGGGATTTCAGGTTAGGCAGCCGTGTGATCCTGGGTTGGAAGAACTGGTTGGGCAATTCCTACGCAGTGAATGGTATATCTCACAGGAATTATTTTAATAACCTGGGTGGTATGTTCGGTGC
Source organism: Chitinophagales bacterium 33-2 (assembly GCA_002050435.1). GTDB lineage: Bacteria > Bacteroidota > Bacteroidia > Chitinophagales > Chitinophagaceae > Flavisolibacter. The sequence goes on along the minus strand of MWYV01000016.1, from coordinate 10,379 downwards.
TTCGCATGGAAACGAAATCACCTGCCGGTTTATTTATTTCCTCGATTATAACCAGTTCAAAAGAAAAAATTAATCAAGTTCATAAATTTCCCTGGCAATCCTGAACGTATTACAATGCGCTTCAACGATATGATTGATCTCCGGGGAATAACCACCACCCATAGCCACTGTGCATGGAATATTATAACCGCGCAGGAAAGAAAAAACCACCGCATCTCTTTTGCTGCAGCCCTGCAAACTGATTTTTAATTTTCCAAATTTGTCTGTTGAAAGAATGTCAACCCCGGAGAGATAAAAAGCGAAATCAAATTGGTTTTGTGCCAGAATACCTGACAAATGTTCTTCTAAAAGGGCAAGGTAGGCTGCATCTTCAATGCCATCTTCGACCGCGACATCAAGGTCACTTTTTTCTTTATGAAATGGATAATTATGTTTTCCATGCATGGAAAAAGTAAAAACCCTGTCATTGTTTTTAAAAATTTTTGCTGTGCCGTTACCCTGGTGCACATCGAGGTCAATAATCAATATCTTAGCTGCCATTTTTTTAAAAAGAAGAAAGTTAGCCGCAACTGCAAAATCATTCAATAAACAAAAACCTTCTCCATGTGATTCAAAAGCATGGTGCGTACCTCCTGCAACATTCAGTGCAATTCCATTTTCGATGGCATGAAAACAACAGTCAACTGTTCCTCTGGTTATGATCAGTTCGCGCCGGGTAAGTTGTTGCGATTGAGGGAATCCAATTTTTCTTTGTTCCCTTTCTGTTAAGGTTTGTTCTTTTAATTTTGTAAGGTAAACCGCGCTATGTGTAAGCAACACAATTTCTTCCTGGCAAAGAGTTGGTGCGAAAAAATGAGCAGGGGAAACTGTTCCTTCGTATAAAAGCTGGCCGGGGATGAGTTCATATTTGATCATGGGAAACCTGTGACCTTCCGGCAAAGGATGCGCGTAAACAGGATCAAAAGCAATGTGTAATTTTTTTGACATCAATGGATCTTCAAAACCTTGTCTTCTACAACAGCATAAACATGCTCGCCCTGTTTAGGTTCAATAATGGCCAGTCCTGTAAACTTGCTGAAAGCAGGCAGAATACAATATTGTTTGCTGAAATAAAAACAGGGAAAACGTAGACTTTGTTTACCGGTTCCCTGAAGCATGATGCCCGGGTGAACATGTCCGCAAAAAGAATATTCATCTTCATTCACATGGCAGTTTTCATGGGAGAACACAAATGAATTGAGTTTCAATCGCTCTGCTACGAGTTCAATTCCTGCATTTTCATACCAATTCGCCTTCAGAATATCATGATTGCCTTTTACAAGAATGATTCGTAGGCCGGCCATCTCATTTCTCCAGTTTTTAAACCATTCCAGTTCAAGGTTGGAGTGGCTATGAAACAAATCACCTACCACAATCAGCTGTTTTGGTTTAAAATGTGTCAGCACAGTTACCAGCCGTTGAAGGTCTTCTTTATAAATTTGTTGGGGAACGGCGATTCCTGCTTTCCTAAAATGCCCTGTTTTTCCAAAATGACAGTCGGAAATGATAAGCGCGGAAGCTTCCTCCCAGAAAATTGAGCGGTAGCCAGTAAGCCAGAGATGCTGATGATGAAGAATGTGAAGAAATGGTGCCTGCATAGGGGTTGGCAAAATTAAACTTTCTGCAGGTCACAGATCTATTTTTAAGACCTTCTTCAGCAGCTCCAGGGAATTTTTATCTTCTGCCAGTACGGTAAGGATGTCATTTTCCTGAAGTCTTGTGGGTCCACGCGGTACGATATAAATATCACCCCTTTTTATGGCAAGGATATTAACTGTAGAAGGAATGGCCAGCTCCACGATCCTTTTCCCAATCACACCAGATCCATTTTTCAAAACAAATTCTATTAATTCGGTTTTTATATGATCATGAAATTCGAAATCCAGTCCTATCCTTCTTTTCCTGGTTGCAGGCACTGCCACATGTAATAATTTGGCAACATAAGAAAGGGTGGTACCCTGCAACAATACTGAAGTGACCGAAATAAAAAATACAAGATTAAAGATCAGCTCAGCTTTTGGTATTCCGGCGAGAAGGGGGTATGTAGCAAAAACAATCGGCACACTGCCTCTTAAACCTACCCATGAAATAAATAGTTTACTCCTTATATTGGATCTGAAAAAAATCAGGGAAATAAAAACACCCACGGGACGGGCAATAAATATAAGAAAGGCCGAAATAAGTAATCCTGGACCTATCAGCGGAATGATGCTGGAAGGAAACACAAGTAAACCCAGGGTAAGAAAGAGTATGATTTGCATCAGCCATGCCTGACCATCATAAAATTTGATCAGGCTTCTTCTGTGTACCATGTTACTGTTTCCCATGATCACTGCACAAAGGTAAATGGCAAGAAAACCATTGCCACCTGCATAATCCGTAATGGCATAAGTAAACATTGCCAGTCCAAGGGTAAGCACAGGGTAAAGTCCGTCCGCAATCAGGTTGATGTTATTGATGATCCATACATTGAATTTTCCCATGCCATAGCCAATGGTTCCACCAAGAATGAACTGAAGAAAGAAAGTAGGTATGATGTCCGAAAGGTCTGCGCCTCCACTGGCAACAACTGCGGTGAGTGCAATGGTAAGAAAATAGGCCATGGGATCATTACTTCCACTCTCCAGTTCTAGCACCGGCCTCAGATAACCTTTTAAACCAACACCTTTATGCCTTAGAATGGAGAAAACCGCCGCTGCGTCCGTGGAAGAAACAATCGCTCCCAATAACAAACCTTCCGGAAGGGTAAATCCAAATGCAAAGTGTACAAAGGCACCAACAGTAAGGGCTGTAAAAAAAACGCCAAGCGTTGATAAGGATAATCCACGCCATAGCACCGGGCGAATACTTTGCCAGTTGGTATCCAATCCTCCTGAAAAAAGAATATAATTCAAAGCGGTAATGCCAATCAACTGGGCAATTCCTGGATCATTAAACTGGATACCTCCAATTCCCTCCGACCCCGCGAGTACCCCAATGATCAAAAAGAAAATAAGCGTTGGAACGCCCAGCTTATTTGTGGTTTTACCGGCTATTACGCTTAGAAGCAGCAGAATGGATCCAATCAATAATATATTCCCGGCCTCTATTACCATGTATTTACTTTATTCCCAATTAATCGTCAGGAGTGGCTTCGAAATTACTAAAGAACTATAAATCAGGAGGATCTATGTCAGCAGCTTTTGCACGGGGTGTGTGAAGGAAAACTTCCTCAAATGGTTGCCATTTAAGGACGGAATTCTACAGTTCAGATTGAAAAGCGCTTTAAATATTGATAAAAGAGGGGGTGTAATTGGTATAGGTTTTGGTTTTAACCTGTTGTTGAGAAAGGATACAACGATACAACATATATTAATGGCCGATGATGACATCGACCATGGAGTGCTGTTTGAAAGGGTATTGAAATCAGAATATCCCGATATAAAATTGTCGTTTGTATATAATGGAAATGATTTACTGGACTTCCTGCGTTTAAACAGGGTAGGCCTTTTATTCCTTGATTTGAACATGCCATGCAGAAACGGGTTTGAGTGCCTTCAGTCCATTAAAGAAAATCCTGTATTTGAAAAGTTGACTACCATCATTTGCAGTAGTTCGGCCTACATCTCTGACATTAAAAAATCCTTTTTCCTTAAGGCTGATTTTTATATGGTAAAACCTTTTATAACCGATCACCTGAAAACTGCACTGAAAATGATCCTTGGAGCTGACTGGGGTGATGATGCATCAATACGGAATCATTATTTTATCAATAACAAATGTGTACCCTATATCGCAGCTGAATAATTTTTTAAACTTTTGTATCAGTCGTTTGTTCCCAAATGGCTATTAATTTATATCAACACAAAAAAACTATATGAACATTGCAAGAAAGGTTTTGCTTGTGGATGATGACCGGGATGACCTGGAATTATTACAGGAAGCCATAAAAAAAATGAATGACCCGCATGAAATTCTTGAGGCCTATAATGGCGAATAAGGTTTGTTGGTTCTGAATTCAATGAAGTCGGAAGGTATGCTTCCCTGCCTCATTGTTCTTGATATTAACATGCCGAAAATGGATGGAAAACAAACCCTGCTTGCATTAAAATCGGATCAGAGTTTATCCAAGGTACCGGTGATTATTTTCAGTACTTCTTCGAGCCAGTTGGACTGCAGTTTTTTTGAAATGCACAAAATTGCTTATTTTATAAAACCATTGAATTTTGCAGAATTTACAGAAACAACAAAGACAATGATCAATATGTGCAGTAAGCAAAAATGATTATGGATTTTAAAAATGTAGGCCTATAATTTCTCCAATTGCTGTTGCATTTTCCTGACCCTGTCTTCCAGTTTTTCAGAAGTCAGATGCTCACGCATACTATCTACTTTTATAGGAAAACAAAAAGGTGTAAGTTTTTTCGGGAATGTAAGTACAATCCTGTTTTTGCTGATCCGGTGTAACATATCTCTTAACCGGATTTCCTGCATCTGCTGTGCGAATACTTCCTGGAAAGCCTGTCTGATCAAAACATTATTGGGTTCATATTCATTGAACACATTGAATAATAACCCTGCCGATGCCTGAAGGTGTCTGGCTTTTTTGTGTTCACCGGGATAACCCTGGAATATGAGCCCGCCAATTACTGCAATGTCCCTGAATTTCCTTCTGGCCATTTCAGTTGAATTCACACTTTTATGGATGTCCATTATGAGTGCTTCGGCAGAAAACAGCTCATACACATTACTGTCATCAACAGGTATAGGTTGGTCGCTCAGGAGTTCAAATCCATAATCATTCATGGCAATAGAAAAGCTGATAGGTGTGATTCTGCTGATGCGATAGGCCAGCAGGGCGGCAACAGCTTCATGCACCAGCCTGCCTTCGAATGGATAAACAAATAAATGAAATCCATCACTGGTTTCAATTTGTTCGATCAGCAATTCACTGGCACCCGGAACATGAGATAATTTTGCCTGCAACAGAAAGAGTGGCGCGAGCGCCTGCAATTCCACGGGAAGGTGAGGAGCGGCAATATGTTCCTCTTTAAAAACTGAAGCGATATCAAAATGATCTCTCAGTACTTTTCCAAGACTTTCAGAAAGTGGCAACCTTCCACCCAGCCAGCTGGGAATCAGGGAACGTTTTTTGGTTGATTTTTTTACAATCACCGTCATATCTTTTATCATCACCATCTCCAGTTGCCTTCCTGCAAGTGTAAAGCTGTCACCAGATTCCAATCTTGATACAAACCATTCTTCGATGATACCGATATAACCTCCGGAAAGAAATTTCACCTTGAGCATGGCATCGCTGACTATTGTGCCAATATGCAGCCGGTGACGCATGGCCATTCTGCGGTTTTTTATTTTGTACAATCCATTTTCAACTTCAACTTTTTTAAATTCATCGTATTGCTGAAGTGAACTTCCTCCTTCTGTTATAAAAAATAATATTTCCTCCCATTCTTCTTTGGTAAGATCACGAAAACAATTGGTACAGATTACTTCCTCCCAGATCTGGTCTGGGAAAAATCCATTTGAAATGGCAAGTGTACCCAGGTATTGAATCAGCACATCATAGCAAAGCGTCATGGGTTCACGGCTTTCAATGTATTGTTCTTCAATTGCCGATTTCAATGCCGCAGCTTCTACAAGTTCCAGCGCATGTGTGGGAAGAAAATAGATCTTACTGGTTGCATCCGGACTATGGCCGCTTCTTCCGGCTCTTTGTAAAAACCGCGCTACACCTTTAGGAGAACCCACCTGGATTACCGTTTCCACAGGTCGGAAATCCACTCCAAGATCCAGGCTGGCGGTACATACCACGGCTTTTAGTTTTCCATCATGTAACGCTTCTTCCACCCAGGTTCTAAGTTCCCTTTCAATACTTCCATGGTGCAGGGCGATCTGCCCTGCCAGTTCCGGAGCAATGTGAAGTAAGGTCTGGTACCACATTTCACTCATGCCTCTTGTATTGATAAAGATCAGGGTGGTTTTACTTTGGTCAAGTATCGGAAGCACTTTGTGGGCGAGTTTAATTCCCAGGTGACCGGCCCAGGGATATTTTTCAATTTCGTCGGGAATGATGGATTCCACCTCTATCTTTTTATGCATTCCTGATCTAATAATATGACCCTGGTGTGAAGGATTGAATTGTTTTAAAGGGAAGAGCAGCACTTCCATGGCCTGCTGCAGGTTTCCAATGGTGGCGCTGATGCCCCAGATGGAAAATGCAGGTGAATTGTTTTGTGCTTTTTCGATTTGATCTTGTTTTTTCAGACTGGTGATCCTGCTGAGTGCCAGTTCAACCTGCACACCTCTTTTGCTGCCGATCAGTTCATGCCATTCATCTACAGCAATGGTTCTTACAGTGGAAAAAACTTTTGGATAATCTTTTTGGGCGAGTAACAGATGCAGGCTTTCCGGGGTGATGATCAGCACTTCGGGCACATTCAATTTTTGTTTCTGTCTTTCAGAAGATGAGGTGTCGCCGTTCCGGATACCAACTTTCCATTGCAATCCAAGTTCAAGGATCACTTCCTCCATGGCGCGGCCGATATCTTTGGCAAGTGCGCGCAGGGGTGTCACCCAAATCAGTTGCGATCCATTTTTTTTCTTTGATGCATAATCCACAGGGTGAGCATTGATAAAGTTGATCAGCGCGCCCAGGAATACGGAAAATGTTTTACCGGTACCGGTGGGTGCATTAACCAGCCCACTTTTATTTTCAGCGATGGCCTGCCAGGCAGCCTCCTGATAGGGAAAGGGATACAGGCCTTTTGCCCGAAGCCATTTTGAAATAATCTGAAACCCCTCTGTTTCCCTGATCTCCATTTTAATCAATTATGATAATTTTCTGTTGGGTAAAAAACAGCATTTTTTTGGTGAAATCACCCTTGATGTTTTCATCTGCTTGAATATTTTCGTTTCACTCATAACAGCTGATGCTACGGTTGTCTGAAATTAATGATAAAGGCAGCAGTAGCCAGGATCGAAAGGATACGAGTAGTTAAACAGTAAGATGGACGAGGGTGGCATTCCTGCCGCCTTCTTTTTTTATAGCTTATTTCCGTACACTTTCAAAAGGTCCCTGAGATCGTCCAGTGTATTGATCTCAGATGGGGGTTTGTCCCTCCGCCATCTGCTGATCCTGGGAAAACGGAGTGCCACACCGGATTTATGCCGCTTAGATGCGGCAATACCTTCAAATGCGATCTCAAATACCAGTTCAGGTTTTACGGTTCTTACGGGGCCAAATTTCTCGATGGCATTTCTTTTTACAAAATAATCCACTTCTGCTATTTCTTTATCTGTAAGTCCTGAATACGCACGCGTAAATGGAATCAGTTGTTCTCCATCGCGCACAGCAAAAGTATAAGCGGTATATAAATTACTTCTCTTGCCTGCACCTTTTTGCGCGTAGATCATTACTGCATCAATAGTGAGCGCGTCGATCTTCCATTTCCACCAGTCACCTCTTTTTCTTCCTACCTGGTAAGCTGAAGATTTTCTTTTCAACATGATGCCTTCAGCAAACATGTCGCGCGATTGGCTGCGCATTTCCTTAAGCGCTTCCCAGGAATCAAAATCAACTTCAGGTGACAACAACAGCGAAGGGTGTTGTACTTTTTCAATAATTTCCTTTAATTTTTTTCTTCTTTCAACCAATGGCCATTCACGAATATCCTGTCCTTCAAATTCTAAAAGATCGTAGCAGATAAATCCAACCGGAGCTGCTTTTAATTGCTTTTTGCTTACATTTTTTCTCCCGATCCTGGTCTGGAGAAAAGAAAATGGCAAAGGAATGCCTGCATCTCCCGGTTTGGTTTCAGGCATACAAATGATTTCACCATCCAGCGCAACGCCATCCGGTAAGAGGTGTTTTAATGGCTGGTATTCAGGAAATTTATCTGTCATGAGTTCTTCGCCGCGGCTCCAGACAAAGAATGCACCCTCACGTTGAATGAGCTCACCGCGGATGCCGTCCCATTTCCATTCTGCCATCCATTCTGAAGGATCACCAAGTACAGTAACATCACCCTCAATCGCATAGGCAAGAAAAAAGGGATATGGTTTTGAAAGATCCTGGGTAACGGTATGTTCGCTTAACAATTCTTCAAAGCTAATGGCCGATGGATCCCAGTTACCACTGATCCGGTGCGCAATGACGGAGGGTGATAAGTCCACGGTTTTCGCCAGTGCATTTACAATCAGTTTTTGCGATACTCCAATCCTGAAACCTCCGGTAAACATTTTATTGAAGACAAATTTTTCCGCCTGATTCATTTCATTCCATGAACCGAGAATGAAATCTTTTTTTACAGCTTCTGGTTCCCTGCCAATTGCAATCAGCTTTTCGATATAATAATGCAATGGTTTATCAATGATTTCTTTCTCTTCTTCTGTTTCGGGTAAAAGAAGCGCGATGGTTTCTGCAAGGTCTCCAACCACATGATAACTTTCCTCAAACAACCACCATTCAATACTGGCCATTTCCGTGCACCATTGTGCCAGCAGGGTAGAATTGACAGGCCTTTTTGGTTTCCTGTCTGTAAACAAAGCGATCACCCAAACTTTATCCCTGCTTCCAGCTTCTGAAAAATAATGCACGAGTGCATCCAGCTTGTCATTTGTTTTTGTGCTGCTGCCTAACTGCATTATCAATTCAGCAAAATCCCGCATCGTTTTTAATTAATATGCTCTGCTTTCTTTAAGCTTAAGTATCTATTCAAATTGTTGTTTCTTCCGGCTCCTGATCCAGCCCTTTATCTTCATCATCACCGTATTCAGTGATCACTTCTTTAGCCTCTATGCCGTTCTCATTCAGATAGCGGGTAAAAACAGACTGAAATCCATGGGTGGCATAAACACATTCTGCTTCAGTTGCTTTACAGGATTGCAATAACCCTTTCCAGTCGGCATGATCGCTCAATACGAAGCTGGCATCCGCATTTTTTCTTCTTGCATTACCTCTTACCTGCATCCATCCACTGCAAATACCAATTTCATAAGGGAGAAATTTTTTCAGCCAGGGCGAACCTTCAGCGCTTGATGGGGCAATCACCACAGCAGCTTTCAGGTCTTCTTTTGAAGTATCGGGTTGCACTCTTTGCACCCATGGCAATTTATGTCCTGCATTTACTAAAGCCATGTGCATATTAAAAACGGCACCGTGTACAAAAATATTTTTGGTTACTTCTGCAATGGGAGCCAGCAGTCTTTGTGCTTTTCCAAGGCTGTAGGCAATTAAAACCGAAGTTTTTCCTGCAGCCTGGTTTTTTAGTATCCAGTTCTGAATATTATTATAAATTTCTTTCTGTGGTTTCCATTTATATATCGGTAATCCAAAAGTGGATTCCGTAATAAAGTGGTGACATTTCACTGGTTCAAATGCGCCGCTGATTCCATCATTTTCAGTTTTATAATCACCGCTGACCACCCAGATCGTTCCATTGTATTCCACTTTAACCTGTGATGATCCAATGATATGTCCGGCTGGATATAAGGTGACCCTCACACCATTCATATAAATGGTTTCATTCCAGCCGATGGACTGGTAGGGATTGGGTCCCAGCCTGTGTTGAAGAATAGGCTTCGTGTGATGGTGGCAGAGGTAGTATTTGCTGCCCCATCTTGCATGGTCGCTGTGACCATGGGTGATAATGGCCTTATCAACAGGGCGCCATGGGTCGATATAAAATCCACCTTCTCGGCAAAAAAGTCCTTTATCTGTAAATTCTATCAGGGGCATAAAAAAAATCCAGGGTTACCCGGATCTCTATAAAAGCAAAATTTATTCCTGATCACAGGGGTATCATTGAACAAGGATCTTTGAACCTCCAAAGTTTTTAATAAAGTACACATTCCTGTTTTCAAAATAGTCCAGCGTCATTGAGCTTTCATTCCTCATGACGGGCTGAATGTCAAAGCTGGTAAATACTGTATTGCCTTTTTTTCCCAGGCTTGTAGCTACATCATGTTTTGCATCCAGCAGGAGAAAAGAAAACCGGAGCGTGGTTTCATATCCCCTGAAAAACATTTCACCGGGTTTTGAATTGATGTTATTCTGGTATTCATCGTTAAGTTTTACTTCCAGTATAGACAACCTGTTATAATAAAAAGGTGTAGTATAAATGATCTCCAGGTTATTTAACCTGGATAGATTCATTCTTTCCCAATTAGGCATACCAATTACCCGTAAAGGATAAGTGTTGTTGATGGAGGACAACTGGTTCAGGAGCTGCATTCCAAACTGCTCATCAAGGCTGCCGGCAATTACCAGGTTTCTCCTGTTACTGTCAAGATGATTCTTCAGATCCTGGGTAGTAAACCGCGGAGAAAGATTGACATAACTG
>MWYV01000062.1 GCA_002050435.1 Chitinophagales bacterium 33-2 | reverse complement strand
GGTAATTAAACCATATTAATGCTGTTTACCCCTTTTAGCTTGGATCGTTGCCCCTTTTTGGGTAGCGACCCTCTAAGAAATATTTACGGTTTTCATTTCTTACCCAAAGTCAATGAAACCCTGTAATTGCCCGGGTAGTTTTGAACAATAATCGAAAAAGAATAGCATAGGTAAACGACTAATTTATAAGAAAAGAAATTAGCAGGTGTTACGTTGCTCAATTTTAACATCAATTTGAAAAATTAATTAAATGAACATGACAATCAAAACATTCTTCAAAAATACTTCTATGAAACGAGAATTAATTTTCTTAAGGGTATTTGCCATAGCTACTGTTACCGCAATATTCTTTATTACTGCATCGGCATTTAAAAAGAACGAAAATGCTAAATTCAGTGTGATTGATGTAGAAAGAATAAATATTGTGGAGAAAGATGGAACGGTGAAAATGGTGATTACAAACGTAGGACGCTTTCCTAATGGTAGTGATAAAATTAATAGCAGACCAACTAACGAACAGCGGAAAAAGAGATCAGGAATGCTATTTTTTAATGAAGATGGAATAGAATGCGGTGGCTTTATATATGATGGACAAAAAACAGCAAACGGGCACAGTGCTGGGCTTTCATTAACCTACGACCAATACGATGGCGATCAGGTGATGCAATTACTTACAAAAGATTATAGAGAGGGAAACGAAAGATTCGTAACCAGTGGGTTGATGTTCAATGACCGACCGTCCAATGAGTCGCAAATCAGAACGGCAGAGATCATGAAAGAGCTAGAGGAAATTGGTAAAAAAGACCCTAAGTCTGCTGAGCAAAAATATAAAGATTATCAAGCACAAGGATTGGTAGGCGGTTCTCCACGTCTAATGCTTGGAAAATCACGAAGTGAAAATAATGGACTGTTTCTATTTGATAATAAAGGGATGCCAAGAGCAATGTTTTATGTTGATAAAGAAAATAATGCTAAACTTGAATTTTTTGATGATAAAGGAACAATTATCAGCTCATTTCCCGAAAAGAAGAATAATAAGAATGGTAAATGAGATAAATCCTATTTTCCACCGAAACACTTACCCAGTATCAATCCTGTTTAAACCCCCTCAGCTTAGGTCGTTGCCCCTTTGGGTAGCGACCCTCTTAGGAGAATTAACGGCTTTCATTTCTTACCCCAAGTCAATGAAAACCGCTAATTACCCAATTAGTTTTGAACCATTATAAAATGTACACAATAGGTTTTGACCAATGTATATAGAAGGCGATTAACAAATTCTCAAAGGTCAATTTATCAATCAAAAAAATTATGATTATGAACAAGAAATTACAAGCAATAATAGGAATGGTCTTCCTCATTAGCAATGCATTTGGTCAGACAAGTGAAGGACACTTAGACAAAAAAATAAAAGAAAAATTTGCTCCTCAATGTTATTTCACTCCATTAATTAACCTGGTAAATAGTAACTTGAATTACGGTAGCGATAATTCATCGGTAGCAGGTTACAAAAAGCAAAGCCTGGGCTTACAGGCAGGTGTATCTGTTCAAACAGTTATCTTTTCAAATTTCTCAGTATTATCTGAATTGTACTATATAAGGAAGGGTGGTAAACTCAAAGTAAACAATCCGCTAACCTCTGACGCTGTTGCTTACCGTTTCAATAGTTTGGAATTACCGGTATTGGCTCGTTTACATTTAGGTAGAGTGCATGTTAATGCAGGACCTTCCATTGCTTATAATCTTTCCGGGTCTGAAAAAACTGAAGATCTCACTACAAAAATGTCGTTTAATAAAGGTATTGAGAATTTCAAGCGTTTTGAGGCAGGCATCCAAATGGGCGGCGGCTATACATTTCCTTTAAAAAATAAAAGTATCGTACTTGACATCAGGTACAACTATGGTCTCACTAACATCTCTTACAACAAAGAAATGTTCAACAGGAATTTAGCTATTAACCTACGATTTAGTAGGTCAGGCAATTAGAAGGTTGAGAGCACATAAGCAGTAAGCGACTTAACCCTTTATTTAAAACATTTAAGTAAAGACTGAATACGCAATTGTGCGATAAATTCTCCCTTTATAAATTATACTTTAAAGTAAAATAAAATGCAAACAACAATAGAAGGATTTACTTCCATTCCAAATCAGAACAAAAAATCCTGGCAAGATATTATCCGTAATTATGGAAAGGAACAAACATGCATCCCAGGATCAAGAAAAATAAATGATAAATTGATTGGGATGTATCAGAACCAACTGAAATCCTGTTTCTTTTGTTTTTTCCTATTTTTCTTCACAACCTACATATGCACCGGCCAGGTTTCTAAGAAGCAATTAGTACAAATCAATCGCCTTATTGATAGTATCAATATTAACCTGGAGAATAATTACATATTCCCTGATAAAGCCCTAATGATCGCAACGCACTTGCGGTCACAGGCGAAGAAGGGAGCGTACAATTCCTTTTCAACAGACCCGCAAAAACTGGCCAGTCAGGTACAGGCTGATATTTACAGCATACACCGCGACCCCCATATGGTTGTGGGATATAACCCTGGTTGGCAGGGGCATAAAAAAGGGTACACAGGGCCATCAGAGGAGGAAGCCAGGTGGTTTGCAAAGTTTGTGAAGGATAACAACTTTATGTTTAAGAAGGTGGAGCTTTTACCTGGAAACATAGGTTATTTGCCCTTCAATATTTTTGTTGAACATGTAAAAGATGCTAAACCAATCATTGCTTCGGCTTTGGGCTTTTTAGCCAATTCAAGCGCAATTATTATTGATTTAAGGGAAAACACAGGAGGGGAACCGGAAATGGTAAGCCAACTGGAAAGCTACTTTTTTAAAGAAAAGATTCTTTTAAATGTAATAATAAACCGATCGAACAAAGACACTGCGTTCTATTATGCTGACCCGGCGAAAACAGACGGCTTAACCCTTTCGATGCCAATGTATATATTGACAAGCAAAAAGACTTTCTCAGGCGGAGAGGACTTCAGCTATGGCATGCAGCAGGCCAAACGGGCGACTATCGTTGGGGAGGTTACCGGCGGTGGTGCGCACCCTACGAACCCCTTTTCTGTGGGGCAAGGCTTCCTTGTTCAAATTCCATTTGCCCGTTCATCAAATCCCGTTACTAAGACAGATTGGGAAGGAACGGGTGTTATACCAGATGTTAATGTTGATGCCTCAAAAGCCCTTATAAAAGCACAGGAGCTTATATTCAGAGAACGCCAAGCAATGGCCAAAACTGAAGAGGAGAAACAAAAAATGGAGTATTTGATCAATGCGCTCTATGTAAACCAGGACCTTGGCACTCTGCCGGTGGATCAGTTTGACAAATTTGTTGGCACATACGGCCCTTTGGTCATTTATCGTGAGGGTAACAAGCTGTTTTGTAATATCTCAGATAACATTTCAGAACTGGCGCATATCTCCAAAAACCTTTTTGTTTTGGACGGCAATGCGCAGATTGATTTTATAAAAAACAGCAAAGGCGTCTATTCCAAGGCCAGGCTGCTAACCAGCCACGGAGGCGTTTTTGAGGAGCTGAGAAAATAGAAAGGTGCATGCAGAGCGAAGAATATTTTGTTTGCCACTGCGCCAGGCATTCAGGCGTAGGTATGACCTTTTAACGTGCCCCAAGTGTCTAAATTAAACCATGTCTCAAACGAACTTTTGTTCTTGAAGAAAAAGCACAAATAGAATTTGTAAAGGACAGCACAGGGCGCTATTCTTTAATAAAGATTTATCTAAATGATAGAAGTGTTTTTGAATAAGCAAAAAAATATTAGTTTGATAAAGCATCAATTTTTAATATACTTACCATGAAGTTATCAGCTCAAAACGCTATCAAAATTATGTTGGGGTTACTTTTAATGGTAATATTTTTCCACCTGCTTATAATGATACAAGTAATCCCTTATGAAATAGCTTGGGGAGGTAGGCTGCAGAATACTGAACAGATGTATATGTTTGAAGCCTTTTCAATTCTGATCAACTTATCCCTATTATTCATTTTGTTAATGAAAGGAAGATATATTAAGTATCGGCTTAGAGAAAAGACACTCAATATTGTACTTGTTATTTTTCTCATATTGTTTATCTTAAATACTGTTGGAAATTTATTTGCGCAGACAAACTTTGAAAAACTATTCGCTTTATTGACACTAATATTTGCCTTCTTGCTTTGGATGGTATTACGGTCCAAAGCAATTAACTGATATATATCAAACTGCAGGTATCTATTAGTAAAACTGATTTACTAATTCTTTGCGTAAGTAAAATCTTCATGTTCATCCCCCAAAGCATCAAAAGATGTCAGCCAGGTTCATTAGCCTGTGATGGCATTTAGAGGTGAAATGTATTGCTGTACCCCTTTTTCTTTTTGTGTTGATTGTTCATCCGCTTCTTCTAGAATTTCTTTCTTACCCAAAGTCAATGAGATTAGAAAATGAGAGGAGTAGTTTCGTCCACGTAAGCAGAATAAATCTGATTCTTAAAATGAAAAATAAAATGAAAGAAATTTCTTCAATCAAAAGAACTGCAAGAATTGCAGGATTTCTTTATCTCCTTCAAATTCCACTAGGTGTTTTTGGAATTGTGTATGTTCCAAAATCACTAATAGTCATTGGAAATTCGGAAAAAACTGTTTCAAATATCTTAGCCAATGAGTTTTTATTCCGTCTCAGTATAGTGAGTGCAATTCTTTGTGCGCTGGTTACTATAGCCACAGCTGTATACATTTACAATGTACTTAAGTCAGTCAATAAGCGTCATGCAAAGTGGATACTTTTATTCACTTTAATGGTAGCCCCCATTACCATGATTAACGAACTAAATAATGTTGCTGTTTTAGTTTTATTAAAATATCCTCAATATTCACCGGCATTTAGTTCCGATCAATTATACAATATGGTTTCCATCTTTTTAGATTTACACCAATATGGACTTCAGATTGCCGGAATATTTTTTGGACTTTGGTTATTCCCTATGGGTTATTTAATTTACAAATCAACGTATATACCAAAGATTATAGGCATTTTATTGATAGTTACTTGCCTAGGCTATCTAATTGATTTTACCAAATTTTTTCTGTTTCCTAAGTTTCCTGTGATAGTTAGTGAATATACCTGGCTTGGGGAAGTTCTTATGGTTTTATGGCTATTGATTAAAGGTGTGAATGTAAAAAAGTTTGAAAAATGGCATGAAGATCAAAATTTAGTTTCGTTTAGAAATTCTTTTCCTGATCCTGCTAAGTGACTCCGGTGTAACACCGATATAACTTGCTATTTGGTATTGAGGTATTCGTTGAAATAAATCAGGTCTTGATTTTAATAAATTTTGATACCGAAGTGTTGGAGTGTTTATTGTAAAAGCTTCTATTTTTTCTTGCTGTTCAGTGAACACTCTTTCCATTAGTTTCCTTGAAACAGTTTCCAGGTTCGGAAATTTTTTAAACAAACCTTCTCCTTTTTGGCTGTTGCCAATTAGTAAGGAACAATCTGTACAACATTCTAGATAATATGGTGAGGGGTTATTTGGATTGATGTGATTTAAGGATATTACCCATTGCTCATCTGAAAAAAAGTCACTTGTTTTTTCAACCCCGTCAATCAAATAGTATTGTCGGACAATGCCCTCTAAAACAAAATAAGTGTCACTGGAAATTTGAGCTTCTTTAAGTAACACGGTTCCTCTGCCGTATTGTTGGAGCCGCATTGTTTCGTCTATAGCCTCAATTTCTTCAGTTGACAAAGGACTAAACCTGGTAAAATGAGTTAAAAGTCTGTTGTCCATTTTTTATCAATTAAATTTATGCAAAACATAAGGCTTTAGTATTTATAATTTTTACCATGAACCAATCCATTCAAAATGCTCTCAGATTTTATAATAATAAATAAATCTGAATGAACAAAAATCAGGCAAGTCATTTCCTTGACCGAATTCATTTTGATATTTGTTAAAAGAAGTTGGGTTTTTTTGTAATTCAACCTTTGCATAAAGAACTGCCTGCCAAACGGCCTGGCGCATAACGATTGAGTATTTGCGAAGGCAGGGAATTCATTGCTCGTCCAGCCCGGTACAAATGCCCAATTGAAAATATAAAGTTGAAGATAACAACTATAAGCCAAATGAAACTCGTCTACCGGAACCGCTGCTGATGCCTGCAAATAGTTGATGTTACAATGTCCCGCCCTGCTTTTGCAAATACTTTTGTTGGTGGCAGTTTTAGTCCGCCTGTAAATGAAAAACTTTTTCAAAAGTGTTCCTAAGCCCATTTGTCATATAAAGAATTAATCCCAAAATGATAAGTGTAAAGAATGGAAGAAAAAGTAAAATGAATGACTTAGGTCCGTTAATCATTGTTTTAATTCCAAATAATTCACACAAGAAAAGTCCAGCCATAAAGTAAATGATAAAAACGAAACCCAAATTTGGTCTTAGGTTAGTTTTAATAATTGTTTTACTATCATTGGTATTAATTGTTCCTTTGAGATACGCAAAGTCGCTTCCAAAAATACTCTTATATATCCAAGTGTCCACTGATGTGTAAACTTAAAGGTATTGTCATCGTTAAGCTTACCAGTGATGTTTCAGAGAAGTTAGACCATTCCTTATTTGTCACTTTAGAAAAGTCTCCAAGTAAACTGTCAATGGGTCTGTTAACTGTGTATCTATATTTTCTTGTAAATAGAAAGTCCATAAATATTAAAAGTCAAACTTGGAAAATGTTAGAATATTACTGTCACAAAAGTGGTCTGTAAAATTTGCCACCAACGTCAGTTTGTCTAAAAACCCCGTTTTTTTCAAATCTAAGTTAAATCAGAAGGTAATGCAAGCCCTATACAGAGGCTTTTTTGTAGGGCGATAAAAGTTTAATAAAAAATTGGATTGAACGCTGTAGCTATAAATGGATTTAATATGGCGGTTTTTATTAAAAAATGTCAAGACAAGCTCTTTTAAGAACTTTTTCAACAGTTTTTATCAATAATGTTCATCAGTCGGCGCAGGTTAAAGGCTGTAAACATAAATCCGACATCAGCACTGGCATGTTTTATTCCTTTTTTAGTGCTGATGAAGTAAAAGCCCCACTGTCTTTTTATAATGCCATAGGTATGTTCTATGATTGCCTGCCGTTTTTTGTAGGTGAGTGTATCGGCTTGGATGTTTTTTTTATTTTGCTCTATGTAAGGCTGGTACTCGCTGCGTTCA
This sequence comes from Chitinophagales bacterium 33-2, assembly GCA_002050435.1. Classification (GTDB taxonomy): domain Bacteria; phylum Bacteroidota; class Bacteroidia; order Chitinophagales; family Chitinophagaceae; genus Flavisolibacter. Next base: position 13,388 of record MWYV01000062.1, on the reverse strand, counting down.
ATCAGTCTTCCTTTTTTATTTTTTGTGCAGGATGCCAGTGCGGGGCAGGTGCTGCAGGCGGTTGTTTTATAATGTTTTACATGATACAGATATCGTTCTTTGCTCTTAACGTACCAATTGCCATTTGTCTTTAGTGTTTGCTGCTCAGGACAGGTGTAGTTATCCTGCTCTGGGTTGTAAATAAATTTATCGAAGTTATAGTTATCACCTGGTGCAAATGGGCATAGAATTGATGTTAGTCGTTCCCGGTGTAGCAAGCTATCCACTGCTAAATATGAAAACATCACCCAAACTTCCCCAACACCCCATCCATCAACCTCCTAATACCATCCAAAGAAAGATTCCCAATACTTCCTTCATGCGTATGCTCCTGTCCAGATGGCTGGTAAGCAAACTTTCCTTCTTCAACTTCTCTTCCTACGATTTGATAGGCTTCACGAAAACTGATGCCTTTATTCACTAAACTATTCACAGCTTCCACGGTAAACAGGTATTTGTATTGATCATCTTTCAGCAAATCTTTTTTTACTTCAATACTTGATAACATCAGTTTCATCAACTCGATGCATGCTCCCAGGTCACTGATCGCGGGGAATAAGATCTCTTTGGTTAATTGTACATCCCTGTGGTAACCCGAAGGAAGGTTATTCAATAAAATTGTGAGCTCGTTAGGTACAGATTGTATCCGGTTGCAACGCGCCCTGATGATCTCAAATACATCAGGATTCTTTTTATGTGGCATGATGCTGCTTCCCGTAGTGAGCTCAGAAGGAAAGGATATAAAACCAAAATTCTGGTTCATGTATAAACAGCAATCCATCGACATTCTGCTCAAACTCGCAGCAATGCAACTGATGCCCATGGCGACCAGCTTTTCCGTTTTTCCTCTCGACATCTGTGCATATACTGAATTGTAATTCAGATCAGCAAAGCCGAGCAATTCTGTTGTAAGCTTTCGGTCAAGTGGAAAGGATGATCCATAACCCGCCCCGCTTCCCAGTGGATTTTTATTCGTCACATGATAGGCAGCAGCTAGCATTTCAAGATCGTCCACTAAACTTTCCGCATAAGCACCAAACCAAAGCCCGAACGAAGATGGCATGGCCAATTGGAAATGCGTATAGCCTGGCAGGAGGTCATCCTTATATTTATCACCCTGTTTTAACAGCAGATCAAAAAGCGATTTCACTTCATTTTTTATATGGAGAAGCGCATCTTTTAAAAATAATTTGATATCAACCGCTACCTGGTCATTCCTGCTTCTTCCACTATGGATTTTCCTGCCGATATCACCAATACGATTTGTAAGCATGAACTCAACCTGTGAATGCACATCCTCCACGCCTTCTTCAATAATGAATTTCCCTTCCTCAACCAATCCGGCAATTTCTTTTAAATGTTTTACAGCAATTTCAGACTCTTCCCTTGTCATCAATCCTGCCTGACCCAGCATCGTCACGTGTGCGATAGATCCCTTCACATCATATTTTGCCAGGAGCAGATCAAACTCCTTGTCCCTGCCCACAGTAAATGATTCCACAATGGCGGCTACCGAAGAATCTCCTTTTTGCCATAATTTCATAGCACCCGGTTTAATAGTTGAATATAATCGCTGATACCTTTCTTTATTTCATCTGTATAAATAAATTCATCAGCAGTATGACTGCGAGCGGAATCACCCGGACCTATTTTCAATGCAGGAAAATGCATGAGGGCCTTGTCTGATGATGTGGATGAACCAAAACATTTCTTACCTGTTTCCAGTCCTGCTTTAACCAGCGGATGATGGGTGCTGATGCTTGTTGAACGCAACCTGCAACTTCTTGGAATCGCTTCGCTTTGTATGGCAGCAAGGATGATCTCCAGCACTTCTTCATGATTATACATTTCATTGAGCCTGACATCTGCAATAAAACTGCAACTATCCGGAACAACATTATGCGCCTTGTTTGGTGTGTCAATGGAAGTCACCGAAACCGTAACAGGGCCTAATAATTCACTCCTTTTTTCAAACTGCAAACTCTTTAGTGTTTGAATATCATTCACTGCAATATAGATCGCATTTATTCCTTCCCCTCTTGCCGCATGTCCTGCCCTTCCTTTGGCGGTGCAATCCAGCACCATCAATCCTCTTTCCGCTACGGCCATTTGCATGAGGGTTGGTTCACCAACAATAGCAGAATCAATAGGCGGCAATAATGGCAACAGCCATTCAATACCATCCTTACCTGAAATTTCTTCTTCCGCACTTGCTGCCATGATAAGATTGTATTTCATTCCTTCCCGCCCGTAGAAATATAAAAAAGTGGCAATAAGGGAAACAAGTGAAGCGCCCGCGTCGTTGGAACCCAATCCAAATATTTTTCCATCTTTTTCTATGGGATCAAATGGATCTTTTTTATATCCACTATTGGGTTTAACCGTATCGTGGTGTGAGTTCAATAGGATCGTGGGCTTGCTTTCTTCGAAATGGATATTCTTTACCCAGATATTATTTTTTTCCTGGTAAACCTCTATCTCTTCTTTTTCAAAAAACTTCCTGATCAAAGCGGCAGTGCCTTCTTCTTCCCTGCTGAAGGAGGGTATCCTAATCAAACCTTTCAGCAGCCCAATCGCTTTTTCTTCATATGATGTAAAAGAATTCATGAAATGCTTGTCCCTGATTTTCCTGAAATGATCAAATGGAGATTTTCTGCTTTTCCAATACTTACTTGCGACACTCCTGCATCAATGGCCGCAATGGCGTTTTGGATCTTTGGTATCATGCCTCCGGCAATCGCACCGGCATCAACAAGCTGGTGATAATTATCGCTATTGATCTGCGGTATCACTGAAGCTTCATCATGTATGTTTCCAAGTACACCTTCTTTTTCAAAACAATAGATCAGATGAATTTCTGCCCTGGATGAAAAAGCCTGTGCAATGCTGTTTGCTATGGTATCGGCATTGGTGTTGAGTAATTGTCCCCTTCCATCATGGGTGATGGGTGCAACCACCGGCGTCAGTCCCCTTTCAAGAAATTCAAATAAAAGAGGTGCATTTACTTCATCCACATCGCCTGCAAATCCATAATCGGCTTCTCCCGCAATTCTTTTATGTGCTTTGATGATTCCTGCATCGGCGCCGGTGAGTCCTAATGCGTTTACTCCTTTTGACTGCAGCCGCGCCACAATTGTTTTATTGATCCATCCTCCATATACCATGGTCACTAACTTAAGTGTTTCCAGATCAGTAACCCTGCGACCCTGGATCATTTGCTGGGGAATGGCAAGTTTTTGCGCCAGCTCAGTGGCCAGTTTGCCACCGCCGTGCACGAGGATTCTTTTCTCACTTATGGATGAAAAAGCAGAAAGGAATTGGTCAAGCTTTTCTTCATCATCAATGATGTTCCCCCCGATTTTTATGACGTATAATTTATCCATGGATCAATGCTGATAAAACCGCCTGTGCCGCCCAAACCCTGTTGGATGCCTGTTGCGTAATAATAGAATGCGTACCATCCAGGATCTCGTCGCTCAATTCAATATTTCTTCTTACAGGCAAACAATGCATCACTTTTGCATCACGTGTAAGTTTAAGTTTTTCATTAGTCAGCATCCATGAAGGATCTGTTGTTAATACTTCTCCATACTGATGATAAGCACTCCAGTTTTTTACATATACAAAATCAGCATCCTTTAAAGCTTCATCCTGGTTGTGGTTAATGGTGGCGCCATTTGTAAATGATTCATCCAGTTCATAACCTTCTGGGTGCGCGATGGTAAAATCCGCGCTGCCCCAGGCATTGATCCATTCAGCAAAACTGTTTGGAACACATTGTGGCAGGGCCTTGATATGCGGTGCCCAGGTTAATACAACTTTTGGACGGGAACCATGTTTCATCGTTTCATTAATGGTGACAAGATCGGTAAGACTTTGCAAAGGATGACGCGTGGCCGTTTCCAAACTTACCACCGGTACGCCCGCGTATTTAATAAACTGGCTGATGATCTTTTCATTGTAATCTTCTTCCCTGTTTTTCAAAGAAGGGAAAGTTCTGATAGCAAGTATATCAAAATAATTTCCCAGGATGGGTGCCGCGTCTTTTACGTGTTCAACTGTTGTTCCGTTCATGATCGCGCCTTCTTCAAATTCAAGGGCCCAACCTTCGGCAGAAACATTAAAAACAATGGCTTCCATACCAAGTTGCTGTGCAGCAACCTGCGTACTTAAACGGGTGCGCAGACTTGGATTCAGAAACAAACAACCAACACGTTTGCCTGCACCCAGCTTTTTATCTTTAAACGGATCTGCTTTATAATCGAGGGCTTTGCGCACCAGTGCATTGATGTCACCTACATCATGAACAGAAATAAATTGCTTCATCAGGCTTGTTGCTTTTGTGTGATGGATAGTATGGAAGACTTTAGTGCCTCAATAAAATAGTCAGCCTGCTCTGTTGAAAAATTCAGTGCAGGAAGCAGTCTTACCACATTGGGTTTTGCTTCACCAGTAAATATTTTCTTTTCGCTTAGCAAAGTTTTCCTGAGATCTTTTATCCTTTCAGGCAGATCAAAGCCGATCATCAGTCCCCTTCCGCGCACCCCTTCTATTTCTTCAACCTCTTTTAACTGCTGAATCAGATAGTCACCAGTACTTGCCGCATTTTCAATAAGGTTTTCCTGCTGTATAACCTCAAGCACCGCAAGAGCCGCGGCACAGGCAAGATGGTTTCCACCAAACGTTGTTCCCAGCATCGAATGTTTTGCATGTATATGCGGTGCGATGAGAATTCCGCCCACAGGAAAACCATTTCCCATGCCTTTAGCCATTGAATAAATATCTGCATCTATGCCGGCATGATCAGTCCCAAAAAACTTTCCTGTTCTTCCATAGCCGCATTGCACTTCATCAGCGATCAATAAGGAACCATAGGTATTACACAGATCCCTTGTCAGACTTAGGAAATTTTCTTCTGCTTCAATAATACCACCTACACCCTGCATGGCTTCAATTATAACACCTGCAACAGTTTGACCGTGTTGTTGAAAGAATTGTTTCAGTTCCTCCGCATCATTATATGGAAGGAATATGATGTTCTCTGTCTTATTCACGTCCGCAACAATGGCTGGATTATCCGTTGCAGCTACAGCAAGAGATGTTCTGCCATGAAACCCTTTTGAAAAGGCAATGATCTTACTTCTTCCTGTATGAAACGATGCCAGCTTCATGGCATTTTCATTGGCTTCCGCCCCGCTGTTCACCAGGAACAACTGGTAGTCTTCCTTCCGGCTCACTTCTCCGAGTTTCGCGGCCAGTTGTTTTTGAACTGGAATGTGGATGGAGTTGGAATAAAAACCGATCTTATGTAACTGCGCTTCTATCCTGCTGATATAATGCGGGTGACCATGACCGATAGATATCACGGCATGTCCGCCATACATATCAAGATATTGAGTTCCCTTATCATCCCAGAGATGGGCGCCAAGCGCCTTTTCAATGGTAATATCATTTACAGGATATACATCAAATAATTTCATCAGAATGCTGTTGCTTTTAAATGGAGTCCTTCCTTTTCATCAAATCCGAAAACAAGGTTCATGTTCTGCACGGCCTGCCCACTCGCACCTTTCAATAAATTATCAATCGCTGAATGGACCACAAGCTTGTTACCTGCCCTTTCCAGGCTGATCATGCATTTATTTGTATTGACAACCTGCTTGAGGGAAATCGTTTGCTCCGAAAAGATGGTAAATGGTGCCTCCTTAAAATAATCAATATACAGTGAAGTCAATTCTTCGATTGACAGCGTAGAATCAAGAGTGGAACTGATAAAGATCCCTCTTGTGAAATCACCGCGCCAGGGAACAAAATTGATTTCCGGGGAAAGTGATCCTGCCTTTTCCAGGGATCCATTGATCTCGTGCAGGTGTTGATGCGTGAGCACTTTATAAGGTTGAATATTATTTGCGCGCCAGCTAAAATGGGAACTTGGGGCAGGCGAAATGCCCGCGCCGGTGGAACCAGTGATTCCTGTAGAATGAACTTCTTTTAACAGGCCAGCTTTGGCAAGTGGGAGCAGTCCTAATTGTATGGCCGTAGCAAAACAACCTGGATTGGCAATATTTTCTGCCTGGCGTATTTCTTCTTTATTTAATTCAGGCAAACCATAAATAAAATTCCTGTCACCAATTTGGTTCGATCCCTTCAACCTGAAATCCTGTGAGAGGTCAATGATTTTCACTTCACCAGGGAAAGGATTTGCTTCCAGAAATTTTTGTGATTCGCGATGACCCAGACAAAGAAATAAAACATCAATCTTTTCATTGTATCCTTCAGAAAAAGCAAGTCTGGTATCTCCTTCAAGATCCTGGTGAACAGAAGAGAGCTTTTTTCCTGCATTGCTCCTGCTGTGTACAAAACTAAGATCAACACCGGGATGATGTAAGAGTAAACGCACCAGTTCTCCACCGGTATACCCTGCACCTCCAATAATGCCTGCTTTAATTTTTTGCATCAGCTATTGATTTTACCTGGTAATAAATGGAGGTCTGGTTGCCAAATATTTTGCTGAATCCTTTCACATCATCACCCGTCCAGCTGTTATTCATTTCACCATAACTGCCAAATTTTGCGCTCATCAGGTCATATTCTGATGAAATGCCCAGTACATTAAATCGGTAGGGAAGCAATTCAACAAAAACTTCACCGGTGACATGTTGCTGGGTGCTTGTGAAAAAGTTTTCTATGTCTTTCATTACAGGATCTAGGATCTGACCTTCATGCAACCAGTTGCCATAGAATTGCGCGAGTTGCTCTTTTATATTTGACTGCCATTTGGTAAGCACATGTTTTTCAAGGGCATGATGTGCTTTGATGATAATCAGGGGAGCCGCGGCCTCAAACCCCACACGGCCTTTGATTCCGATAATGGTATCGCCCACATGAATATCTCTTCCAATTCCAAACGGTGCAGCAATTGAATGTAATTTCTGAATGGCTTCTGTGGGATGTGAAAATATCCTGTCATCAATTCCATGAAGTTCACCTTTTTTAAATACCAGTTTTATTTTTTCCGGATTTTCTTTTGTTACCTGTACCGGCCAGGCTTCCTCTGGCAATGAGCCATTGGAGTGCAAAGTTTCTTTTCCTCCAACACTGGTACCCCAAAGTCCTTTATTAATGGAATAGGCAGCTTTTTCAAAATTCATTTCCACGCCTTTTTCCTTCAGATAGCTGATTTCTTCCTCACGGCTTAATTTTAAATCCCTGACAGGTGTGATGATTTTTATTGCGGGGATCATAATATTAAAAACCATGTCAAAACGCACCTGGTCGTTTCCTGCGCCCGTACTACCATGCGCCACGGCATCTGCTTCCAGTTTTTTTGCGTGTTCGGCTATATAAAGTGCCTGTATCAGGCGTTCTGCACTAACGCTTAATGGATAAGTATTGTTCTTAAGTACATTTCCAAAAACAAGAAATTTAATGATGCGCGCGTAATAATCCTCAACAGCATGAATGGTGGTATGTGAACGTACGCCCAACTTATACGCATGCTTTTCTATTGCATCCAATTCCTCTCCGGAAAACCCACCTGTATTTACAATAATGCTGTGCACCTCATATCCAAGGTCTTCTGATAAATATTTGGCGCAATATGTTGTGTCGAGGCCACCGCTGAAACCAAGAACGGTTTTCATGATTATAAATTAAAGATGAATGATAGGATGGAAGTTTTTTTACCGGCTTGCAAATTTTTTTCTCTTCTCTGGCGAAGGTTCATAAAAATATGTTGCTTCCATTGAAGCAGTCTTTCATAAACATTTTTTTTATCTGAAAAATGCTCACTGGTTTCTGCTGGTTCGTAATGGTCGGCCGGATCAAAAAGCATGGCCGTACACAGGCAGTTCTTTCTTTCTTTTGAAACAAGAATGTCAAAATTTACACAGCTTCTGCATCCGGCCCAGAAATCCTCATCCTGCGTTAATTCAGAATAGGTTACCGGTTCATAACCAAGGTCACTGTTGATCTTCATCACTGCAAGTCCGGTGGTAAGTCCGAATAGTTTGGCATCCGGATATCTTTCCCGGCTTAGGGTAAAGATCTTTTGCTTAATGGCTTTTGCCACGCCGGACTTTCGGTATTGAGGTGCTACGATTAATCCTGAGTTGGCAACGTAAGTGCCATGTCCCCAGGTTTCGATATAACAGAATCCAACCCATTCACCATTGTGGGTATGCGCGATCACTGCTTTTCCTTCCTCGATTTTCAGAGAAACATATTCAGGACTTCTTTTGGCAATGCCGGTTCCGCGGGCTTTTGCCGAAGCTTCCATTTCATTGGTGATTGCAGCTGCATAATGGGTATCAGCAGGCGTAGCTATTTTGATAATAATTGAATTATCCACTTAGACAGGTAAAAAAAGGTAAGGGAGAACCAATCCGAAAATGAGGGATCTGGGAAAATTCACTGATAGGGGCCGTGGTCAATGGCTCGTCCTATCAGCATCCACGTCGGTTCAGGTACCAGAACAGGTCAAAGCATACCGCGTAAACGCCCGTTGCCATCGGTGGATGGAAAACAAAATGCTTTGTATGTGAATTGAGGTTTTGCACTTGTAAAAGGAACAAGCAAATATAATGCTAAATACCAGTTTAAGAACTGGCTCAGAAAAATTAACGATGTCTATGAATCTTCTGAGTGTTGAATCCCTGTTGAGATTTCCATTGAGTAACCAATACTGTACGGTAAAAAATCCAACATCACTGGCCGACAACCTTTTTGAGGATTGCCTGAAACCTTGCGAAACGGGCAACAAAAAGGCCTCCCCCAGATTACGCAGATTTTTGCTGATTGGTCTTCTGCGTTCATCAGCGCGATCTGCGGGCAACAAGAGGCAGGTACTGGTGTCAAATAGATCCAGGCTTCCTCACAAAATGTAATTCCAGGCACATCATCTTATCACATTTGGGTGGTTGTGTGCGCATGATTGCTCCTGATTTTTCCTAAGAAATGTTGGATACCTAAGGTGGAGCAATACAGCGCAAAGAACGCTTGTACAATCAGATCGCATGGAGTTGCACCTGTTTTCATTTTTCGGAGCGCTTCCTTGCGCAATCATCCGAAGGTATCTGGCTCACCGAAGCGCAGCGCGGGGGGCTCCACCTTTTTTTTCAAGAAAATAGGTGGAAGAGGTATTTAACCATTGGATTAGTTTTATAATCCTGCAGAAGTCAATTTCGGTATGGTTATGTCAATTCAGAAAATCTTTCCCCGGACAGCAGTGATGTTTAATCGTAAATAATGAGGAATAGCAATAACCGTAGCCATGGTAATATTCATATGAATTAAGTAAATTGTACTTTTTTGATAAAGTTTTATACGTAACGAATGTATTTTGACCGATGAAAAACCCAAGGTTGGATCTTCCAGGGCCTGGTGATACCAACCGGAGCTACCCTTCTTCTCAGCTGGAGCAGCTATTTCAATTAACCGCAGATCTGGTGATAATGATCCGCGCGAATGGCAGTCTGGGATATATTTCTAAAAAATCTTTTGCATTTACGGGCTATACAGAAGATGAATTGAGCGGGTCAAACTATGCGCAACTGGTTTCGCCTTCTTTTCATGAAAAAAGTAAATCACTTTTGTTTTCTCCAGCTAAGGGGGTTTCTACATATGAAATGAACTGCCTAAGAAAGAATGGCTCAGAATTCAAATGCAGATGGTCCTGCATGTGGGCAGAAAACAATGAAAGTTTGATTTGTTTTGTGCATCAGCTTCCGGATGACCAGGAAGATAACAACTACGGGAAGCAACTTCTTACAAATGATCAAAAATCAGATACCCATATTGTAAATATTTTCCATGGTTTGGGTGATGGCTTTTTTGCCGTTGATGAAAACTGGAAAATCATATCTGCCAATCTTAAAATAGAATCAATCCTCAAAGCCAGCAGCGGTGATTGTGTTGAATTGAACCTTTGGGAATGTTTTCCTGATATGAAGGAATCCGTTTTTCATGGAATGTTTCTAAAGGCTGTTCGTGAAAAACTCCCCGTACATTTTGAAGGATATTCCACTTCTTCTGAGCGTTGGATCAAAGTCCATGCATATCCTCTGGAGCGGGAGCTGTTTGTTTTTTTCCAGGACATCAGTGAAAAGAAAAAAACAGAAGTCGAATTATTAAAGATCCAGGAAAGAAGCATTGAGCAGAACCAGATGATGGCGGAAGTGTTGGAACAAATGACTTCCGGATTTTTAACCATCAGGCTTGATGGGAAAATATTATATTGGAATAAACATGCTGAAATAATATCCGGGATTCCCCGGGAGACTATTCTTGGGAAATTAATATGGGATGTTTTTCCCGGGATCAAAGACACTCCGTATTATAGTTTATATAAAGAATTGCTTGATAGTGCGGTAGCAATTCATAAAGAAGTTCGATCGCCTTACCTGGGAAGGTGGATGGAGTTGCATGCCTACTCTACCCATAAAGGGATTTCAGTTTTTTTTCGCGACATACACGACAAAAAGGCAATCGAGGAAGAATTGCACAAACACTCACTGATTGTAAAAGATACTGCCAATGGTGTTTCAATTATTGATCCTGAAGGAAAGATCGTTTGGATCAATGAAGCATATACAATGTTAACGGGATACACATTTAAAGAAGTGGAAGGAAAGAAGAACAGTGAATTGCTTACAGGCCCCGGATCAAATCTTACCATATTGGAATCGATGAAGCATAAGTTTCAGAATAAGGAATCCTGGAGGGATGAGATACTCTGTTATAATAAAGATCAGCAGCCTGTATGGTTTGAAACTTCCGGTCAGCCTTTAATTGATAAGGAAGGAAACTGTCACCAGTATTTTATAATCTTCACGGAGATCACCCAAAGAAAAAGGGCAGAGGAAGAACTGCAGAAACTCTCGCTTATTGCTGAACAAACTGTAAATGCAGTTGCTATCAGTGATTCTGAAAGAACAGTAAGCTGGGTAAATAAAGCCTGTATTGAATTGAGCGGTTATAGTTTTGATGAAGCAGTTGGCAAGAAAATCTGGGAACTGTTTGATGGTCCTGAAACAGATCCTGAAGTGATTGCTTATACTCAAAGATGCGTAGAACGCAACCAGCCATTCCAGGTGGAAGTATTGAATTATAAAAAGAATGGCGAAACTTATTGGGCAAATGTTTCCTGCCAGCCATTGTTGGATAAGCAGGGAAAGCTCCAGTGCTTTTTTTCAATTGCAACAGATATAACGGAAAAAAAGAAACTGGAACAGGAGTTGGAATCCCAAAGGAACAATATTACAGCAGCCGTTATTGCAGCACAGGAAAAGGTAAGGGCAGTGGTTGGACAGGAGTTGCACGACAATATCAACCAGGTGCTCACCACGGTGAAATTGTATAATGAACTTTGCAGGGATGGTATTGGAAATGCAGATGAACTGCTTGGTAAATCTGTTGATCTTTTGCAAAATTCCATCACCGAGATCAGGAACTTATCAAAAAGGTTATCGGCACCAACACTGGGAAGCATCCGTCTTATGGAAACAGTTAAGGAATTGGTTGAATCTATTGAGGCAACGCATCGGATCCTCATCAATTTTGATGGATCGGGTATTGAAGGTCTTGAAGTGAGCCAGGAAATTCACCTGGCCGTGTATAGGATTTTGCAGGAACATTTCACCAATATTTTAAAACATGCAGATGCAAAATTTGTAACGGTTTTATTTATCCACCATCATAATCAGTTGCAATTGTATGTGAAGGATGATGGGAAAGGATTTGATCTGAATAAAACAAGAAGGGGGATTGGCATTACAAATATGATCTCCCGCGTTAGTAGTTTAAACGGGAAGATTTCTTTTAAAACAAAAACAGGAAGCGGCTGTGAATTACAGGTGCATCTGCCACTGTAAATGAAACCGCGGCTAGTTGATTAAGTCGGATCATTTTTTCGATTATTTGGTGTGGAAATCGAGGTTGCGAAAACCTGGCGGAATTTAATTATGCAATAGCAAAAGCTAAATTTCTAATTGCCTGATAGTTTATGCAGCACCCTCACTAAAATGACCTATATTTGCGGCGTACCAGAAGTTTGGCATTTATAGTTACCTTCTCTCACTTCCTTACCAGTTTCAATCTTTGCTCGCTTCGTTAAATTACACAATGGAAAAATTCAATAAAGAAATTTTAGTTGGTGAAGACAACAAAGTTTTTCAATTCACCAGGATGCAAAACATGATTGGTGTAAAATTCTTCATTACTACTTTTGATCAGACAAACAAACCCATTTCATTCAGTATGCGACAGGATAAGTTTGGCAAATGGGCGCTGACGCCCGGATCACTTCCCTGGCTATATCCTTTAACTGGTGAACTCGCTGATGCTATATTAGAAAAACAACCCGCCTGATGGAAGATTTTAAAAAGAATATCAGTAATACTGATTTTAATTTCAAGTACTTGCGCGAAGGGAATGATGTCCTTTTTCTTGTAAATGTTGATGCCCAGAGTTTTCGGATGATTACTGATGACGATGGTAACTGGGGAATCTGGCAGCAGGTCCCAGCCTGGATCAAAAAACTTGAAGAAGAACTTGCTCTGGCTATTGAAGAAAAATACCAGGGATAACCTCAGGTTTACAGTAATGGTAACTTAGCAACCAGAAACGGGCTGCTATTTATAAATTTGCAACTATGCAAATTTTTTTGTTTACTTCAACCTTGTAAACGATACCATCAATCGACCTGTTCATGAATCAATTCTTCTCCAGGATGCCCCTTAGGGTAAAATTGCTGATCATTGCTATTATTCCAATGATCTTCATCATTTACCTCTCTTCCCAGGTATATAATGAGAAACTGAAGAATATTGCGCTGATCCGGGGTTACCTGAATAGAATGGAGCAATCTGCTACCATTTCCCGGCTGATTGACAATTTACAAAAAGAGCGCACATTCAGTTTCGATTATGCCATGCTTCAACAACGTCATTCCGAAATGATGAGGCAAAGAACCCAAACCGATTCACTCATTTCTGTATTGAAACAGGCCCGCGAACTTGAATTCAAAAATTTTACTACTTACACTTTTCTTAAGGATATAGATTCGATCCGGCTGCAAATTGACAGAAATGAATATAACCCCGGGCAGGTAATTAATTTTTTTTCCAGTTCTATTTTTCGTTTGACTACCCTGCACAGCACCCCTTCTCTCAATGATGAATTCCTGGAAGAAGCATACAATGAGATGATTTCCCAAAGGCTTTTTTCTGAAATGGGCACTTACCTGGGCATCATCACAGCAAATTTTTATAACCTGCTTTATACCAAATCTTATGTAATCGGAACGCTGGCAGGAACACAGGGAACTTACAACGTTTATAATACTTATAAAG
>MWYV01000009.1 GCA_002050435.1 Chitinophagales bacterium 33-2 | reverse complement strand
GGTCCGTACACTGTAGCCATACTCAACCTGATGGAACTACAACAAGGCGACCTGCTGGCCGCTCCGGGTATTCATCCGGAATGGCAACCTGCAGAAACTGTAGAGGAAGTTCATGGGTTTTTCCTGTACAGAACCCATCAAAAAAATGCAGTGGAATCAAATCAACCTGAAGGCAAGGATCAACATTCAGACAAAAATTATTCAGAAGAAAATTCAGTGACGTGGATGAAGTGGCCATTCAGGCAGGTAAGGTTTGCGGCTGTTTTCCTTCTTTTGTTTTTTGCCAGTGTATCTGCGAAAATCCTGATAGATGTTTTTGTTGGAAGAAATTTTTATGCAGAAGCATCACTGCATCCCGCATCTCTTGAAACCCGCTATAAAAAAACAGGACCTAAATACCAGAATGCGCTCGTTAAAAAATATCATGCGCCGGGTGATACACTGGTCAAAAAATTCAGGTTTCCCGGAAAACCAGGTGAGATCATTCAACAGGTTAAGGTAAATGGACAACAGTTTCCTTACAATGATCCCAATCCTACTTCACTGCTCATCACAATAAAAAATGAATCTGATTACCTGGTAGATGTTGCTGAAGTAGAAGTTAATTATTCCGAGGACGGAAAGACCAGGACAAGCCAGACATACAAGGTAAATGCATTGGCACCTTCAGGATCTAAAACCATGTCTGTTCCGGTCATCAGAGATGGCCTGCACATCAGCTATAAGGTCCTGAACATTTATACACGACAATATAGTGCCGGCCTCAAAGAAATATAAACGCTTCATCAGATAATCTAAAAGGTTTTAGGTTCAGACTTACATTTGTCAAATGAAGCAAATTCTTTTGTTTGGAGCGGGCAAGTCGGCAACTGTTTTGATCCACTACCTTTTAGAGCAGGCCGCTGAACAGCAATGGCAGCTTATGCTCGTTGACGCGAACCTTGAACTTGCAAAAGAAAAGCTGGATGGAAACCCTTCAGGCAAAGCCTTATCCTTCGACATCCATGATAATGACCAAAGAGGCCGCCATATTAAAACAGCGGATATTGTGATTTCCTTAATGCCTCCTTCCCTGCACCACCTGATTGCACAAGATTGCATTCTTTTCAATAAAAACCTGCTGACCGCATCCTATGTAGATGAGCAGATCAAAGCATTAAAAGAAACAATTGAAGAAAAAGGGCTTTTGTTCCTGTGTGAAATGGGACTGGATCCCGGGATTGATCACATGAGTGCAAAAAAAATGGTGGATGAAATAAAAGAAAGAAACGGAAAGATTACTTCATTCTTTTCTCATTGTGGTGGTCTGGTGGCGCCGGAAAGTGATGACAATCCCTGGCATTACAAGATCAGCTGGAATCCTGCCAATGTAGTGAACGCGGGTAAGAGCGGAGCTATTTTTAAGCACCGCGGACAAATAGTTGAATGGGAATATGAAGACCTGTTTGCAGAAAAACGGTATGTGCCGGTACCAGGGCATGAAGTGCTCTGCTGGTATCCCAACCGCGACAGTCTCAGTTATATTTCCTTATACGGGTTAGAAACTGCGGAAAGTTTTGTCAGGACCACTTTGCGTCATCCTGATTTTATCTATGGCTGGAAAAACCTGCTTGACCTTAAACTTACCAGTGATAAAGAAAGCTACCCGACCGATAACATAACGCTTGGGCAATTTTTTAAAGCCTACATGGAAGAAAAAGGTTTCAGCGAATGGCTGGAACAAAAACTCCGTGCGCATTTTGATGTGACCAAAGACCTGCTGACAGAACTGGTGAACCTGGTAGAACTGGAAAAAAAAGCGGAGGACAAAGGCATCGAAACCGTAGATGAATTTATGCTGGTAGATGATCATGGTGATTTGAAAGAAGTGGACATTGATGATTTAAAAATAAATGCTGCTGCATCACTTGCTGATAAAATGCACGATGCCAGCCTTACATTGAAACAATTGTTTTTCCTGGGAATGGATGACCAACAGACAATCATTAACCACGGTGTTTGTTCAGCAGCCATGATCCTGCAGTTTGCCCTTGAAAAAAAACTGGCCCTGCAACAGGGCGACAAAGACATGATCATCATGTTGCATGAAATTGAATACGAAAATGATGGAAGAAAATATAAAACAACCAGCACATTGAAAATAATTGGTGAAGATGATCATCACACAGCCATGGCAAAAACGGTTGGACTTCCATTAGGTATTGCAGCAAAACAGATACTTAACGGCAACATCAATTTAAAAGGTTTGGTGATTCCCATAGAAAAACAGATCTATGAAATTGTTTTACCGGAACTCGAACAACTTGGGATTATTTTCCAGGAAGAAACCATCGAGTTATAAAGTTTTTTGCAGGATGTTTTTAAAGACCTCCATTCCTTCACAGGCGTTCATTTCAATTGGTTGAATTTGGTGAAGGGAAGTTGTGTAAGGAATTTTCCTATCAACAATAAATTTTGGAATTGCCGAAGGCACGTAATGAATGAGTCCTGCAGCAGGATAAACAACAAGGGAAGTTCCAGTTATTAAAAAAATATCCGCAGAACGCATGATGGGAATAGCAATATCAATCATGGGAACCGGTTCTTCAAACCAAACAATATGCGGTCTCAGCTGACCACCGTCTTCGGCCTTATCTCCCATTTGAATTTTTGTCGTTATTGGGTAAATGAGTGATTCATTTGTTGCACTGCGCATTTTAAGAATTTCACCATGGAGGTGCAAAACATGAGTAGATCCTGCTCTTTCGTGCAGATCATCAATATTTTGGGTTACAATGGTAACCTTATATTTTTCTTCAAGACCTACCAGTATATGATGTGCTTTGTTTGGCTGGGCTTCCAGCACATTTTGCCTGCGCAGGTTATAGAATTCAAGTACCAGTTCGGGATTTCTTCTCCAGGCAGTAGCGGTGGCCACTTCATTGATATCATAACCTTCCCAGAGGCCATCAGCATCCCTGAAAGTTTTCAAACCACTCTCAGCGCTGATACCAGCTCCGGTTAATACCACAAGATGCTTTTTCCTCATGTTCAAATTTACGGATCAGGATAAGCTAATGAAAATGTTGAATAAAATTTTTGGGGATTCAAGCTGTTTGGAATTTTTTTTGATGCATAAGGGAAAACGAGATTATGGAAAGATTTGAATTACTGGTAGATGGGGTACCTTACTCAGTTGAAGCTTCGTCATTTGAATTTAATGCTGAAACCAGATACAAGGTGAATGTGGGCGATAATGAACATATATTTTCGTGGGACCCCAGCCTTGGCCGTCTTGCTTCCATTGATGATGATTCGATTGAGATCCCGGATAGCGTAGAAGAAGAAATCGCAAGAAGGTTACAATCTGTAGGCAGAACCTGAGCAGGCATTTTATTGGAGCTGTATAAAAAAGAAATGGCATCACTGCCATTTCTTTTTTTACTAACCGACCTTAAAAAGAGTTTGATTTAAATAAGAGAGGGAAGATCCCCCTCTTATTGTTATTCTTAATCAATGTTTATTGGGCAAAACGCATTTATACCAAAGTTTAGAGCAATATTCCCTGGTTTGACAAAGGATGCATCTTCAGTTGAAGATCAAAAAAACGAATGAATTGGATTGAATAGCAAGACCAATAATAAAGATCCTGCAAGAGGGTTTTTCAGTTGGATAGGACGACAAACTTAATGGTGTTTATTTATTAAAGCAAATGAATTTCAGAAAAAAATTCATTGATGAAAATCTCCATAATATAACAGCCTGAAAACGAGATTCGCACAAGCAAAAAAGAAATGAAATATTTTTTTCTTCCTTAAAATTGAATGGGTGAATCAACAGCAGAGTGGAATTAATCATCCAGCTTCAGTACGGCCAGGAAAGCTTCCTGCGGCACCTCTACATTCCCGATCTGGCGCATGCGTTTCTTACCTTCTTTCTGTTTTTCCAGTAATTTTCGTTTACGACTGATGTCACCACCATAACATTTAGCTGTAACATCCTTACGCATAGCGGAGATATTCTCTCTTGAGATGACTTTGGCGCCAATGGCTGCCTGTATGGCGATCTGGAATTGTTGTCTGGGCAATAGTTCCTTCAGCTTTTCACACAATTTTCTTCCAAAATCCTGCGCCCGGCCTCTGTGAATGAGTGCACTCAGGGCATCTACCTTTTCATTGTTCAGCAGGATGTCCATTTTTACAATATCAGCTTCCCTGTAACCGATGGGGTTATAATCAAATGAAGCATAGCCGCGGGTCTGGCTTTTCAACTTATCGTAAAAATCAAAAACGATTTCTGTCAGAGGCATTTCGAAGATCAGCTCCACCCGCGTTTGGGTGAGATAGCTCTGGTTTACCAGAATTCCACGTTTCCCCAGGCAAAGCGTCATGATATTGCCAATGTAATCAGGTTTTGTAATGATCTGTGCTTTAATGAACGGCTCTTCGATCCTGTCTGTTTTTACCGGGTCGGGCATTTCAGATGGATTGTTCACAATGATCTTCTCTCCCTGTGTGGTATAGGCAATGAAACTAACATTGGGAACTGTAGTGATCACGGTCTGGTTGAATTCCCTTTCAAGCCTTTCCTGGATGATCTCCATGTGCAGGAGACCCAAAAATCCGCATCGGAAACCAAAGCCAAGCGCCTGGGAAGTTTCCAGTTCATAACTGAGTGAAGCATCGTTCAGCTGAAGCTTGTCCATACAATCCCTCAGTTCTTCAAACTCATCGGTATTTACCGGGAAAATACCGGCAAAAACCATAGGTTTCACTTCCTGAAAACCTTTGATCATTTCCTGGGTAGGCACCAGTGCATTGGTAATGGTATCGCCTACCTTAACTTCCTTTGCATTTTTTATTCCGGTGATGATATAGCCTACATCTCCTGTGTTCACCTGTTTTTTAGGGTCAAGTGCCAGTTTTAGAATGCCCACTTCATCGGCCAGGTATTCCTGTCCGGTTGAAACAAATTTTACCTTATCTCCTTTTTTAAGTGTGCCATTGAGAATACGGTAATACACGATAATTCCACGAAAACTATTGTAAACGCTGTCGAAGATCAGGGCTTGCAAAGGATCATCGGGATTGCCTTTGGGAGCAGGAATCCGTTTTAGGATGGCTTCAAGTATCAATTCCACACCAACACCTGTTCTTCCGCTGGCAAGCAGTATGTCTTCCGCTTTACAGCCGATCAGGTCTATGATCTGGTCTTTCACCTCTTCGATCATGGCACCATCCATATCAATCTTGTTGATCACGGGGATGATCTCCAGGTCGTTTTCAATGGCCAGGTAAAGGTTGGAAATGGTTTGTGCCTGGATACCCTGGGTTGCGTCCACCAGAAGCAGGGCGCCTTCACAGGCCGCAAGCGCGCGGCTCACTTCGTAGCTGAAATCCACGTGTCCGGGCGTATCGATGAGGTTGAGAATATAATCTTCGCCGTCCTGCTTATAGTTGATCTGGATGGCGTGGCTCTTGATGGTGATGCCTTTTTCCCTTTCCAGGTCCATGTCGTCGAGCACCTGGTCCATCATTTCTCTTTCGCTGATGGTGTTAGTGATCTGCAATAAACGATCGGCTAAAGTGCTTTTACCGTGGTCAATATGTGCAATGATGCAAAAGTTCCGGATGTTCTTCATTATGCTTGTTTCTAAAACGGCCGCTGTGCCAGAACGCTGGCAAAGGCAATTATTGAATTGCTTTCAGGCGGCTGCAAAGGTAAAGATTTAACCGCCATGAAAAGGCAGGCAGGAAGTTCTAAAAGCAGATTTGTTATGAATTTAAGGAATAGACATTTTCTATAGAAGGCGGGGCGTTTTCAAATCTTTATTTTTACCAAAATTCAGACACTGTTACATTTTTTCATACATCATTACACCCGCTATTTTGGGTTTCCTACCCGTGGATTGAAATATTTTATGAAGCTGGCCAGGATGACGGGCAATCTTCAAAAGCCATTTACAAAAAAAATACACAATGGGCTGCTGATGCAACTGCGCCTTTCTGACCATATCCAGCGCCAGATCTTCTGGTATGGCTATTATGAAAGAGACCAGGTTCTTTGCTGGGAATCATTTGTTATAGCTGATGCTGTTGTGGCGGATATTGGTGCCAATGCCGGATATTACTCACTGGTTGCTTCTGCCAAAGCCTATGCAGGATCTGTGTTTTCGTTCGAACCTGATCAACGATCCGTCCGCCAGCTAAAAGAAAATATTCATTTAAATAAAATAACAAACATACATCCTATCGAACTGGCAATCAGTTCTGTAACTAGTGAGTTTCCTTTATATCTTGCGGGCAGCGAGAATACCGGAATGACAGGTCTGAGAAAACCGGATACCTTCACCGGCAGTACAGAAAGTGTACAGGTGATCAACCTCGACGAATGGGTTTTGCTTCAGGGCGTTGAAAGAATCGACCTGATAAAAATGGACATTGAAGGAAGTGAAATGGAGGCTTTGAAAGGAATGAAAGAGGTTTTACAATCATTTCGGCCTGTGCTTTTTGTGGAGATCTGCCAGGAGTTGCTTTCCAGGTTTGATGCCCGTGTGGAAGATATCTATACTTTTCTGGAGGGTTTTTCCTACCAGGCTTATCAGATCATTGCGCCTCATACCATTCAACGGATTCAAAAACCTATAGAAGATGAGCTGGTGCTCTTTCTGCCAAAAGGTTACCAGATTCCTCCCGGGATTGTATTAATCAAGTCCTAATTCAGTTCTCATTTTTTTTGTGAGTCGCGCTTTTACCAGATGATGGCTTTGCTTTAGTTTAGCCTTCCAGTCGAGGAGCGGGAAAAGCTTTTCGTCGCTCACCTGAACCCATTTAGCCCTTGCCAAATAAGGCGCGGGGATCATTCCTGGCTGGCGGCTCATTTCTTCAAATGCTTCATCATCTACTTTAAAAGAACACCTGAATGGCGGATCAAGTGCCACCACACAGAACATTTTGCCACCAACAGAAAATACCAGGTCGTTATCCCATTTAATAGCTTCTGTTACTGCAGGAAGTGAAATGCAGATTTGTCGAATGAATTCTATATCCATAAAAAAATCCGCATGGCTGCGGATCAGATTTTATTGAGATTCCTGGGCTTTTTCGGCCTTGGTTTTTTTACCAGTCTTGGGTGTAAAGATCGCCAGCATCCTTTTACCTTCAAGCTTGGGCATGCTTTCGAGTTGGCCCACATCTTTCAGGCGGTCAGCGAACTTCAATAAAAGCAGTTCTCCCCTGTCCTTGAACATGATCGCACGACCCTTAAACTGCACATAGGCTTTTACTTTATTGCCTTCTTTTAAAAAGCTTTCGGCGTGTTTTGATTTAAAATCAAAATCATGGTCATCCGTATTTGGCGTGAAACGGATCTCTTTCATTTCCGTGGTCTTCGCCTTGGCCTTCATTTCCTTTTCCTTCTTCTTTTTATCGTAGAGGAATTTATTGTAATCAATCACCTTACAAACTGGGGGATCGGCCTGGGGGGAAATTTCTACCAGGTCAAGGGCCTGCTCCTGTGCGATCTTCATTGCATCCTGGGTGGAATAAACACCAATAGTTACATTGTCTCCCACTAACCTGACCTGAGGCACGCGAATGTGATGGTTGATGCGGTGTTCTGCTTCTTTGCGGGGAGCAAATCTTCCACGGAACCCTGCGCCTGGTCTGAATCCTCCCTTGTTTGGTAATGCCATAAATGTTTTTTCCAGATCCGCTGCCGACAGCCAGCTTATTGGATTTTTGTTTTTTTATTGTTTAAGAACCTGTCGTTTAATTATTTCAAATCATCTGCTCTTCTTTCACGCACTTCTTCCACTACTTCATTCAAAAATGTATCCACATCTTTTGATCCCAGGTCACCTATTCCCTGGCGCCTGATCGAGACCTTTCCTTCATTCACTTCTTTTTCACCAACAACGAGCATATAAGGTACCCTTAACATCTCTGTGTCGCGAATTTTTCTTCCGATCTTTTCGCTCCTGTCATCAATCTCCGCACGAATATCTGCTTTTTTTAATTTATTAAGTAGAGATTTTGCATACTCCATAAATTTATCACTGATAGGCAAAATCTTCACCTGTACAGGTGCCAGCCAGAGCGGTAATTTACCTGCATAATGTTCTAATAGAAAGCCAATAAATCTTTCATGCGTACCCAATGGTGCCCGGTGAATGATTAATGGGGTATCGGTATGATTGTCCGGGGTAATATAGGTCAGTTTAAAACTGCGGCCCTGGGAAAAATCCACCTGGTTGGTGGCCAGTGTAAATTCTCTTCCAATCACGCTGTAAATCTGCACATCGATCTTTGGACCATAAAAAGCTGCTTCATCCTGCACCTCCACAAAAGGAATGTTGGATTCCTGTAGCACATTCCTTACCATGGTTTCGGTTTCTTGCCACAGTTCCGGCTCATTCACGTATTTAATGCCCAGTTTATCTGGTGAATGCAGCGACAGGCGCATGACATATTTATCAATACCAAATATTTTAAAATACTTCAGGTACATTTCATTCACCGCCCTGAATTCGTCGTTAAACTGATCCTTTGTACAATAAATGTGTGCATCATTCATGTGCAGGCAACGTACGCGCATCAATCCAAACAATTCACCGCTTTGTTCATACCTGTACACCGTTCCATATTCAGCGATCCTGTAAGGAAGGTCGCGGTAACTTTTTGGTTCGGCTGCATAGATTTTGTGGTGGTGCGGACAATTCATGGACCTGAGATAATACTTCTCCCCTTCCAGTTCCATTGGCGGGTACATACTATCGGCATAATAAGGAAGATGACCACTGGTGAGGTACATACTTTCTTTTGCGATATGTGGCGTAACAACTCTTTTATATCCTGCTGCGTTTTCTGTTTCTTTTGCCAGCTTTTCCAGTTCTTCAATGATCACGGTACCGTTAGGCATCCACATGATCAGGCCCTGGCCCACATCATCATCCATTGTATAAATCCCGAGTTCTTTTCCAAGCTTCCGATGATCTCTTTTTTTCGCTTCTTCCAGTAAAACCAGGTATTCATCCAGTTGTTTCTGCGAAGGAAATGTAACACCGTAAATTCGTGTAAGTTGCTTATTCTTTTCATCACCTTTCCAGTATGCCCCTGCTATGTTTGTGAGCTTGATGGCTTTGATAATGCCAGTGCCAGGAATGTGAGGCCCGCGGCAGAGATCTGTAAAATTTCCCTGCGTATAAAAAGTGATTTCACCATCCTGAAGGTTCTGCAGCAGGTCAAGTTTATACTCATCCCCTTTTTCGTTGAAATATTGCAAAGCATCTGCCTTGGTAATTTCTTTACGGACAAAGTAATTATTCTGCTTCGCCAGCTCATTCATTTTCTTTTCAAGCGCACGCAAATCATCTTCATTTATGGTATGATCACCAAGATCCACATCATAATAAAAACCATTATCTACGGGCGGACCTACCCAGAACTTTACGCCAGGGAACATGGCTTCAATGGCTTCAGCCATCAGGTGAGCGGAGGAATGCCAGAAAGTATTTTTGCCCCCAGCATCATCCCAGGTCAGCAGCTTAAGCGATGCATCTTGTTGAAGCGGACGGGTAGCATCCCACACCTCTCCGTTTACATCTGCAGCAAGAACTTTTCTTGCGAGACCTTCAGATATTGATCTGGCGATTTCCAGTGCCGAACTGCCTTTTGGGTAAGACCTCACGGCCCCATCAGGTAAACTTATATTGATTTGCTCACTCATAAAGAGCCGCAAAATTAACAAATCAATCGCTACTGTGGTGGATTTACAGGAACCTTAATAATTAATTTGCGCTTCACAATGGGATATACTGTAATTAGGCACTTTCTTTTTTTCCTTTTGGCCCTTCCTTTTGCTGGCGCAACTCAGGACCTTACCGGTATCTGGCGTGGCTATTTTATTACAGAAATGGGAGAACAATACAAATTGGAATTTCAGGTTCAGCAATCCAAAACGCAAACAGTAAAAGGGGTTTCCTATTCTTATCTGGACACCCGATTTTATGGCAAGGCCAGCATGACCGGTAACTTTGTAAAGACGAATAAGGGCTTTAACATACAGGAACTTCGAACGGTGGAGGTAAGAAATCTTGGTGGGGGCGGCACCTGCCTGATGAACTATAAATTCACTTATGTAAAGTCGGGGAAAGAAGAATTTTTGGAAGGAACTTATATTGGAAGAACAGAAAATAAACAGGATCCAAAGAAAAATGGCAAATGGGGTGATTGCGGAGGAGGAACGGTCTTCTTAAGAAAAGTGCCCACTTCCGATTTTTATGTAGAACCATTTTTAAGAAATCCACCCATAGTTAGAAAAACGGTCACACCTAAAAAGCCAGCAACCTCCTCTAAAAAACCTGCCACGCCTCCTAAAGTTCAAAACACAAAGAAGCCTGCGGAGGGAAATAAACAAGATTCAGTGATCCGGTTAGGTACGCCTGAACCTATACGTGTGGAAAAGCAGGCTGCAAAAAAGATCTTTGTTCCTGAATTTACCAGGTCGCGCAGTAATGATCTTGTGCAAACCATCAATGTCAAACATGAAGAAATCATTATTAAACTTTTTGATAATGGCGAAGTGGATAACGATACAGTAAGTCTTTACCTGAATGGAAACCTGGTGCTGGCCAATCAAAGATTGTCAACTGTTCCTATTGTGTATAAACTGAGCCTGAGTGAAGATGCGCCCGAACAAACCTTGATCATGGTAGCGGAAAATATGGGCTGGATCCCTCCAAACACTTCACTGATGATCGTTGAAGACGGGAAAAACAGGTACCGCGTCAACATTACTTCCACTGATCAAAAAAATGGCATGGTGCGTTTCCGGCTACAGAAATCACCGGATTAAACCACTTATACAATTTATACAGCTGCTTCATATCGAATACACCTAATTTACAGAGGTGAGATGGACATTAATTTTTATTCTGTACTTAATTTTATCCGGTACTGCCGCTTTTACCCAGCAACTCAACGGCATCTGGAAAGGAACCTTAACGCAGAATGCGGGCGGTTGTTTTGAAGTTTATCACGTAGAGTTGCAGGTAAATATTAAAAACAACAGTGTGTATGGTTTTTGTTATCATTTTTCTGATCTTCAGAATTATGTACGCAAGAATTACGATGGGATTTATAATGCCGCTACAAAAACCATCAGCATACAGGAAAACAGTATCACCACTTTTCATGTGCCCAAAGATTGTACGCCCTGCATCCGTTTTTTTACCTTGACCTATACCAAAGAAGGCAACCAGGAAAAATTGAGTGGTGACTGGGGTGGTAGGGTTTTCAATGGAAGTGCTGCCTGCACACCCGGCCGCATAGAACTTGCCCGCGTAACGCGCTCTGCTTTTGATCATATACAGGAGATCAGGGTGGACTCGGGTATACTGCGCCTTGATTTTTATGATAATGCTGAAATTGATGGCGATTCCATTACCATAAAACTTGATGAAAAAATTCTTGTTTCCAATCAGCGGCTAGGTTTGAAACCTATTTCAATGGAGATCAGGGTAAGCGCCGATCAACCCGAACAGGAACTCACCATGATCGCTGAAAACCTGGGTACGATTCCTCCAAATACTGCCATGCTTATTGTAACTGCCGGAACCAAAAAATACCGGTTGTTTCTGTCTTCCGATAAACAAAAAAGTGCCATGGTGCGTATTCTTTATACACCAGGCTCTTCGCTTTAGAGCTGCTGCATTTAAAATTTAAAATTCCAGGTAACCGAAGGAAGTATAGGAAAAAGTGATACCTGTTTGGCCTGGATATTCAGATTGCCTGCCAGCGGACTTCCCGACTGTGCAAAATAAATAAAGTAAGGATTGTACCTGTTGTACACATTATAAATACTGAAAACCCATGAACTCTGTACTTTTTTAACCCGTGCAGGTTTAGGTGTAAATGTTGCTGAAAGATCCATGCGGTGATAAGCAGCCAGGCGGTACTGGTTTATGGCACTGTATTCCTGCGTCAGCACCCCGTTCATGAGATAAAACCTTTCAGGCAATGAAGTGGCATTACCTGTGGCATAAACAAAAACGCCACCCAATTTCCATTTAGCATTCAGGTCATAGGTGGCAACTACCGAAAGGTCGTGCCTGCGGTCATATTTGGCAGGGAATTTTATTCCATCGTTGAGTGCATCAAATTGTCTCCAGGTCCAGGAAAGGGTATAGCCGATCCATCCGTTCAATTTTCCGCGGGTTTTATTTACAAAAAATTCTGCTCCATAACTCCATCCTTTTCCAAAAACAAATTCTTCTTCCGCATCACGCAAAGAAGGCGTATAACCTTCCTTAAACTCTATCTGGTTCTGCATCGTTTTATAATACACTTCTACAGAAGTTTCAATAGCATTGTCTTTAAAATTCCGGAAATAACCTGCTGCATATTGCCAGCTGGTTTGGGGCTTTACACGAAAAGTGCTGGGCACCCAAAGATCGGTAGGCAATGTAGTACCTGAATTGGAAACCAGGTGAATGAACTGGAGGTTCCTGGTAACAGAACCTTTGACCGATGTCTGGTTATTGATGCCATAACGAAAGGTAATCCTGGGTTCAAATCCTGAATAGGACTGTATCGATTTCCATTTGCTGAAGACCGTGCTATCGAGCTTATTCTGGTTTTCATCTTTCTGGTACATTGTGTAAGGTCCCAGTTGCGTAAAACTGCTCCAGCGCATTCCGTAATTCAGGGTAATGCGCTCATTCACTTCCCAGTCATCCTGCAGGTATAATGCATTTTCCAGTGCATATTTCACCGATTCATTACTTGGATTGAATATGATAGAATCCTGGCGGCCGGAAGCCACATTCGGTGTGAATTTATGGTAAGTGGATAATGCTCCGAATTTGATTTTGTGTTTTGATGAAGGGTAGTAATCAAAATCTGCTTTGGCCGTAACATCCCTGATTCCTGACGCCAGATTCACTTCAAAATTGTCCTGTGCTGCACCAAAACTAAAATTGTAATCATTATAGACAATAGTGGTATTAGCAAACAGTTTTGGATTGAACACATGGTTCCACCGCAGTGTTCCTGTGGAATTACCCCATGGAATATTGGCATTGAAAGAAAGTTCCTTATTACTGAAAGTAAAAACATCTCTTCCAAAATAGCCACTTAAAAAAACTTTATTGTTTTCTGAAAAACGGTAGTTGACTTTTGCGTTAAGGTCATAAAAATAATAGCCAGATCCGTAAAAATTACTTTCCTTTCTGATGAATGGCTTTACCAGCGCATCAATATAGGTACGTCGTGCTGAAACCATAAAAGAAGCTTTTTCTTTTACGATGGGACCCTGCAACGAAATCCTGGAAGCAATCAGTCCTATGCCGCCTTCTGTCTGGAACCTGTTTGAATTGCCGTCTTTCATTGTTACATCCAGCACAGAAGACAACCGCCCTCCGTATTGTGCGGGCATACCTCCCTTGATGAGGGAAGTATTTTTTATTGCATCTGAATTAAAAATGGAAAAGAATCCAAACAGGTGGCCTGTATTGTACACCACAGCGTCGTCGAGCATGATGAGGTTTTGATCCGGCCCTCCTCCCCTTACATAAAACCCGGCATTGCCCTCCCCTGCTGACTGCACTCCCGGCAGGAGCTGAATGGTTTTTAATATGTCCACCTCGCCCATAAAAGCAGGAATGGTTTTGATCTGCGTCATGGTGAGATCTACCTTGCCCATCTGTGCGTTTCTTACATTGCCATCGCGCCGGCGGCTGTACACTACCACCTCATTGAGTGAAGCAGACCTGGGGATCAGGTAAATGTTCGTTTTCAGGTCTTCCTTCAGATCTATTGAAAAAGAATAAGAAAAATAAGAAAGGTGAGAGACAACTGCTTCATAATTCCCGGAGTCAAGCGTAAGGGAATAAAAGCCATACTGGTTGCTGGAAACCGAACTTCCATTAATGGAAACGGTTGCGCCGATAATGGATTCACCACTGATGGTATCACGGATGTATCCATTGATGGTAAATTTTTGCTGGGAAATACCGGAGAGGGTACAAAACAAAAAAAATAAAAAGAGAAGTGTGCGGATCTTCTTGCTCATTTTGAATCCAGGTGGTTGATCACTTCTTTATTTTCGCCGCATTTCAACATACCCTTACCATATTGTGGATGAAATAAACCAAGGTAAGGATTGCGAATGCTGTCATGAGCCGACAACCAGTAGCCTGGTTCACTGTCGTTAAAGGCCATCGGGCACTGCTGGTAATATAATTTTTCCTGGTCGTATTCAACTGCATTCAGGTAGGTGAAAAGGTTTTCGGATAGTTCATGTAAAGCATGTCTTTTTTCTTCCATCCCAATGGCTTCTGCAATCTGCGTGGCATGCCTTTGAGCCTGGGAGATGTAATTGGCAGATGTGGAATCATCTTCGGAAGGGCGCATTAAACTGATCTTCTGCTGGAGATCGGCAGCCAGGGAAGGAATAGTGGCGGAATCATAACGTACAAAAGCTTCCGTAAGGCTGTAATAAGCTTTTAATGTAGACTGGATCGACTGATTAAAGGCATCACTGTGCCTGCTTTGCCCTGTAGCTTTTTCGGTAGTTTCCTCTGTATTCGTACAGGAAATAAGAGCGAATAAGACAATTATCTGGATGGATCGCATAATTCAATTTTACGCAAAAATAAACTTTGCCTGTTAATGCATCATTAAACCTGTTTAAAGCGCTGCAGAATTGTTTGCATCTTAAAATAAAGTATCCTTAAAAAATCCACACAGGCTAGAATAACTGTTTTCCCCGGCAAAGCTTAATTATATTTGCCAGCTTATGCTGGCAGGACTTCAAAATGTAACTTTCGAATTTGGTGCGCGCACCATTGTACGCGATGCCACATGGCACATTCACCCTTATGAGCGCATAGGGCTGATCGGATATAACGGTACCGGCAAGTCAACCTTGTTGAAATTATTTGCGGGGGAATACCTTCCCTCAGCTGGAACAGTTGAAAGGGGCCGATATACTTCTATTGGTTACCTGCACCAGGACCTTTTAAGTTTTGACACTTCAGAATCAATTCTTGAGGTGGCCATGCATGCTTTCGACAAGGCCAAGAAAATAGAAAAAGAACTGGAAGTTCTAACGGCGCAGATCGAAAAAAATGAAACAGAAGAGCTGCTACATGCCTACAGTGATAAACTGCACGAGTTTGAAGAAGCAGGTGGCTATTCGATCGAACACCGTACGGAAGAAGTACTGCAAGGTCTTGGTTTTAATAACAGCGATCTTAAAAGGCCCTACCGGGAATTCAGCGGAGGATGGCGCATGAGGGTTTTGCTTGCAAAAATGATCCTGCAGCAACCCGACTTGTTGTTGCTGGATGAACCTACCAATCACCTGGATCTTCCTTCCATTGAATGGCTTGAAAAATACCTGCTGCATTATAAAGGCGCGGTTGTGATTGTGAGTCACGATAAATATTTTCTTAACCGCATGGTGAAAAAGATCGTGGAACTCTACCAGCGGGAACTGCATATCTATACGGGGAATTACGATTTTTATGAAAGCGAAAAACTGCAGCGCATCGAGATACAGCAAAGGGCCTTTGAAAACCAGCAGGACTATATTCGGCAGCAGGAAAAATTTATTGAAAGATTTAAAGCAAAGGCTTCTAAGGCTGCCGCTGCGCAGTCTGTAATGAAAAGACTTGACAGGCTGGATCGAATTGAAGACGTGGAAATTGAAAGACCTAATATCAGGATCAATTTCAATATAGATAAAATGCCGGGCAGGGTACTTGTTGAACTGAAAAATGTTTCTAAAAAATTTAAGGATGTGGAGCTGCTTGAAGATGCAGCCGGAGAAATTGACAGGGGAGATAAAATTGCACTGATCGGCGCCAATGGGAAAGGCAAGTCTACGTTATTACGGATCATTGGCGGTAATGAAAATTTTGAGGGAGAAAGAAAGTGGGGACATAATGTTGATGAAGCGTTTTATGCCCAGCATCAGCTGGAGGCTTTGAACACCAATAACACCATTCTTGAAGAAATGAAAGAAGCAGGAACTCAAAAAACCGAACTTGAACTGCGTTCGCTTTAGGGTTGTTTTTTATTCAGTGGCGATGATGCTGATAAAAAGATCAAAGTTTTAAGTGGAGGTGAAAAGGCGCGTGTTGCTTTGGCAAAAACCATGACAAGCAAAGCCAATTTTTTATTGCTTGATGAACCAACGAATCACCTCGATATACATTCCAATGAATTATTGATTGAGGCGCTGAACCGCTACCAGGGCAGTTTTATCCTGGTAAGCCACGACAGGTATTTTATTTCAAAAACAGCCAATAAGATCTGGGAGATCGTTGATAAAAAAGTTCGTGTATTTAAAGGAACTTATGAAGAATGGGTTGACTGGAAACAAAGAATGGAAGCAAGAGAAAAAGAAAAGCCTACAGCACCCAGGCAACAACCCCAGGTAAAAGAAGCAGTTAAAAAAGAATCTTCAAATAATAGATCAACAAACAAAACGCCCCTGGCGGAATTACAAAAGCAACAAAAATTGTTTAGCCAGGTGGAAAAACAAATGGCCGATTTGAATAAAGAAAAACAGGAAATCGAATTAAAGCTTTCTGATCCTGATACTTATTCCAACCCGGAAGCATTTAAAAAAACCGAGAGTTTATACAAACAGGTGAATGAAAAATTAGCGGAAATCAATAAACGGTATGAGGCAGCTTTTGAAAAGCTGATGGATATGGAAAACAATTGATCTGGCGGTCTTTGAATTCCAGATCTTAATCAATGATTGCATCCGTGTTGTTTGCAGGTTGGATCAGCTGATCACTTCATGCATCTTTACAAAATCACTAACGAGGTAACTCACCAGCTTTCCTGTGAGGTCGGAGGTTTTCCCATTGGATAATCTTGCAGCGCCTTCACAGATATGCAGATAGGCAGGCTTTACGTGCGCGGCACAAAGGTTCATGTACTGGCGTGCATGAGCGGAGCTGATGCCGCTTGGAGTGCAGGCGCTGCTTAAAACATTTTCAACACAATCCAGGTCAAGTTCTATTCCCGTATAATTATCGTCTGTGAACTGTATGGCATGCGAAACCGACTGGCGAAAATTTCTTTTTTCATGAATAAAAATATCTTCGTAAGTAATGCAATCAATAAAAGGATTGTTGACGATATCCATCCAGATGTTTTGAGGCAGGTAATTTTCATGCAGACCAATGACGCAATATTTCTGTAAAAAACCATCTTCTTCGGCATAGCGAAAAGCATTGCCACTGTGTCTTCCCTCGGTAGGCCGGTAATCGGTATGCGCATCCAGGTTAATGCAATTGATCTGCGGTATGGGAATGAGCTGGTTTTGGTGCAAACCTTTGGCGGCACCTTTGATCAACGGGTATGCGTTGTTATGTCCGCCACCAATGGCAATTGGAATTTTGCCTGCAGCTACAATCTGTTTAACAAGGCTTTCTACTTCGTCGTCAATTGTTTGAACTGCATGCCTGTAGGCCTCGGTCTTTTCTTCTTCCGTGTAAGCATTGCGATCAATGAGGTATTGAATATCACCAAAATCAAAATGGCCGATCAGTGCGATCTTATCCCCAATTAAAAAATCGCTGCTTTGAATATTAAGAAAAGACTGTAAAAAAGAAAGCCAGGCAGTTGTAGTTCCAGCCATACCATGATTGGCCTGCACACCAATATCTTCAGGTATCCCAAAAACAACATACTGCGCCTGTAATTGCGGAATGGCAACAGGAAGTTCAGCCGCTTCAGCAATCACTTCTACCCTTTCTCCCAGCTTGGTTTCAAATCTCCTGAGCTTAACCAGGGAAAGAACATCCTGTTTGGTATAAACCTTAAAATGTTGAATCTGCATAGCCGAATTTAAATAAGAAAAAGGGAATTAGCCAAAAGCATCCACGGAAGTGTTGCCGAAGACGATATTATTAAGGTGTGGCTTGATCAATTTCATGCTTCTGCTTCGGTGTCCACTACAAATTCACCATTGATCATCACCTTGTCAACAAGATTGGATCCGAAAGCATAAGGAAGGAATTCCACCGATGGAACATGACGGGTGAAAATAAGATTGGCCTTCTTGCCCCTGGTAATGCTTCCCACTTCATCCTGCAACTCCATTGCCCATGCGCCATTCAGGGTGGCAGCATTGATGGCTTCTGCCGGATGCAATTTCATCTGGATGCAGGACAATGCCACAACAAAATTCATATTGCCCGAAGGAGAAGACCCTGGATTGTAATCACTGGCCAGCGCAATGGCGCAACCTGCATCCAGCAATTTTCGGGCTGGTTGATAGTTCATTCTCAGAAAAAAAGCCGCAGTTGGTAAAAGCGTACCAATGGTTCCCGAAACCGCCAGTGCATTTATCGCCGCCTCGTCCATGCTTTCCAGGTGATCGACAGAGATTGCATTCATTTTTACACCTGCCTGAACGCCACCTGAAACATGTAGTTGATTTGCATGGATCTTGGGCTTTAATCCATATTCTTTTCCTGCCAGGCAGATCTTTGTAGCTTCTTCTGGTGTAAAAAAACCTTTTTCACAAAAAACATCAATAAAGTCTGCAAGCCCTTCTCTTGCGATTACAGGCAACATTTCATCTATAATTAATTGTATGTAGCCTTCCCTGTTCTGCCTGAAAGCAGCCGGAATGGTGTGTGCGCCCAGGAAAGTAGCTTTTATGGGAATAGGGAAATTCTTTTTAAGCTTTTGGATCACACGTAACATCTTCAATTCCCCTTCTAACGACAATCCATAACCGCTTTTTATTTCGATTGCGCCTGTTCCCAGCTTCACCACCTCTCTTAATCTTTCCGCTGCCTGCGCATAAAGATCATCTTCCAGTGTGGCATTTAATTTTTCTGCGGAATTTAAGATGCCACCACCTTTGGCAGCAATTTCTTCATAACTCAACCCCTCGATTTTGTCAACAAATTCCTGTTCCCGGCTTCCTGCAAAAACAATATGGGTATGACTGTCGCACCAGGTTGGTAAAACAATGGCGCCGGCGGCGTCTGTATTATCATTGAAGTAGGAAGATTTTTTTTTGAGATCTTTCATCATTCCATAATCCGTAATTCGGTCTTCTTCCATAATCAGGTACGCATCATGGATAACAGGAAGGTCTTTCAGTTGTCCTCCTCTTAATAACACCGAGGTGTCTCTTGTATTCACCAGGGTTTTGATATTTGTGATCAATCTGCTCATTTGCTAAAGCTATAAAAAATCAGCTGCATCTACTTTTCTTGCAATCCGGAAAACGGCGTTGATCAGTCCAACATGACTATAAGTTTGCGGAAAATTGCCCCATTGTGAACCATCTACTGCAACATCTTCGCTGAACAGCCCGAGGTGGTTACTGAATTTTAGAATTTCATCAAGATATTTAACTGCATCATCGATCCTTCCCACGCAGGCAAGCGCATCAACATACCAGAAAGCACAGACCAGGAAAGTGGTTTCCGGTATTCCGAAATCGTCGTAATGTTTGTACCTATAGAACAGGCCATTCTCCACTTTAAGTTCTTTTTCAAGCGCTTCAATATGTTTTTTGGCCTTTGGTGAATTGTGGTCAAGAAAATTCATAGTCACCAGCATCAGGGTGCTGGCGTCCAGATTGGGAGAATCTACTGCCTGTGTGTAAACTTCCCGTTCCAGGTCCCAGCATTTTTCAAGATTGGCTGCAGCTTCAGCACAAAGTTTTTCAGCCTTTTGCATGACTGCTTCATCATCAAATTCCTTTGCAATTTTATATGCCGCCTTGGCACCTGCCCAGTGAAATAACATAGTGTAACTGAAAATGGATTTGCTGTTTCTGAATTCCCACAACCCTGCATCTTCGGCATGCATGGTCATTTCAATTTTTTCAAGCAACCAGGGAATGATCTTGTTGTAGCTGTTCTTCCTGGGGAAGGTGAGCCGCTTATCCACGTAGAGCGGCAGCAGGCTAACCAGCACCTGTCCATACACATCATTCTGCACTTGCTCATACGCAGCATTTCCCACGCGTACCGGTTTATTGTTTTTATAACCAGCAAGATCGAGTTCCCTTTCTATGAGGTCTTTTTTACCTGTAACGGAATAGAGCGGTTGCAGGCTGTCGGATGCATTGCGGATAATGTTCTGTATATAATCAAAATATCTTTCCAGTTCATCAAAATGGCCCAGATGGTTGAATGCTTTTAAAGTATAATAGGCATCGCGGAACCAGCAAAAACGGTAATCCCAGTTGCGTGAACTGTCATGCGATTCAGGAAGGCTGGTAGTGCCTGAAGCAATAATGCCGCCTGTATCTTCATATTGGTGCAACTTGAGCACCAGCGCCGACCGGATCACTTCTTCCTGGTAGATATTGGGTATATAAGATCCTTTGATCCAGTTCTGCCAATACCGCACGGTTGAATCCAGGAATTCTTCAACGGTTTCTTTTAATGGTGATTCAAAAGGTTCACCATAAGTAAGAACGATGTAACGATCCTGGTCAAGTACAAACGGGCGTTGCTGTATGATATAATTGAGCGATAAATCAGTGGTGATGCGCGCTTGTTTTCCAATTCCGCTAAAACCGATATGGTTACTGCCGATCACAAATTCAGGAACAAGGTTTCCATAATCTCCACGGGGATCACAGGCAACCACGATGCTCGGATCGCCTTTCATCAGTTCAATTTTGCGCATCATCATCACCGGCTTGAAACTTCTTTCGTGAATGGTCATGCGTGGAGCAAAATCAAAGACCCTGAACCTTCCATCACCCGCCGTGAATTCGGTGCACAGCACATTTGTATTTGGTATATAATATTGTGTTGAAGTAAATTCCGGGTCGGCAGGTTTTATAAAAAAATGGCCTCCTTTCTCTTCATCGAGCAGCGATCCGAATAAAAAACTGCTGTCAAACTTTGGCATACAAAGCCATTTGACGTCTGCATGCAGATCGATGTACCCTATAAATGAGCAGTTGCCGATAACGCCAAGGTTGTATTTATGAATAGCCATAACTTTCCTGTTTTACTGGTTCTACAAACCGCTTCAGGAAAGGATAAACTTCAGGTTGCGACATGATGGTATATTCTGCTGCGGTGCTTCCTCTTCCTACCTTAATTGTATATCCTTTATCTTTTAATGACCGGAACATGTCCTCATCTGTTGTATCATCACCAAGGCACATAATAAAGTTTGGCCTGATTTCATTTAAAAGATTCATTGCGGAAATGCCTTTGTCTACACCCACCATGCGCACTTCAAGCACTTTGTTGCCGTCCACAACCTGCAACAAGGTGTTTGTTGTAAGTTGAATCAGACTGTTGCTCAATTCTCTTGAACGGTTGAAACCAAGTTCCGGATGTGTGTTTCTGTAATGCCATGCAAGTGTACTTTTCTTTTCTTCAATAAAAGAACCTGCGCAGCGATTTACAAATAATTCCATTAATGGTTTTACCTGATGCTTCCATTCGGAATTAATGGTAACTTGTTCTTTCCACCCTTCCTGTTTCTTTTTAATTGAGGCGCCATGTTCTGCTACCAGCGTCAGAGGAAGATGACCCAACCACTGCTCAAGCGAAGCAGCGTCACGTCCACTGATGATGATCACTTCATTCATCTGATCTTTGGTAAGGTCATGCAGCAGTTCCAGCAGATCGGCTGAAGGCGCAGCTAGTTGAGGCAGCTTCTGGTAAGGCGCCAGTGTTCCGTCATAATCAAGCAGAATGCATCGTTTCGTGGATTGATGATAATCTGTCAACATTTTTTCAATTACATCATGCTGCAGCACGTTTACCTTCAGGGTTTCCTGTTCTTTTTTTGTTTCCATAAGACAATCTAAAAATTCATTGATCCATTTAAATACATTATAAGTCGCCAACCTCCTTTGCATATAGGATAGCCTTGATCTTTGTTCCAGCAAAGGCATCTGCAATGCTTCATTCAGTGCGGCTGCCACTTCATCAATATCTGTAGGCGTAACAAGAATGGCTTCATTAAGTTCATTGGCTGCACCTGTCAGTTCACTTAGTATCAGCACTCCTTTATCAATACAACCGGCCACGTATTCTTTCGCCACCAGGT
>MWYV01000071.1 GCA_002050435.1 Chitinophagales bacterium 33-2 | reverse complement strand
TAATTAAAGGCTCTTTTTTCTTTATTCAAGTGAATATCTATATCTTTGCGCTCCCAAATTCTGTATGTCGAAACAGCCATTAATTAAACAGGACGGAACCATTCTAGAGGATTTGTCAAATGCTATGTTCAGGGTGAAACTTGAAAACGGTCATGAGATACTCGCCACTATTTCAGGTAAGATGAGAATGCACTATATACGGATTTTGCCGGGAGATAAGGTAGGAGTAGAGATGAGTCCCTACGATCTGTCAAGAGGAAGGATCATTTTCCGATATAAATAATTAATAACCGCTATTGGTAATTCCAGTGGCTAATATTGAATACCATGAGAGTTAGAGCATCCATTAAAAAAAGAAGCGCAGATTGCAAGATCGTGCGCCGTAAAGGCATTCTTTATGTGATCAACAAAAAGAATCCCCGTTTCAAGCAAAGACAAGGGTAGCTAAAAGCTTTTCGCCAATAGCTATTGGCTTTTAGATATTAAAAAAAGTAAAACTGTAAAATTATATGGCTCGTATTGCCGGTGTTGATTTACCAAAAACAAAAAGAGGCGAAATTGGTCTTACCTATATTTTCGGAATAGGACCTACTACCGCACGCTACATTCTTGACAAGCATAGTATCGATCGCAGCAAGAAAGTAAATGAGTGGAACGATGATGAACTGAATAACATCCGTAGCACCATTACCGAGGAATTTAAAGTAGAAGGTCAGCTTCGTTCTGAAGTACAAATGAGTATCAAGCGTTTGCTTGATATTGCCTGTTACCGTGGTTTGCGCCATCGTAAAGGTCTGCCTGTAAGAGGTCAGCGTACAAAAACCAACAGCCGCACCCGTAAAGGAAAGCGTAAAACAGTTGCTGGTAAGAAGAAGGCACCTAAGAAGTAAACTATGAGCTGATAGCTACCAGCTGTTAGCTTATTGCACGATTTACCAGGTCAGTCGCGGATCCCGGTGCAAGGGGGAGGGCTCACCAACCGGTTTACCGGGTTATTTAAACATTAAAGATTACCTGTCAAATGGCAAAAGCACAACAAAGCGCAAAAGCTGCCGCTAAAAAAAGAATTGTAAAGGTTGACTCTTATGGCGATGCCCATATCAGTGCCACCTTTAATAACATTATTATCAGTCTTACCAACAAACAGGGCCAGGTGATTTCCTGGTCAAGTGCCGGTAAAATGGGTTTTAAAGGATCTAAAAAGAATACACCGTATGCCGCCCAGCTGGCCTCTGCCGATGCTGCGAAAGTAGCACTGGATGCAGGTGTGAAAAGAGTAGATGTATTTGTGAAAGGACCTGGTGCCGGTAGGGAAAGTGCCATTCGTGGCCTGGCTCAATCAGGTATTGAAGTCAATATGATCAAAGACGTGACGCCTTTACCACATAATGGTTGCAGGCCTCCAAAGAAGAGAAGAGTATAAGATAATCTGTTAGGTTTTAGTCTAACAGCTAACAGCTAATAGCTAACATACAGGCCTATAAAGCTTTCATTTATAAAAAGGTTGCCCGATTAATTTTTTACGATTTTTCACCGATCGAAGCAACGAATTTTAAAAAAATCGAAATGAAAAAAAACAATGGCACGTTACACTGGTCCTAAGACCAAGATCTCCCGTATTTTCGGGGAGCCCATTCTGGGCAATGGAAAATGGTTGGGTAAGAATTCTAACCCTCCCGGAATGCATGGTGCACAGCGCAAGCGTAAAACCCTTGGCGAATATGCACTGCAGTTGCGCGAAAAGCAAAAAGCCAAATACACTTACGGCGTTTTGGAAAAACAATTCCGCAAAACTTTTGAAGAAGCCGCCCGCAAAAAAGGTGTTACCGGTGAAAACCTGATCAAATTATTGGAAGCACGTCTGGATAATACAGTTTTCCGTATGGGTATTGCTCCTTCCCGTCCTTCTGCCCGGCAGTTGGTGAGCCATAAGCACGTTATGGTGAATGGTGAAGTAGTGAATGTTCCTTATTACCAGTTAAAGCCAGGAGATGTTATTGCTTTGAAAGAAAAATCAAAGGATAATGCCTCCGTAACCAGCGCCATTCGTGGCCGCAATCCAAAATTCGGATGGGTTGACTGGAATGAAACAGATATGAAGGGAACTTTTATTACGTATCCTGAAAGGGATCATGTTCCTGAGAACATCAAGGAGCAACTGATCGTGGAATTGTATTCTAAATAAGGGAAGTCAATGGTCAATGGTCAATGGAGAGATTGGAAAGCAGAAAAATTTATTCACTGTTCACCTCACCACTGATTCTCCTTTAACAATTAAAATTTAAACCGGAAATAAACAATGGCAATTTTAAATTTTCAGAAGCCCGATAAAATCGTTCTTCAAAATTGAAGAAGCCGCCCGCAAAAAAGGTGTTACCGGTGAAAACCTGATCAAATTATTGGAAGCACGTCTGGATAATACAGTTTTCCGTATGGGTATTGCTCCTTCCCGTCCTTCTGCCCGGCAGTTGGTGAGCCATAAGCACGTTATGGTGAATGGTGAAGTAGTGAATGTTCCTTCTTACCAGTTAAAGCCAGGAGATGTTATTGCTTTGAAAGAAAAATCAAAGGATAATGCCTCCGTAACCAGCGCCATTCGTGGCCGCAATCCAAAATTCGGATGGGTTGACTGGAATGAAACAGATATGAAGGGAACTTTTATTACGTATCCTGAAAGGGATCATGTTCCTGAGAACATCAAGGAGCAACTGATCGTGGAATTGTATTCTAAATAAGGGAAGTCAATGGTCAATGGTCAATGGAGAGATTGGAAAGCAGAAAAATTTATTCACTGTTCACCTCACCACTGATTCTCCTTTAACAATTAAAATTTAAACCGGAAATAAACAATGGCAATTTTAAATTTTCAGAAGCCCGATAAAATCGTTCTTCAAAAAGTAACAGATTTCGAAGCACAATTCGAATTCCGTCCGCTGGAGCCAGGTTATGGCGTTACCATCGGAAACGCTTTGCGCCGTGTTTTGCTGAACTCTCTTGAAGGTTATGCAATCATTGGTGTAAGGATCGAAGGTGTGGAACACGAATTTGCTACGATCAAAGGCGTTTCTGAAGACGTTGTGGAAATCATCCTGAACCTGAAGCAGGTACGCCTGAAGAAGACGGTTGACCACGATGTTCAAAATGAAAAGATCACTCTTTCTATAAAGAACAGAACTGAATTCACCGCAGGTATGCTGGCTGAAGGCACACAGTCTTTCCAGGTGATGAACCCGGATCTGCTGATCTGCACTTTGGATGGTTCTGCCAAACTTGATGTGGAAATTTCCATCGGCCGTGGCCGTGGTTACGTTCCTGCAGAAGAGAACAAACCAAAAGATGCTCCACTGGGTTATATCCCGATCGACTCTATCTATACCCCGATCAAGAATGTAAAATACAG
The DNA here is from genome assembly GCA_002050435.1 of Chitinophagales bacterium 33-2. Taxonomy (GTDB): domain Bacteria; phylum Bacteroidota; class Bacteroidia; order Chitinophagales; family Chitinophagaceae; genus Flavisolibacter. The sequence continues at coordinate 19,138 of MWYV01000071.1, read as the reverse complement.
CATTGAAAATACACGTGTTGAGCAGCGTACGGATTATGAGAAACTGGTTATGGAAATTGCTACCGACGGAACCATTCACCCGGAAGAAGCAGTGAAACAAGCCAGCCGCATCCTGATCCAGCACCTGATGATCATTACAGATGAAAACATCACTTTCGACAATAAAGAAGAAAAGAAAGAAGATATCGTTGACGAACAAACTTTGCAACTGCGCAAAGTGTTGAAAACGCCATTGGAAGATCTTGACCTTTCAGTTCGCGCCTTTAACTGCCTGAAAGCTGCCAAGATCAATTCACTAAGCGAACTTGTTCAGTACGAGCAGGAAGACCTGATGAAGTTCCGCAACTTCGGACAAAAATCGCTTTCAGAAATTGAGCAGGTGCTGAATGAAAGAGGGTTGCATTTCGGAATGGACCTGGGTAAACTAGGTATCGACAAAGACGATTATTAATCAGTTTACTCAGCAACGTCTTTATGGTGTTGTTGCAACATAGAAAAGTACCTCACATGCCTTGACACGGTGTGAGGGAATATTAAATCACCGATTTGGATTTGTCATTTAAAATGACAGGTTTTCAAATTACCAAATTGAATGTCATGCGTCACGGAGACAAAATCAACAACCTCGGTCGTAAAAAAGCGCACCGCGAAGCGTTGTTAAGCAATCTGGCCTGCCAGTTAATTCAGTACAAGCGTATCGTAACTACTTTGGCCAAGGCTAAAGCACTGCGCGTGTATGTAGAGCCACTGATTACCAAAAGCAAGAAGAATGAAACCCACCAGCGTCGTGTGGTGTTCAGCTATTTGCAGGATAAAGCGGCTGTTACAGAACTGTTCAGCACAATCAGTGAAAAAATTGCAGGCCGCCCCGGTGGATATACAAGGGTGATCAAGTTAGGTGCCCGTCCCGGTGATAATGCCGAACTGGCCATGATCGAACTGGTAGACTTCAATGAAGTGTACGGAAAAGATCAGGCAGAGAAAAAAGAAGGCGCTAAAAGAACGCGTCGTGCAGGTGGTCGTAAAAAAGCAACTGCTGAAACTACGGACACAACTGCAAAGGAAACTCCGGCAGCCGATCAGCAAGCCGAGACTTCCGAACAGCAACCCAGCTAATGATTGCATGCAAATACCAGGTCCCGCCTTTGTGCGGGACTTTTTTTTGTTATCTGGAAAAGTTTTCCTTTAATCATTCTTTCCTCTCCGTTCAGGACTATATATTGTAGCCAAATTAAACTGCTTATGAAGTCTTTGATGCTGGCACTTTTATGTGCCATCTCTTCATTTAATGTATTCGCCGGTGAAGACCCCCTGGATTCTACCAAACTGCTTGATGAACTGAAAAGGCTGGAGGCCATAGAAACTTCCCTCAAGTACAAAACCGGAAAAGTGGTGCTGCAGAACGGCATGGCCACGATCAACATTGCGCCGGGTTTCCGTTTTCTTGAGGCCGAAGACACCCGTATGATCCTCGAAGATGTATGGGGAAATATGAAAGGGCAGAAAGCTATTGGAATGATCATTCCCGAAGGCACCAGTGCCATTTTTGCTGATTATGCCTTCCTTGTGGAATTTGAAGAAATGGGTTATGTAAAAGATGAAGATGCCGACAAGATCAATTACGATGACCTGTTGAAAGACATGAAAGAAGAAAGTATGGAAGCCAATAAAGAAAGGGTGAAAGTCGGTCATGAAGCCATGCATTTACTGGGATGGGCTTCTAAACCTTATTACGATAAGGAAAAGAAAATCCTTTACTGGGCTAAAGAATACAAAGTGGGTATGTCGGAAGAAAATACCCTCAATTATGATGTCCGGATTCTTGGACGTAAAGGTGTATTGGTTTTGCAGGCTGTTTCTTCTATGAATAGTCTGGATAGCGTAAATAAAAACATCCCGAATATCCTGGGCATGGTGGCATTTAATGAAGGACATAAATACAGTGATTTTGATTCCAACGTGGATGATGTTGCCGCATGGACCATAGGCGGACTGGTTGCCGGTAAAATGCTGGCAAAAGCAGGATTGTTTGCACTGGTGCTGAAGAATATTAAACTGGTATTGTTAGGCCTGGCCGCCGCAGGTGGTGCCATCTGGAAATTTATTTCAGGAAGAAGAAGAAAAGAGGAAGTATATGACGGGTTTGAAACAGTAGAGCCTGAGGTGGAACAACGATAAGGTGTAAAAGAAATTTTTAAAGAAGCCCTGCGTTAACCAGGGCTTCGTTATTTTTGCGCAATTTGTTTTTATCATGACTACACCTAAAGACGCGATCCTGGTTCTCGAAGACGGAACCACCTGTTATGGAAAAGCTTTTGGCGCTATAGGCACCACCGGCGGTGAGATCTGTTTTAATACCGGCATGACAGGCTACCAGGAAGTATTTACCGATCCAAGTTATTATGGACAGGTACTGATCATGAATACGGTGCACATTGGCAATTATGGAGTGGTGGACCTTGACGTGGAAAGTGACGGGATCAAGATCAAAGGACTGATCGGCCGCAACCTGGAAGAGCTTTTTTCAAGGAAGCGCGCCACCATGTCTCTGGAAGATTATTTATTGAAAGAAGGTGTGGTAGGAATAGAAGGCGTTGACACCAGGGCGCTTGTATCGCACATCCGGAGTAAAGGTGCCATGAACTGCCTGATCTCCTCGGAGATCCTGGATCCTGAAGTTTTAAAAAAGCAGTTAAGCGGGATACCCGATATGTCCGGACTGGAACTTGCTTCTGTTGTCAGTACAAAAACGCCTTATGAAGTGGGTGATCCCGATTCACCAATAAAAATTGCGGTACTGGATTATGGTACCAAAAGAAACATTCTTACCTGCATGGTGGAGCGTGGCGCACATGTAAAAGTGTTTCCTGCAAAAACTTCCATGGAGGAATTAAAAGCTTTTAATCCTGCAGGTTATTTTATCAGCAACGGCCCGGGCGATCCTGCAGCAATGGATTATGCAGTTGATACCGTAAAACAAATATTGAACGAAAACAAACCCACTTTTGGAATTTGCCTGGGACACCAGTTGTTGGCAAGGGCCAATGCTATTCCCACTTTTAAAATGCACCATGGTCACAGGGGTTTGAACCACCCGGTTAAAAATCTTGTTACCGGTAAATGCGAGATCACTACGCAGAACCATGGTTTTGGTGTAGATACAGAAGCCGTAAAATCAGCAGCGCATATAGAAATCACACATGTCAACCTGAATGATCATTCTATTGAAGGCATTAAAATAAAAGGCAAGCCTGCATTTTCTGTGCAATACCACCCGGAAAGCACACCGGGCCCGCACGACAGCAGGTATTTGTTTGATGATTTTATTGAGATGATCAGAAGAGAAGTTGAATAGTTGTTGAATAGTTGTTGAATGTGGTTGAATAGTTGTTGAACTGTTGTTTGAGGGATGCTTTTCAACTATTGTTAAACCATGTTCAACAACCGTTCAACCCTCCACTCAGTATACACCGTCCATATAAAATTTTGCTCAAATGAAAATCGCTATTATCAATGGTCCCAATCTCAACCTGCTTGGAAAAAGGGAAACGGATATCTATGGAAATGTTTCTTTTGAAATTTATTTGGAAGAACTGAAAAGTACATTTCCCGGAGTTGAATTTTCATATTTTCAGAGTAATATCGAAGGCGAACTTGTGAATGCTATACAGGAAACGGGCTTTCAGGTGGATGGTATTATTTTAAATCCTGCTGGTTATGGTCATACTTCTGTTTCCATTGGTGATGCCGTTGCAGCGATTACCGCACCTGTGGTGGAAGTACACATCTCCAATATTTATGCGCGCGAAGAATTCAGGAAGCTTACCCATATTTCAGCAAAAGCGGCAGGAGTGATCACGGGATTGGGGCTCCACGGATATGCACTCGCCGTTCATTATCTTATGCGCCGATAATCTTTGTGGTTTTCTTCATATCATCGGCAAGCTTGCATAAATAATCCAGCTGTTGTTTTAAGAAAAGATCATCCGCCGAAGGGTTTTCATCCGACCATTCTTTTTTTCCGGGCATTTCATCTTTTATGGAATAGGAGGGATCGATATTGGCCAGGTTTTGATTGAGCTTGACCAGCGCACGCTGCCCGGAAATCACCAGCGGTTTATAATATTCCCTGGATTCTTTTGTAAGCAGGCTGGTGGAGATCGTGGCAATGTTGGAAAAGAAAATATTATTCATCACAACAAATTCATGCACTTTTTCACTGCTCTTTTGTTTGCTTTTTGGCTCTGAAAGCATGCGATGAAAAAGCGCTGAAAGATTTGCCGTTTGCACATAAACTTCTTTTCTTGCAAGTTTGTATTCCAGCATATTTATTTTATTGCCTCTCAAAGCCTGTAAGATCTTTTCAAGGTAAGCAGCATTTGCTTTTAACACCTGCCTGATATGGTTCACCAGTTGTTCCGATTCCCAGTTGGGTAAGAGAAAATAACTTACAGGAAAAGCAATCGCACAGCCAATCAGTGTATCAAAAACTCTTTCTTTCGCCACTTCAATAAAACCCATTCCAAGAAAGTTGAAAAGGATTAATACAAATGGCGTTACACAAAGCACCATAGCCAGGTAATTTGTCCTAAGGAATGAATAGGTACCCAACATAAATACAACCATAATAATAAACAGCGTGGTAGCGTTGGTAATCAGCATAAGGATCAAAATGCCCGCTGCGCCCCCAATGAGTGTTCCGGTTAGCCGCTGCTTGTTTCTTTCCTTGGTCAAACTAAATGCTGGTTTCAGGATGAAGGCAATGGTGAGCAGAATCCAGTAACTGTGCTGGCCGTAGTCAATAAAACGCACAATAAGAAAACCAATCAGGCAGGCCACTGAAACTCTTATGGCATGTCGAAATGCAGAAGATTGTAAGCTAAGGTTGTTCAATAAGGCATCAGCTCCCATCGGCTGGTGCGAAACGAAATGAGAATGATCCATTGATTTTTTCTCTTTTGAAAAATCCGCCGAAAAATACAGTTTCAGGTTATTTACACGGAGGGTAAGACTTCTGAGGTTGACAAGTATTTTTTTTAAAACAAAATTGCTTTGTGTTCCATGACCTGTTTCATCAATATCATGTTTCAATAAGGCGATGGCCGCATCAAGATCATACAGCGGACGATACTTTGTATTCATCTGTATGGCGGATGCAATATGCTCCACTTCAGACGACAACAGCTGGATATAATTTCCGATTTTTTCAAGAATGCCCTGGTCGCTGAATTGCTTTCTTAATTCGGAATAATCATAATAGGCGGTGGTGGTATCTTCAAAAAAATCCACTGCCTCCACAAAGGTCATCACCAGTTTTCTGCCCATTGGCGTGGACTCTTTTACTGTTACTCTTGTTTTAAACAGCACTTCTCTAACGGCATCCTGTTTTTCATGCACCATGATCTGCTGCCCAATCAGTTTGGTATAGTTCTGCTGCAGGTCTGTTGCAGGCTGGTAAAATGCGCCTTTGGTTTGAAGATATTGTGCAATTTCCCGGATACAATCACCCAGCACGCGTTGGGCCAGGCGGTAAGGACGGAAGATGGTTACCAGCAGGCTGATACTCATATACCAGAGGCCACCCATCATAATCAGGCTGCTGTGAAAACCAATGTTACCTGCAATGGTAGGATCGTCCATGGTCAGGATCATTACAAGTATGGCCGCGTTGCCTACAGATCCGGCACGGTCGCCATAAACACTGAACATGGAAAAAACAAAACAGACAACAGCTATTTCAAGCCCCATTAAAAGCACATTGGCTTTTGCATGTGCCGTGATGGCTGCAATCAGGAAAATAAAAAGCGAACAGAATAACATGCCATTGCGCTTGTGCATGCCCGGCCCGGGCGCATCCGTCAGGCTCACACACAGGGCACCAAGGGAAATGGTGAGTCCAACCGTTTTATAATTGTTCTGAAAGCCGATAAGTGCGGGTAAAAGAATGGCTATAGTGGTACGCAGGCCATCGGCAAAAGCCTGGCTGTTAATAAAACGCTGCGCCTCCCTGATCTCCTTGTTCATTGCCATTGCTCCAAATCATTAATGCATTCCGTTCAGCCTTCAAATATCGCAAAACTATTCTGGATGGAAAGCGCCGGAAGGAATTGCCCCGGTTGATCCAACTATTCTACACTTTACAGCATTTGACCAGGATAGGATTGAGTTTCCTGTTTAAACCGGAATTGGCACAGGATTCTATTTATATGAGTAGCTCAACACCAGTATTCTTTATTTTTTGCAAGTTCCAAAAGGGATTCCCAAAATAAAAAAAACACCACATGCGCATCCTAAGTTTCCTGCTACTGCTGTCACTTGCCGCCTGTTCTAAAACAAGCCAGATCACAACAGAAAAAGAGAAGTCGACCGATCTTAAACCAGAGACCTGCAATTTTGGTTTGAATGTTTTCAACAAAATGAAAAGGCCCGCCTCTGAAGTTCCGTATGCAAAGGTAAAACCCCCAAAAGGACAAAACATTGTGGCTTCCAATGCTACCATTCTTCTTGTTTTTGATGGTGATGTAGTTTCAAATACAGTATGGAATACCAACGGCACGATCAATTGTGCACCTTCCAACTTAAATCCAGCAGAGATCGAAAAAATTATTGAAAGGGTGAGTGAAGATTTTTCTCCTTTCAATGTAAATATAACCACTGATGATGCTGTGTATAACAATACACCTGCGCAAAAACGGATGAAGGTGATTGTAACAGAAAGCTGGGAATGGTTTGGAGTAGCAGGCGGTATTGCTTACCCGAATTCTTTTTTATGGGGCAACAACACGCCTTGTTTTGTTTTCAGCACACTGCTTCACTATAACGAAAAATATATTGCCGAAGCCATTTCGCATGAAGTAGGACATACACTTGGTCTGCATCATCAGCGCGGTTATACGACTTCCTGTTCTTTGTTATCTGAATATAATTCAGGTAAAGGCTTTGGCATCACAGGCTGGGCACCGATCATGGGCAACAGCTATTATAACAATGTAACTACCTGGCACAAAGGACCAACAACCAGTTGCGGAGATATCCAGGATGATGTGAACATCATTTCTGGCGTACTTGGAATAAAACCCCAGCAGCAAACCAGCATGCAACATGGCATCCAGCACTTTTCAGGTAAGAAAGAAGGATTGATCAGCAACAGCGGTGGCGAACAGTTTTATTCAATACTACTTAAAAATGGAGGAACTGTAGAAGTAAATCCGAATTGTATAGGTAACGAAATCGGCGCAAATCTTCACTTGAAAGTAAATATTTATCACCCTAACGGAAGCTTGCTAAACGAAGTTTATAACACCAATAAATTATCTGCTTCAGTGAATCTGCCCAAAGGAAAATATTACCTCGGTGTAACTACCATAGCCAATGATTACCAGGACACGTACGGTATGCTGGGCAGGTATGTTGTTACCGTTCCTTAAAAAAATGGCGGAGCTGAACTCCGCCAAAATAATTATTGCTTTACCTGTTTTTGAACTTCATCCAGTTTGGCAATAAAGATGCTGCGGCCATGCGTTCCCAAAACAATTTCATTTTCTCTTTCTTGGATCACCAGGTCGTGCACCGGAATGGATTTGGGTAAGCCGGCTGTCCATTTCATGAAGGATCTTCCTTTATCAGTACTCACATACACACCGCCATCTGTTCCCACATATAGAATGTTTTCATTTTTCAGATCTTCTCTGATCACATTCACAGGTTCGAAAGGAAGGTCTTTGCCCAGGGCCGTCCATGTTTCACCATAATTTTCACTCACAAAAACATAAGGATTGAAATGATCAAAGCGGTATCCATTCAGTGTAACGTAAACTCTTCCTTCTTTATGTGATGAAGCTATAACGCGACTAACCCAGAGATCCTGCGGTAGGCTGCTCCCTTTTTTCCTGGGTGTGGAGATATTGATCCAGGAAGCACCTGCGTCCTTTGAAACATGCACTTGGCCATCATCCGTTCCTGTATAGATTAATCCAAATCTTAATGGCGATTCAGCGATCGTGGTCAGCGTTCCATAAGGAACATCACCCGGCTTTTTTCCTTTTGTAAGATCACCGGTTAATGCGATCATGGTATCACCCTGGTTAAAGGAACGGTGCAGCCTGTTGCTTCCAAAATACAGGATATCATTATTGTGTTTGCTCAATAAAATGGGCGATTGCCAGTTGAAGCGAAGCGGGAATTCACCCAAATCATGGCGCGGTGTGATGCGCCTCGTTTCTTCCCTGTTCAATTTATTGGTGCGCGAATAAACGCCAAACTGCGAACCATAATAAACGGTATTATTATTCCTGGTATCTACCTGTACCTGCATGCCATCACCACCACCCAGGTTTTTTTCAATTCCATCTGCAAGACCAAGTCCTGATCCTGCGAAACTGTTCCTGCTGCGCAAAGATGGAAGATACCAAACACCATTGTCCTGCAATCCTCCATAAACATTGTAAGGTTTTGCATCATCAACCGTGATCGCATAAAATTGTCCAACCGGCGGTGTGTTGGCTTTGAACCAGTTCTCACCATCATCATAACTGATATTTAAGCCACCATCATTGCCATTGATCACATGTGAATCACGGTTTGGATTGATCCATAAAGCATGATGATCGGCATGCACATTGGGTTTGTCAACCACATTCCATGTTTTGCCACCATCTTTCGACAAATGAAGGTAAACACCGAGTATGTAAAGCTTTTCAGGGTTATAAGGCGATACGTAGATCTTTCCGAAATAGTATCCATAAGTGAAAAAGGTCTGGATGTCTTTTTCATTAGTTTTCTTCCATGATATACCTCCATTATCACTGCGGTACACTTCAGCTCCTATGGGTGTGCCTTCAAATCCGGTATTGATGTAGAGATAATCATAAAGCGAAGTTGGTTTTACTTTTTGCAGTGCCACCATTTCTTTTACTGTGCGGGCATTGTATTTTGGAAACAGCCGGTTGCGTTTCAGAAAGCTGTCCAGTTTTATTTCATCAAGTTGTGCAAATTCCTGGATCGAGAGATTTTTCAGATCATCAAGCAGGTAGAGTGCTGAATCTTTTTTTGCTGTATCCGGTTTTGCCTGCTGGTTGTCAACAACTGCATAAATTATATTGGGATTTTTTGGATACACTGCCAAACCAATCCTCCCCACATGTGCCCCGTTTGGAAAACCCGATCCTGGTGTGCTGACCAGTTTCCACGTGTTGCCACCATCCGTTGATTTATAGATACCACTGGTGCTGCCGCTTTCAACAAAATTCCAGGCGCTCCTGGTGCGGTACCAGGCCGCTGCATACAGTTCATCCGGATTTATAGGATTGATTTCCATTTCCACCACACCTGTATATTCATCAATAGCCAACGTATGTATCCATGTTTTTCCGCCGTCGGTGGTTTTAAAAATCCCTCTTTGTTTTCCTGCAGAATACAAAGGACCCTGCGCGGCTACCCAGGCAATATTTTCATTTTGCGGATGCAACTGGATCTTTCCAATATGATGAGAACCGGGAAGTCCGAGGTATTCCCAGGTTTTTCCATTGTCAGCAGACTTATAAACCCCAATACCTGAATAAGAAGAACGGCTGCTGTTCACTTCGCCGGTGCCCACCCAAATGGTTCTTTTACCTTCCTGGTTCCAGTTTACCGCTATATCCCCGATACCGATCACATCGGCGCTGTCGAAAATAGGTGTGAAGCTCTGCCCGTTGTTTTTGGTATGCCATAAGCCTCCTGTTGCATAAGCCACGTAGAATTCCGTTGGGTCAGCGGGATTTACCTCTATATCATCTACTCTTCCGCTCATTACGGTCGGTCCTATATTTCTGAATTTTACATGGTTCAGGGTAGAGCGCTGATCCAGTACCTTTCTTTGTTCCAGCCCTTTCAGTCTTTCAGCGGGCGGCGTGGGCCTTACCTGCGCATTTGACAAAACTGTAACGAGCAAAAGAAGGATAAAAGGAAAGTAAAAAGCTAATTTTGGAGACATAGATACTGTTTCATCAAACTTACTAAACTATGCGCTACCTCATCATACTTCTTCTCCTAGTTGGGTTTGAATCCCAGGCTCAACATAAAAGCTATATACTGAGTTCTAAAGGCGATACCTTAAACAGGGTGGACAAGAATGGTTTGAAACAGGGCCGATGGGTGGTGAAGGTCGATGACCTGAGAGGCGAGCGGGGTTATGAAGAAGAAGGTGAATATAAAAATGATCAGAAGCAGGGTGTATGGCGAAGGTTTTCACTCCAGGGCGACTTGGTTGCTATTGAAAGTTTCCGCTTCGGTTACAAAGATGGCCGCAACATTTATTTCAATTTTCTTGGTGAGCTGGAAAGGGAAGAATCCTGGAGAGCGATCGATCCTCAAAATCCTTACGATACAGTGAAAGTGTATGATGTAAATGATCCGAATAAAGTTGTGGGGATACAGGTGGTGAAGGTGGAACCGAATTCCTATAAGCATGGTACCTGGACGTTCTACAATCCCCAACGCGGAACAGTTGAAAAAACGGAGCAGTGGGTTATGAACCAGCCAAAGAAAAAAGAGATGGAGGATGATGATCTTGCACCCATCGATATTGTAAAAGGTGATGATGAGGATAAGGATGAAAAAAAAGCATCCACCAAAACAAAACCCAAAGAAGTATTAGAGTTTGAAAAGAAAAATGCAGGTAAGAAGAAAGTGAAGGTGAGGACGGGAAGCACAGGAGGGTAGAGAGAATAGGTGCAAGGGAGTAGGATTTAGGTGCAAGTAGAGAGAAGCTGATAGCTGTTTGCTTTTAGCTGTTAGGTTTGAGTAACTCCTAACAAAACTTTTGACAGATTTAGTTTGGTAAAATAATCATGAAATAGGAAATCCTGCGTGCCGCAACCCTTCGTGTCCCGTGTCCTTAGTGCTCCGCTGAAAGCGGAACCGTGGTTCATTCCCTTCTCCCATTAAAAAACTTCCTGAAAAATAAAAGATGATAACTGATTGAATTTCCCCAATAACTCCAGCTGTGATTTCCCGGCCGCTCGGTATATTCATGAGGAATTTTCAGGTCCAGCATTTTCTGGTGCAGCTTCCTGTTGGAGGTGATAAAAATATCTGCAATTCCACAATCAATTATAATGACAAGTGAATCGGATGGCGGGGATTCGATCCTGTTGATCACTGAAACTTTTTTCCAGTTTTCTTTATGCAAAATGGTATCACCAATTCTTTTGGATAGCTCATATTTCACTCTTGTCTGGCCCAGGTCCACAACACCACTCATACTTCCGCAGGCGCCAAATTGATCCGCATGATTATAAGCCATCAGCAATGCTCCATGTCCACCCATGCTTAACCCCGTTATGGCTCTTGCTTCTCTTTTTTTGATGGTCTTGTAGCGTGCATCAATAAACTGCACTACTTCTTTAGCAATATAAGTTTCGTATTGCATGGTGCTGTCTATCGGGCTGTCGAGATACCAGCTGCTGACCTCACCATCAGGGCAAACAATGATCACCTGGTGCAGGTCGCAGAGCGCTTTGATCTCCGGTACTTTTTTGATCCAGTTACTGTAATCGCCACCATACCCATGCAAAACATAAACTACTGGGAACATCCTGCCTTTTTTATGATAGGTATCCGGTTTGACCACCACACATTTCCTTGTTTTTTTCATTACCGCGCTGTAAACAGCCACCGTATCTACTGTTGCCGCATGCAGGCAGAAAGAAACACAAAGAAAAAACAAGGTGATGCTTAACTTCATCTGGAAAAATTACTGTTTTTTGCATTCCTTCTCTAAAAATCTTAACTCCTTTATGAAGAAAATATTTTTGTCAATTTTTATGATGACTGGTTTTGCTGTTGCCGCCCAGGAATTATCTTATTACCTGCCCGACAGTGTTCAGTATGATTCGGCCATTCCCAAACCAAAAGAAGTGATCCATCATGAAGTAGGCGAGTGGCATGTGACGCATGACCGGCTGGTAAACTATATGCATGCATTGGCAAAAGCGGCACCCAACAGGATCAAAATGGAAACCATGGGCTATACATATGAAGGAAGACCCCAGGTATTGTTGCTCATTACTTCACCTGAGAACCACCGTAACCTGGAACAGATCAGGCAGCAACATGTACAGCTTTCTGATCCGCAACGTTCGGCTTCACTTGATATCAGCAACATGCCCATCGTAGTTTATATCGGTCATTCTATTCATGGAAATGAACCCAGCGGATCCAATGCGGCATTACTGAGTGCTTATTATCTTGCCGCCGCACAAGGCAAACAAGTAGATGATTTGCTGAAACATACCGTGATTCTTTTAGATCCCTCATTCAACCCCGATGGACTGCAACGATTTGCTACCTGGGTGAACCAGCATAAAAGTAAAAGCCAGGTTACGGATCCCAATTCAAGAGAATTCAATGAAGTGTGGCCTGGAGGGAGATTTAATCATTACTGGTTTGACCTGAACCGCGACTGGCTGCCGGCGCAGCACGTGGAAAGCCGCAACAGGTTGAAATGGTTTCATCAATGGAAACCCAATATACTTACCGACCACCATGAGCAGGGCAGCAATGCCACTTTCTTTTTTCAGCCAGGTGTTCCTTCAAGGGTGAATCCATTGACGCCTGCACGCAACCAGGAACTGACAGCGCAACTGGGAAATTTCCATGCTGCTTTTCTCGACAGGATCGGTTCTCTTTATTTTACAAAAGAGAATTATGATGATTTTTATTATGGAAAGGGATCCACCTATCCGGATATCAATGGTGCCATCGGGATTCTTTTTGAACAGGGTTCTTCAAGAGGTCATGCACAACAAACAAATAATGGATTACTCACCTTTCCCTTCACCATTAAAAACCAGTTCATCACTACACTATCAACCCTTGAAGGTGCGAAGGCATTGAGAAAAGATTTTTTGCAATGGCAGAAGGATTTTTATACCGGCGCGGATAAAGAAGGCGCTGCCTATGGTGTACGCGCTTATGTTTTTGGTGATGATGAAGATCCCGAACGCGCAAGGATTTTTGCCAACATTTTATTGCAACACCAGGTAACGGTGCATAAGCTCGGAAGCGATGTTGCTGCAGGTGGCATACAGTTTAAAAAAGAGAAAGGCTTTATTGTTCCGGCGCATCAGCCGCAATTCCGTTTGATACGTTCCATTTTTGAAAAAACACTGGACTACAGGGACAGTTTGTTTTATGATATCACTTCATGGACCATGCCATTGGCAATGGGATTGCCGCACGCAGAGCTGAATGCGGCACAATACAACAGCAGGCTGCACGGGGAAAAAATACTAAACGAATTGAAAGGCAACGGACAGGTAGCAGGCAACAGGTCGGAATATGGTTATCTGATGCAATGGAGTGATTTTAATGCACCAGCAGCTTTGTTTGAATTGCAGAAGGAAGGTATTATGACGAAGGTGGCCACCAATGCATTTGAGCTGGTGGTAAATGGAAAAAATAAAAAATATGCAACCGGCACTATTTTGATTCCAGTAAGTATGCAGGAGAAAAAATCAGAAGAAATTTACGCGCAGGTGAAAAAGGTGGCTGAAAAATATGCGCTCACAATCGATGCAGTGCATAGTGGTGGTGCACTTGCAGGCAGTGACCTTGGAAGCAGCAGATTTGTTGCATTAACCAAACCAGAAATTGCCATGATCGTTGGGGCAGGTGTGAATGCGCTGGATGCGGGTGAGGTCTGGCATTTAATGGACCAGCGTTTTGAAATTCCGGTCTCGCATTTGGAAGCATCTGTTTTTAACCGCGTGGATGTGAGTAAATACAATACATTGATCCTGGTGAGCGGCAATTATAGTGAATTGAATAAAGAAAAATTAAGAAGCTGGGTGCAGGGAGGTGGTAATCTGATCTTAATGGAAGATGCCATTAACTGGGCGGCGCAGAACGGTATTGCTACAGTAAATTTTAAAAAGGCAAAACCGGCCGACAGTACGCGCGTACTGCCCTATAGCAGCCGCGAACAGGTGGAAGGGGCTCAGCGTATGAGTGGCGCCATTCTTACGGCGGAAATGGATCTTTCCCATCCGCTTGCTTATGGTTACCAGCGTCCCACGATTAGTCTGTTTAAAGGCAACAGGATCTTTATGGAGAAAAGCAAAAATCCATTTGCCACACCCGTGCGGTATAGCAGTCAGCCATTAATTAGTGGATGGGTGAGCAGGGAAAACCAGGAGATGGTAAAAAATGCAGCGGCGGTAGTGGTGAATACGCTGGGCAGCGGAAGGGTGATTTCGATTGCTGAAAATATCAACCTGCGTGCATTCTGGCTGGGTGGAACAAAACTGATGATGAATGCGGTATTTTTTGGAAAGGTGATTGATGCGGCATCGGCGAGGGTGGAATAGAAAAATCTCAGTAGAATGTGGTTAATTTCTCCTGCGCTGCCTTGGATTCTGCCTTATTTTTACTTTGTTATTGTTCCGGGAGGCGAGAATTAAAATCGGAGTCTGCCGGGAAAGCATACATTCACTTTACAACTGATTATTATGATTAAGATGCAGGTTATTGGCCATCTGGGGAAAGATTGCACTGTAAACACAGTAAATGGAAAAAACGTTATCAATTTCACCGTGGCGCACAGTGAAAAATTCAAAGATAGCCAGGGCAATAACCAGGAAAGAACCACCTGGGTTGATTGTGCTTACTGGACCGACAGAACGGCCATTGCGCCCTATTTAACCAAGGGAACACAGGTTTTTGTGGAGGGAAATCCGGAAGCCAAAGGTTATCAGAGAAACGATGGAACGCCGGGTGCTTCGCTGATCCTGAGGGTGAGAGAGGTACAGTTACTTGGAAAAAAGAATGAAAATGCTGTTGGTGGCAATTATGAGCAGCCCTCTTCCTCCCGCCAGGAACCAGTGGCCACTTCCGCCGAAGAAGTTTCAGACGATCTTCCGTTTTAATGTTGTTGATTGTTTTGGGAAAAGCTGTCCGGGGAGGGCGGCTTTTTTTGTGGGGCTTGGCAGATCTGATTAGTTTTCTGCGTTCATCTGGGGGAAGAAGATCTCCCGCAGATCTCGCTGATGTCGCTGATTTGATTTCTGTTTATCCGCGCATTCTGCGGGAAAATAATTACAATCCATTTACTTTCCTGAAAATTGATTTATCTATTTCACAGCAATTAAAATTTACCAATATTCCCAATTTCAAGTCGGATAACTTTAAGTAAGTCAATACCTGTTTGTGATGCAACTCTACTAAATGTTCTATAGATTTAATTTCAACGATTACTTTGTTTTCAACCATTAAATCAATACGATATCCTACATCCAATCTAATATCTTCATAAATCAATGGTATTGGCACCTGTGCTTTTACTTTAAGTCCTCCTTTTACCAGTTCGTGCATTAAAACAGCTTCGTATGCAGCTTCAAGCAATCCTGGACCAAGTGTTTTATACACTTTGAAGATCACTCCTCTTATGATGTATGAAATTTCATTTTCTGTCATACTGCTTTATTATGCGGGAAGAAGATCTCCCGCAGATCTCGCAGACTTTCGCAGATTTGTTTCTGCGATCATCTGCGCTTTCTGCGGGAAAAATATTTCAAACATATCTCACAGATTGTTGCGGCAATATTTCTGCACGCATCCGCGCTATCTGCGGGAAACACAAATCTCCCCGGGTCAAACTAATTTTTGCTGGTTTCCTTCCGGCCAATTTGAAAGAAAAACCTTCTTTAAATTGAGAGTCGTGATGGATTTTATTTTTGTGGGAAAGAAAGATCTCCCGCAGATCTTGCTGATTGTCGCAGATTTATTTCTACGCTCATCCGCGCTATCTGAGGGAAACACAAATCTCCCCGGGTCATACTAATTTTTGCTGGTTTCCTTCCGGTCAATTTGAAAGAAAAACCTCTTTAAATTAAGAGTCGTGGTGGATGCTTAGTACGGCATGATCATTATAAGTAAGAGGTTGGATATAGGATTATTTTTAATTATTTAAAAACTTGTATGTCGTTATCCGTTACTAATTTGTCAGTTTGGGGGAATTTAAAAATTACTTTCATTTTACAACCGTTACCGGGAGATGAAAGAATATAAACTTCTCCATTATAGACTGCCGCACGGCTTTTAATATTCTTTAATCCTATACCGGTGCTCTTATTAAAAGTGTTAAAGCCTTTACCATTATCATTTATAATGAGCCCCAGATCTTCATTATCGGGCTTTATTTCTATTTCCACTTTTGTGGCTTCAGCATGCTTTAAAATATTGTTCAACTGCTCCTGTATTATCCTGTAAATAATCTGTTTTAATCCTGCATCGGTTGTGTTTTCTGTGTAAGATGGACAGGTAAAATCAATAGCAATATTTTCTATAACGGTTATATTTTTTATCAACTCTTCTATTGAATCACAAAGTGTAATTTCTTTATTAGCTATCACCCCTACAAGGGCGTGAGAAAGCTTTCTTATTTCTTCCATTGCAGTAACAATATAGTCGGAGCTTTTTATAATGAACTCATTTTTATCTCCAG
This sequence comes from Chitinophagales bacterium 33-2, assembly GCA_002050435.1. Classification (GTDB taxonomy): domain Bacteria; phylum Bacteroidota; class Bacteroidia; order Chitinophagales; family Chitinophagaceae; genus Flavisolibacter. Next base: position 2,655 of record MWYV01000071.1, on the reverse strand, counting down.
CACAGGTAAGGCTGTGATTTAGGTATAATTTGGAAGCCGCCAAAAGCTGGTTTACATTATCATGCAGTTCTTCACCAATCTCCGTTCTTTCTTTTTCCTGTGCAGCAATCACGGCTTTTGTTAAGTTTTTATGTCCAATAGCTTTTTGTTCCTGGTACTCTTTTTCCTTAATTAATTTTTCTGTTATGTCAATGGCAATTACCGATCTGCATTTTTTATCATCGATGGTTATAAGGTTGCTATATATCTCCACATCCATCACTTCTTTTGACTTTTTAATTTGTTTAAACAATCCTTTAAAAGCCCCGTCCACATGTGTTATTGCTTCCAAATTCTTTTTTAAAAAAGAAAAATCTTTTTCCGACATTACATTTACGAGTGTCATATTGAGAAATTCTTCCTCGGTATATCCGTAAAGTTCGATGGCCGCCTTATTTACCTGTATAAAATTAAAGCTGGCGGGGTCAAACAGGTACATGGGTTGCGGGCTTAATTCAAACAGGTCATTATATCGCTTCTCTGATTCCCGGAGTTCATGTATTTTCTTTTTTCTTTGAACACAGTAACTAATGCTTTTGTAAAGATTTTCTGAGGTCAGGTTATCTTTTAATAAATAATCAGAGATGCCCTGAGAAATAGATTGAATACTAAAATCCACATTGGAATATCCTGTAAGGATTATTACAGGACTATCACTAGAAATTTTTAATATTTCAGTTATAAGATCTTTGCTGCTTTTATCAGGTAATGTAAGGTCTAACAGAATAACTTCAAAACCGGTATCCAGATCAGATAATATAGAAGAAGCTTCTTTAAAGTTTTTGGCATGTACTATTGAAGGATGGCCGTATTCACCCAGGTAATTTTGAACCAATTCAAAATCGCCTGGATTATCTTCAATAATTAAGATATTTAAAGAGCTATTTTGATTGATCATCATGAATTTGTTTTTGCAGGTAGTTTTACAATGGAAAGCCAGAAATTTTCAATCGTAGCAATTACATCAAGAAAACTATGCGCCTCAATAGGTTTTGTAATAAAACAGTTAACGTGGTTTTCATAGGCCTGGTTTATATCCGAAGGTGATGAAGAGGTGGTAAGCATAATAACAGGAATGTGCTTTAATGCGTCATTCTCTTTGATAAACTTTAGTACCTGGTGCCCATTTCTTTTAGGCAGGTTAATGTCAAGTAAAATCATATCAGGTTGAGTGACATGTGTGTAACCATCTGCCCTTGTAAGAAAATCCATTGCTTGCTTTCCATCTTTAACCACACTTAGTTTGGTAAATAACTTTGCACTCTCCAATGCTTCGGTGGTGAGTAATATATCACCTTGATTATCCTCAACCAATAAAATATGTATAGGTTCCATAGAATTTAATTTGAAAGTTTTGGTATAGTAAAATAAAATGTGGTTCCGATATTTTCTTCCGACTCTAACCAAATTCTACCTCCATTTACTTCTATAATTTTTTTGCAGGATGCCAGGCCAATACCCGTTCCCTCATATTCTTCTTTTGAATGCAGGCGGTTAAATATTTCAAATATGCTTTCAAAATTTTCGGCTGGAATTCCTATGCCGTTATCTTTAATACTAATCAGCCACTCATCCTTGTTCTCCACCACTTTCAATATAATTACAGGAGGTGCATCACTCTTTTTAAATTTGATGGCATTGCCCAGCAGGTTTTGAAAAAGGCGGATGATATTTGTTTTGTTCACCATCAGAGATGGCAGTTTGCCTTCTGTTAGAATTTTCGCTTCACTTTCTTGTATCAGATTAGATAGATTATGTTGTGCTACACTAAACAGTAAATGCAGGTCAGCTAATTCTTTGTGACTGTTATATGCGGCAGTATGCGATAATTCTAACAGGTCTGTGATCATCGCCTGCATTCTTTTACCTCCATCAACAGCAAAGCCAATATATGTATTTGCTTTTTCATCAAGGATTTGCCCATATCTATTTTTAAGCAATGACATAAAACTGTTTACCATACGCAGGGGTTCTTTCAAGTCGTGCGAAACAACATACATTAATTGTTCAAGATTGGTATTGGCTGCGGAAAGCTTTTTATTGAGATGGGTTATTTCTTCATTTTTTTTAAGTAATATTCTTTGGGTATTCACCAATTCATTATTCAGTTGCGACATTTTGTTTAGCAGTTCTCCGTCATCGGTAAAATTAGTTTCAACAGATTTTGCTGGTTCTTTCCCTGGGCTTATTGTTTCTACTTTTTTAAGCATACAAGTTTTTATTTAAAAATCATATTGTTGGCTGTTTTAACAGCCTCTTTTGCATCAGTAGCAAATGCATCTGCCCCTACTTTTAGCCACAAGTCTTGTACCAACTCAAACGGGTAGCCCCCAACCATAATCTTTACAGTATCAAGTGAATTGCTATTCCTGATCTTCTGAATTAATGATTGCACTTTAGTGATATGAAAAGGCATGGTTACCGAAATAGCCAGTAGCTGTGGTTTGTGTTCGGAAAGTGCGCTTATAATATTTGCTTCAGGCATATTGGCACCCATATAATAAGTATCCCAGCCAATACCAATCTTGAACAATTAATGTATGTTGTTTCGCACGACTTGAAAGAACCCCTGCGTATGGTAAACAGTTTTATGTCATTGCTTAAAAATAGATATGG
>MWYV01000033.1 GCA_002050435.1 Chitinophagales bacterium 33-2 | reverse complement strand
TTCCTGATCTTTCCAACAGTTTTAAGAAGATCGCTCAACCCACTGTGATGCAGGTTAATATATTTCTCAATTGAGGCCGCTGAAAGGGCAAGACTCGATTTTTTTGGTTCCCTCATCCAGCCGCCTGATAAAACCAACGTAGAAGTTGCAACAAAATCCAAAGTCACAGGAGTTGCAGGAATTTAAAAGATACAACAACACTGTTTAAACATGATAGATTCTCTCTATGGGAGGTGCTGAGATTATCTTAAGAATTCAGTACAACTACTTCCTCAGTTCAAAATGTGGTAGTGTACCTTAAAGATTCTTCAGTCCTCATTCTTTTTTCTTCAAATGATGGAATTGCAGACTATTAAAAACGAATGATTTTTTTTGATCTCCTTTTTGGCAGGGTTACTTTTGAGTTTTTTTCTGGCAGTTATTTATAAAGTTCCTAAAGAGGATCATCTTTTATTTAATTACAAAGCGAAGTAAAATCATTGCAACAGCAGTCAAAAAATATCATTCACATTATAGACTCCCTGGGGAGCGGCGGTGCAGAAATTCTGCTGATGAATACTATTGCCCTCCTGCCGGAATATGCCCACGTGGTGATCTATCTTCACGAACCGGATGAACTGAAAAACACGGCACTGCCCAATGTAAAATATATTAACCTGCATCACAGTGGGTTGAGCGATCTTCTTAAAACTGTTGGAAAGATCAGGAAGGAAATTGCACTCCATGATCCTTTTGTCGTGCATTCCCACCTCATCGCTTCATGCATGATGGCGCGCATGGCCGTTCCTAAAAGCATCCCGCTGGTCACCACCCTGCATAGTGAACTGGGTCGTGATGCATTTGCCAAGAACCGTTTAAGCCTGCTGGTGGAAAAGCTTACCCTAAAAAAGCGCCATACGCTGGTGGCTGTCTCTAAATATGTTTTGAAGGATTACCTGAACCATGTGTCATTCAGGGGTAAAAGTTTTGTGCTGTACAATTTTCTTCCGGATCTTTTTTTTAGCAACCCTGCAAGATCATCCACCACTGGTACATTGCGTTGCGTGGCTGTTGGCAATCTTAAAGAAGCCAAGAATTATCCCTACCTCCTGGAAATATTCAAGCATTTAAAAAAGGAAAACATTCACCTGGATATTTATGGCGATGGTCATCTTGAATCCATCCTCCAGGAAAAAATAAACAGAGATCAATTACCAGTGACACTGAAAGGTCAGAACAACGATCCAAAAGCATTTTTAGAAAACTATGATCTTTTTATCCAGGCTTCACAGCATGAAGGTTTTGGCCTGTCAGTAATTGAAGCCATGGCGGCTAAATTACCTTTGTTTTTATCGGCAATTCCTGTCTTCCGTGAGATCACTGATTGCAAGGCCCATTTCTTTCCACTGAACAATGCTGCTGCAGCTTCAGAAATGCTGAAAGGATTAAGGGATATAAAAGAAACACGCGAGAAATTTATTGAACCGGCTTATCAATATTGTTCAGCACAGTACAATGGGGCCACTTATAAGCAAAACCTGCTCGACATATATAAACAGGTTCGACCATGAGAATAGCCATAGTGGATTTTGGAATGGGCAACCTGTTCAGCGTATTTAAAAAAATTAAACAGTTAAATGCAGAACCAGTGATCGCCTCTACACCAGCGACACTCATGAATACAGATAAGATCATTATACCGGGTGTCGGACATTTTGGAAAAGCCATGGAGAACCTGCACGCATCCGGACTTTACGATGCGCTTCAAAAACGAGTTACGTTGGATCATACACCTGTTCTGGGCATCTGCCTGGGCATGCAGCTAATGGCGGATTCAAGTGAGGAAGGGACGGCTGCAGGATTGGGATGGATTCCGTCAACTGTTGTAAAGTTTAATATTGAAACGTCCTCAAAACTTAAGATCCCGCAGACAGGCTGGAATTCGGTATCAGTTAAAAAAGATAGCCGGTTGCTGAAAGGACTGGATGAAAAAAATGAGTTTTACTTTCTGCATGGGTATCATTTCAAAGATGTAAATGAGCAGGAGGTAATAGCCACTTCATGTTATGGATATGAGTTTGTATCCGTAATTGAAAACGGACATATTTTCGGTACGCAGTTTCACCCCGAGAAAAGTCATGATGCAGGACTTACCCTGCTTCAAAACTTTATGGAGGTATAATGTTCCGGCCAAGGATCATCCCAGTGTTATTGCTGAATGAAGGACAACTGGTAAAGTCAGCTTCATTTAAAAATTTCAGGTATATTGGTGACCCGCTTAACGCAGTGAGGATCTTCAATGAACTTAAGGCAGATGAACTGATGTTCCTTGATGTTTCAGCAACCAGGAATGGAAGGATAATTGCTCCGGAACTGGTGCGGGATATAGGTGAAGAAGCCAGTATGCCTTTCAGCGTTGGAGGAGGCATAACCAGCCTTGCGCAAATAAGGGAACTGGTGACTGCAGGTGCAGAGAAAATCGTGGTTGGAAGTCATGCTGCCTTAAACCCTTCTTTTATCAGGAAGGCTTCAGATGCATTCGGATCTTCAACCATTACAGTTTGTATGGATGTAAAAAGATCCTTTTTTGGAAAGGAGCAGGTGTATATAAAAAACGGAACGCAGTCAACGGGCTTTGCACCGCTGGACTTTGCAACGCTGATGGAAAAGAATGGAGCAGGAGAAATTGTGGTGCAATCGATTGCTCATGATGGTATGATGAAGGGGTACGATCTGGAGCTGATCAAAAAGATTGCATCGGCTGTGCAGATACCAACAGTGGCACTTGGAGGCGCGGGTGCACTTTCAGATCTTAAAAAAGCTTACTGGAACGCCGGTGCAACCGGAGTGGCGGCAGGAAGTTTGTTTGTATATTATAATAATCAAAAGGGTGTGCTGATCAATTATCCTCAAACAAAGGATAGCGATTTTTTTAAAGAAAATGAATAATTACCGTCAATGTACGCGTTGTGTGATGGATACCACGGATCCTGAGATCAGGTTCGAAAGGGATGGTATTTGTAATCACTGTACCGAACTTTTTCAAAAACGTGAGGAGGTGAAAAACCAGAAGCGATATGGAGAAGAGCATCTTGAAGGTATTATTCGCAGGATCAAAAAAAAGGGAAAGAACCTGAAGTACGATGCAGTGCTGGGAATCAGTGGAGGAGTAGACAGTTGCTATGTTGCCTACCTGCTCAAAAAGTTGGGCATTCGTACCTTGCTTGTACACCTGGATAATGGCTGGAATTCCGATTTGGCCACAATGAACATCAGGAGCATTGCAAGTAAACTGGAATTTGATTACGAAAGCTTCGTGCTCGACTGGGAAGAATTTAAAGACATTCAACTGGCCTTTTTAAAAGCTTCTGTTGTGGAAGCCGAAACGCCTACGGATATGGCCATACTGGGTGCGCTTCATAAAGTGGCGGCCCGTCATGGCATCAGGTATATTATCAGTGGCGGCAACCTTGCAACGGAAGGTATATTACCAAGGATGTGGCATTATAATGCAAGAGACACACGTTACTTCAATCATATTCATAAGACCTTTGGTTCAAAGAGCATTCGCAGTTTCCCTTACTTTGGCTGGATGGCTGAAATGTATTATAAACTGGTAAAGCAGGTGAAGATCATTTACCTGCTGAATTATATGCGGTACGATAAGTCGGCCGCAAAAACTTTACTGATAAATGAGTTTGGCTGGAAAGATTACGGAGGCAAACACCACGAATCAAGATTTACAAAATTTGTGCAGACCTATCTGCTTCCAGTCAAGTTTAATCTTGATTATCGTAAAGCTACATTTTCCAGTTTGATCTGCGCTGGTGAAATGAATAGGGAAGAGGCCATACAAGAACTGCAAACACCACCTTATGTAAATGAGGAAATCGAAAAAGAAAAAAAATATATAGCCAAGAAACTGTCCATCGACAGACATGAACTGGACAGGATCGTGGAACTGCCAGGGAAATATTATTACCATTATCCCAACGACGAAAAGAGATTGAATTTTATCTACAAGCTTTACAAGAAGTATTTCAGTTAACCCGGAAGCTTTGGAAACTGTCAGAGATTTTCTCTATAATATTAGGGTGGCTATTTCGCCTTATTGATTCTGTTTGTAACTTAAAGAATGATCTTACCTAAGATGGAGCAATACAGCGCATCCAGACTTTTAAACTATCAGGAAGCAGGGTTTTGGACTTATCATACGGAGGGTTCTCTTGCGCAATCACCCGAAGATAACTTGTAACCGATACTGCTCCGCATTGATTGCGCTTGAATTTTTGCCTGCCTCCGAAGCGCAGCGCAGGGGGGCTCCACCTTTTTTTCAAGAAAAAAGGTGGAAGAGGCATTTAACCATGGGATTAGTTTTATAATTCTGCAGAAATCAATTTCAGTATGGTTAAGCCAATTCAGAAATCTTTCCCCGGCCAGCAGCTAATGGCTAATAGCAAACAGCTGTCAGCTAGTCACCTGGAATAATACATCGCCCCAGGATTTCCATCTTCAGAATTTTAAAGCCCCGCGCATTTTCATAACTCAGGGGATTCCTCTTCAAAACAAAAAATTTAAAAGCATCTTTGCCCATTATTCTAACCTATGTGCGGTATAGCAGGATTTATTGATTTCAGAAAACAAAGTAGCGAGGATATACTGGCCAGGATGTCCTGCGCGGTTCCTCACAGAGGTCCCGACGGACAGGGTGTATACCTTGCCGATCATCCTCATGCGCAAATTGGACTCGGTCATCGCCGCCTGTCGATCATTGACCTCAGTACTTCAGCTAACCAGCCCATGCATTATAACGGGCTGCACATGATCTTTAATGGCGAGATCTATAATTATAATGAGATCAGAAATGAACTAATCGCAAAGGGCCACAGCTTTCAAACCCATTCTGATTCCGAAGTAATTCTGCATTCCTGGGAAGAATGGGGGGAGAAAAGTATAGATAAATGGCGCGGTATGTTCGCCATTGCTATTTACGATGATAATAATGAAGAACTGGTATGCATCAGGGATCGCGCGGGCGTAAAGCCCTTTTATTATTACTGGAAAGAAGGCATCTTCCTTTTCAGCTCCGAACTAAAGTCCCTGCTGGCTCATCCGGCTTTTGACAAACAGGTCAATCCCGACGCAGTTGCTTCTTTCCTCCAGTATGGTTATGTTTCTCATCCTCATTGCATATACAGGAGCACATTTAAAATACCACCTGGTTGCCTGCTCCGCCTTGATCTTCAAAAAAAGAAACTGGTTCAGGAAAAGTACTGGAACGTTTATGATTACTATAATAAGCCAAAGCTGGCAATAGAAAAGGAAGAAGCAATTGTTGAAACTGAAAAAATCCTTGAAGAATCATTTCAGTTGCGTATGGTGGCAGATGTACCTGTGGGTGTTTTTTTAAGCGGTGGCTATGATAGTTCCTGTGTTACTTCATTGTTGCAAAAAAACAGCACAGAGAAAATCAAAACATTCACCATTGGAACGACTGATAATAAACTTGATGAAGCTCCTTTTGCAAAGCAGATCGCCGCTCATTTAGGTACCGATCATACGGAATATTATTGTACACCGAAAGAAGCACTGGAGATCATTCCCGAGCTTCCTTATTATTTCGATGAACCTTTTGCCGACAGCAGTGCCATTCCTACCATCCTGGTTAGCAGGCTGGCAAGAAAAGAAGTTACTGTAGCCCTTTCCGCAGATGCTGGTGACGAGATCTTTGCAGGCTATAACCGTTATGATTATATCAGCCGGTATGGAAATAAGATCCAGGCCATTCCCGCGCCGATAAGAAAACTGGCAGCATCGGCTATGGAAAATATTTCTTCAGAATCTATTCCATATTTTAAGAACAAACAGAATTTTCACAGCAGGTACGACAAGTTTAAAAATTTATTGAATGATCCTTCTCCCGAAGAACTTTTAAAAAACCTAAGCCAGGTGTTTTCCAAAAAGGAAATCAATAATTTATTTAGTGAACCGGTAAAGGAATTGGAAACAGCTCATTCAGGCAGGGAACTACAACTTGAATTTTATGACCCTCTTTCTTTTATGATGGCCGTGGATTATCAAACCTATATGGTTGATGATATTCTTCAGAAAGTTGACAGGGCTACCATGTCGGTAAGTCTTGAAGGACGCGAGCCTTTTTTGGACCAGCATATTATTGAATGGGCGGCACAATTACCTTCTGATCTTAAATATCACAAAGGGGTTAAGAAATATATCCTTAAAGAAATCGTTCATAAATATATTCCTAAAGAAATAATGGAGCGCCCTAAGATGGGTTTTGGAATTCCTGTGGAGACCTGGCTTCAGCACGAACTTAAAGATCTTGTGCTGGACTACTTAAATAAGGAAAGTCTTGATCAGCACCAGTTATTTGATCAAAAAGAAATACAGAAACTTCTTAAAGAATTTTTCTCTGGAAGAACTGAAAAGCATTTAAAGGTCTGGTATTTATTGATGTTTCAAATGTGGTATAGGAAATGGATAAAAGAAATATAATTTTGAACTGAATTAAGTTTTTGAGAGAATGAAAAAAGTCCTATTCATATCCTATGATGGTTTGACTGATCCCTTGGGTCAGTCTCAGATTTTACCATACATAAGTGGTTTGTCATCGAATTTCAAGTTCACAATACTAAGCTGTGAAAAAAAAGCCCGGTTTGAGCAAAATAATTCCATAATAAAAAAAATCTGCGAAGAATCTGGAATTGCCTGGGAGTATACTTTTTTTAGAACTTCACCTCCCATACTTGCAAAGTATATGGATTTATATGAGATGAAGAGAAAGGCAAGTGATTTATTTCAGCGGGAGCAGTTTGACATGATACATTGCAGGAGTTACATACCTATGGATATAGGTTTATACCTGAAAAAGCGGTATGGAGTTAAACTGCTGTTTGACATGCGTGGATTTTGGGTTGATGAAAGAGTTGACGGAGGTCTATGGAATATGAAAAACCCTTTTTATCAAATAGCTTTTAAAACTTATAAAAAGAAAGAAGCGGAATATATAAAGAATGCGGATCACATTGTTAGTTTAACTAATGTTGCAAAAGGGGAAATTCAAAAATGGAGTTCTTATAACAAACAGGGTATTTCAGTGATTCCATGTAGTGTAGATTTTTCTGTATTTTCTTTGAATGATCAATACGATAAGCTTGTTGCCAAAAAGAAACTTGATTACAGTTCATCGGATTTTGTTGTTGGTTATTTAGGGTCATTGGGCACATGGTATTTGTTTGATGAGATGCTTCTTTTCTTTAAAGAACTGAAGAAGGTGTATGCAAATGCAAAGTTTTTATTTATAACACCTGATAAGCCTGAAGTAATTTTGGCGGCAGCCAAAGAAAAAGGGTTGGATACTTCTGATTTTTCGATTTTTTACGCACGAAAAAGAGCTGAGGTTGCGGAAAAGATCAAGGCTTCTGATATAAGTCTGGTGTTTATAAAAAAATGTTATTCCAAAATGGCAAGTTCTCCAACTAAGCTTGGTGAGCTACTGGCTCTTGGAGTTCCTGTAATATGTAACGAAGGTGTTGGAGATGTAAATGAAATTATAACCAATGCAAAAGGCGGTTTATTGTTGCAAGGGTTTTCTGAAAAGGATTTTAAAGAAGTTATAGCCCAAATACCTTCTGTTTTAAAACTTAAACCTGAAGAAATACGAAGCAGTAATGAAGGGTATTACAATCTTACAAAATCTATAGCCGAGTATAGCTCTATCTATAATAAGGTAATGAGCATAAAAGATACACATATACCTTCCGTAGTTGTTTAAATAACCAATTCCTTAAATTTTGTATGAATATCGAATTCAATAGGCCTTATAGCAAGTTGTTTAAAACCAAAAACAGGAATATTTATGAATTTAGTATCAATGATGATAATATAGACCATGTTACAGTAGATTCTTTTGGAGATGAGTGGCAGGCGTTTCACGGTTTTGAGGAAAAAGAAATTCAAAATTTAGGGGATGAATATTTTGATATTGTTACGCAGGAAATGCTTAATAAGTCTACTACTGTTTTAGAGGTTGGTTGTGGCAGTGGCAGATTTTTAAAATATCTAATCAATAAAGCCGGTTTTATAGTAGGTGTGGATCCGAGTCATGCTGTTTTTGCATCGGACAATTTATTGGGCAAAGCAGAAAACGTTATGTTGGTAAAGGCATCTGCAAACGATCTCCCTTTTGAAAATGAATCTTTTGATTTTGTCTATTCCATTGGTGTTTTACATCATATACCTGATACGTATAAAGCCATGAAAGCTTGTGTGGATAAGGTAAAGAAAGGTGGTTACTTCTTTACCTACCTGTATTATAATCTTGATAACAGAGGATTTTTGTTTCGTTCTATTTTTAATGCGTCTGCAACTTTAAGAAAAGGTGTTTCTAAGCTGCCAGGTAAACCTAAAAGATTGGTTTGTGATATCCTGGCTATTGGGTTATACATGCCATTTGTTGGCTTAAGCAGGCTATTGAAATCTATTGGTATAAAAGAAAGCATCAGGAAAAAAATTCCTTTGCATGGCTATGAAAACAAAAGTTTTTATATCATTCGAAATGACTCATTAGACAGATTTGGAACGCCATTAGAGCAAAGATTTACAATGAAGGAAATTCGTGAAATGATGGAAAAAGCAGGATTAGAAGACATTATTTTTTCAAATAACATTCCTTATTGGCATGCGGTTGGAAAGAAAAAGTAGTAAAGAGCGAAAGAAAAAAATTCTAGTGCTATGTCCGCATCCTGTTGATTTTGTGCCAGGTCAACGACTGCGCTACGAACAATATTTGCCTTATTTTGAAGAAGCAGGTTATGAAGTGGTTGTGTCATCTTTTATGACAATACCCTTTCAAAAAATGGTGTATAATAAAGGAAAGCTTTTGACTAAAGCTTTCTGGACCCTATACGGTTATTCACGAAGGTTTTTTGATCTTTTTCGAATAAGAAATTATGATATAGTATATGTGTTTCTGTGGGTAACTCCATTCGGCCCACCCTTCTTTGAAAGAATAACAAGGATCCTTTCAAAGCAGATGATCTATGATATTGATGATCTCATTTATTCAAAACAAAAAAGCAAAGCGAATCCTATTATTTCAAGTTTAAAGGGTAGAAATAAACCAGTTTATTTATTCAGGAAGGCTGATCATGTGATTACCAGCACTTTAGCTATTGAAGAATTTGCAAGGAAATTGAATAGCAATGTCTCGAACATCCCGGTCTCAATTGATACAATAAGATATACTCCGAAAGATGATTATGAAGTAAAAGAACCAAAGATAGTTTTGGGATGGACGGGAAGCTTGAGCACATCTCCTTATATGCATTTGCTGGATGATGTTTTAAAAAATCTTTATAAAGAAAATCCTTTCACATTGAGAATCCTGGGAGATGCCTCGTTTATGATAGAGGGCATTGATGTTGATGCAATGGCATGGACAGAGCAAATTGAAGTACCAACCATAAAAACTTTTGACATTGGTTTATATCCATTGCCCGATGAGGAGTGGGTGCATGGAAAGGGCGGCGGTAAAGCATTGCAATATATGTCCCTTGGAATACCAACTGTTGCATCTGCCATTGGGTACAACTTTAAAATTATTGAGCAGGGGAAAACAGGAATCCTTGTAAAAAATGATGAAGAATGGATCAATGCTTTGAGAAAACTGATAAACGATACATTAATGCGGGAAAGGATAGGCAAAAATGGAGCTGTGGTTGTTGAAGCAAAATATTCTATCAATGCAAACAAGCACCGGTATATTAAAATTTTAAACCAGCTCTCCCCGATTAACTGATTTCTTATAAAGTGGTGTCTTTTTTAATTTTGTTTGATAATAGATAACAATTAGCAAAGCAGCAAAAAATGGAATGCAAGGAATCTTGTACCGTGAAAGAGCGCCAAAGTTGCCCGTTGATACTCCCACAGCGAAAGCAAATATCATTGAAAAGGTAAAGAAAAAAGTCAGGTTTGGATTTTTGAAAATATCCCTGAACGTTTTAAAAAGTCCAACTCTTGCAAATACCATAATAGTCAAAATTATAAATGCAAGTCCCTCCAGGGCAGAAAGTAATTGTATGGGTTTTCTTACTTCCCAGAGAAAAGGTCTGAAGAGGGTCACTGTTACTCCTTCTGGGAATTTCGAAATGATACCTGTGATAGTGGGCTCAAATTCTCCTATATCATAAGCCGATCCTTCATCTCCTGAAGCATAGACGATCCAGTCCCTCGTTGTTTCCAAAGTTTGTGCAAGCCTGTCTACAGAATACCTGTTTAAATCTTTAGAAAATTGGGCTGAGAAAAAAGCAAATCCAAGAATTACTATACCGATGGCCATAATTTTTACCAGAAATCTGCCTGCTGTACTCCTTATTTTATGTGAATAGGTCAGGAGCAACCAAAGCGCTAGACTTGGTAAAAAGGCTAAAAGGATATAGATTTTAATTATTGCAATGAGATAAAAACTTAAACCCAGTAGAAGTAAAATTTTTAAACTGAAATCCCGATAATTAAATATTCTGAAAGTGGTATAGGTCATCCATCCCAATCCAAACATACAGACTGTATCTTTAAAAATACTGGAACCCCATACAAAAACACTTGGTACAAAAAGGAATGCGATGGCGAGGTGCTTTGCGAGGTGTGGATAGCTGTTGTAAAAGGTTTTGTACATCGCCCAGATGCCGGAAAAGGAAATATAGGCAAACAGCAACCCTGTGGGTATATATGTATTAAAAGTAATTAAACCAAGCAAGGCACTTATGGATACAATAGCATAAGAGGCTGGGTCTTGATAAAACTCTATTTGAGAGGCATAAGGATATAGGTTGTAGTCGTTATCAACAGGTACCCTCATAATCAGGTTCAACCATGTAGGAAATGAATCCCAAAAAGATGAGTTTACAATATTTGCATATTTGTAATAATTAAATGTGTCACCTCCGCCATAATAAAATTGATAAATTAAAGCGATAAAGATCACTCCTGCAAACTTCACCCACAGGCCGGGTAGATAATATTTCCTCAATGCATGTCCAACGGGATAATGTTTATCGCGATAACTCTTCGCCATATAGCCCAGGATGATGAGGTATATCGGCGTTAAAACCAGGTCCCATATGGTCAGATACTGTTCCACCGGGCGAAAATAGCAGGTCTTTAGCAATAACCCGATGGAAAGAGTTGAACAATTGTTGAACTGTTGTTGAAATCCCTCACGCTTCAAACTCCAAAATCCTAACCGCTCCACTCTAACCTCTAACCCACCCTCAAATCCAAATTTCCCTTACCTTTCCCCCATGCCCCGCATCCTCCGCATCATGAACCGAATGGCCGTAGGTGGGCCCATCTTAAATGCCACCTATCTCACCCGATACCTTGCCCCTGAATTTGAAACGCTGCTTGTAGTGGGTGAAAAAGAAGACCATGAAAAAAGTGCGGATTACCTGGCAACCCAACTCAATATTGAATACACCACCATTCCCGCAATGGGAAGGTCTATTAAGCCCTTTTCCGATTACCAGGCTTATATCAAACTGAAAAAACTGATCAAAGAATTTAAGCCCGATATCGTACATACCCATGCAGCGAAACCCGGTGCACTGGGTCGGCTTGCGGCTTCCTCTTCCAACGTTCCCGTTATCCTGCATACTTTTCACGGACACGTTTTTCATTCCTATTTCAATTCCGCCAAAACCCGATTTTTTATCCGGGCAGAAAGATATTTGGCCAAAAGATCCGATGCCATCATCGCCATCAGCGAACAACAAAAAAAAGAATTGGTAGAAGATTTTAAGATCGCACCTGAAGAAAAATTCAGGATTATCCCCCTGGGCTTTGACCTCGACCGGTTCCGCACAGGGCAGGAAGAAAAACGCGCCATTTTCAGGAAAGAATTTCAGTTGGATGATGATTGCATTGCAATTGGCATAGTAGGCAGACTGGTGCCGATCAAAAATCATGGCCTATTTCTCAAAGCACTGCACTACGTACTGAAAAAAAGTAATAAAAAGATCAGGGCATTTATCATTGGTGATGGAGAAAGCAGGGAGGAACTGGAACAACAGGCAAAAGCATTGAGCATTGGTTTTACAACAGAAAAAGACCAGGTGCACCACCAGCCCCTGGTTTTTACTTCATGGAGAAGTGATATTGACAGGATCAATGCCGGAATGGATATAATTTGTCTGACCTCCTTTAATGAGGGCACGCCTGTCAGCCTGATTGAAGCACAGGCAGCCAACAAACCCATTGTATCCACGCGTGTTGGCGGTATTGCGGATATTGTAATTGAAGGCGTGTCTGCTTATCTTTCTGACGTAAATGATACTGAAGGATTTTCCAAAGATTTGCTGCAGCTTGTTGAAGACGATGGTCTGAGGGCCAGGATGTCGGCAACCAGCCATTTGCACGTGCTGACAAAATTCAGCTACCAGCGCCTGGTGAAAGATGTATCCGAACTGTATCATGAACTATTAAATAAAAAAAGATCCTGATGTTTTTTTCCAGAAAAAAAGCCAGTATTGCGCCTCACCTGGAATGGCTTGGAACAGATATGCATTCGCATCTTATTCCAGGCATTGATGATGGATCACCCGACCTGGCCACATCCATTGAATTTGTAAAAGGATTCAAAGAATTAGGATATAAAAAGATCATCACTACACCACATATTCTTTGGGAAGTATATCCTAATACAGCTGCAGGTATCCTGGAAGGATTGCAACCTTTGCAAAAAGCAGTGGCTGATGCAGGTATCGACATTGAAATACAGGCCGCAGCTGAGTATTTTATTGATGAATACTTCCAGGAATTGATGAAGCATAAAGAGCGATTGCTCACCATCAGTGGAAACATGGTGCTGGTAGAGATCTCCATGCTCAATGCACCCATGGACCTGCAGGAGGTATTGTTTGAAATGCAGATGCAGGATTATGTTCCTGTGATCGCGCATCCTGAACGATATGTTTACCTCAGTCGCAACAAAGAATTTTTTGAAGAGCTGCGCACCGCGGGTTGCCTTTTTCAGTTAAACCTCCTTTCTGTAACTGGTCATTATGGTAATGGTGTAAAAGAACTGGCTGAATATTTATTAAAGAATAATTTCTATGATTTTGCCGGAACCGACCTCCATCATCACCGCCACCTGGAAGGTTTGCAAAAGCTGGAAAACAATCCGTTGATCAGGAAATTACAGGAGAGCGGAAGGCTGAAGAACAGGGAATTGTGAGAGGCATCCTGAAGGTGGTGGGGTTAAGTGGTTGAACAGTGGTAGAATAGTTGTTGAACGGTCTGCCCGCCGAAGCAAATGCGAAGGTGGGGTGGTTGAATGGTGGTGGTTAAACAACCATTCTACCACTATTCAACCAATTTCTTCTTCATTTGTAATTTAGGTGATGTCATTTACTATTAAGGAACTGGAGACACTTTCGGGCATAAAGGCCCACACCATCAGGATCTGGGAACAGCGGTATCATTTTCTTAAACCATTGCGCACACAGACCAACATCCGCACCTACAATAATGAGGAATTAAAAACCCTGCTCACCGTTGCCCTGCTGAACAAATACGGTTACAAGATCTCCAGGATCGATGATATGAGTGTCGATCAGCGACAAACCGCTGTACTGCAATTGCCCCAGCAGGAAGCCTATTCCGAGAATCTGGTCAATGTGCTCATCGGGCATATGATTGATATTAACAACGTTGAGTTTGAAGAAGTGCTTAACCAGTACATCATAGATTTTGGTGTGGAAGAAACCATCACCCAAATTATTTTCAACTTCCTGGAACGGATCGGCATTCTCTGGCAAACAAATAAAATCATCCCGGTGCAGGAACATATTGTTTCCAATATCATCAGGCAGAAGATCGTCAGCGCCATAGAAAAACTTCCGTTTGTAAGAAAAACAGATCCGCTCTTTGTTCTATTGTTACCCGAAGGAGAACACCATGAAATGGGTTTACTTTTTATTTATTATCTCTTAAGAAAACACAATATTCCGGTACTCTATCTCGGCTCCAATGTACCGTCAAAAGATGTGGGTTATCTGTTCAAGATCAAAAAACCTTCCTACCTCTATCTGCACCTGACCACCATGCCCCGCAATCAAAGCCTGCAGCGTTATTTCGCTCAGTTGCACAGCTATTCCGAAGAGGCAAAGATCCTTGTTTCCGGGGCCGTAGCGCGTGCGCAAAAGCATACCCAGCTTCAAAATGTAGTGTTTTTCCAGTCGATTTCCGAAACCGTGGATTATATTGCTACACTTCAGTCTGTTTAAAACTTTCTTGTCAAGATTAAACAAAACTGTTTAATTTTGATTTGTATAAGATTAAACAATGGGTATTCAAGAATTCAACAACCTGGTGATTAACAATGCGGAAAGCCTACGACCTTTCGCCATCAACCTCACCCGTGATTATGAAAATGCACGGGATCTTTGTCAGGAAACGCTTTTTAAAGCTTTTGCTTACAGGGAAAAATACCAACCCGGTACCAATATCAGGGCCTGGCTGCATACCATTATGCGGAACATCTTTATTAATGAATACCGGCGCAATGGCCGGAAGATGCTCATCATGGAAGCCATCAAATACACTTACGTACAGCCTGATAATTCATCCGAAGGAAGGCTGAGAAACAAGGAGATTACAGAGGCGATTCATCAATTACCTTCTATTTTTAAAAATGCCTCCCTGCTTTACCTGGAAGGCTATAAATATAACGAGATCGCAACTGCTCTGAACGAACCCCTTGGAACAATTAAAAGCCGAATCCATTTTGCTAAAAAGCTTTTACAAAAACAAATAACACGTTGAAAAGGTCAGTCATAATTATAGGAGCTGGGTTTGCCGGACTATCAGCAGCTTCCTTTATGGCCAAAGCCGGATGGAAGGTTACTCTCATTGAAAAGCATGTCACGGCCGGTGGTAGGGCGCGACGATTACAATCGCAGGGATTTAGTTTTGATATGGGTCCGAGCTGGTACTGGATGCCCGATGTTTTTGAACGTTTTTTTGAGCAATTCGGAAAAAAAACAACAGACTATTATTCCTTAAAAAGACTGGATCCTTCCTACCGTGTTTACTGGAATGATGGTTCAACCGATATTCCGGCCAACTATCAGCAACTAAGAAATTTATTTGAATCTATTGAGCCGGGCAGCGCGGTGAAACTGGATAAATACCTTGAAGAAGCCAAAGTAAAATACAGGATTGGTATTGAAGACCTGGTATATAAACCCGGGCAATCCATTACAGAATTTCTCGACTGGAATGTGGTAAAAAATGTTTTTAAACTGGATGTTTTTACTTCCATAAAAGCACATGTTTACAAACATTTTAAAAGCCAGAAACTTCGGCAATTAATGGAATTCCCCATTCTCTTCCTGGGTGCACTTCCAAAAAATACACCGGCATTGTATAGCCTGATGAATTATGCCGACATCATTGGCGGAACATGGTACCCTGATGGCGGTATGTATGCTGTGGTTGAGGGAATGAAAAAGCTGGCAGTAGAACTGGGAGTTGAATTCAGGTTTGAAGAAGATGTGCAGACCATTTCTGTAGAGAAAGGTTCGGTAAAAAAAATCATTACAAATCAATCAACTTACACTGCAGATGTTATCATATCTGGGGCAGACTATCATTTTACTGAATCAACACTTCTGTCGGAACCCAACAGGAGTTATTCAGAAAAATACTGGGATAAAAAAGTGTTGGCGCCTTCCTGTTTATTGTATTATGTTGGACTGAATAAAAAGCTGGATAATGTATTGCATCACTCACTGTTTTTTGATGTGCCTTTTGACAAGCACGCAGCAGAAATTTATGCCGAGCCGGGATGGCCTTCTGAACCATTGTTTTATTTAAGTGTTGCTTCTAAAACAGATCTTTCTGTTGCACCCGAAGGTTGCGAAAACCTGGTGGTGTTAATACCGGTGGCATCAGGGCTTGAGAACGATACGGAAGCATTGAGAGACAGATATTTCAGGATCATCCTGGACAGGCTGGAAAAACACACAGGACAGTCAATCGCTGATGCCATCGTTTTTAAACAAACTTTTTCAGTGTCTGATTTTATTTCAGACTATAATTCTTATAAAGGAAATGCATACGGACTGGCGAATGTTCTGTCACAGACGGCTATACTGAAACCTTCCTGTAAGAGTAAAAAAGTGGACAACCTGTTTTATACAGGTCAGTTCACAGTTCCGGGACCAGGTGTACCGCCAAGCCTCATCAGTGGAGAAGTCGTTTCGAGGCAGGTTTTGAAAACATTCAATTCTAGAAAATGACAATTGATCTGTTTCACGAGGTAAGTAATGATTGCAGCAGGGCTGTTACACTGAAGTACAGCACTTCGTTTTCATCTTCCATTAAGCTGCTGCATAAAGATCTGCGCATGCCGGTCTTTAATATTTATGGTTTTGTAAGATTTGCCGACGAGATTGTTGATACGTTCCATGATTATGATAAACCCGCGCTGCTGCAACAGTTTAGAAAGGAAACTTTCGAAGCAATAGAAAGAAAGATCAGTCTGAACCCAATCCTGAACAGTTTTCAGCAAACTGTAAATGCTTATGAAATAGATCATGCACTGATCCACGCTTTTTTCAGAAGTATGGAATCAGATCTTACACAGTCTGCCTACGACCGCCAGGAATATGACGCATATATCTACGGTTCGGCAGAAGTAGTTGGCCTGATGTGTTTATATGTTTTTTGTGAAGGAAGCCGGCTGGCCTTTGATGCATTAAAAGAACCGGCCAGGGCCCTGGGTGCTGCTTTCCAGAAGGTCAATTTTCTCAGAGATATTCAGGCAGATTTTACTGGACTTTCAAGAGTGTACTTCCCCGGCTGCGATTTCCATAATTTTACAGAAGCAGACAAACTGAAAATTGAGCAGGACATTGAAAATGATTTTAAAAAAGCTTTGGTAGGGATCATGCGTTTGCCATTGAAGGCAAAGTTTGGTGTGTATGTGGCGTATAAATATTATTACAGTCTTTTCTGTAAGATCAAAACAATACAGCCTCAAAACATACTGCAAAAACGGATACGCGTGGCCAATTATCATAAAGCGTATATTGTGTTAAGAGCAGGTGTAAAAAACAGTTTAGGATTGATATGATGCAGAACAGTGTGATCCTTGTAAATGCACAGGACGAGGAAGTAGGGCTGATGGAAAAAATGGAAGCGCACAGGAAGGGCTTGTTACACAGGGCATTCAGTATATTTATTTTTGATGGTAAAGGCAGCATGCTGCTGCAGCAAAGAGCAGCAAATAAATATCATGGCGCCTATTTGTGGACGAATGCCTGTTGCAGTCATCCACATCCCGGAGAAGGGGTTCATGCTGCAGCTGTGAGAAGACTGGAAGAAGAACTTGGGTTCACTACAACAATAGAAAAGATCTTTGATTTTGTGTACCATGCACCTGTTGAAAATGATTTGATCGAACATGAATACGATCATGTTTTTGCAGGGCAGTATGAAGACAGGATCAGGGCAAATCCAGAAGAGGTAATGGATTATCGCTACATTGATATGGAAGCACTAAAAAAAGAAATGGATGTGCAGCCGGAAAGATTTACCACCTGGTTCCGCATTGCATACCCTGAAATTGAAAAATGGTGGAAGGGTAAATGGGAACATCAGTAGATTAATCAATTAAATATTTAAGATGTTGTGGTTGTTTTATATACTTGTACTGGTGGGAACATTTCTGATCATGGAAGGGATCACCTGGCTCACCCACCGATATGTGATGCATGGTTTTCTTTGGACGCTGCACCGCGATCATCACCAGACGGAACCTGGATTTTTTGAAAAGAACGACTTGTTTTTTGTCATATTTGCCATTCCGAGTATGTTGTTGATCCTGTTTGGAACAACAAAAAACATCTGGTGGATGCAGGCGATTGGTTTTGGTATCATGGCTTACGGTGCTGCTTATTTCATTGTGCATGATGTGATCATTCATCAACGGTTTAAATGGTTCAGCAGGTCAAAAAGCACCTACGTAAGAGCCATACGCTGGGCACATAAAATGCATCACAAACACCTTCATAAGGATGAAGGCGAAAGCTTCGGTATGTTAATGGTGCACAAAAAATACTGGGAAAAAGTGCGCAGGGATAAAAAACTAATGGCTGAAAAAAGAGTGGAATATGCGCCGGAGGGATAAAGAACTGGGTTCAAGGTGCAAGGTACAAGTGAAGTCTCCAAACCCTGAACCTTAAACCTTATCCCCTGAACCTTAAACCTTGTCCCCTGAACCTTGTACCTTTGAACCCTAACCTCTTCCTATCTCTTCCCCATTCAACTATATCATCACTGGTGCCGGATGCGCAGGATTAAGTCTTGCCATGCACATGATCCGGTCGGGAAAGTTTGCAGATAAGAAAGTACTGATTATAGATAAAGATCCCAAGCAATCGAATGACCGCACCTGGTGTTTCTGGAAAAAGGAAGCGCACATTTTTGAAGGTGTTGTTTACAGGAAGTGGAATGAATTATTTTTTCATGGAAAAGATTTTTCTGAAACACTTAAGATCGAACCCTATCATTATAATATGGTAAGGGGGATTGATTTTTATAATTATTGTTTAGGTGTGATCAGGCAACATAAGAATTTTCACATATGGAAAGATGAAGTATCCCACGTGTTCAGTGATTCAAAAGCAACAGGTGTTGTGGTGAATGGTAAAGCAATTCTTTGCGATTATGTATTTAACAGCATCCTGTTTAAAAAGCCCGAACTCAAAAAATCAAATTACTGGCTTTTGCAACACTTCAAAGGCTGGGTGATCAAAACCAAAGAGCCAAAGTTTGAAGATGATAAAGCGACGCTGATGGATTTCAGGGTTAGTCAGCAACATGGTACCGCCTTTTGCTACGTGCTTCCATTATCTGCAAATAAAGCGCTTGTCGAGTATACCTTGTTCACTAAAACATTACTTGATCAGCAGGAATACAGCAATGGTTTAAAAGAATATATTGCACATTTCCTGGGCATTCATGATTACGAAGTTGAGGAAGAAGAATTTGGTGTGATTCCTATGACCAATTTCAAGTTCCCGGTTGGCAAACATCGCCTGGTGCACATTGGTACTGCAGGAGGACAAACAAAAGGATCGAGTGGTTACACATTTAATTTTATTCAAAAACACAGTGCAGCCATTGTTGAACGACTTTCGAAAAATCGTTCACCGCTGATTAAGAAATCAATCGACCGTTTTGGGTTTTATGATAGTGTATTGCTCCATATACTTTATCATGATCAATTGCCGGGCAAGGAAATATTTACCGACCTTTTTAAATTCAATTCAGCACCCGCGGTTTTGAAATTTTTAGATAACGAAACCAGTCTCACCGAAGAATGGAAGATCATCTCCACCCTTCCAACCATGCCTTTTATGAAAGCTGCTGTTAGCAGAATGGTGTAGAGTGGTTGAATAGTGGTTGAATAGTGGTTGAATAATAGTTGAATAGTGGTTGAAATTTCAATAACCATTCAACAATCCCAAATTCCGCTTGCTCCAGCTTACTGCCTTCAACAACCATTCAACACTCCTATTATCATCGCCGCTCCCCGCGCCTGCTTTCAACAACCGTTCAACAATCCCACGTATTGCTTGCTCCCTCAGACTGCCTTCAACAACCATTCAACAACAGGCAGCAATCCCAAAACTCCCCACTTCCAACTATATTACTCTACAGATTCTATCCTGATAAATGTATGGTAGTCGTGCATATAAAGGCGCGATGCACTTCCTGAACCTGCGCGGAATTCAACATATTCTCCGGCATTTAAACTTATAATGGCTGATGTTGAACTTGAGATATCGCTTGATCCATTCGGCTGTGTCACAGATACGATTCCGCAGGTTTCTGTTCCATTTTTATAGGCATATATTCTTGGGTTTAGCACGTTGGTAATAGCATTAAAATAGCCATTGATGGTCACTCTGTATTTTCCGGTAAAAGGTGCCACCCATCTTTTGTTGATGTTATCCCACCCAAAACTGTTACCATAAAGTGCTTTTACGTTATCGGCTTTGGTAGTACTGAGCTCTGTAAGCTTTGCATCCGCATTATAAGTTATGCCGCTACCCGAGGACCCATGAATTTCAGAATAAACAACCACACTGCCTGTTTGCCAGGATGCATTTCCTGAAGCATCTGATGTAAGCACCTTTCCGGATGCCGCACCTGTTGCCATTTTAAGCCCGGTTCCGCTACCTCCTGAACCATTGATCTCAAGGTTATTTGTAGGTGCGTTGGTTCCTATGCCTATTCTATTATTATTTGCATCAACATTAAAGGTGGATCCATCAATAGTAAAATGACTGGTACCGCTACCCGTTGTACTGGTAAATGCAATTGTGTTAGTTCCCAGTGCAATGGTGCGGTTTCCTGTTAGAGTACCATTAGCATTGTATAAATTATCTGTTTTTGCCTGCACCCATGCACTTCCTGTCCAAATGTAAATTCCTGCAGGTGAAACTCCTCCGGTTCCGGTATTCCAAAGCATTGTACCAATTGCACCGGAAGCAATGTTTACGGTTGTAAGATCTGTAGCACTTGTAAGCGCCACTTCAGCGAGTTTTAATCCGGCCCTTTGTCCGGATTTTTCTAACTCCAGTAACTGACCATTGCCAATCGTGGATGGGTTGGCACCGGTTTTTATTTGTGCACTGGCCTGTGTCAGAATTACAAAAAGATTAATAAGGAGAAGGAGGGATTTCATACAATTGTTTTTCTATGATGGATGATTGGATTTATTTTCTAATGATCTTTTGCAAGGGGTATAAGCGTTCGCCATTATCCCCGGTAACGGTCAGCATATAAGTGCCTTGAATTAAACTTGCTGTTGAAAGGCTGATGTTATTAATACCTTTTTCAAGGATAATGTTGCGTTTTTCAATTACCTGGCCTGCTGAATTTTGCAACAATACAATGGCTTTTTGTTGCTGCTGGCTTTGCATTTGTATTTGAAGGATACCTGTGCCGGCTGTTATTGGGTTTGGATATACTGTCAGCGTTTCGCTCCCTCCGCATAAGCTGGTTAAACTAATTACCGGGCTGAATTTAACCTGCCCGTCATTGTCGGCCATTAGCAGCCGGTAGCGAACTGATTTTTCATTTTGCGCGATATGGAAATAATATTCTTTACCAAAACCAAAGCCCTGTGCACTGATCGTTGAAACAGATTTCCATTGCATACCGTTTGTGGTTGATTGCACAATAAAGTGACTTGTATTTACTTCCTCTGACGTTTTCCACGAGATCGATGCTGTACACCCATTTATTTTTCCTGTGAAGCTTTCGAGTTTAATGGGAAGAACAAAAGACCGGGAACCTATAGCCAGCGCAGTAATACCTGGTTGCCAGCTGCCTGAAAGCAGGGATCCTTCAGTATTTCCGTTTGCCCAGTTATTTGTATAAGGTCCGGTTCCTGCAGCGCCACTTAAATTGATCCAACGGGTTCCATCCCATCCTAAAAGAACCAGGTCGGAAGGGTGGACAAATGCCGAAACATTTGGAATACGGGTTGTAATGACCATCCCGTTTGCCACTCCTGCAATTGTTTGCCAGTCCCAGAATCCTGTGGGTACAACGTACACCACTCCAGGACCCATGCTGTTACGGTCATGCGTAGTGCCGTCAGTAGGATCCAACACCGTTCCCGGATCACCATTAAACCATGCCGTTGCAAAAACAGAATTAGCAGGGATTGTTCCGGAAATTTCAACCGGACGGTAATCAGTGCCTTGTCCAACTGGAAATAAGAAACTCTGTACTGATGCAGTTGTGGTCCTGTAATATTTTACATAACCATTTACCAGGAAGGTTGAGGATGCAGCCGATCCCGAATAGATTGCGTCTGCAATTGCACTAAAATATCCGGGATTCTGGGATCGTTCCGAGGACCACACCACGCCTGGAGCCGTATTTAATGAAAATTGATTGAAGGTTGCGTATTCCGCACCTTGAAATACATGTACTCCTTGCCCTATAGAGGGAAAGGATACAAAGAAGTAGGCCAACAAAGACAATACAGCTTTGCTTACAGCCCGGGGATATTGGAGCATTATATTGGTTTTTCAGGAAGAACGAACAACAGGTTTAATATTGTTATTAAATGCTGAGGGTCGTTGTTGCCAGCCCGCCTATTCTATATCGGTCTAACAATCACTTCGTAAATATATTGCGTCCTGAAATTTATTAAAGCTTTCAAACCATTATTCAAAACTTCTAAGTAGAAAACATTAAGCTCTGATCACTGCAAAAGCTCAATAAGGTTGTGCTCAAATTGTTTTAACCAGCCTTATAATCGCGGCGGCCTTCAACAACCGTTCAACAATCCCTTATCATCTCCGCTTCCTCAAACCACCGTTCAACAGCCTTTCAACAACATTCAACACACCCAATATCATCACAGCTCCCACAGCCACCCTTCAACAACCACCTTCAACCATCTGGTATAATTCTTATATTCATCCAATCATGAAAGAAGGAGCACTGGCCAAACCCATTCAACTGCTTTTATTTATTACACTTGCTTATCTTTTTCTGGTAACAGCGAAGCCTTTCCTGGTTCCGGTAGTATTTGCAGCCATATTTGCAATGGTTTTATTACCCATATCCATGAAACTGGAAGAAAAAGGAATGGGTAGAGGATTTGCAACGCTTTTGTCCATTCTTGTTTTGGTGATTGTGGTTTGCATCATAGGTGGTTTACTTGCATGGCAGGTTTCTGAAATCTCCAAACAATCAGACCAGCTGGAAAAAAATATTGCCGAAAAGTTCAATGAGCTTCGGCAGTTTGCCAATAAAACCCTGGGTATTTCTCAACAAAAACAGGAAGAGATCATCGAGGAACAGAAAGCGTCTTCAAACACAATGATCAATTCACTGATCAAAGGCTCGCTGCTTTCAATTGGTTCTGCACTTACAAATGTGATCCTGATCCTTGTGTATATTTTCATGTTCATGTACTTCAGGTCGCACCTTAAGAAATTTGTAATGATAAGAGTTGACGCAGGTAAGCAGGCCAAAGCAAAAGAAATGATGCAGAGCGGAAGAAAAGTGGCACATAAATACTTAACCGGACTTGCCATGATGATCGCAGCATTATGGGTGATGTATGGAATTGGATTTACTATTGCAGGTGTAAAAAATTCCTATTTCTTCGCCATCATCTGCGGACTTCTTGAAATCGTTCCTTTTGTAGGAAACCTGGCAGGCGTAGTCCTAACCCTGGTTGTTACCCTTGCACAGGGTGGCGATAACAGTGTGTTAATTGGAATTGTGATTACCTATAGCATCGTGCAATTCTTCCAGACCTATTTCCTTGAACCTCTGGTTGTGGGGAGAGAGGTGAATGTGCATCCGCTGTTTACCATCCTTGGTTTGGTCGCAGGTGAATTCATCTGGGGCATTCCTGGAATGATACTGGCCATTCCGGTGATGGGCATTGCCAAAATAATTTTTGACAGGGTTGCGCCCTTACAACCTTATGGGTTTTTAATTGGCGAGGAAAAGAAAGAAGAAGGTAGTGGAATTATTCAAAAGATTAAAGGCATGTTCAGCAATAAGAAAAAAAAGGGGTCAACTTAATCAGATCAGGTTAGCCAGGCCTTTCAGCACTTTGTTCAAATCTATTCCTTTACCCATTACCCCTTTGAAAAGATCACCTTCAGCGCGTACACGTTCGAGCATATTCTTCATCGTGAAATGTTCCATTTTCAATCCTGTTTTTACTTCATCCCAATGTAATGGTGCGCTGGCAGTGGCACCTGGTTTCGGTCGCACCGAATAAGGTGCGCAAATGGTTTGAATGGGCCGGTTCTGTAAATAATCTATATAAATTTTGTCTTTGCGCTTTTGTGGATTCCTCACAAGACTGGTAAAATCAGGAAGTTCTTCATGTACCAGATTTGCAATCAATTCGGCGAGTTGTTTGGATTGTTCGTAATTGTATTTAGCTCCCAGTGGAATATAGATATGAATGCCGGTGGAGCCAGAAGTTTTTGGAAAAGAAGGTATTTGTAATGTGTTCAGTATGTCTCCAACAACACGGGCTGTTTCAATTACTTTCTCAAAAGAAATATCGCCGGGATCAAGATCAATCACCGACCAGTCAGGCGCATGGGGAAGATGAACTCTTGAATGCCATGGATTCATTTCAATGCAACCAAGATTGGCCATATACAACAGTGAAGCAGTATTCGTGCAGATCAGGAAATCTTTTGGTGCTCCACTGGACTCACTGAAACGTTCAAACGTTTTCAGCCATTTATCAACCTTGCCACCCATATTCTTATGATAGAAACTTTCCCCTTCAATCCCTCCGGGAAAGCGATTCAGCGATTGAGGCCTATCCTTCATATACGGCATGATATAATCCGCCATACTGTAATAATAATTCAGCAAATCGCCTTTAGTATATTTTTCTTTAGGCCAGTATAGTTTGGTGAGGTTGGTAAATTTCATTTCATGGTCATCAATGAAAGTCACCAGTTGTTCCAGCTTTGGTTCTACCAGTATATCCTCCTCTTCTTCTGTTTCAGGTAAGATCGATTTAATTTCAACAGGCATTTCAGTATTCAATTCAAATGCAGCTTTGTCTTCCCGCAAACCCTGGAAGGAAGCATGGCGCATCAATCCTTCGCTAGTTCTTTCAGTGTACTTTACTTCACAGACAAGAAATGGTTTCAGCCACACCACTTTATCTGATAAAACAGGTTCGGAAGTAAAAGGACATTTCCGTGTTTGGTGTGGCTTCATTTTTTTCATGAGGTCCTGCTGTACCGATTGCGAAAATCCAGTGCCTGCCTGCCCAATGAAAACCAGTTTTCCTTTTTCATAAATTCCAAGAACAAGGGAACTGAAAATTCTGTCGGTATCTTTTTTTTTGGTGAAGCCACATACCACCGCTTCATGTTTTTGTTCTGCTTTTATTTTTAGCCAGGATTTGGACCGGCTGTCGGGATAATATGCAGCATCACGTTGTTTGGCTATGATGCCTTCAAGGTTGTTTTGTTTGGTAAGTTCAAAGAAATCGATCCCGATTTCATCTATATGATCACTGAAACGGATCACACCATCATCCGGCACAAGTTGTTTTAACAATGCTCTTCTTTTGTAAAGAGGTTCATTCATAATGTTCCATCCTTCCACCCATAGCAAATCAAAAACATAAAACACCAGTTTGCCTTTTTTCTTTTGATCCCATTGTTGTATGCTGCTGAAATCGGGGTAACCTTCTTCATTCAGCACAGCGATTTCTCCATCCACCACTGCATTCAGTTTCCAGTTCTGAAGGGCGTGGTGCACATCAGCAAATTTTTTGTTGAAAGAATTGTTGTTGCGAGACCGGATTTCGGCTTTTTGATCTTGCAGATAACCCAATGCACGGAAGCCATCGATTTTTAATTCATATTGCCAATCTGCATCATTGAAAGGTGCATTGATAAGTGTTGCAAGCATGGGTTTTAGATCCTGCGGCATGGCTGATTTTTTTGCAATGGAAAATTTTCTCAGGGCAAGTTCTACAATACCAGAATGGTCTTTTATATCAACCCTGAGGTCAATGCGGATCGATGGATCATTGCGCTTTTTTGCCGCCGCTTTCTTTGAAGGAATTTTCTTCAATGGAAGCATTTCTTTTTTTGTTTTGATATTCATTACACGTGGCTTTGAAGAGCGCATGTCTTACTTGATAAAATCCAATGCCAGCCCCTTCAGCAATCAGAAAAAATGCATTTATCGTAATGGTTTACAGTCACATATTGAGTTATCCACAGGTTTGCACCTGTTCCCACTGGTTATTAACATGATCGTGTGAAGAACATAAAAAACCCCGGCAAATGCCAGGGATTAGGGACTGCAAAAAGAGAAAATTAGATGTTTAGGTAATAAAGAACGGATAAAATACCAACCAGTGCAAGCACGGTGTGGTAAAGCTCTTTTCCATGATCTTTTTGAATGTGATTCTGATTCATAGCGTACGTTTTTGAGTTACGAATACTCATAGGTAATGGAGGCTATGTTTTTCAGGAATTGGGTAGGATCATCTTAGTAGATCAGCTGTAAACCTATTGCGCAAAACGAAATATTGCAATAGGAAATGTACGATGAAGCCAAGGCATAATTTATAATACGCTGAACAACAACTCATTCAACAAACAGTTGTGGAAAACTTCTGCGGTTAAATGGTTTAATTTAACAGCTGCCTGAATCTTTCAATCGATTCATTTTGCCAGTGATCAAACCGGGTCTCATAACTTTCTTCAATTTCATTTGAATTGCTTTTCCAATAGAAATTATGTTTTTCACTGTTCAGGCGTGTCAGGTGAAATTCAAATGTCTCTTCATCAATCCGGTTCACCAATACATGAGTGCCATCGCTGAGGTTGAATGAAACCGGGAAAGAAATTGTCATCTAACAAATTTATGGAATTGGCGGCATCACTAAAATACAAAAGCCCCTATCCCGGAGGCAACGGAGCTTTTGTGTATGATTAAGGCTGGGCTAATATATAAATAAACAACAATGCAAAAACATACAAGCAATTTTTTAATGATAAGTTCATCTTTGAATAGATGCTGATGAAGAAGATGGTATTCTATTTATAGTATTATTTATCTTTTCTACCTCATTCCCAAAAATAAAAACAAGCATGGCAAAAAATGACCAGTCTATGGACAAGGCCCATCAACATTTAACAACAGACCAGGGACTAAAAATTAACGACAACGACAATTCATTAAAAGCAGGCATCCGGGGTGGAACCCTGATGGATGATTTCCACTTCCGGGAAAAAATGACCCATTTTGATCATGAAAGAATTCCGGAACGTGTGGTTCATGCAAGAGGAGCTGCAGCGCATGGTGTATTTAAAATTTATGATGATTCACTGAAGCAATACACAAAGGCAAGATTTCTGACCGATCCTTCGCTGGAAACAAAAACCTTCACCAGGTTTTCCACTGTAGTGGGATCCAGAGGTTCTGCTGATACCGTTCGTGACGTAAGAGGATTTGCAACCAAATTTTATACTGTAGAAGGCAACTACGATTTGGTAGGTAATAATATGGCCCCTTTCTTTATCCAGGATGCTATCAAGTTCCCCGATCTGGTACATGCGATCAAACCGGAACCCCACCATGAAATTCCACAGGCATCTGCAGCACATGATAATTTCTGGGATTTTGTTTCGCTGACTCCTGAAACATTGAATATGATCATGTGGGTTTTAAGTGATAAAGCATTTCCAAGAAGTTTTGCAACAATGGAAGGATTTGGCGTACACACTTTCCGGTTAATAAATGAGCAGGGTGTATCGCATTTCTGCAAATTTCACTGGAAACCGCTGGCAGGGGTACACTCCATAACTTTTGAAGAAGCATCAAAAATCGCTGGTAAAGATCCTGATTTTAATCGTCGTGATCTTTGGGATATGATTGAAAAGGGAAATTTTCCGGAATTTGAACTGGCACTGCAGATCATTTCTGAAAACGAAGAATTTGATTTTGATTTTGATATACTGGACGCAACCAAGGTGTGGCCAGAAGAACTGATTCCATTAAAACGAGTTGGAAAGCTCACGATGAACAGGAACCCTGACAATTATTTCCTTGAAACCGAACAGGTCGCGTTTCATCCTGGAAATCTGGTTCCCGGAATTGATTTTTCCAATGATCCATTGTTACAGGGAAGATTATTCTCCTACCTGGATACACAGCTTACACGGCTGGGCGGTCCCAACTTCGCCCAGATACCGATCAATCAGCCGCATGTGCCTGTGGTAAATAATCAGCAGGACGGATTCATGCGTCAGAACAATATGAAAGGCAGGATCAACTATTCACCCAATTCGCTGGGTGGTGGTTGTCCGTTTGCTGCCGGCGCAAATGAAGGTGCATTTGTTCATCATGCAGAACGGGTGGAAGGATTCAAGATCAAGCAGCGCAGCGAAAGTTTCAATGATCATTACAGTCAGGCCCAACTCTTTTACAACAGCATGTCGGCCGTGGAACAACAGCACATGGTGGAAGGATTTCATTTTGAACTGGGAAAAGTTGAACACATGCATGTGCGAAAAAGAATGGTGGATCACCTTGCAAAAATTAATTCAGCGTTGGCGGAAAAGGTGGCAAAGGGAATTGGTGTTGATGCTCCGGCAGGCACTGAACTTTATACCATTTCCGAAGCAGCAAAAGGAAGGAAAAGAGCGGAAACCTCTCCGGCCCTGAGAACAATTGAAAGAAAAGAAAATGTTTCAACTATAAAAGGAAAGAAGGTCGCCATTTTACTGGAAGATGGTTTTGATGGTGCCGCTGTTAGTGCCTTAAAGACAGCAATTGAAAAGGAAGGAGCCCTATGCGAAGTGGTTTCAAAAAACCAGGGGAAAAGAAAGTCGGCATCGGGTGATGATGTAAAAACCGATAAGAACCATATGACCACGGCTTCTGTATTGTATGATGCTGTATTTATTCCGGGTGGAAAAGAATCAGTGGAGAAAATGATGAAGATGGGCGATGTGCTTTACTTCATCAGGGAAATGTATAAACATTGTAAACCAATTGGTGCAGTGGGTGAGGCGACAAAGCTTGTGGAGGCCTGCCAGTTGCCGGAACTCATGGTATTTGATCAGCCTGCAGTTGATAAAGGTGTGGTAACTTCTCTAAATGGTTCCAAAGCCGATGAAGTGGTGAAGCTATTTAAGAAGGCTTTGATTCAGGCGAGGTTCTGGGAAAGAGAAAAAGTGAAGGATATGATTCCTGCATAATAAAAAGCGTCCCACGGGGCGCTTTAGTTTTTTAGGGCATGCCGGCCGCGCAGATTTTTTATGAATCTTTTCTTGAAAAGGTGAAGAAGGTTGAACATGAAGACCAGAAGCATAATCGTTGAAAGATCTGTGCGGTTTTTCAATTTCAACAATTGTATGCGTCATTCATGCAATCATTTAAAATCAAGCGCGACAGTTTGGATTGGTTCTTGCATAAGTTTGATATAAGTTTTACTTTAACTTATTAAAACCTCAGATATGAAACGCATTATTTATTTAAGCTTTGGGATCATGTTTGTATTTGCTTCCTGCGACAGCAAAAAAACAAGTACCACTGAAGAAGTTGAAATTACTACCATGGATTCCACTTCAAAACTGTTGCAAAAGAATACGGAACAACTTGAAGATCAGACCAATAAACTGGAAAATTCTTTAGAAAAACTGGATAAGGAATTTGAAACTAAAAATTAAAAAATCATTTTATGAAAAAGCAAATCATTCTTTTAGTTTCCTTTTTGATGTTATTAGCCGTCCTGTCTTTTACTGGTTTGGAAAACGACCAGGAAAAAGATAATGGCAAAGGACAGGATAAAGGTAAAAACCAGGATAAACAAGGTAAGGGTAAAGAGGGGAAAAAAGATAAGTCCGGAAACCAGGGAAATACAGGCAATAACGGAAACAAAGGAAACCAGGACAATGCAGGAAACAATGGCAACCAGGGAAATAATAAAGATAAAAAGGGGCTACCCGGAAATGCTGGGAATGCCGCAAGGAGTGTTCTGGGAGGCAAAAATATGTATAACTGGGACAAGGAAAGTTTTAAGGGAAGGCAAAAGATCAGGAGCCAGGAAAAAGTCACTATTTGTCATAAGGTCAATTCCAACGAACCTTCAGTTACCATCCGGGTTTCCTCGAATGCTTTAAAGGCACACATGAACCACGGTGATGTAATGGGCGCATGTGCAGCAGTAAACGACAACCGTTTCAGTAATATTTTCCTTAACAGGCGTTCAGAATATTATAATGTAGTGGAAAATAATTATGAGCAGGTTAGTTACAGCCAGTCGGTTTTGGATTATGCTTTATCAAGACTAGGTCAATCGCGCCAGCAACTATTAGTAATGCAATCCAACAAAGCACCTGCATCAGAAATTCAGCAAAAGCAGGCAGCTGTAACGGAGCTTGAACAAAACGCATCGCTACTGGAAGTATTACTTTCAGAAGCGGCAAATCTGTTGGTGAATAAAATCAATAACTGATCACCGTGGAAAGGTATTGGCTTTATAAATTTTCTAGCATTGACATGATATCAGGCTGAAGAACTTTATTTTGTTTATATTCCTATTGGTCAATGGTCAATGGTCAATGGTCAATGGTCAATGGTCAATGGTCAATGGTCAATGGTCAATAAGTCAATTACGCAGATTTTCGCTGATTGGTCTTCTGCGTTCATCAGCGCGATCTGCGGGCAACAAGAGTCAGCTACTGGTTCAAATAGATCCAGGTTTCCGCACACCATGAAATGCCCGGCACATCATCTTATCACATTAGGGTGGTTGTGTGCGCCTTATTGCTCCTGATTTTTCCAAAGAAATCTTTAAACCTAAGGTGGAGCAATACAGCGCGAAGAACGATTGCACAATCAGATCGCATGGAGTTGCACCTGTTTTCATTTTTCGGTGCGCTCCCTTGCGCAATCATCCGAAGGTATCTGGCAAAAACAGACTGTTACGCATTGATTGCGCTTGAATTTTTGCCTGCCCACCGAAGCGAAGCGCAGGAGGGGCCACCTTTTTTTTCAAGAAAAAAGGTAGAAGAGGCAGGATGGAATCCAGAATTCAATTTCTTTAGAACTGTCTGTAGATGTTTTTGAAATGAAAGATCGGTAGTTTCATTTTTATTGCAGGAGCTTTTTCCCATAAGAAAAATGGGATTGCGTGGAAGTTGGATGGTGGCATGACTTAAGAAATAATACGGTGAAGCCTATGTATTATAAGACCAGATGATAGCGGTGAATTTAATTAAATCTCTATAATCCTCCGGGAGCGTCCATTAATACATGGATTCATGGAAGGCAATTAAAAACGAGTGTATTCAAGTGTGCAAATAAATAATCTTCTTTGTTATCAACTCAAATTAACAAGTTGGAATTTTAGTGTGGCCTCGACAGGAATCGAACCTGTATCTGGAGCTTCGGAGGCTCTTATACTATCCATTGTACTACGAGGCCAGATTATTTGATGAGTCCCTGTGCATTCGTGGCAAAGATCTTTACTGCAATGGCCAGCAAAACTACACCAAAAAACTTCCTTACGGCAATCAATCCTGCTGGTCCCAGGATTCTTTCAATCAGCCTAAGGCTTTTCAGCACGATATAAACGATCACCAGGTTGGCGAGAATAGCAAACAAAATAGTGGATTGGGTATAGTTGGCCTTTAATGAAATGATGGTGGTTAAGGTTCCGGATCCCGCAATCAACGGAAATGCAATAGGGACCACCGTAGCGGATTTCAGGTCTTTATCGCTTTTAAAGAATTCGGTTCCCAATACCATTTCCAACCCCAGGATAAATATGACAATGGAACCGCCCACCGCAAAAGATCCTACATCCAGCCCCAGTAAACTTAAAAATGGTTCACCAAGAAAAAGAAAAAGCACCATCAGTGCGCCTGAAAATAAAGTGGCCGTGAATTCTTTTATGCCGCCCATTTTTGTCTTCAGGGAGATCAGGATGGGTACCGACCCAACGATGTCAATGATGGCAAACAAGGTAAAGGTAACGGTCAGGAAATCTTTTATATGGGTATCCATCAAACAAAGGTAAAGTGCTCATCCAGCAGTTCCGTAAAATAGAAAGTGAGTTCTTTCTCCGCTTTTTTAAAACCAGATTTTTCTTCACCCCCCGGAAAAGGGTAGGTTTTAGAAATTGTAGCACCTTTCGTAAAAGATATGGGGTTGGTAAAAACTGGTCCATCAAAAACAAAGCTGTGGTATTCGCCGTTTTCTCCACAAAGGTCAACGCCTGGTGGAAGCGCATTGATAAAAACAGGGTCAAGCATTTCACCACTACACGATGCAGGTAAATGGCTGCCATTCACGGCTACAATAATGGCTTTAAATCCTTCCTCAAAAAAAACATCGAGCAATTCTTTTGGTTCCGCTTTCCATAAAGGAAACAGGGTTGACAGTCCATCTTTCCCATAAAGCGTTTCCCTGTACTGTTTCAGGTCATCAAGAAAAATATCACCGGAAACAGCATGCGTAAATCCTTCTTCTTTTAATTGCAGGTTCATTTCATGAATGGCATGTTCATAAGTTTCCATTCCCGGCGCATCAGGTAATTCAATAAAACGCACAGGTACACCAATAGATGCAGCTTGTTTTTCTATTAGTTCTTTTCTCACTCCATGCATGCTCACTCTTCCATTTGAAATGGTAGTAACCAGGGCGTCAATACGGGGGCCGGTACCGGACAATGTATGTAAACACAATGCAGCATCTTTGCCCCCGCTCCAATTCAGGAATGCTTTCATCAGAAATGAATCCTTATGCCTCCATAAGCATTGAGTCCTGCAGTATTATACCCGTAGATGTCTGCATATTTCTGATCCAATACATTTCTTGCATCTGCAAATAATTTTAACCTGTTGCCAATGATCATATATTCTGCATAAACATTCAATAAAGTGTAATTTTTCAATTCCACATCAACTGCCTGCCATGTGTTGGGATCGAAATAAATGTCTTTACTTTTTCCTACTGCATTCAGCTGAATGTTGAAAAATAAGCGGGAATTGATCTGTGCGCCAAAAGACAGGTTCAATGTGGATTTTGGCCTTCTCAGCAAATTAAAAAAAGAAGTGTCTTTGCCATTTTGCCTGGTGCTGATCTCCCCATCTATAAAACTATAAAATGCTTTTAGCTGAAAGCGTTCGCCGATCAAAAGCTTGCCATCCACTTCAAAGCCATGATCATTTTGCTCGTCCTGGTTGATATATTGCGACTGGAATGTTAATGGGTCAAAAAAGAATGTGATGACATCTTTTACATTCCTTTTAAAATAAGTAGCGCGCAAAGCCGACCTGCCCTCATTGCCTAAGAACTGAACTCCACCTTCCAAATTCAGGGATCTTTCTGGTTGAAGGATTTTATTTCCATATTCAGAAAATAACTGGTACAGACTCGGAACTTTATAACCTGAAGAAAAATTAGCGAAAACTTTAATTCTTTGATTCAGCAGCATCGAAGGGTTTAAATTGAAAGCTGCATTGGAACCATATTCAGAATGGTGATTGTACCTTCCCCCGGTTTCCAAAGTAAAATTTGCTTTTTGAAAATGCAGCGCCGCATAAAGGCTTTTTTGTTGTTGTTTGATGCTGTCGTTACTATAAGCAGCATTTATAAGCCCCGGCATGAATACAGTTTGTTGCAAAGCTTTATAATCTGTTCCTGAGGCCCTCAGGTCGGCACCTGCCGTTAGCCTGAAATTTGTAAAAGGAACAACAATGAATGCTTCTGCAAAATGTTCGCGGGCTGCATAGCCCGACTGGTTAAAAAAGTAATAACCATTTACAGATGTAGAATCATCCAGGTAATCACGTTTTGTATGGTTGTACTGGTACAGCATATTTAAAACGGATTGCTTTATTTGGAAACTATTTTTTATTCCAGCCTGGAAATTCTGCGCTGTATAAGTAAAATCTTTTTCATCGGTAAATGCATCCTGGTCAAGATCACCTTTATTGCGGCTATATCTTAAAAAAGGCTGGACCCGTATAAAAGAATTCAATTGATATCCAAAGTTTGCGTGGATCGCATTCTGGCTGTAGCCATCCTTATCATATTGCACATTGGATCCTTCGGGTTGCGCGGCTTCAGAAAATCCATCCGTACTGAAATGGTTCAGTCCAATATTAAAATCGGCTTTTCCTGCATGCCCGTTAAAACCAATTCCCGTGCGTTTCGTTTTATAGCTTCCAAAATGTGAAACAAGATTCACCGAGGGTTTGGCGCCTCCTTTCTTTGTAATAATGTTGATGACACCCGCAATGGCATCGCTTCCATAAAGCGTACCCTGGCTGCCTTTAAGAATTTCAATGCGTTCTACATTGTCAATTGGAAAGTAGCGGATGTCAAAATTGCTTCCAATCCCGGAAGCATCATATAAGGGAATTCCATCGATGGTGATCAGGGTATGATCAACTTTTGCACCCCGGAGGTAAATGTTTTTTTCTTTTCCTGCATTATTGGTGTACCCGTTGATAAACACACCACCCATTTCCGAGATCACCTGCGCCAGGTCGCGGCTGCCAGCCTTTTCAATTTCCTGCCGGGTAATGGTAATCACTACCTTCCCTGTTTCAGTGGTTTTGGTGGAATACTTGTTTGCGGTGAGGATCACTTGTTCCAGTGTGGTAGTGTCCTGTGCGGAGAGCTGACTGCTAATGATAATTGCAGTCACGACAAAAAACTTTTTCATTTTTTAGTTTTTGGTGACTGCTTCCGGAAAATAAAGAGAAGATAAGGTCATTATCATCTCTGCCTTTCGCCCGAAAGCATTGAATAATTCATTCGACTGGCAGGTCTTCTGGCTTTCCTTTCAACACCTTCCCATCAGGATCTGATAGTGGTTTAATGTTTTTCCGCCAAGCGGAAAGGATTACAGCTACGGGGATAGCGCCGGACTCACACCGGCTTCCCTTTTCATCCCCGCCAGGGCGGGGAACCAATCTGGTGCAAAAGTAGGGAGGAAGGCAATGCATATATTTTTTAATTTTATTTTTTTAATTGGAGAAAAACTTGTTTTCTTTCCTGTTCCTTAATTTTAAGCTGTGGCAAAAGAATTATCCCAGATCAATTTTGATTTCTCTGTTCCTCCCGGTACGCCCGTTCCTGGTGAGAAAACAATAGGACTGGAGAAAGAGGAAGAAAAGGAATTTCTATCAGGCGCACCGGTTGATAAACTGAAAAAAACGCCAGCAAAAAACACCAGGGGCAGGAAAGCATTAAAAGACATTGAATCGGAGATTGACCTTGTAGAGGTACCGGAAGACGCAATTCTTTTTCAAAAACAGTATTATTCTATTGGAGAAGTTGCAGGCATGTTTAAAGTAAATACTTCACTGATTCGGTTCTGGGAAAATGAATTTGATATTCTCGAACCCAGGAAAAACAGGAAAGGAGACAGGTTTTTTAAACCATCCGACGTAAAGAACCTGCAAATGATCCATGATCTGTTGCGCCGTCGAAAATTTACTATTGAAGGAGCCAAAGATTTTATTAAAAAGAATAAGCAGACCAGGGAAAAGTACCAGATGGTACAATCCCTGCAAAAAGTGCGCGCCTTTCTTACGGAACTAAAGGCCAATTTGTAGCAAGTTTTTAACACCTGCCATCTTTCACCTCGCCCTAACAGTGTTATTTTTACAATTCAATCTTTTTAATGAAAAATTTATTGCTCTTCATATTAGCATCTTTCATTTACTCAGCTGGTTTTGCCCAGCCCGAGGTGGCCGCAGGAACAAACGGAAACAAAAGTTTTGTAGGATTTATCACCAAGAAAGATCTTGTTACCGAACCATCCTTTACATGGTATGCACAGAACCAGCAAAACTATACACCTGATGCCAATGCTTTACAAGCTTTAAGGACACAAAAGGATTCTGTATATTTTCTTGTATTTGGCGGAACCTGGTGTGATGATACCCGGAACATTCTTCCAAAATTTTTCAGGCTTACAGAAGCCGCCGGAATGGCTGATGATCACATAACGCTTGTTGGTGTTGACGCCAGCAAAAAAACCATCCACCACCTCGCCGAAATTTTTAAGATCACCAATGTTCCCACTATTATTGTTTTAAAGAATGGCAGGGAAGTGGGCCGTGTAATTGAATACGGGAAATATGGTTTGTTTGATAAAGAACTTGGAGAGCTCCTGGCGAGGAAATAACTGAACTTTTATTTTCCTTCTTTATTTCCTTTCTTCAGCGATCCTGATCTCCAGTCTTTCCATGGTTTGCAAAATGAAATAATTGATCTTTTGTTTTATGGCAGTGAATTGCACCAAAGGCATAGGAGCAGTAAAATATTCAATGAATACCAGGTAGCCCTGGACCCTGATGTCGTTGAACAAAACATTGTAACTGGCTATTTCTGGTATTGCAGCAATAAAGAACCTGGTTTCTTTTGCTAGTTCTTCAATTTTTCCCGGCGTTGTATCCAGCCGCAAAAAAAGGTTAATCTCTCCCCTGATCTGTGAACGCCTGGAAACGTTATCCAAAATACTGTCAACCATTTGTTTGTTGGGAACCGTTACATAAGATTTATCTACCGTACGAATTCTGGTACTTCTCAATCCAATCTTTTCTACTGCGCCGGAAAAGTTTTGAACCCTTACAAAATCTCCGGGAGCAAACGGTTTATCAAAGAATATTACAAATGAAGCGATCAGATTTTCCAGGCTTTCTCTCAAAGCAAGTGCAATGGCTGCACCTACAATGCTTAAGCCGGTAAGCAGTGTACCTATGTTATATCCAAAAGCAAATTTCAGTATGAGCAGGATACCGATGAGCAGGATAATTACTTTTAAGAAATCGCGGAAGAAAATGATCAGCTGACTGGTGCCCTGCAGGGCATTTTCAGGAGATTTTTTTTGAAGTACATAAGCTACATAATCAATGATCCTTAGCAAGAGCCAGGTGAATGCAATCCATTGTACTGCAAGAGCGAGGGTTAGTAAAACCCTGTTCACCGGATATTTATAAATATTGAAATTGAATGCCGAAGGGAAATTCAACCTGTATACAACAGCAATGGAAACTGAAATGATCAGGAATATACCAAGAGGTCTAACGATCAGTGATAAGAACCTTTCTTCATCAAAATCTACCCAGATCTTTTTAAAAATCCTGCATACCAGGTGTGCCAGGTATTTTGAAATCAGCTGGTTGATCACTACAACAAATAAGATCACTCCAAGCACCCAGAGATAACTGCCTATGGTGTTATCATAAAATATCCTGTCCATCCTGTAAAATTAAAGCTAGGTAATGAATGAAACTAGATGAAATTAAAAGCTAGTGATAGTTCACCTTGTAAATATGCAGTGCATCTTTTGAAAACAGGATCAATCTGCCCGGGCTCAGAAAGGTTTGGGAATAATTTTGAAATGTTGAAGGAAAAGGTTTTCTCGTGTCAAAAAAACTGTTGCTGTTATGGATGGTTAGTTCGTTTGCGGCAGCGTAAATGATGTAATGTTCCTTAACCGCAATGCTGTTCCATTTTATAACCGGCAGCTTTTTCTTGAACGTTCCATAGTTGTCAAAAACATATACGCCTTTGGCGGTATCTGCAAGGTACACCAGCCCATTGTCATTCATGATCCTTGTTGGACGGATATTTTCATTAAAGATCATTCTGAAATCGGGCGTACTTAATATAAGGTTACCCTGGTCATCCACTTTTTTCAGCTTATTGTCAAATTCATCAAAAACCCAGAGCTGGTTGTCGTAGGAAAGCGCAGCTGCAGAAGCTTGAAGAATATTAACTTTTCGAAGATCAAGGATGGAACGCTGGCTTAAAAATCTGTCGAGGATCACGATCGTGGAAAAATCTTTGTAAAACAATACAGGTTTTAAAGAATTAGAAATGTCCATCGAGTGCAATTTTCCAAAATTGCGCACCTGGTTGTAAATGCCTGCAGAATCGCCTTTATTATTAAATTTTCTAACCTGGCCGGTGGAAGAAATGATGTAAAGATTATCAAGGTTATCCATGGAAACATCTGCAATATCACCCTGTAAACTCCGGATGAACAGGTACCCGGAATCTGCCTGGGCAACTGATTCCAGTGATATCCAAAAAAATAATATGAAGAGCAGGGACCTCACCAGTTTTTATATATTTTTTCTTCTTTGCCTGTAAAGGATTTCAGTTCCATCATTCCATTTTGATAAACAGCATAGGTGGAATAATTCATCCATTCACCAAGGTTGATGTACCGGCTTTCCGAAGATAGACGAAAATCAATGGGCAGGTGTCTATGTCCAAACACAAAAAAATCGAAATGATCCTTCTTTAATACTTCTTTTGCATAAATGATCAGCCATTCTTTTTCTTCTCCCAGGAAAACTTCTTCGGTTGATTTATCAGCATCCCTGCTTTTTTTGCTGAAATAGTTGGCCACGCCAATTCCAATTGCAGGCGGCAGGATTCCAAAGAGCCACTGGCACGCAGGATTGCGAAATAGTTTTTTTAAGATTTTGTAACCGCTGTCTCCCGGGCCCAGCCCATCTCCATGGCCAACCAGGAATTTTTTACCATCAAATTCAAACCGGGCAGGGGCAAAATGTACTTCCATGTTCATTTCATTCTGGAAGTAGTTCTGCATCCACATATCATGGTTGCCTACAAAAAAATGCATTAGGATGCCGGCATCTGTCAGCTCGGCAAGTTTTCCCAGCAATCTTACATATCCTCTGGGAACAACTTGGCGGTATTCATACCAAAAATCAAACATATCGCCAGCAATAAATACGGTATGCGCATCGTGTTTTATAGAATCAAGAAACAGAACGATCCTTTTCTCCCTGGCAAGGCTTTGCTCCCTGTTGGGCGCCCCCAGGTGAAAGTCGGACAGAAAATAAATTTTTTTTCCGGGAGGGAGCTGCATGGATGTGAAGTTAATTCTTACCATCGTCCACTACAAAACAATAGACCTCTTTTGGTCCGTGTACACCCACAACCAGTGTCTTTTCAATATCAGCCGTGCGGCTCGGACCTGTGGCAAAGGTGATCATGGAAGGAAGGTAATCACGGTATTTTGTTTTCATGGCCTGTAAACCATCTTTTATATCGTACACCAGCTGGGAGGTATGCGCAATACAAACATGAATGGGTGCATATACAGCCGGTATCCTTCCCTGGTGCACAGAACTTAACACCATGCTGCCTGTACGTGCTACAAGGAATTCGCAACTTGTAACAGCTGCTTCGCAACCTGCAATATCATCAAACAACAATGGAGCAGGAATCAGCTGTTTCAGGTTTTCTTCATCACAATACAATTTTGTCCATTGGTTCTGGTAGCACAGTTTTAAAAAAAGATCGGCGAGTTCGGCATTGTTAAGACAAAACACAAATTTTCCCTGCAATAAGGAAAACTGTTCTGCAAATTCCAAAACAAGGTCCTGCCCTTGTGGCTGGAACATGGGTTCATTGCCTTCACTTTTCGGAAATGGCAATGGCGTTGGATTTGCCAACGCCATGCGGATCTTTTTTAAAATATTATTTTTTGAAGGAGAATGACTCATTTAGTAGCTGGTGCCTGGTGAGTTACATTCGGATCATAAGGAGGAACGCCTTCGCTGATACCACCTTCATGATGTTTGTCGTCTTCTACGCCTAAAGGTTTTTTATCTTCATAAGGGCGTGGGCCGATCAAAGCTTCTACATCACTCTGGAACAGCACTTCTTTTTCCAAAAGGGCTTCAGCCAGTAATTCCACTTCACCTTTTTTATCCTGCAACAAGCTTTTTGTTCTTAGGTAAGCAACATCAATCAGTTTCCTAACTTCTTCATCAATCAGTTTTGCTGTTTCTTCAGAATATGGTTTTGTAAACTGGTTTTCCTGTGTAGGATCATAAAAACTGATATTTCCAATTTTGTTATTCATTCCATATACGGTTACCATAGCATAACCGATCCTGGTGATCTGCTGAAGGTCGTTTTGAGCTCCGGTAGATATTTTACCGAAGAAGATGTCTTCACTTGCTCTTCCTCCCAGTGTCATACAAATCTGGTCATTCAACTGGTCGGTATTATAGAGGTATTGTTCTTTTGGAGTGTATTGGGCATATCCCAGAGCAGCAGTACCTCTTGGAACAATGGAAACCTTAAGCAGTGGATAAGCGTGTTCAAGATACCAGCCGCAAATGGCATGTCCGGCTTCGTGATAGGCAATGATCTTTTTCTCTTCGGGAGAAATGATTTTGTTCTTCTTTTCCAGCCCACCGATCACCCTGTCTACTGCATCCTGGAAATCGCTCATATCCACCGCTGTTTTTCCTTTACGTGCCGCGATCAGCGCAGCTTCATTACAAACATTGGCAATATCTGCACCGGCAAAACCCGGTGTTTGCTCAGCGAGTTTTAAAATATCCACTTTTTCAGAAACCTTGATCGGTTTCAGGTGAACTTTAAAAATAGCTTCACGACCTTTTACATCCGGTTTATCAATGGTGATCTGCCTGTCGAACCTTCCGGGACGTAAAAGAGCAGTATCCAAAACATCGGGCCTGTTGGTAGCTGCAAGCACAATGATTCCCGTATCGGTACCAAAGCCATCCATTTCTACAAGGAGCTGGTTCAGGGTTGATTCTCTTTCATCATTGCTCATCATCATATTCTTGCCACGGGCACGACCGATCGCGTCAATTTCATCGATAAAGATTACACAGGGTGCTTTTTCCCTGGCCTGTTTAAACAAATCGCGCACACGGCTGGCACCCACACCCACAAACATTTCAACGAAATCAGAACCACTCAGACTAAAGAATGGAACCTGTGCTTCACCTGCCATGGCTTTTGCCAGAAGGGTTTTACCGGTTCCCGGAGGACCTACCAGCAAAGCTCCTTTTGGAATTTTACCACCAAGAGAAGTATATTTTTTAGGATTTTTTAGAAAGTCAACGATCTCCATTACTTCCACTTTTGCTTCATCCAGACCGGCAACATCTGCGAAAGTGATGTTGACTCTTGTTCCTTTATCAAAAAGCGTTGCTTTTGATTTGCCAATATTGAAAATGCCACCAGGGCCACCGCCGCCACCGGCGCCACCACCCATTTTTCTCATTAACAGGATCCAGAGTCCAATAAATATGAGCACCGGAAGTAAGGTCTGTAACAAGGGACTAAACCAATTGGTATCATTTGATGCCGTACCTACATTGGGTAATTCGGAATTGATTTTGTAAAAATCCCTCATATCATCTGAAAAAGATTCTACAGATGCAATGGTGAACCGTGCGTGAAATTCATCTGTAGGACGCAGGTTTTTTCCAATGTTCCCTTCATACCTGGGAAGTGCACCTTCTTTTAACTTCACCCGCACAAGGTTGCGGTTTGATATAATGGTATATTTCTCAACGTCACCGGCCTTAAGCATTTGCTCAAACTTGCTCTGGTTGATCTCTGCTGTATTAGGGGTAAAAGGTCCAAAAAACTGAAAACCAATTAAAATCGCGAAAATAATGGCATAGACCCAGTAGATACTGAACCTGGGGCCCTTTTTGGGATTTTCGCCTTCGCCTTGTGGGGCTCCGGGGCCTTTTG
Source organism: Chitinophagales bacterium 33-2 (assembly GCA_002050435.1). Classification (GTDB taxonomy): domain Bacteria; phylum Bacteroidota; class Bacteroidia; order Chitinophagales; family Chitinophagaceae; genus Flavisolibacter. The sequence continues at coordinate 60,873 of MWYV01000033.1, read as the reverse complement.
TAAATTTTGGAATCCTGGATTTGCTCTCGTTTTTATATGGGTCTTGTGACATCTTTCTAATCTTAATTAAATGGTGCTGTTATTATAATTCATCTAAGGATGGTACTACTGAGTATGATCTTCAGCAGCAGCATCACTCCACATTTCCTCTAATTTGTAAAATTTTCTTTGTTCATGAAGCATAACATGAACAACTATGTTGACATAATCGATCAAAACCCACTGGAGGTTCTGTTTGCCTTCATGACGGTAAGGATTTTCGCTACAAACCTTTTTCACCTGATCTTCTATATAATCCGAAATGGCTCTGATCTGGGGCTGGTTGGTTGCTTCACAGATTACAAAAAAATCAGCAATTGCTTCAGGTATTTTTCGAAGGTCAAGTGAAATAATATTTTCACCCTTTTTTTCCTGTATAGCCTTGATAATTGTTTTATAGATTTTTGAATTCTTATTCAACCGGGCTGCACTTTTCTTTCTTTTCGCCAAAACTTCTAATGGTTCCAAATATTTTTAAGGTTTAAGTGATAAAATTGCGCAGAGATGATCGTAGACAATTAAAGTTATTTTTATTTGCCCAAAAATAGTAGTTAATTGTCATTGCCAAATCAGAAGGGTTTTCCCTTCATTTTACTGCACACGGTGGATAGCACCAACAACTATGCCATGGGAATGGTGCATGAAGGTATGGCACAGCATGGCGCAGCGGTGTTTTCCAGGGAACAAACAAAGGGTCGCGGCCAGCGTAACCGGCACTGGATTTCTGAAACAGGAATGAATATCGCGCTTAGCGTGATATTGGAAATAAATGACCAGTTTTCCGCTTCCAGGATGTTCCTTTTAAGCAAGGCTATGGCCCTGGCTGCTGCACGCTTCTTTAACAGGTACACAACAGAAACCGCTTTTATAAAGTGGCCAAATGATATTTATCTCCGTGACAGAAAGGCAGGTGGAATTTTAATTGAAAACATATTAAAAGGGAATGCCTGGAAGTTTTCCATTGCCGGAGTGGGATTAAACATCAACCAGGACGCGTTTGGAGAGTTGGCCACAAAAGCCATTTCTCTATATAATATATCAGGCAAAAAAGAAGACCCTGAAGTACTTGCCCGCCAGTTGCATGAAGACCTGATGTTTTATTTTCAATTGCTGGTGCAGCAGCCGGAGGAGGTTACTTCTGCTTATGATGCCTTATTATACAAAAAAGGGGAGATGATCAGATTTAAAAAGCAATCTCAGGTTTTTGAAGCCCGGGTGGTTTCTGTCACCGATTTTGGTGAACTGGTGGTGCAGCACGCGGTTGAAGAAAAATTTTCAGTGGGAGAAGTAGCGTGGGTACTTTAGAATCGATCAGTCAAAGCGTCTTGATAATTTCTTCCGAATGGGCTTTATTTTTTGGCCGAAGAAAAATCTTTTCAATCCTTCCAGATTCATTAATAAGAAAAGTTGTGCGGTGTACTCCGGTGAATTTATGCCCATATAAATTCTTTTCTCCCCAAACCCCATATTTATTGATGATACTGAGTTTAGGATCTTCGATCAATGGAAAAGGAAGATTGTATTTTTTAATAAAGTGCTGGTGCATTTCTTTTGAATCAGGGCTCACTCCAATAATCTCCAGTTGGTGTTGCTGTAACAGCGCATAATGATCTCTTAGGTTACAGGCCTGGGTAGTACAACCCGGAGTGTCGTCGGCCGGATAGAAATACAGTACCAGTTTCCTGCCTTTATAATCTGATAAAGCAATCTTATTTCCATGCTGGTCCTTCCCTGTGAAAGCAGGTGCTTTGTCACCTTGTTTTAAAAATGTTGCCATTGAGATTTAAATTCAATTCTAGTGTTAAGTTAAGGGTGAATGGTCAAAGTCAATGGTCAATGGTCAATAGTCAAAGTCAATAGTCAATAATCAATGGTGAATGGTGAATGGTTCTGGCGTTGTTGATGATTACTTAAACCGGGCCTTAGATTTTGCAGTTGCAATAACCTAATGGAGTTTCTTGCCGGACAGCAACGCTATGATAAATGCCTCTTCCACCTTTTTTCTTGAAAAAAAAGGTGGCCCCCCCTGCGCTTCGCTTCGGTGGGCAAGCAAAAATTCAAGCGCAATCAATGCGCAACAGTCTGTTTTTACCAGATACCTTCGGATGATTGCGCAAGGGAGCGCACCGAAAAATGAAAACAGGTGCAACTCCATGCGATCTGATTGTGCAAGCGTTCTTCGCGCTGTATTGCTCCACCTTAGGTATAAAGATTTCTTAGGAAAAATCAGGAGCAATAAGGCGCACACAACCACCCAAATGTTATAAGATTAGGCCTGGAATTTCATTTTATGAGGAAACCTGGATCTATTTGAACCAGTACCTGCCTCTTGTTGCCCACAGGTTACGCTGATGAACGCAGAAAACCAATCAGCGAAAATCTGCGTAATCTGCGGGAGGCCTTTTTGTTGGAATTCAGCAGCGGGGCAGGTACGAGGCCCGCCGGCCTGAGGCAAATTAGCTTAACTAAAAGCGATGTTTGATTTTTACCGGACAGCAGTGATTGACTATTGACTATTGACTATTGACCATTGACCATTCACCCTTCAAACCGTCATTTTATTCTTAACATACCACTAGATCACCTTTTTACATTCCATGTGCGTGTTGTTAGATTTCCCGCTTCGTCCTCAACGGTCACCTTCAGTTCATGGTTCCCTCTTGGAAAATGTTCGTCGAAAGTATAGATCCACCTCCTGCCTTTGTCATTCGTAAACATCAGCCATTTTCCATTCAGTTCCGCCCGGAAACGTTTGATCACGTTATGGTTGTCTGTTGGAGTAAAAATGATCGAACGTGCAGCAGAAAGATTGGTGGGTGGTGCATTGATCACGGGTGGTTCATTATCTATAATTGCCTGGTAGGTACCAAACTGCCGAAAGCTGGTTTTGATCCATCCGTTTTGCCAGCGAGCTTTCTGAATATTTGTTCTGGTGCCGGAAACGTGCTTTACTATTACCCTGTCCATTTGTTCTGCACTGAGCTGGCGATCGGGTTTTATTCTTACAACAACAGAATCATGAACAGGGATGGCTGCACTTAAAAACTGGTGCAAAGGGGAAACTACATTGGTTCCGGTGCCGGGTTTATTGGTATAGGTAACATAAGTGGTGTCATACATCGTTCTCTCAGAAGTAAACAATTCAAAATCGGAGGTTTCAAAAACATTTACATTATGAGGCAAAAATTGCTGACCTGCAGGAAAATTGTATGGTCTGGCCAGCGATGGATCATATTGTATGTTGAATTGAATTCTTGAATTATTCTTTTTTGCATCTTTTACATCGATCACCACAGCATGTAGTTTTTCATCATGAAGTACAATAATTCCATCCTCACTAAAAGACTGGTAGGCAATATGTGCTGCACCCGGAAGTGCACTTACATGCTGCACAAAAGAGCCTCCTCTTGCGCGCCAGGGATAATCAATCTGCGCATTCATATAACGTGTTTCGAAATAATCGATGCTGTCAAGAATAAATTCTGAAACAGGTGATCCATCAAGCGAGATTCGTGCACTATAAATGCCATTGGGATTTGTTGATTTTGAAAACCTGTCTGTGGCTCCAACCGCAAAACTTACTCGGTTTGTTCCTACCTTAATAGTGGATGCCGCTGCCAGTGTATGTACACCCCCCGATCTTTTCAGGGTGAGCAATTGGGGTGCCTGGTGATAGGTTGACCTGCTTCTGTCGTACATGGCGAGTCTTGTAATAGTGGGAGGTACGGCATCCGCTATAGGAAAATTAAAAAGCAGGGGATTTAAAACCTTATCTGTTTTGGTATCGCGGATTTCAAAATGCACATGGGGCCCCGCCGATCCACCGGTGTTTCCGCTCCGGCCGATAAAATCACCTTTTTTTACAGCAAACATTCCAGGGGGCAAAAAGAGATTCACTGCCCATGACTCCCGGTCGTATTGTTGTAGCTTTACATATTGGGCAAGGGCAGGAAAAAAGCCATTCATGTGCGCATACAATGTTGTGAGCCCGTTGGGATGATGAATATAAATCGCCTGTCCGAAACCACCAGGTTCCACCAAAACCCTGGCGATATAACCTTCAGCTGCAGCATGTACGGGAAGGTTTTCGCGTTGTTGGGTGCGTATATCCAGTCCCATGTGCCAGTGGTTGGTCCTGATTTCCCCAAAATTCGCTACCAGTTCCATGGGTATGGACATAGGATTTCTGAAATAATTTTGAGGATAGGATTGAGCGGCAGCAACAGTAGAAACAATTAATAATAAGAAAGATAGGTAGCGTTTGATCATTACAGCAATTTGTTCCCATTTAATTCAATCTTTATTCCATACTCATCCGGGCACAAAATTGGTAACATAATACTGTATTAAAAAAATAATCTAAAACAACCGCCATGAATGTAAATAACAAACATCTAGCAACTTTCTTATTAGGAGCAGCTGCTGCCTTTGGTGCATATAAGTATGCAAACATGACCGAAGAGGAAAAAGAAAAACTGGCCAATGACCTGAAAGAGAAGGCAAACAATTTAAAGCAATCAGCCCTGGATGCTGAAGACAAAGCCATGGACTATTTCGGCGAATTAAAAACCAAAGGTGCTGATGTAATGAAGGAATACATGCCAAAAGTGGAAGAATTTATTGAAGGTTTGTTTAAAGGTGGAACTAAGACCACAAATTCTACAGGCACAGACATTCCCCCTGCTTCGCAGGTGTAATTGCTGCTTCAGCAGAAACGGTACGATATTTTATTAGGTAGCAGTAAGAATTAAATAATTTAAAAAATAAGTTATGGCAAAACCAGGTATTGGCTCATTGTTATTGTTAGGCGCAGCGGCCTATGGTGCTTACAAATATGCTCAAATGTCGGAGATTCAGAAAAAGCAGTTATTGGATAAAGGCAAAAAACTCGTAAATGAAAATTTAGGGGGTTTGACTAAAGCCTTTGACAAGAAAAACGGCGTTCCTGCACACAGCAACAGCACGATGTAAGGATCAGTTTTCAACAAATCATTTCTACGGTAAGCATCATTACCTTAGATTTGCACCCCGGGCAATTGCCCGGTTTTTTTATGACCAGAACCGGGCACAGTTCCGATCAATCAACAACACTATATGCCAAAAGACCTTTCAATAAAATCTGTGCTGATCATTGGTTCCGGTCCGATTATCATTGGCCAGGCTGCTGAATTTGATTACGCAGGCACACAGGCTGCCAGAAGTTTAAGAGAAGAGGGGATCCGGGTTACGTTAATCAACTCCAATCCTGCCACCATCATGACCGATCCCATGATGGCAGACAAGGTTTACCTGCTGCCATTAACAGTGGAAAGCATTGAGCAGATCCTTGAAGATCATCCGGACATTGATGCCGTTTTGCCAACAATGGGCGGACAAACTGCATTGAACCTGGCTAAAGAAGCAGAGGACCTGGGCGTTTGGGAAAAATATAATATCCGCCTCATAGGTGTAGATATAAAAGCAATTGATAAGGCAGAGGACAGGGAAAAGTTCAGGCAGTGGATGATAGGACTGAATGTGCCTGTGGCTACGGCAAGAACGGCCAATTCTTTCCTTGAAGGAAAGGAATTTGCCCAGGATATAGGTTTTCCTCTGGTGATCCGCCCATCATTTACGCTTGGAGGTTCAGGTGGCGGATTAGTTCATGGACCTGAAGAACTTGATGAAGCCTTACAAAGAGGACTGGAAGCATCCCCCATTCACGAAGTGCTGGTGGAAAAGGCTGTGCTGGGATGGAAAGAATTTGAACTGGAACTGTTACGTGATAGGGCAGATAATGTTTGCATCATTTGTACGGTCGAAAATTTTGACCCAATGGGCGTGCATACGGGTGATTCCATTACGGTAGCACCTGCCATGACGCTAAGTGATACCGCATACCAGTTGATGCGCAACACTGCGATCATGATGATGCGTGACCTGGGAAATTTTGCAGGAGGCTGCAACGTGCAATTTGCCATTAATCCGGATACAGAAGAGATCATTGCCGTGGAGATCAACCCTCGTGTAAGTCGTTCTTCCGCATTGGCATCAAAAGCTACAGGATATCCTATCGCTAAGATCGCCGCTAAACTGGCAATTGGTTTTACACTGGATGAACTTACCAATCCAATTATTAAAACCACTTCAGCTTATTTTGAACCGGCACTTGATTATGTGATCGTCAAAATTCCGAGGTGGAATTTTGACAAGTTCAAAGGCGCGAATGATACTTTAGGACTACAGATGAAAAGTGTCGGTGAAGTAATGGCAATTGGAAGAAGTTTTACTGAAGCAGTGCAGAAGGCCTGTCAGAGCCTGGAGAACAATGCAGTGGGACTTGGATACTATGGAAAGAGTGCCATGAAATCAGAAGAACTCCTGGAGTATATAAAAATTCCGAAATGGGACAGAATCTTCAGGATTAAAGACGCCCTGATGCTGGGTATTACCGTTAACACGATTGCAAAAGCCACTGGGATTGACCGTTGGTTCATACACGAAATACAGAAGATCTGCAACATAGAAAAAGAGCTTACCAATTTCAAACTGGATGATATTTCTGATGAACTCATGCTGAAAGCCAAGGTGCATGGCTTCAGTGATGAGCAGATGTCAAGAATTATTAAAGACGGTTCGGAAGATGAGATCTATGAGAAAAGAAAAGCTGCAGGAATCACACGGACCTATAAAATGGTAGATACCTGCAGTGCGGAATTTGAAGCCAAAACACCTTATTTCTATTCCACTTTTGAAAAAGGCAACGGGAATGAAAGTAAGGTCTCTGATAAAAAGAAGATCATTGTCCTGGGCAGTGGCCCGAACAGGATCGGACAAGGAATAGAATTCGATTATTGTTGTGTTCACGGATTACTGGCAATAAAGGAATGTGGATATGAATCGATCATGATCAACTGTAATCCTGAAACAGTGAGTACGGATTTTGACATGGCGGATAAATTGTATTTCGAGCCGGTTTTTTGGGAACATCTTTGGGAGATCATTGAACTGGAAAAACCGGCCGGGGTAATTGTGCAGTTGGGCGGACAAACGGCACTCAAACTTGCGGAACGTTTACATGAGAAAGGTATTCCCATCATGGGCACTTCTTATGATAATATGGATATTGCTGAAGACAGGGGACGGTTCAGTGATATGCTGAAAGAACTTGAAATTCCTTATCCGAATTATGGAACGGCCTTCGACGTTGACCAGGCGATTGAAGTGGCGCATAAAGTAGGTTATCCTGTACTTGTGCGTCCGAGTTATGTGCTGGGTGGACAAAGAATGCGGATTGTGATTAATGATGATGAACTGGAAAAGGCGGTGATCAGCTTATTGAAGCACCTGCCTGATAACAAGATCCTGATCGACCATTTCCTGGATCGCTGCCAGGAAGCCGAAATCGATGCCATTTTTGACGGCGAAGATTTTCATGTGATGGGCGTGATGGAACACATTGAACCAGCAGGTATTCACAGTGGCGACAGTAATGCGGTGCTTCCTGCATTCAATCTTGCTCCATTACTGGTAACTACAATGGAATTGCATGCGGAAAAAATTGCAAGAGCACTGAATATAAAAGGTTTGATTAATATTCAGTTTGCGATAAAAGATAATAATGTTTATGTTATTGAAGCCAATCCGCGGGCTTCACGTACGACACCTTTTATTGCCAAAGCCTATGGTATTCCTTACCTCAATATTGCCACGAAAATTATGCTGGGGGAAGCGAAGTTGAAAGATTTCCGTTTTGAAAAAAATCTTACAGGGTTTGCCATTAAAGAGCCGGTTTTTTCTTTTAATAAATTCCCTGGAGTAAACAAGGAGCTTGGCCCGGAGATGAAAAGCACAGGAGAGGCCATCCGTTTTATAAAGGACCTGAGGGATCCATATTTCAGGCAATTGTATAAGGACAGAAGTATGTATTTAAGTAAGTAGTTATTGTACGTTTAAACATTGTTGTTAGCTGCACAAAAAAAAGGCCTGCTCTAAAAAGAGCCGGCCGTTGCTAACCTATGAAAAACACCAAGTTCAAATATAGTTTAAGTTGTACATTTTTACAACTGGTCCAAATTTCTTTTTTGATTGCCTCTTCTTTCCCTCCTTAATTCCTGCACTTCCCTGATAAATTCTCTTTCATGAAAAAAGACTTCGTTGCTTTTTTTCTCACCGATCTGCGACTTGAATATATCACGGTAACGAAGACGCAATTCAACGATCTGTTGCTGCAATACAAGCCTGTCGCCACGATTGGTCACAGTGGTTTTTCTTAACTCTTTAAGGTATTCAAGAAATGTAGGTTTGAATTTTTCATTTTCTGATTTACTGAGTTCAAGTTTAGAGGCAATATATTCAGCCATTTTTTCCGGCATTCTTCCACCCTCATCATCCTGGGCAAAAGAAGCAAAGCTGATAAGGCTGATAAAACTTAACAGGTAAAATATTTTTTTCATAATCTTTTAATTATAGGAAAACAGATCTTCCTCAAGTGGAACATCTTTTAAAAAGGCTTCAAGTTCCTTGTCATCGACATCTGTCAACAGCGATTTGACATCGGAGGCAGGCCCGTTTTGGATGGCAGTTTCTGTTCGGGTTACCACATTGGTATTTCTAAAAAATTCATCGATTTCCTGGGTTGGAATCGTTTTCAATTGATGGGCAACTGTCAGTTCACGGCTATTGCGGTCGTTAAGGAATATCAGTCCGGAAACCATAATGATTCCTGCAACTACAGCAGCAACCGCAATTTTCATCCAGTTGTTCCGCATACGAACAACAGGCGATTTTTTTTCAATTTTATTTTTTATGACGCCAGGCAGTTCTTCAAAATACTGAACCGGCACTTCATACGGAGTAACCTGTTCTACCAGTTTAAGGATGGCTGAAGGCTGATCTTCACCAACCATGTAGGGAAGTGCTTCAAGATTCTCACTGAAATAATCATCGGGTACGGAATAAAGTGATTTTTTATCTAATCCTGCAAGCAGGGGAGAAAGGTGCTGAATTTCTTCTTTAGCGGAAATTTCCAATTCTTTAACAAGTGAAAGCATCTGGGCTGGAAAATGTTCGAAATAATTTTCAGGGAGCGTATAAGGAGCTTCCGGAATAGTCCGAAGCGTACTGTTCAGCTCATTTAATTCATTAATAATTGGTTCCCTGTTTTTCATACGCGCCTTAGGACAAGCACAGTCCTTGGTGGTTTAATGATTCTTTATATAATCTTCAATTTTTTTCACCGCGTGGTGATAACTGGCTTTCAGAGCCCCTTCACTGGTGCCCAGGATCTGGCTCATTTCAGCATAAGGCAGTTCATCGTAATACCGAAGGACAAATACAACACGCTGTTTTTCAGGAAGTTGCTGGATGGCTACCTGTAATTTCCATTCTAGTTTCTGTGGATCAAAATATTTATCAGCCTGAATTTTATTGCTTAGGCCGGTTTCAACATCACTAAAGCTGACCGAAGCTCTTTTTTTCTGGTTTTCAAGCCAGGTCAGGCATTCATTGGTAGCAATGCGGTAGAGCCAGGTGAAGACCTGGGCATCTTCCCTAAAATTTTCCAGTCCATTCCAAACGCGGATAAAAACATTCTGAAGCACATCATTAGCATCATCATGGGTTACTACCATGCGCCGGATATGCCAGTACAATCTTTCCTGGTATTTTTTAATTAAAGCCGTGTAAGCTTTATCTTTTGTAGCAGGGTCGCGGAATTGAACCAATAATTCAGCATCTGATCTGTCTGTTAAAGCCATTGATGATGTTTAACCTTTGAGGTAAAGATAAAGCCTAATGCATATTAGCAGGCAGCAGGGCAAAGGACCGAACAGCAGATATTATTTTTTCCTCTCCATCACTTTTTCGGCTGCCGCAATAATATCCGGAATATCCAGCCCATATTTCTTTAAGAGCTGATCTGGTGTGCCGCTTTCACCAAAACTGTCTTTCGTTCCCACGTATTCAATGGGTACAGGGAAGTTTTTTGCCGCTACCTGGGCAATCGCATCTCCCAAACCTCCAATAATATTATGTTCTTCTGCGGTAACCACGCAGCGCGTTTTCTTAATGGATCTCAAAACGGCTTCTTCATCAATCGGTTTAATGGTGTGGATGTTGATCACTTCCACGCTGATCCCTTTTTCCTGCAGTGCTGCACCTGCCTGAATCGCATTCCAAACCATGTGACCGCAGGCGAAAATGGAGACGTCGGTGCCTTCAGAAAACTGTTGCGCTTTACCAATTACAAATGGTTCCTCTGCGTTGGTGAACATGGGCCATGCGGGGCGGCCAAAACGCAGGTAAACAGGACCTTCAAATGCTGCAATGGCCAGTGTAGCAGCTTTTGTTTGCTGGTAATCACATGGAACAATCACGGTCATGCCGGGAAGCATTTTCATCAGGCCTATGTCTTCCAGGATCTGGTGGGTGGCACCGTCTTCACCCAGCGTTACACCCGCATGTGAAGCACAGATCTTTACATTTTTATCACTATAAGCAATGCTCTGGCGGATCTGGTCGTAAACACGGCCAGTGGAAAAATTTGCAAAAGTGGTGGTAAAAGGAATTTTGCCTCCGATGGTAAGTCCGGCTGCAATGCCCATCATATTGGCTTCAGCGATGCCTACCTGGATGAATCTTTCAGGGAATTCCTTCATAAATTGCTGAAGCTTAAGGGAACCAGCGAGATCCGCGGTAAGGGCCACGACGTTAGGGTTTTTTCTTGCAGCTTCTACAATTCCATCACCAAATCCACTACGGGTATCTTTTTTACCGGTAGACTGAATGTCTTTTAGCATTTTTTCCATTTGGCTGCAAAGTAAGGGAGTATGAGGTAAATGTACAATTCAGGTTCTGTACAATTTGTCAAATGTATATTTCGGCTTTAACGCCTTGAATTTGTTAAGGGAAAACCTCTTCCACTTTTTTTCAAGAAAAAAGGTGGAAGAGGCATTTATCATAGCGCTGGTGTCCGGCAAGAAACTCCATTAGGTTATTGCAACTTCAAAATCTAAGGCCTGGTTTAAGTAATCATCAACAACGCCAGAACCAGTGCGCGTTTCATCGAAATCAAATAACTTTCCCCGGACAGCTGTGATTGACCATTGACTATTGACTATTGACTATTGACCTTTGACCATTCATTAATAAGTAATCAGTTCATCTGGAAATTGGGGTTCTCGTGCAGGGAAGCATCTTCTTTTAATTTTAACTCCCACTTCCAGGCGGTTTCCATCATTTCTTCGATGGTGGTTTTCGGATTCCATCCCAGTCTTTGGCGGGCCTTGTCGTTATTGGCATAAATCGCCACTACATCACCCGGGCGGCGCGGGCCGATTTCATAATTCAATTTTACGCCACTTATTTTTTCAAAAGCTTGGATCGCTTCCAGTACAGTCACCCCATTGCCGGTGCCCAGGTTAAAAACCTCACAGCTCGATTCATTCCTGGCTTCTTTAAGATATTGAATGGCCAGCGTATGGGCATGAGCAATGTCACTCACATGAATATAGTCGCGGAGGCAACTGCCATCTCTGGTTGGATAATCATCGCCAAAAACCTTCATCATAGGTAATTTACCAATTGCGGTTTGGGTGATGGCAGGCACCAGGTTTTGTGGTTTTCCTACAGGCAGTTCGCCGATCTTAATAGAGGGATGGGCACCAACGGGATTGAAATAACGAAGCAGAATGGTTTGAGTATTGGTCACTTTACGGAACTCGCCCAGGATATCTTCACCCATTTGCTTTGTGTAACCATAAGGAGAAGCGGCCGGTTTTAATGGCGTTTCTTCTGTTACCATCATTTCATCGGGGTTACCATAAACGGTACAGGAAGAAGAAAAAACAAACCATGGTACAGAAAACTCCTGTACACATTTTAACAGGTTGATCAGCGAGTAAAGATTGTTTTCAAAATACATCAGGGGTTTTTCAACAGATTCGCCCACTGCTTTATAGGCCGCAAAATGAATGATGCCCTGGATGTCGGGATTTTCCTGGAAAATGGCAAAGGTTTCATCGAAGTTGCAAAGGTCAACCTTGTAATTCTTTATCGTTTTTCCTGTGATTTGCTGGATGTTTTCCATTACGATAGGGTTGGAGCGGGAGTTGTTATCTACACACACTACTTCAAATCCATTTTCAATAAGATCTACAATTGTATGGGAGCCAATGTAGCCGCATCCACCGGTCACTAGTATTTTTGCCATGTTCTGAGTTATACGCAAACTTCGTTAATTCCTTTATAGGAACAGCCGCACCAGGTGGAAAATTCCTGCTGCAAGTAAAGCGCTGATTGGAATGGTAAGTATCCAGGCCCACAACAGGTTGATGGTAACGCCCCACCTTACTGCGGAAAGTCTTTTTGTTGCTCCTACACCAATAATGGCACCGGTAATGGTATGCGTGGTACTCACAGGAATCCTCATGGCTTCTGTAACAAAAAGAGTGATGGCACCTGCGGTTTCCGCAGCAACGCCTTCAAAAGGAGTCACTTTTGTGATACGGGTTCCCATGGTTTTCACAATCTTCCAACCTCCGCTCATCGTGCCAAGTGCTATGGCTGTATAGCATGAAAGAGGAACCCATATTGGCATGGTTCCGAGGGAATACATTAACGGGTCATAAGCTACAAGAGCAGCCATGATAATACCCATTACCTTTTGAGCATCATTTCCACCATGTCCGATACTAAAAGCGGCAGAAGAAACCAGTTGCAAACGTTTGAACCAGACATTTGACCTGTAAGCATTGAGGGTGTTGAGCCAGAAGGTAAAAACAGCCATAACCACAAGGATGAAGGCCAGCAGGATCCATTTAAAATTTTTGCTGTAAAAAAACACTTTTAGAAAATAGGATTCATAGTGTGATTTCAATTTGACGGGGTCAAATTCCAGGTTAGCTGAAAGAAACCATCCTACGAGCAGCAGCATTACAATGGAAACGATTTTTGGGAGCATGTCTTTGCGGAAGGAGACCAGGAACCAAAGCGACATAATAAAGGCCATGATCATTCCAATCAATGGGGCAAGAATAATAAAGCTGGCGGTTTTTAAAATAACACTGGAGTTGATGGCACTGAAGCCTCCGGAGGCAATTCCAGCTCCGGCAAATCCGCCGATAAGGGTGTGTGAAGATGATGAGGGAATTCCAAACCACCAGGTTAACAGGTTCCATGCGATGGCAGCAATCAGTCCCGCAAAAACAACGAGGAGCATGCTCGAACGCTGAAGGCTGTCAGGGTTCACCGTTTTTGCCACCGTATCGGCCACCCCGTGATCTTTAAAAATAAAAAACGCTGCAAAATTAAAAACAGCAGCCCAGAGCACGGCCTGAAATGGTGTAAGCACTTTTGTTGAAACAATAGTTGCAATTGAATTGGCGGCATCATGAAAGCCGTTGATATAATCGAATATCAGGGCCAGGGCAATTACAATAATTACAAAGGTCATATGCAGGTTTTGGTTGAGAAGAAAACAAGATGAACACCTGTTTTCTTACTAGGCATATTTTATTATAATGGATTCAATAACATTCGCCGCGTCTTCGCATTTATCTGTTGCGGTTTCCATGGCCTGGTAGATCTCTCTTTTTTTGATCACTTCTTTTGCATCTTCTTCGGTGGCAAATAATCTTTCAATGCTCATATCGAAAATGTCATCAGCTTCATTTTCAAGACTGTTGATTTTTACCAGTGATTCTGTGATCAGGCGCATGTTTTTCATGTTCCTTAATTCGACCACAGCCTTGCGTACCTGTTCGGTGCTTTGTAAAATGATATCTGATAGTTTATGGATGCCAATTTCATTTGGGTTGACGCGATAAAAATTTATTTTCTTAGCCGAAGCATAAATAAAATCTGCGATATCATCCAGTGATGTGGCCAGGTAGTGAATGTCTTCCCTGTCGAAAGGGGTGATGAAATTTCTGCCTAATTCGGTAAAAAGTGTATGTGTGAGCTCGTCGTTGTTATGCTCTACATCTTCCATTTGTCCAATAAGTGTCTGGCGTTTATCAAAATCCGATTCTCTCACCACCTGGGTAAGCAGCACACCCATTTGCTTTACATTGTCTGCACTTTTTTCAAACAATTCATAAAATACCCGGTTTTTGGGAGCCAGCAGTTTTGCGAAAATATTCATGGGAGCATTATTAAAGTTGGGCGAAGTTAGTTTCAATTGCCGGGGTCAAATCTGGTAACATGGAATTAATGATTTATTAATATTGGGAAGGGATGATGAATGTGGTCCGCGGCGGTGGGTGGTTGAAAGTGGTTGAATAGTTGTTGAATAGTGGTTGATGGCGCTCCCGCCGTAGGGGGGGTGGTTGAATTGTGGTTGATGGCCTGCCAGTGGCGGCGGGTGGTTTAAAAGTTTAACTGGGCCTGCAGCCTGAGTAATCTGCCGGTTTGCCGGTTGTCCTGGTTACGGAAATCCTCGAACCGCCTGTCCGAAATGGTGTATTGGGCAACGAGTTCGAAATTTTTTATAGGCTGCCATTCCACACCGATCTCCAGTTCTTTCACATCATAACTGCGGGCGTCCAGTTCATGCTTCTTTCCGCCGTTGTATTGCTGGATCCTTACAAAGGGATAAATAAGTTGATTCTTCAGTTTTAATAGATAATTAAATGTGGCATAACCCCCTTTCAGGCTCCGTGTTTCGATTGAATCTGTGATCTTATTGTACTCAGGTCCTCTTCCTATATTATACTCAGCCTGTATGCCAAATGGTTTTGGATAGAGGACAAGGGTTGCCGCCACTCTTTCATCAGTATAATTATTGCCCGGCTTTACCTTTACGCCCGGTGTGCGCAGGTCATTCGTTACCACATATTTTCCTTTATAAGCCTGGAGCGATGGCTCAATGATCTGATTGCCCAAAGCAAAAGGGAAACTGAAACGGGTAACCATATGCAGGTTATTGTTTTGTTCAGGCCTGTTGGCGGTTTGGCCGTTATAGATTCCAAAACCAAAAACGCCATAATCGCCGGAACCTTTCCAGCCTTCACTCACCAGGGAGGAAAAAAGTTTGCGGGTTTTCTCCGGGGCCCAGTAAAAAAATCCGCCCAGATCACGTTCATTGGCAACAGCACTGTTGAGTCCATCATTGCGGTCGAGCGGTAGGCGGTTCTGGCTGGATTGCAAATTTTCAAAACCAAAGGGGATTTTACTTTGGCCAAGCCTGATCCTGAATTCATTTTTTCTATCCAGCCCCAGATCCACGTAAGCATCTCTTATCTGGACAAAATGTTGGGCTCCGGAAGAGGTAGGGGCACTGGCAAAGTCGGGTTGAATATAGAAATATACTCTTTCATGTATTTGTCCAAAAAAAATAATCCGCATACGGCGGAGAAAAAAACCGCCATTTTCCCCCCAGGAGCGATCGCACTGTTCGCATTTAAGTTGATCGTTGGTTTCCAGCAACCGGTTATACCTCAACTGCATATAACCACGCAAAGAAATTTTTTCGTACCATTTTTTTGGGCTGGGTGTTCCGGTTTTTCCACTCGTATCCGGCTGCGCGTTGGCGGAAATGGACAACAGGAGGAAAAGGGTTAACAATAATTTCATAAAAACTTAATATGGCTGCAAATGTATTGATGCTTCCCAAGTCTTTATGAATTTAAGTTTAGTTATTGTTTTTTTCCCTGAACCTTGAACATTCGCACCTAAATTTCATTATCCTCTTTCTTCTTTCCATGTTTCAACACCCTTGCTTCTTTGTAGAAGATTACTTCTTCAGCAATATTGGTGATGTGGTCGCCTACCCTTTCCATTTTACGGATGATGGAAAGAAGAAACAGCGCCTGGTGGATCCTGTCGGGATTTAGTTTGCAGTAGTCGGCAACGATGTTGGTTGAATAAAAATTGATATCGTTCAGCACCGTATCTTTTGTAAATACCGAGCGGGCAAGTTTGGTATCATCATCTGTATAAGCACTGGTTACATCACGCATCATGTCAAGCGCGGTATCGTGCATTTTTTTCAGCTCCAGTTTTTCTATAAGTTGCTGATCAAAATTAAGTTCACCCTGAATGGATAATTTGGCAATGCCTTCAGCATAATCGCCAATTCTTTCAAGGTCGGCATTGATCTTTAATGTTGCAAATACAAACCGCATATCATGCGCCACAGGATTTAATAATGCAAAAATGTGTTCACAGTCTTTATCGATCTTCAGTTCTATAGCATTTACCCGTTTTTCATTAAAGATCACTTCATTGGCCAGGTCAATATCTTTATCTGCAAGTGCGCAATAGCTTTTCTTTAGCTGGCTGGTAACCATTTTAGCCATGTCGGATAAGCTCTCTCTTAAAAATTTCAGTTCTTCCTGCAAATGCGTCATAAAAAAAATATTTTAACCGAAACGGCCGGTGATATAATTCTGTGTTTTTTCCTCTTCGGGGTTGGTGAACATTTTTTTTGTTTTTTCAAATTCAATCAATTCACCAAGATAAAAAAAAGCAGTTTTATCACTGATTCTTGCAGCCTGCTGCATATTATGCGTTACAATTACAATGGTGAATTTATTCTTAAGGGTATAGATCAGGTCTTCAATTTTGGCGGTGGAGATGGGGTCAAGAGCTGATGCTGGTTCGTCCATTAAAAGAACGGTAGGTTCTGTTGCAAGGGCACGCGCGATACAAATTCTTTGTTGTTGTCCACCGGAAAGTGATAAGGCTGATTTATGAAGCGATCCTTCCACTTCGTTCCAGAGTGCGGATTGTTTTAATGATTCCACCACTCTTTCTTCAATCATTTTTTTATCTTTCATTCCATTGATGCGCAAACCATAGGAAACATTTTCAAAAATGGTTTTCGGAAAAGGATTTGGTTTCTGGAACACCATGCCGATGCGCTTTCTTAATTCATAAGTATTGATGTCTTTGTAAATGTTGATTTCATCCATTAAAAAATCGCCTTCCACTCTTGCATTTTCAATCAGGTCATTCATCCTGTTGAAACAGCGCAGGAGCGTTGACTTTCCACAACCTGAGGGCCCTATAAATGCAGTGACCGAATTGGGTTTAATGCCAATATTAATATTTTTCAGCGCCTGTTTATCGCCGTAAAATAAATTTGCATTTTTTGCTTCCAGCTTATACATAATCAATATCTCATTTTTTTATACCACTTGTTCCTGATATAAATGGCAATGCCGTTCAATAAAAAAGTGATCAGCAACAAAACAACAATACCGGCGGCTGCATTAATAATAAATGCCTCCTGGGGCCTTGTGGTCCAGTTAAAGATCTGTATCGGAAGTGTGGTGAACTGATCATTCGGTCCTTCCGGAACGAAAGGTACATATACAAGTGCACCAATTACTAGTAGAGGTGCTGTTTCTCCGATCGCTCTGGAAACAGCAAGAATAATCCCTGTAAGTATGCCACCAAGCGCTGATGGAATGGTGATACGGCTGGTGGTTTGCCATTTGGTGGCGCCCATTCCATAAGAAGCTTCTCTTAAGGAATCGGGAACAGCTTTAATAGCTTCTCTGGTTGCTACAATAATGATGGGCATGATCAGCAGTGATAATGTAAGCGCACCTGCGAGCAGGCTGTTTCCCATTTTTGCCATGCGAACAAATAACTGCAAGCCTAAAATTCCATAGATCACTGAGGGTACACCGGCCAGGTTGGCAATGTTGATCTCAATAAAGCTGGCGAATTTATTTTTCTTTCCATATTCTTCAAGATACACACCTGAGAGTACACCAATAGGAAGTGCAATTACAATGGTGATGACCAGCAGGGATCCCATTCCTGCAAGTGCCGTCATGATGCCTGCTCTTTCTGCATGACGTGAGGGAAGATTAGTAAAAAAGCTTCCGTTGATGCGCAACAATCCATTTGAAAAAATATTCCATATCAATACACAAAGCACGATCAGCACAAAAAATGTGGCGGCCATTGCCAGGTACTGGAATGTTTTATCAATGAATTTTATTTTTCTGATCAGATTTTTCATTGGTACCTGATTGTAAATCTTTTTCTCATCCAGAAGCTGATGTTATTCAATAAAAAAGTAAACAGGAATAAGGTCATGCCGGCCGCAAAGATGGTTCTGTATTCCAATGAGTCCTGCGGCACATCGCCCATAC
Source organism: Chitinophagales bacterium 33-2 (assembly GCA_002050435.1). GTDB lineage: Bacteria > Bacteroidota > Bacteroidia > Chitinophagales > Chitinophagaceae > Flavisolibacter. The sequence continues at coordinate 42,748 of MWYV01000033.1, read as the reverse complement.
TTACCTGCACGATATATGTAGTAATGGTTTCCACCGATTCTTTTGGATTAAAAGTAAATTTTGGTTCCTGGCCTGCTGCAATAGCCACGATCATGGTTTCACCTAAAGCTCTTGATATGGCCAGGATGATAGAGACAATGATTCCCGAAGATGCTGCAGGAACCATAACCCTGAAAGCTGTCTGAAATTTTGTTGCACCCATTCCATAGGAGGCTTCTCTTAGTGAAGAAGGTACGGCTCTCAGTGCATCTTCGCTGAGCGAAGTAATATACGGAATGATCATGATGCCCATAACCAAGCCGGGAGAAAGTGCGTTAAAACCACCAAGGCCTGGAATGAATTGCTGTAACAAGGGCGTAACAAACTGCAAGGCAAAAAATCCATACACTACCGTGGGAATGGCGGCCAGTGTTTCGAGAATGGGTTTTACATAAGCGGTGAAACGGGGAGAGGCATATTCATTTAAATATATGGCAATGGTTAATCCTAATGGTACGGCCACTGCAATGGCTATAGTTGTAGTAAGCAGGGTTCCCATAAGCAATGGGAGAATACCAAAATGTTTTTCAGAAAAAAGCGGTGTCCATTGTTTGCTCGTTAAAAATTCCTTTATAGAAACCTCTTCAAAGAATTGGAAACTGTCCACCGCAAGAATAATAATAATGGCCAGGGTTGTCAAAACTGAAATGAAGCTGCAGGCCATCATCAGAAATTCTATCAGTTTCTCTTTATATCTCATATTATCGTGTGCTTAAAGAATCCGCTTTTAATAATGCCACCAGGTCTGCACCTACAGTAGAACTTTTTGCAAACAATGAACCGTAACGGCCGGATAAGAAACGCTGATAAGCAATGGCATATACTTCATCCGGTAATGGAACATATCCAACTTCCTTTACAAGTGCCGGTGCCTGCTCCATATAGAATTTTACAAATTGCTGTATTTCAGGCTTGTTTACCGACTTTGAATTAATGTAAATGAATTCCGGACGGGATAGCGGACTATATACTCCGGAAGTAACTGTTTCGTCGTTAGGAAAAACAATGCCCTTGCCATTGTCGATACCCACCAGCTTTAATTTATTTTTGTTTTCAGTGAAGTAGGCCAGTCCGAAATACCCCAGTGCTCCGCGGTCAGAAGAAACGCCCTGTACCAATACATTATCATCTTCACTCGCTGTATAATCTCCCCGTGACGATTTGGATTTTCCGGTAATTGCTTCAGTAAAATAATCATAAGTTCCTGAGGAGGTACCGGCGCCGTATAACCGTAAAGGAATGTCAGGAAAACCCTGGCGCACCTGGGCCCAGGATTTAATTTTTCCCTGTGCGGCAGGTTCCCATATTTTTTTTAGTTCTGCAACGGTCAGGTAGTCTACAAAATCGTTCTGAGGACTGACTACCACAGCAAGCCCGTCATAAGCCACAGGGATCTCAATAAAATTGATACCCGCTTTCAGGGCCGCTTCTGCTTCCTGGTCTTTTATAGGACGTGATGCATTGGCAATATCGATTTCACCACGGGCAAACTTTTTGAAGCCTCCGCCGGTTCCGGAAACACCCACCGTTACCCTAACATCGCCATTCATGATCCTGAATTCTTCGGCTACGGCTTCCGTAATGGGATATACGGAACTGGAGCCGTCTATATCAATACGGCCACTATAATTTTTAAAGCAGGAAATACAAAACAGGAAAATGAAAAAAACCAGGACAAGGTGTTTCATAGTTTAATTGATATAAAAATCAGGCCTTAAATCTAAACCTCCAATGTTACCAAATCATTAAGCTTGGTTGCCCAGGGTATTTTGGCGATAACATACTAAAAACCATTTACAATTTGGTAACAATGGAGTAATACATCGTTAACATCATAATGATTCCTTTGCGTCAAATTCAGAAGGCATGATGTTGCGAATCTTTTTACTTTTTATCAGTTTATCTGTTTTCGGTATTTTATCTGCCCAGCAATTCAGGCTCAATGGAAGGATCCTCAACGAAAAGCAGGAGCCGGTATCCGGTGCTTCGGTAACCATCCAGGGAAAATCCACTGGTGTGTCTTCAAATGTGGAAGGCCGCTTTACTCTGATCCTCGATGCAGGTGTAAAATACACCATTGTAGTTTCCGCTGTAGGGTATACCACTAAATCTATTTCAGATGTTGAAGTGGGAACAGGATTAAATGAAGATCTGAACCTGGTGCTGGAATATTCTGTAAACCAGCAGGAGGAAGTTGTGATCAGAACCGTAACGCGCAGGCAGGAAAGCACCAATGCACTGATCCAGTTTCAGCGGAATAACACCGCACTTTCCAGCGGTCTCGCAGCAGATTTCATCCGGAGAACACCAGATCGTAATACAGGGGAAGTTTTAAAAAGAGTGAGTGGTGCTTCTATCCAGGACAATAAATATGTGATCATCCGTGGTTTGAGCGACCGGTACAACCAGGCCCTGATCAACGATGCCCAGATGCCCTCTTCAGAACCTGATAAAAAAGCTTTTTCTTTCGATATCATTCCTTCAATAATGATTGATAATATCATCATAAACAAAACAGCTACACCGGATCTTCCGGGAGAATTTGCCGGAGGTCTTGTACAAATAAACACAAAGGATATTCCTACCAGGAATTTTATTTCAGTTGGAATTTCTGTAGGATATAATTCCCAGTCAACCTTTCGCGATTTTACTTCTAATAAAAGAAATTCAAATGACTGGCTGGGGTTTGATGACGGAACCCGCTCGCTTCCTTCAACTATACCATCCATTTCCGGGTACAGAAGTCTTACAGATGCTCAAAAAATGGAAGCTACAAAAACTTTCCAGGGTGATGTGTACAGTGAAGTGAAAAGTAAAGCCTTGCCCATTACTACACTCAATCTTTCCTGGGCCAATGTAAAAAAGTATAAGAACAATGGCAGCTTTGGATCCATGATTGCTTTATATCACAGGCATGCAATGATCATTTACGATGATGTGGAAAGAGGAAGATTTGAGCAGGACCGTGCAGCGATATTTTCAGGTAATGAGATCCAGAACCGCTACTCGGTAAATGCCGGTGGCCTGGCCAACTTCACCTATGTAAAAGGAAGACACAAAATATCTTTCAAAAATCTTTTCAACCAGTTATTCGAAGATAATTATATCAATCGTACCCTTCAAAACAACAGCCGTATTCAAACCATATCTCTTCGTTCTTCTTTTTTAAACCAGCGCTCACTTTACAGTGGCCAGCTTGAAGGCGATCATATGGTTACTGCTTCGGGAGTAAAGTTTAAGTGGAATGGAAACTTTTCTTATAACCATAAAACACAACCGGATTTCAGGACAGCACAATTCGGAAAGCCTTTATCCGATCCAGGTGCTTCTTTTGAACTGGATGATGATGACACGCGCAGGTTTTTTTCAGACCTGAAAGATTTCACATACGGAGGGCATGCCTCTTTGTCTATTCCTTTCAGTTTTGCCGGTAACCGCCAGACCTTCAAGTTTGGAGGGGGTACCATGTTACGGTACAGGGATTTCAGTGCACGTGTATTCAGATATAAACCCGCATCGGCATTTGCAGATATTCATCTTCCTTATAACCAGGCTTTTGTTTCCTCCAATATTAAATCCGATGGATTGTTTCTTGAAGAGCAAACACAGAACACAGATCGGTATATAGGTGCGTCAGCCCTGAACAATGCCTACATGATGTTTGATAATAAGTTTGGCGATAAGCTGAGGGTGATCTGGGGTTTGCGCGCGGAATTCTTTGAACAGTTCCTGACTTCCCGTGATCTATCTCTAAAAAGAATAGTAGTGAATACAGAGAAGTGGGATTTCCTTCCATCGTTAAACCTTACTTATGCAGTTAATACAAAGAACCAGTTACGCGCTTCGGTTTCTCAAACTGTTGCCCGACCAGAGTTCCGCGAGATTGCGCCATTCCAGTTCTTCGATTACGAACAGATTTGGGGAGTTGCCGGTAATACAGAATTAAAAAGAACATCCATACTCAATGCGGACCTGCGTTATGAATTTTATCCAAAAGCGGGCGAAGTAATTTCACTTGGCCTGCTCGCTAAATCCTTTAACGATCCAATTGAACTCAGAATGGATGGCGGAAGTAACAGTGACCGCTGGCTATTCACTTATGCTAATGTCGACAAAGCATTTTTATATGGCGTAGAAATGGAGATCAGGAAAGACCTTTCTTTTATCAGTGAGCGTCTGAAAAATTTAACTGTTATCGGAAACCTTACCTACCTGGAATCTGAAGTAAAGCTTTTAACAGAACAATCAACCGGACAAGTAATAGAACAAGACAGGCCCCTTTTTGGAATGTCGCCATATCTGATCAACGGTGGATTGCAGTTCAATAATAATGGCTGGAACGCAACAGCGTTGTATAACAGGATTGGTCCAAGGCTGGCGCTCGTTGGAGATCCTAAAGGAGCAGGCTTCTATGATATTTACGAAAAGCCAAGGAATGTGTTGGATCTGCAGGTTTCAAGAAAGGTATTTAATGATAAAGGAGAATGGAAACTTACAGTATCAGATCTATTAAATAACCGTTATGCATTCTATGATAATTTTTCCCAAAGCCCCGGTTATAATTTCGCACAAGGCGACAGGATCAATTATGCTTATAGTCCGGGTACCACCATTACCGTTGGTTTTACCTATGATTTTGATTTAAAAAGAAAGTAACTATAAAATATTTAAAAGCAAAAACAAATGAACAAGCTCAGAGAATTCTGCATCGTTGCTGCTACTTCCTTACTTACTGTGTCATGTATTAAGGTGAACTTCAACGATGAACTGGGTGGTGGAGGCAGTACCACCAATCCTGATGATCCCAATCAAAGCCGGGTATTGGTAGGTTCTTATGAAAGGGACATTGCCCTCACAGGTGGTGTGTACACGATTAAAGGATATGTTTATTTTGCACCGGGTACTAAACTTTCCATTCCTGCAGGTACCATCCTTAAAAGTGATGTTTCTCAAAAAGGCGCTGTGATCATTGAGAGAGGTGCAAGGATTGAAGCTCTAGGAACTGCAGCTCAACCTATAATTTTCACTTCAGGAAAACCTGTCGGTCAGCGTACACGTGGCGACTGGGGCGGTATTATTTTATTAGGGAATGCACCAACAAATCGTCCGCTGTCGCCAGCACCATTGATTGAGGGCGGAGTAGACCGCAGGTATGGCGGAACTGTTGCAAACGATAATTCAGGGACCATGCGGTATGTTCGTATTGAGTGGGCCGGTATTGCTGCAGAACCAGGTTCTGAGATCAACGGCCTTACCATGGGTGGAGTTGGTTCAGGCACCACCCTGGAATATATTCAGGTTTCCTATGGTAATGATGATGCTTTTGAATTCTTTGGTGGAAATGTAAATGCAAAATACCTCGTGAGTTATGCAGCTTCAGATGATGATCTTGATTTTGATTTTGGTTATACAGGAAAAATACAATATGCAGTAGTGCACCGCAGGCCTGAAATTGCCGATGCGGGTGATGCTGGAAATGGTGTGGAAGCAGACAATGATGGTACCGGCAGCAGTGCCACTCCGAATACCAAACCCACTCTCTCAAATATTACATGGATCGGACCTAACGGTGATCCAAACACGAATTCACAGATCAATTTTGCAAACAGGTGGAGAAGAGCTGTGAATTTTCAAGTGCATAATTCTATCATGATGGGTTTTCCAAAAGGTGGATTGGTTCTTGAATCTGCTGCTACAGCAAATTCCTATATGAGTGGTGTGTCGATGTTTAAAAACAACCTTGTGCATGCATTGAATAATCCTTACAACACGGCCTCTGGTGCTGAAGCTGTATTAACAGCCGCTCAGTTAAGAACAAAGGCTGAAACGGAAGGGAACATCACGTATGCAACTGCTTCTGAAATCATGCTTGAAGCACCATTTAACTGGGATGCACCTAATTATCTTCCGAAGGCAGGTTCACCAGCATTATCAGGTGCAAGTTTTGCCGGAATGGATCCATTTTTTACAACGGTTACTTTCAGGGGCGCTCTGGGTACAACAAACTGGTTGAATACCTGGACGAGCTTTACTCCGCAAACAAATGTTTATTAATGAGGAAATGAGTAAAGGATTTTAGTTGAACATAATGCAAGGGATGGGTTGCGATTGAAAGATCAGCCCATCTTTTGTTTTTTTATATTTGGTGAAATGAATGGGCTTTTTAGCATATCGGTGTTATTAATGATTTTGTTTTTTGCGTGCAACAACGAAACGCAGGTGCCCGAACCTGAAAGCCCGGCTTATGCCACGCGTACGGGATGGGATATTGAACCATCCTTTGAAAACATCGACAGTTTGCAGATCCTGTATTTTGATAATCCTTATGGCGATTCATTAAAGTATACGCGGTTCTTTAGTTTCTACAATACATCTGATACAGTTCTTGTAAATGCATTAAAGCAACAGACACACCTGGTGTACCAACAGAGAAGTAACGTGGATACCTGCCGTTCGCAGGGTAAAATTTTTTTGTTTAAGGATGAACAGCCAGTGAAGACATTGTATTTTTCTGGAAATTGTCCGGCATGCTGTGTTGTTTACTTTATTAAAGACGGGAATTTTTATTACATGGGATTTGATGAAAATTTGCGGAGATTAATTGCTAAGAGCAAAGAGCTGGCGCGCAAATGATCATTTCACTGGATGATAGGCATATACCACTTCGAAAGCAGTTTTCATCAGGTCTTTTGGTGTCTGTCCGATGCTCAGGTTAAAAGCCTGGGGCGTAGGTTCACAAATGGAATAATGTTCTCCTTTGTACAAGATCGTTTCGCCGATTGGTTTGTCGAATTTCACCGCAACGGTTACATGTTTTGGAAAGGCAAGCGCGATCATAGGGAGATTATAAATTTCTTTTACGAGAAAGAAAAAGAGCGCTGCGCGATCCTCACAATCACTGTATTCATATAAAAGCGTTTGTTCGGGGGAGAGTCTTTTTTCCTTTCCAAAGACCTCTGTGTCTGTTTTATAAACAAATGAATGCCTGGTGAAGTACATGAGATAGGCCACTCCCTCCTTCTGGCTCATTTTTCTTAATACCTTTTTAAGACTAGGGACCAGGGAGCTGTAGGTTTCTTCACTAAGCGGGATATTAAAATATTTTTCATAGTCAACCACAGGATAATTTGCAAAAATATCTTTCACCTCCTGGTTGATCCTGATTTTAAATGCATACCGGCTTTCATTGTAAATAAAGCTGATATCTTTTTCCCTGTATTTTGATTTGGTAAATGCAGGAAGCCTGGTAATACTGTATGAAAAGATTCGTTTGGGTTGAAGTTGAACAGCTGCCACCTGTGTGAATACATTTTTGTCGAAATCTATTTGTCCATAATCATGGTAATTCAGACATACATACTGTTTATGGTTGATGGTTCGGAAAGGAATTTCATAAATGGCATCATTACTTTGTGCATACATCAGCATCTTGTTGCCATTTATAGTGAGGATCGCATCATAACCAGTTTGCAAAAGGAAATACCATTTGTATAAAGTATAGCGCTGATAGTTTTCAGTTTTTGGGCTGATCATTTGTGCGGTTTTCCGGATTAGTTGGTAGAACAGCCAGTCATCAGGTTTTTTATTTTCCCTGTAAGAAGTAAGGGCTTCGATCACTGGCAAGTAACCGGCGCTTTCCATAGATTTATAAAACTCACGAACGGAGCTATCGGAGAGCGGTTTATTGAAATCAACAAATGCTGAAGTACCTAATGGAATCATTACGGTATCACCATAAAACTCAACATGATGTTGCCGCTCGTTTTGTGCGTACGATTTACCTGTTAGTAGCTGCAGCAGGCAAATAAAGATTAATATGGTTAGTCTGAGTTTCATGACGGACTTCATTAAAGCTACAAAACTTAACCTAAGATTAATATAGGGAGGAGGCAGTAATAGCAAAATTTAATATTGCAAGGGCCAGAAAGCTTTATTGGCTATGATTTTTTTTCATGTATAAGGATAACTCATCCAGAATCTGGCTGATCATTCTTTCATCCAGTAAGCCTTTTACTTTCCATGTATCACTTTCAGATACCACCATGAATTGCGGAAAGTTGGTTTTACTGTAATAGTGGTGGGGTGTGGGAATTCCGGAAAAGCTTTCGTTTGCATAATAGATTTTATAATAGCATGGGCATATATTATAAAGCAGCCATTGTAGTTATTTCCGATACCCACTTTGGCACCTAGGATGCCATGCCAAAGAATTACTTCAGTATCTCAGGTCCATACGAAATTCCAGGCACATCATCTTATAACATTTGGGTGGTTGTGTGCGCCTTATTGCTCCTGATTTTTCCTAAGAAATCTTTATACCTAAGGTGGAGCAATACAGCGCGAAGAACGCTTGCACAATCAGATCGCATGGAGTTGCACCTGTTTTCATTTTTCGGTGCGCTCCCTTGCGCAATCATCCGAAGAGTATCTGGTAAAAACAGACTGCTCCGCATTGATTGCGCTTGAATTTTTGCCTGCCCACCGAAGCGAAGCGCAGGAGGGGCCACCTTTTTTTTCAAGAAAAAAGGTGGAAGCCGCATTTATCATAGCGCTGCTCTCCGACAAAGAAACTCCATTAGGTTATTGCAACTGCAAAATCTAAGGCCCGGTAGAAGTAATCATCAACAACGCCAGAACCATTTCGCGTTTCATCGAAATCAAATAAATTTCCCTGGACAACAGTGATTGACTATTGACCATTCACCATTGACCTTTTCACTGTTTTCTGGAGAAAGTTTTATAGCTTCCAATCAATCGCTGAAAGTCAATGTGGGCTTGAAAAATGTTGTGTTTTAAAAAAAAATAGTAATCCTGGAAAAGTTATCGTAATATTGCGATTGAATGGGCGCAACAAAATCATATGAGTTCAGTGTAAAAGAGAACAGGCTGGCAAAATATGCTAAAGCGCTTGCGCATCCTGCCAGGATCGCGATACTGAAAATGCTGGCAAGCCGCGCTACCTGTGTTTGCGGAGATATCGTTGACGAACTGCCGCTTTCTCAGAGTACTGTTTCCCAGCATTTGAAAGAACTTAAGGAAGCTGGTTTGATCATGGGTGAGATTGACGGTGCAAAAGTTTGCTATTGCATTAATGCAAAAGAGTGGAAACTGGCCCAGGCCTGGATCAACCAATTGTTTGAAACATATAAAGGCAACAACCACTGCTGTTGATTTTTTTTATTTATACCTATCGTTATATTACGATAACTTTAAAACTATAATTATGGAACAGAATCATGTAAAAGACCTGGTCAGACAAAAATATTCAGAGATCGCTCTTCAGGATAAGGAAACCAATGCGGCATCCTGTTGTGGTGTCGGTGGTTGCAGTACCGAAGTTTACAATATTATGGCTGATGATTATGATCAGCTGGAAGGATATAATCCTGATGCCGATCTTGGACTGGGATGCGGATTGCCCACACAGTTTGCCAAAATAGAAATAGGAGATGTGGTGATTGATCTGGGCAGTGGTGCCGGTAATGATGCTTTTATTGCGCGCCATGAAACAGGTGAAACCGGAAAAGTGATCGGGATTGATTTCACGCCTGCCATGATTGAAAAAGCCAGGCGTAATGCAGATGTGCGCGGATTGCATAACGTTGAATTCAGGCAGGGTGATATAGAAAAGATGCCGGTTACCGCTGAAACTGCGGATGTGATTGTGAGCAATTGTGTGTTGAACCTGGTGCCAAATAAGGATGGTGTTTTCAAAGAAATTTTCAGGGTATTAAAAACCGGCGGGCATTTCAGTATCTCCGACATTGTATTGGATGGAGAGCTTCCTGAAAACATCCAAAACACTGCGGAAATGTATGCGGGTTGTGTATCTGGTGCTATTCAGAAAGAAGTATATATGGAGCTGATCAAAATGAATGGATTTGCCAACATCACCCTGCAAAAGGAAAAGAAAATCCTGATTCCTGATGATATACTGGCTAATTATTTAACTGCTGATGAAATTGTACAGTTCAAACAATCAGGCACGGGCATTTACAGCATAACCGTTTACGCAGAAAAACCATGTTGTGATCCAGCGAAGGGCTGTTGTTAAAACAGAAGTTAGCTGAAATTGTCAGTGTGCCAGAATTTACTAAACCCTCAATTCATTATGCGTCTTGCTCTTTTTTCCGACATACATGCCAACCTGCCCGCACTTGAGGCCTGTCTTGCATCCATCGATCAGCAGCAACCTGATTCTGTTTATTGTTTAGGCGATCTGGTGGGGTATAATATCTGGCCAAATGAAGTGGTGCGTGAAATCAGGAAAAGAAAAATTCCCACAATAGCGGGAAATTATGATTTTGGAATCGGGAGAAAGATAGATGAATGCGGCTGTGCCTATAAAACAGACGAAGAAAAGGAAATGGGAAAAGTTTCCATCGGCTTTACGAATTCAATTATGGAAGAAGAGGAAAGGAAATTCCTTCGAACACTTCCCGCGCATATCCGTATCGAATTTCAGTTAAATGATGACAAACTCCATCTTTTGCTTGTTCATGGAAGTCCAAGGAAGATCAATGAATATTTGTTTGTAGACCGGGATGAAAAAAGTTTGTTGCGCATTATGCAGGATGCTGATGCAGATATCATGTGTTTCGGCCATACCCATAAACCTTATCACAGAAAATTGCAGGCAGAGGAAGAAGGGGCATCCAAATATCTTCATGCCATCAACCTCGGATCTGTCGGCAAGCCAAAAGATGGAAATCCCCAGGGCTGTTATGTTTTACTCACAATCAATGAATTTTCATCCATTCTTTCTGCGGAATCTGTACAGGTGGAGTTCATCCGTTTTGATTATGACGTAGAAAAGGCTGCGAAAGCAATTGAAGGAAGTATTTTGCCAGATGCGTATGCTGCGATGTTGCGAAAGGGTGCTTAATTTGCAATAAAAGATTTTTGTATAAAAGAATCATTCATACCAAACCTCAGGCTTCGGTTATACTCATCCGGTTCATGGTGGGTCTGGTTTTTCTTTCTGAAGGCATTCAAAAATTTTTATTTCCTCTGAAATTAGGTACAGGAAGATTTACAAAAATTGGTTTGCCGGCACCGGAATTCTTTGGCCCTTTTGTAGGAAGCATGGAGATCGTTTGTGGGTTGTGCATCCTTGCAGGTATATTTACGCGGCTTGCTGCCGTTCCATTGATTATTATAATGCTTGTGGCCATTGCTGCAACTAAATCTGTAGTATTTCAGAATGAAGGATTCTGGGAAATGATGCATGGAAGCAGAACTGATTGGGCCATGTTGCTTGGAAGCATTTTTCTTTTGATCAAAGGCGGAGGCAAATGGTCGGTTGATTATAAACTTTTAAATAGTTGACATCATCCACTTCATTAAAAGAGCTTGCATTATTATTCCTGAAACTGGGCATCATTGGTTTTGGCGGACCGGCAGTACATATTGCCATGATGGAGGAAGAAGTGGTGCGCAAAAGAAAGTGGCTGGATCAACAGCAATTTCTTGACCTTGTTGGTGCTACCAATCTGATTCCTGGTCCGAATTCCACAGAAATGACCATGCACATTGGAAGAGAGCGTGCGGGGTGGAAGGGACTGATCGTTGCAGGCTGCTGTTTTATTTTACCAGCTGTGATCATCACAGGATTTTTTAGCTGGGCTTACCAGTTGTATGGGCAACTGCCTGCTGTTGAAAAATATATTTATGGCATCAAACCTGCTATTCTTTCAATTGTAGTTGCCGCCATTTTTCCTTTAGCCAGGAAATCCGCTAAATCGAAAAAATTAATTCTCCTGGGATTAACGGCAATGGTACTTGTTTTACTAGGAGTGCATGAGATCATTGTTTTATTCGGAAGCGGGTTTTTTGCTATGCTACTGCAATACAAAAACAGGATGAATGGATTGCTTCCTTTTTTCTTCCTGCAGGCAATCGAATTTCACTCCCTTCCTGCAACAAAACTTTTCTGGATTTTTTTGAAAATAGGGGCCGTGCTTTATGGATCCGGGTATGTGCTATTTTCATTCCTGGATGCTGCATTCGTGCAAAATGGTTTACTGGACAAAACGGTTTTAGTTGATGCCATTGCTGTTGGACAGTTTACACCCGGACCTGTTTTTTCTTCTGCCACTTTCATTGGCTGGCAACTGGGTGGTATTGGAGGTGCCATCGCTTCCACAATAGGGATCTTTCTGCCTTCATTCCTATTTGTGGCTTTGCTGAATCCTCTAATTCCTATGTTAAGAAAATCAGTTTACATGTCGGCATTTCTTGATGCAGTAAATATTGTAGCTGTGGTGATCATTTTTGTATTGATGTTTGAACTGGGTGTGGAATCGATTTATGACTGGCGGACCATTTTGATTGCTGCCCTCAGTTTTATTTTTGCTTTCAGGTTTAGAAAGATCAATTCAGCCTTCATTGTATTCGGTGGAGCAGCATTGGGATATTTATTATGGTGGTTATAGTGGATGGTAACAAAAAGGTAATGGTTTCCTAACATTTAGTTTCCTTAGCCTTTAAGATTTGCAGAAATTCCTGGCAGTGAAGTGGCTGGCTATATTTTTTTGTCCATTTGTTTTTGCTTCCTGTAAAAAACCAGAGTCATATAAAATGATCACGCTTAAGGTGCAGTACCAGGAAAGAGCAGAAGAGATCGGATGGGAATCATTGGAATGCATATATGAATTTAACAATGGTGTATTGGTTATTGAGGGTGAGGGAAATTTTCAGGATGCGCCTGCCGAATATCATTGACACAGGAATGTATACTGACATCAGCATAGCGCATATGTATTTTTCCGATGATCCCTCATTTTTTCCTGTAGAAACAAAGAACGCTTTTTTGCGCATTGATCATTTTTTAAAATTTGCTATCAGCGGACAGTTTCATTCCAGTTTCACGAATCGCTCAGGTTTAACTCACAATAGAAACATTAAGGGAGAATTTTCTGTGTAACTGTCAGAATAAAAGTTTTGCAAAACCATTATTGGGCTTAATGATTACCGTTGCTATAAAAGCATAAAGACCAGTTAACGGTCTTTATACTTCTGCCCCAAAATCCACACAACACATTCAGCATTGCTGATGTATTATTAATACAAGGTTTGTTCCATAATGTTTTAAGCTTGAGAAAACCCTCAGCAGTGTTTTGTGTAGACTTTTTGAATCAGCAGCAGCAGGATGTTTACAAAAATTTATCTGATCAGTTCAGCGGCGATCTGATGTATTTGTTTGAGTCGGCTATAATTAATTGAGTAAAAAATAAATTTTCCCTGCCGCTCGGTTAATACCACTCCTGATTTTCTTAAAATAGCAAGATGTTGTGAAACCACGGATTGTTCAAGTCTTAATTTAATGTAGAGCTGGGTTACAGTCATCCTTGCTTCCTGGTGAAGAAACTGAAGTACCTGCCTGCGTAGCGGATGGTTTATAGATCTGAACACCAATGCAGCTTTCTTTATGGCTGGTGTTTCTACTAATAATTCCTGTGTCAAATGTTCCATACAAGCTTATTTGGCCTGTTAAGATAATCAAAGCTATCAGGGATTCAAATTAAAGTGCATGTATAATTCTGGGTTAGTTTCAAGATTAAGCAGGTGGATTGCCGGATAAGGGAAAGTACTTATCCAAATTTAATATTTGACTTTTAAATAAGGATAATTAAAGCGGAAATTCTTGCAGTTAAGTGGTTTACCCGCTTTATTTGAAGTTCATTATCCTTTGGAAAGCCGGGAAATTCGCATTATGAAAAACCAACCCGGTCCAATCCTAAGAACAAGCCAAAGGCGTCCGACCAGTAAAAAATTCAACAACGCCGTTGGAAGTGGGTCCTCCAAAAAGGGGGACCTTTTTTATAATTTGATCCTCAAACCGCCGTTCATTACAAATCCGTCAAGTGGAGCATAGATATCTTTGAATTGAGGATCTAAAACAGAACCTGAATAAATGGACCCCATCCTGGTTTGCCTGGTATCTGTAAAATTTTCAAAGTTTACAAAAACAGCAATTTTTCCAAAGATTACTTCTCCCATCAGTCCAAAGATCCAGTACGATTTTCCGGTAGTGCCATCATTCAGGAACTGCGGACTAAAATAATAAGCTTCAAATCCAGATCTGAATTTACCTTCTTTTTCAAACATTAAAACGTTATTCAAACGGTGCTTCGATGTCATAGCTAACCTGGTTTCTGTTCCATTTAATTTTCTTTGCGCATCAGTAAAACTGTATCCTATGAATAATTTCAGAGCTTCGTAAGTAAGTTTAATATTGGTTTCCATTCCCTTTGTATCTATAAACCCATCTGAATTTTCAAATCTGTATCCGCCTGTCACCTGCGTCAGCATCAGCGGCCTGTTTAACCGGGTATAAAAAAACAGGTGGTTGAAACTAATTCCCAAAGCGCCAAGTCCTGTCCTGTAATTCACATCTACATTCGCACCTGTTGATCGTTCGCTTTGCAAATTATTTATATCCAGTGGAAGCAGGTTTTTAAAAAGGATTCTTTCCGATTCTTCAGAAAACAATCCTGGCATTTTATATCCCTTGCCACCTCCTATCCTAAGCGTTGTTTTTGCACCTGGTTTATACAGGAAAGAAATGCGCGGCAGCAGCTCCCACCCGAAATCAGCTGCATGATCCAGGCGTAAACCCGATTCAATGGAAACAGCATCTGAAGTTTTCCAGGAGTGTTGCATAAAAGCTCCGGGTACTGCAAAGGCATAATCCCTTACAGATGCTCCGGAATAGATTTCATCAAATCTTTCATTTATAAAATTCAACCCGGTAATTAAAATGGAATTTTCTTTTTCAGTGGTTAAGGTCAGTTCTGAAAACAGGGTTTTCTGTTCACCTCCGAAAACATAAGCCTGTGCCTCCAGGAGCCGTTCGAGGTAAGAAAATGAAGATTTAAATCCCAGCCGGTTTTCTTTGTTCAAAACATATTGTATTCCTAATTGAGTTGTAAATCTTTTAGTCTGGTTATTTTCAAAATACCCTGTTTCTCTTTTCCTGATGAAGTCAATACTTCCTCCAAGCCTGTCCTCCGTAATAAAATTAACTCCAACGTCCACATTCAAACGTTCCCCATAAAAGAAAACACGTGGATGAATACTGTATCGGGTAAATTTTGGTATGGCGGAAAACCCGATTCCCGCAGGGTCGAATTCCTTGCCGGTATTTCTGGATGCAAATACGGTGACACCGGTTTTAGTAAACCGCTGACTGTAAAACCCACTCAGATCCGAGCCACCCGCCGAGGTAAAATTGGTTAAAAAATTCAGTTCCTGTTTTTCTCCCGGAGTTTTGGAAACCAGGTTCACCAGTCCGGCAATGGCGCCACCTCCATACAAAGTAGAAACAGAACCTTTGATCACTTCAACCTGTTTCAGATCCAGGGGTGATACCTGTAACAAACTCAATCCACCGGAAAAACCGCCATACACAGGATAGCCATCTCTTAATAATTGCGTGTACCGCCCATCCAGTCCCTGAATCCTGATACTGGAATTGTAAGAAGTGGCGGAAGTTTGCTGTATCTGGATCCCAGTACTTTCATTCAATAACATCCTGATCTCACCGGGTTTCATGTTTGATTTTTCTTCCAGCTCTTCTCCGGAGATCACTTCAACCCTTGTTGGAAGGTCATATATGGTACGACTGGTTCTGGTAGCCATTATAATCACTTCTTCCTCGTGTTCATGTGCTTCTTCAAGCAAGACTTCAATGCTGCTTTCTGCAGGGATCTGTACATCGATCCGTTTTTCTTTATAACCAACATGCGTAAACAGGATGGAGCAATTTCCTGCAGCAAGATCTTCAAATATGACCTCACCGTTTTTATCTGCAATTACCGTTTTGTTTATTTTCTCGATTAAAGCAGTTACGCCGGTAAGAATTTTTTTTTCATCATTCACCACCCTGATCTTTAACTGGTACTGTGCATTTACAGCATTTGAAAACAGGAAGAAAACCAGGATAAGAAAATTCGGGAAAATTCTTTTTATCATTTTTTGACGATCCATCCGATAATATTAATAAAACCTCCGGGAATAAAAGATCCCGCTCGAAGCGGGATCTGATAATAATATTTAACGAAAATCAATTCGCAAAAAAGGCAATCGCCATATCACCCCAAACCATGCTGATCTTTCCATCTTTATCAATGGCATAGGTTAACTTTTCGCTTGCTGTTTCCGGTACTTGCTTTTTCACAACAAAACTTAAAGCATCCTTATCTCTGTGCTGCGTATATTGTGTTCCCCACATCTTCCATTCTTTATTAAAGATCAAAGTGAAAGTGTTATCATGTGCAATTCCGAAAACCGAATATTTTCCTGCCGGAAGTTTATGTCCGTCAAGTGTAATTTCTTTGTTTGTTTCAAAAGTGGTGGCTTCGTTTGCACCCATACGCCAAACTTTATCAATTTTAGGTTCAACATCGGTTCCTATGGTTCTACCATTTAAAGAAGGCTGACCATAAGCTATAGTTATTGTAGCACCTGATTTGATGGTCTGGCTAACGGTTACTGCAGGACTTTTTTTAGCAGTAGTTTGAGCATCTGCCGTGTTGGTTGTGATGATGGCTGTCATTAATGCCAGCGCCAAAAATTTTTTCATATTGTTGTTTTTTTGAGAGGGCTAAAGATAAGGCTTTTGGTCATTGGCTCATGTGAAGATTCAACCGCTTATATTAATAATTGCAGCCCTATCTTTCTCTTCGGGTACTTAGGGTAAACCCGATACTGGTACCCACATTTTCCTTGCTTCTCACGTGAATGTTTTGTGCGTGGGCTTCAATGATATGTTTGGAAATGGCCAATCCCAGTCCGCTGCCTGTAACATCCCGGCTTCTGCCTTCATTGGTGCGGTAGAATCTTTCAAAGATCCTGTCAAGGTGCTGTTCCGGAATACCCATTCCATCATCACTGATCTCTGTTAGGATATGGGTATCGTCGGTATTATACATGCTTGCAACCACTTCGCCATCTTGTTTTCCATACTTCACCGCATTATCAACGAGGTTGATCAGCACCTGGCGGAGTTTTTCCTTATCACCAAAAACCAGTAAGGGCGTTTCACATCCTTTTTTAATGCTGAAACTAATTTGCCTGGCTTCTGCTTTCCAGGAAAGATTGTCAAATACTTCCCTTACCAGTTCCTGGATCACAAAATGCTGTTTATTCAATTTTAATTCTCCTCTTTCCAGTTTGGAAATCGCATCCAGGTCTTTGATCAGGTTTACCAGCCGCTCCACATTATTTGCTGTTTTCTGAAGGAAGCGCCTGTTGATCTCCGGGTCTTCCATTGCTCCCTGTAACAATGTGTCTACATAACCCTGAATGGAAAAAACAGGTGTTTTAAATTCATGCGAAAGATTTTGAAGAAACTCTTTTCTGAAGATCTCGTTTTGCTGAAGCATTTCAATTTCGCGGCTCCTTTGTTCGCCCCATTTTTCAACATCTTCTCTCACTTCATCAATGCTTTTCTGTGGAAGGATGTATTTATAATAGGTTTCTTCTCTTTTGGTGGCTTTAGTCTGGTGAATGAATTTATAGATCAATTTGATTTTTCGGTAAATGAAATTCTGAAAAATATAAAGGATCAGGATATAACTCCCGGTGAAGATCATCAGGAAGGCGGTGATGCCGTATTTCCAGTTTTCTATGAACCAGATGCCACCACTTATGGGAAGGGAAAGTATGAGGGCTGTCAGGGCTGAAAGCTGGCGGGGAGAAAGGTTGTTTTTCTGAAACATCTGCTATAAAAATAATCCCTGGGTGGTTAACGACGGGTCAGTGTTTTTTCTTTTCTATCCTGTCGTGGTATTTCAGGTATTGGGCAAGCGCTGCGGAGCCATACCATTGGTAAAATTCCACATCAAAAATCTTTTCCCTAACGGCAGGATCTTCCATAACAAGTGTTTCAGCTTCCTGAATGGTGGCTACATTAAAAATAAAAATACCCCGGTAGTCTTTATTATTTTTCTGAAGTGGACCGGCAACAACCAGTTTGCCATTTGAGGCCAGGCGGTTGATGTTTTGCATGTGGCCACGAAAAAGACTGTCGCGCAGCATTTTATTTTCTGTTTGATTGCTGCCTGTTTTCAGGATAACCAGCACATAAGGTTTCATCCCATAATCATCTGCGCCTAAAGAATCTGCAAGGGCTTTATCATACGCAGCATTTTCTTTTTGAGCAACTGCTTGAAGCGAAAAAAAGATCAGGCTGCATAGCAGGAATGATCTTAAAATAGGTGCCATCATTTTTCGAGATTATAATTCAAATTTATAACCTACTCCTTTAACTGTAGTAATACAATCAATTCCCAGCTTCTGGCGGATCTTTCTTATATGTACATCAATGGTTCTGTCGCCCACGATTACTTCATTGCCCCATACCTGGCTTAGTATTTCGTTCCTGAGAAAAACCCTTCCTGGTTTTGTTGCAAGCAAATAGAGCAGTTCAAATTCTTTTTTTGCGAGAATGAGCTCTTTTCCTTCGTATTCTACCAGGAATTTTTCCGGATCCACGATCAGGTTATCAATAACCAGTATGCGTGTGTCATTTGGTTTTAACCTGCGAATCAACGCTTTTACTTTACTTACAAAAACCCCAGGGCTCACGGGTTTGCTGATATAATCGTCGGCGCCTGTGCTGAAACCTTTTAATTGGGTTGCCTCATCGCTCAGGGCAGTCAGGAACATGATGAGGGTATCTTTAAAAGCGGCCTGGGTTCTGAGGATTTCGCAAACTTCCATCCCGTTTTTTCTTGGCATCATCATATCCAGAACGATCAGGTCGGGCTGGTGGATCCTTGCTTTTTCAAGTGCCTCGTCGCCGTCTTTCGCAGTAATTACTGCAAATCCTTCTTTTTCGAGATTGTATTTCAGGATTTCAATGATGTCAGGCTCGTCATCTGCTATCAGTACCTTTCTTGCTCTGGCGTCCATGCAGTTCGTTTCCGCAAACCTAAGTTAAAAGGGCAAACGGGCGGGAGGAGCCTGAGTTGATAAGATAGAGTTAATATAAATTTAATGCAGGTATCAAAAAAAAGTCTGAATTAAACCACCTGTTTCAGGCTCAATTGCTACGATTTCCCTCTTATCCAGGTCATTATGCTCCCAACCCTTAACTTGGGTTTACATCTTCGGGTATTAAATTTGTATTATGAGGCGAATGGCTCCAATCTTACGATTAACAATTTCCACCCTTTCACTTATGATTGGTATGGTTTCCATATCACAGGCAAACCCCGATAAAGGTTGCAAACCGCCAATCGGAAGGGCGCTGTGGCACGACCGGATCGACAGGGAACAGAAAAATGCTTTAAAGGCCGATGGCCGCCCCGACAATTTGTTTTTCGCTGGTAATAATGAGGACATCAATTATTTTGTTACCCAGGCGCTTACCAGCAAGATCGACCTGCTTCAATGCCGCATTGAAAGCGATTCGCTGACTGGTGATCAGAAGAAAAAAGGGTACCTGCTGGGATTGGAAAAGATCCTCAAGAATTTCAGCCAGAGTTTCCGTAACCGACAGTTCACGGCTTCCAGGCTTCCCACACTTGTAGAAACTTACGAAGCGGCCATTGAAAAAGATAAAAGGGGTTTGACAATTGAAACCCTCGTGGATCAGTCGTCATACGATGTGGCAAGAGTAATGTTATCCAGCGACGCCTTTGATCGCAACCCGGGATTTAAGACCGCAAAAAATGCTTTGGTAAGAAAATATTGCCAGCTGCACCCGGAAAAAACATTTTCGATGCTGAAAGACAACCCGGATGTGCCTTTCCGTGACAGCCTGATCAAATTGGCCGGGTATAAATATCCAAGGCTTCTGTATGATTTTGCAGCAGCAAATAATAAATTGGGTTATGCGATTCGCAATGTAGATGATGAATTCATCCGCACGATCGCAAAGATGGCTACCAGCGGTGGAAGCGGTCAGATACTCTTTCCTTTCCTTGACAATATTTTAAAAGGACACCAGAAGCCTGAAGAGATCATTGCTTTAAAAGATGATGGCGAAAAATATTATAAGCTGCTGGTAAAAACCAGGATGGATTATGTAAATCGTTCACTGAATGGAGAGAAGATCCTGGAAATGGAATCGCTTACAAAAATGCTGGAAAGAAAAGGACAGGAGATCTTTATCAAAAAGATCAACGACCTGCATGAACTGCCGGATGCTGCACGTTTTCGTATCCTTCAGCAACTCAATGCAAATGAATTGTACTACCTGGTAATCGCGGGTGAAAGAGATATGTACACATCAAGCTATGTAAAAGGTATTTATCCGCTAATGATGTCTAAAGTGGGCAACCGTGGCGACTCTCTTCTAATGAGTGTTGGATTTGACAGGTTTAAAAAGTTTATAAGGATCGCAGCCGGATACAATACGCTTGGTAATTTCCTGGGCACTTTCCCTGATGGAAAGCAAGCGCAGATCCTGATGACGGCCTTTGTAAACAATCTTGAAAAATCTGATGGTCTTGAAGATGGTGTGGATGTGGCAGATTCGTATGCAAGCATCGTGGAAACCAACAAAACCATCGCCATTGACATGCTCAATAATACCAAGTTAAATTTCGACAGAAGTGCAGCCGAGGGTAATAAAAGAGGCATGGTGATTTATAATCTGCTTTATAAATTATTTCAGTCGGCTACCGACAGTTCCATTAATCTTTCAAAGGAATTTGGCATTCCTCCTGTTTACAGTCTGAGTTATGAAACCCTTGCTTCCGCTGATTCTTCCAATAGAGTGGTGATGCAGGTATTCTTTTATGGTGATGAAGATGGCAGGGGCAACTATGCAAAATTTCTTCCTCAATTCCCGGCTTCCAGTTGGAAAAAGATCGAGGACAATAAGAACTGGATCGCTTTTTCCAACACAAAAGGTAAGCCTTTGTTGATCTATGCCAATAAACCGCTGGACGAAGAAAACGGTGATCTTGACAAGGCCCAGGAAGCGCTGAATGCTTATCTTGCTGGTAAGAACATTCAGCCTACCATTGTGATACACAGGGGTCACAGCTATTATGCGCCTTATACCATCAGCCAGATACAACCCGCGGCAAAAATTGTTTTCCTGGGTTCCTGTGGTGGCTATCACCTGATCCACGATGTACTGCGTCATGCACCTGATGCGCATATCATTGCTTCGAAGCAGATCGGTAAAGAGATCATTAACCGTCCCTTCATTGAACTGGTGAACAAAAAAATGAGCGCAGGCCAGGGAATTGAATGGATGTCTTTCTGGAGTGAATTCAAATCAAACGTCGGAAGAGTGGACGGGTTTGATGACTACATCCCACCGCATAAAAACCTGGGCGCCATCTTTATTAAGGCTTATAAAAGCGCTATGGGTGAAGAATCTGGAGAATTCTGAAGATAGCATCTAAATTTGTTTAAAGACCCGGCTTTGAGTAAGGAAAAAAAGAGCTTTGATTTTCATCTTTTAAAACGCGTATTAGAATTCACCAGGCCCTACCGGAAAATTTTTTTCTGGAGTATTGGGCTTGCGATATTGCTGGCAGCATTCACGCCCGTGCGGCCCTTTCTCATACAGTATACGGTTGATCATTTCATAAGAGGAAGGGTGTACGACTGGATCATTTATATAACCCTCATCCAGGTAGGTTTTTTGCTGATTGAAACCGCCATCCGTTTTTATTTTTCCTATATCACCAGCTGGCTCGGACAAAGCGTTGTAAAAGATATCAGGGTAAAGGTTTTTAAAAAAGTGATCCATCTCAATCTTCGGCAATTCGACAGAACACCTATTGGAACACTTACCACGAGAACGGTAGATGACATCGAAAGGGTAAATGAAATTTTTGCTGATGGACTGATTCCGATCATCGCCGACCTGCTGTCTATTCTATGCGTACTGGGCATCATGTTATGGACCGACTGGCGCCTCACTCTTGTATGCCTCATCCCTTTTCCTGTGCTCATTATCGCCACGTATTATTTCAAAGAAAGCGTGAACAGGTCTTTTCAGAAAGTGAGAAATGCAGTAGCGCAGCTGAATGCATTTGTGCAGGAACATATTACAGGGGTTCATATTGTGCAGGCCTTTGCAGCGGAAGAAAGAGAATCTGCCAAATTCATGGCGATCAACAAAGAACATAGAAATG
The DNA here is from genome assembly GCA_002050435.1 of Chitinophagales bacterium 33-2. Lineage (GTDB taxonomy): Bacteria > Bacteroidota > Bacteroidia > Chitinophagales > Chitinophagaceae > Flavisolibacter. Next base: position 20,603 of record MWYV01000033.1, on the reverse strand, counting down.
CCAACGTAAAAGCCATATTTGCTTATTCCGTTTTTTTTCCTGTAGTTGAAATTGTGCTGGCAGCCTCCATTGGACTGATTGTTTGGTTTGGAGCCGGGGAATCCATCAGCCCGGGTGTGATCATGTCGTTTATTCTTTATCTCAATCTCATCTTCCGGCCTTTGAGAATGATCGCTGATAAATTCAATGTGCTGCAAATGGGCATGATTGCCAGCGAGCGTGTTTTTAATGTACTGGATAATGAAGATTTCATTAAAAATGAAGGCAGCTATGCACCCCTGTCGGTTAAAGGAAAAGTAGCATTTGAAAATGTTTCTTTTGGTTATACGGAAGCAGCGGAGGTATTAAAAAATCTGAGTTTCACGGTAGAACCCGGGCAAACCCTGGCCATTGTTGGACATACAGGAAGTGGGAAAACCACCATCATCAGTTTATTGAACAGGTTATACGAGGTAAAAAAAGGAAGTATAAAAATTGATGATGTGCCCGTGGAAGACTTTCAGCTGGATGCACTAAGAACATGCACCGGAGTGGTATTACAGGATGTTTTTCTTTTTTCAGGAACAGTGATGGATAACCTAACCTTGCTGAATCCCAACATTCCACGGGAAAAAGTGATCGAAGCAGCAAAAATGATCGGGATGCACGATTTTATCATGCGCCTGCCCGGGCAGTATGAATACAGCGTAATGGAAAGGGGCGCAACACTGTCGGTGGGGCAGCGGCAGTTGCTTTCCTTTATCAGGGCACTGCTCTATAACCCTTCTATTCTTATTCTCGATGAGGCCACTTCTTCGGTGGATACGGAAAGCGAACACCTGATTGAACAGGCAATTCAGGCACTTATAAAAGGACGAACATCTATAGTGATTGCCCACAGGTTGTCAACCATTCAAAGAGCGGATGCCATTATTGTGCTGGACAAGGGGGAGATCAGGGAGATGGGTACGCACAGGGAGTTATTGAATACAGGCGGCCATTACAGCAAGTTATACGAGATGCAGTTTGAAAAAAAAGCGGTGGAATTGGGCTGAACGGGAACTGCGGTCAAAAATATAATTGTAGATTAGCGCAAATTTATGTTCTTGTTTATGAACCGTTTATTGCTAGCCCTAAGTGCCACCTTGATCATGGTATCCTGCCAGAAGGAATTGAGTTTTGAAGTAGGAACACCTGCCAGTGGCAGCCTCCAGAACAGTGCAGGGGAATGTAATCCGAAAAATGTTGCGGGTAATTTTATTGCCGGTACCGCCCTTACGGATAGTAATTTTCTTGAGGTTACCATTGATGTAACTGTTCCCGGTACTTATAATATTTCCACGGATACTGTAAATGGTTATTATTTCCGTGGACAGGGGTCCTTCGCCAATGCAGGTGTGGCTACAGTGAAGCTGAATGCAGCGGGAACTCCTTTAAGCGCAGGCGTAAATGATTTCTTTGTGATCTTTGATTCCAGTTTTTGTAGTGTTTCTGTAACCGTATTGCCTGCAGGATCTACGCCGCCACCAACGGGCTCACAGGTGTATTTCCCAATGACCGCCAATAGCTGGTGGAGCTATGACCAGGGAGGAACCGATACCATCAAAGTTTCGGTAGGCGGAACGAAAACGCTGGCTTCCAATACTTACAGGAATTTTATTACCGCGGATGAATTTGGCAATTCCGATACTTCATTTTACCGGTACAACGCTTCAAATAACAGTTATTATCAATACATTGATGCAAGTGCGGTTTCGGGTTTGCAGATCACTTTTAGTCAGCCTTTCCTGGATATTCTTTTCATGAAAGAAAACCTGGCCAGTAACGCCACCTGGAATTCCGACCATAACGGAACAGCGGGCGGTTTCCCGGTTACGCTGCGGTTTAAATTCAATGTGCTGAACAACAATGCCTCCATAACTGTGAATGGTAAGAATTACACCAATGTGTACAGGATTCAGATGACACCACAGTTGGGTACTGCAGGCGTTTTCTCTGACATGGCAACACCTTCGGAGTTATTTTATGCAAAAGGCATTGGACTTGTAAAGTTCACGGATGGTACGGATTCAGAAAACATCCGGTTTTACCAGGTAAATTAAAATTATTCTTACGAATCCGCTCAGGCGGATTTTTTCTTTAAGATTCTTCCAAGGTCTGCTAATAATGTTCTAAGCCTTATCTTTGCGCCAAATTTCAGGAACATTATGGTTGTTGGACGTGTCAAATCCTTATTGGTAGCGGCTTTCAGTGTTTTAGCCCTTTCTTTTTCACATACGGCTGAGGCGCAGAAAGAACCTACAAATAATGATAATCAATACGAAGCAGAAGACGAAAAGGGTGGGTCAGGAAAATTTGATGCCAATACGGTGATCTTTGGTCACGTGATGGACGGCCATGAATTCCACTTCTTTTCCTGGGAAGGTTCTGATGGAAAACAGCACCACGCTACGATTCCATTACCTATTATATTATTTGAACCTGGTCAGGGGCTTTCTTTTTTCAGTTCCTCCAAATTTCATCATGGTGAAGAAGTGCATAAGGGCTACCAGCTGGTAACCAAAAACTATAAGGAAAACCTTAAGAAAGGTGGGATGGCTGATGACCAGATCAATCTTTACACTGATGAATCCATTATTGCTGTTGATGCAGCAGGCAGCCCTGATAACAATCGCAAGGTTTATGATTTTTCATTTACAAGGAATGTGGTTCAGATGATGCTGGCGCTCGGACTACTTGTTTTCCTGATGATCTCCATAGCCAATAAATACAGGACAGGCCAGGGCGTAACTTCAGCTCCTAAAGGATGGCAGGGAGCGGTGGAACCTGTGATCACTTTTTTAAGAGATGAAGTGGCTAAACCTAATCTGGGTCCTGGTTACAGGAAGTACATGCCGTTATTGCTGACCATTTTCTTTTTTATCCTGATCAATAATATTTTTGGATTGGTTCCAGGCGCGGCCAACGTCACCGGAAATATTGCCTTTACGGCTGTTCTGGGTGTTGTGGCTTTTCTGGTGATCACTTTTAGTGGAAGCAAACATTACTGGGGGCACATATTAAATCCTCCAGTTCCTTTCGGGATTAAGTTCATTATGGTCCCGGTGGAGATCTTATCCATCTTCACCAAGCCTTTTGCACTGATCATACGTTTGTTTGCAAACATGCTTGCAGGTCACATCATCATCATCTGTTTGATTTCTCTGATCTTTATTTTTGGGAATTTGAGCACCGGCGTCGGAATTGGGTTTTCACCCATATCCATTGCCTTTGCTGTTTTTATTTATTTGATCGAAGTGCTGGTAGCTTTTATCCAGGCTTTTATCTTCACCAACCTGACGGCAGTATTTATCGGGCAGGCGGCGGAAGAAGGCCATGATGTACACCACGAGGATAACGAAGCGCCCGATCGCCCGGTGATCATCGGGTAATGAACAAGTGATTTTTTAAACAATATAAAAGAACAAACATGGATTTTTTATTCGTATTGTTAAGCGAAGTGCCCTGGGCGAATGCTGGTGGTGCTATTGGTGCAGGTTTAGCGGCTATCGGTGCCGGTATTGGTATCGGACAGATTGGTCGTGGCGCCGTAGAGTCAATTGCCCGTCAGCCGGAAGCTCTTAACGACATCCGTGCAAACATGATTCTAACTGCAGCCTTCATTGAGGGTGTTGCCCTGTTTGCCGTTATCGCAGGTATTCTTGCAATGTTCGTTTAAGCACTTTGCAGCGAAGACATTCGCATTTTTAACTGCATCCGATGCACAGGGCAAAGGATGCGGTTATTTAACCCGATCTGCGATACTGGCATTGACCATTCACCATTGACTATTGACTTTTGAAAAATAAACTATGAGATTATTAACTCCTGAATTGGGATTATTATTCTGGACACTGATCGCATTTCTGATCGTTTTTTTTGTACTGAAAAAGTATGCATGGCGCCCCATCCTCAACTCGCTTGACCAGCGCGAAAGAGGCATCGCCGATTCTTTGGAAACTGCCGACAGGGTAAGAAAGGAAATGACGCAGATGAAGAACGAGAACGAGGAACTGATGGCCGTTGCACGAGAAGAGCGCGGAGCTATGTTAAAAGAAGCACGCGAGATCAAGGAGCGCATGATCAATGAAGCAAAAGACCAGGCAAAACTGGAAGCCAATAAGATTATTCTTGAGGCACAGCAACAGATCAATGCACAAAAGATGGCTGCGATCACCGAAGTGAAAAACCAGGTGGGTATGATGGTAATAGAAGTAACAGAAAAAGTACTACGTCGTGAATTAAGTAATCCTGCAGCCCAGGAAGAACACATCAGGAGTCTTGTTGAAGAAGTTAAGTTGAATTAAAAGAAGCTTCCTTAGAAAAAAGCGAAAAATGACCAATCCTCGTCTAGCATCACGATACGCGAAATCAATAATTGATCTGGCCGTTGAAAGAAACGAACTGGAATCAGTATTTCATGACATGAATTATGTGCAGCAATTAACTTCACAGAGCAAAGAATTGCTTGTTTTATTGAAAAGTCCGATAGTGACGGCAGATAAAAAGCAAAATGTTCTGAAAGCTTTAACCGAAGGCCGTGTGACCCCAATGACTGCTGCCTTTATGAACCTCCTGGTGGTAAAAGGCCGTGAACGTTTTCTTCCGGAGATCGTAAAATCTTTTATCAGCCAGTACAAACAGATCAAGGGTATTCACTCTGTAAAACTTACCACCGCCACACCGGTGTCGGAAGCTGTTAAACAAAGGATCATTGAGCAGGTAAAGAATACAAGTGAAATGCAGCAGATCGAACTGGAAACCATTGTTGATCCCAAACTGATCGGCGGTTTTGTTTTGCAGGCCGGAGATAAGCTGGTTGATGCCAGTATCTACTATGATCTTAAGGAAGTGGCCAAACAATTTGAGAGCAATGATTTTATTTATAAACTGAGATGATTTATGTGAATAGTGAATAGTGAATAGTGAATTAAAGAAACATTGACCATTGACCATTGACTATTGACCATCCTAATTCAACTTTTTAATTTTTAATTAAACAATATATGCCAGAAATAAAACCAGATGAAATAAGTGCCATACTTCGGCAGCAGTTGGGCGGGTTCAATGCCGGTGCCGACCTTGAAGAAGTTGGAACCGTTTTACAAATGGGCGATGGAATTGCCCGTGTTTATGGATTAGGTAATGTACGTGCAGGTGAGCTGGTGGAGTTTGAAAGCGGTGTGCGCGGAATTGCCCTGAATCTTGAAGAAGATAATGTGGGTGTGGTATTGATGGGAGAGATGGGCGCACTGAACGAAGGGTCCAAAGTGAAACGTACCGGCCAGATCGCCTCTATTAAAGTAGGTGAAGGTATGGTAGGCCGCGTGGTAAATACCCTTGGACATCCTATAGATGGAAAGGGACCAATTGAAGGTGAGCGTTACGAAATGCCACTGGAGCGTAAAGCGCCAGGTGTAATTTACCGTGAGCCGGTAAAGGAACCGCTTCAGACAGGTATCAAAGCGATCGATGCGATGATCCCGGTAGGTCGCGGACAGCGTGAGCTGGTGATCGGTGACCGCCAGACCGGTAAAACTGCCATCTGTATTGATACCATCATCAACCAGAAAGAATTTTACGAATCCGGAAAGCCGGTATATTGTATTTATGTGGCCATCGGGCAAAAGGCTTCTACCATTGCAGGTGTAATGAAAAACCTGCAGGATGCCGGTGCCATGGCATATACTACCATTGTGGCTGCATCTGCTTCCGACCCTGCACCACTGCAATTCTATGCACCGTTTGCAGGAGCTGCCATTGGTGAATTTTTCCGCGACACCGGTCGCCCGGCACTGATCATTTATGATGATCTTTCAAAACAGGCTGTGGCTTACCGTGAGGTTTCACTTTTGTTACGCAGACCTCCGGGGCGTGAAGCTTATCCTGGTGATGTATTTTATCTTCACTCCCGTTTACTGGAGCGTGCAGCAAAAATTATTCAGAACGATGCAGTGGCCAGCCAGATGAATGATCTTCCGGAATCCATCCGTCACCTCGTAAAAGGTGGAGGATCACTAACCGCGCTTCCAATTATTGAAACACAGGCAGGAGACGTATCAGCCTATATTCCAACGAACGTGATCTCGATCACTGATGGACAGATCTTCCTTGAGTCGAATTTGTTCAATGCAGGTATTCGTCCGGCCATTAACGTAGGTATCTCCGTTAGTCGTGTAGGTGGTAATGCGCAGATCAAATCAATGAAAAAGGTAGCAGGAACATTAAAACTCGACCAGGCGCTTTACAGAGAGATGGAAGCCTTTTCCAAATTTGGTGGTGACCTTGATCCTGCAACGAAGGTGGTTATTGACAAGGGTGCCCGTAACGTGGAGATCCTGAAGCAGCCACAATATTCTCCGATGCCGGTTGAAAAGCAGGTAGCAATCATTTACCTGGGAACACAGGGATTGATTCGTGAAGTTGCTGTGAGTAAAGTAAAGGCGTTTGAAGAGCAGTTCCTGATGGAAATGGAAAACACATTGCCTGAAGTATTGTCTGCATTCAAGACAGGAAATCTTCCTGAAGACGGCATTAGTAAAATGGTAGAACTGGCCAACAGGCTGATCCCTCAGTATAAATAACTAGTTTTTTATAATGGTAAAGCGGTCTTTGGGCCGCTTTTTTTTATTTAGTATTGGACTGTAAAATTACTGGATTAGTTTTGCGATTATTCCAATACTCCCTCTATGAGAATCATTACCGCCTCCCTGGTATTATTGCTATTTGCATTGCCTGCTATTTCCCACGCCCAAAGCCCGGGACAAATTGTAAAAAGAGTTTCCGTTAATACAGTACTCGACCCACTTCCCTCCACTGGCTATACATCCAATAGTACTTCAGGATTTGTATCCAATGATGTTGCCGAAAGCCGTTTGCCTTTTAAAGTGATCACTTTGCCTTTTGCAGAACCGGTAGGTGATCTTGCCACAGGTGCTTCGGGAAGTTTTACCGATCTGGTAACCTCTCCCCTTGACAAGAGTGGTTTTATGTGCTATTATGATGGGACCAACCTTGTTTTTAGATTAAGAGCCGGAAGTATTAGCTCGGGTGCAAAAGGATATAGTGTATTAATTGATGCTGATAACAAAGCAGGTAATTCAGGACCCCAGGCCGATCCCAATTATATTGCTCCCACTTCAAACGGCAATGGTAACATTGGCTTTGAATGGGAAGTGTTGCTGACAACTGGTAATACAACCAGGGTTACACTTTATGAAGTGGATGGTAAAACAGGTCCTAATATTGTGCAGGCTTACCAGGTGGTGGACAATAACTTCCAGGTGTCTCAGGCGTTTTCAGCACATAGTAATAACCCGGATTATTTCTTTGATTTTTATCTTCCTGTATCACAGTTCTCAGGACTACACGCGATTCTTACAAGTTCGCAGTTCAGGATGGTAGCCACTACGGTTAATTCACCTACATCTGCCTTAAGTGGTAACCGTTCTGATATTTTTGGTGTGAATGATGTTTTATATCCAAGTACGCCTGATGGATGGATGGCTGTTTTAAATAATACACCTCCGGTAACCCTCACAACTTTAGGAGGAAACGGAACCAATGCAACAGGATATTGTACGGCAGCGCCAACCATCAACGGCCCGATAAATATTGGAAACAGTGTTACCATCAGCGGATCATGGTCCAGAACAGTTGATGCAGTTGATCCACGTTCATCAACGGCTACCATCAGAGTATATAGGATTAGAGGGGGAATAACGAGTTTATTGGGAAGTACAACCTCACCTGTAAATACAGGTAATCCCTGGTCTGTGAATAATATTGGAGTTGAAGCCGGCGATGTATTTTTTGCAAAAGCGATCGGAACAAATGAATCTGAATGTCTTCAGTCAACCAATGTTTTTGCCACCTGTAGCGCAAGTTTAAACGCCTCCACGCTTACCGCTTCAAGTTCAAAAGGAATTTGTGGAAGTTTAACAAGCGGTGCTACCAAAGCATTGATCTATCACATGAGTGCCAGTGGATTGACCCTCGTAAATGCCAACGACGCCAACACTACGTATACTACAAATACATTTATCTATTTTGCCTGCTCCGGCGGTACGGGTAATATATCGAATGGCGCTTATATGGTTGTTCTAACTGGAGGTGGTTGTACTTCACCGGCCACTTTTACCTGCATCACCACCGGGTCATCCGCTGTGGCACCTTTAGGCGTTAATACAGCCATCACCATTAATACTTTATATCCTTATCATACTTCTGTTTCAGGTGCGGTTCCGGCTTTTGCTTCACCCCAGGCTGTAATGCTGTTGATCAATGGAATGCTAAAAGAAACCATTATTGTGCCTGCCAATACAACTTCGTACAGCTTCAATAACCTTCAGTTAAATGTAGGTGATGCTGTTGCTGTATATGCTACAACCAGTGGATGTGCAACATACAACAGCAGTTCAGTAGTTTGTTATAACCAGCCTCCGATTATTACTACAGGTCCTAATTCAAGACTTGTTGCAGGAGCCACAACTATCTCTGGAACTTCCGCACCAAATGCCGCAGTTACTGTAAATAAAACAAATGCAACGATTGCTTCCTATACCACTACAGCCAACGGAAGTGGCGCATGGAGTGTAACAGTTCCTGCGCTGGTAGCAAATGATACTTACACGGCTTCAGTTACTTCTGCCAGCGGTTGTACTACGGCAAGTGTGGCATCTCCAACAGCAACAGTTGCCACTACTACTACGGTATGTCCGGTTTTTAACAGCAGTTCCTATACAGATAATATAACAACCATATCAGGAACCGTGAATGTTTCAGTTACAGGAAGCATTGTTCGTTTATATCTCGATGGATCATTGATAGGTTCTCAAACGATCAACACAACGGGAAATCAGAACTGGTCGTTTACCTTAACGGAGCCATTGTATAATGGAGGAAAATTAAGAGCAAGTTTTCAGTCGGGTTCAACAGGATTAGAGAAAACTGATTGTGCTGAAATTACGGTTACATGTGGAGCGCCGGCCACGCCAACCATTAGTCCAGTATCGGCAACAATTACCCTGAATCAATCAGTAAATTATTCCATTGGAAATGTGATTTCAGGTTATTGGTATTCTCTGAGAAATGCCAGCAGCTCAAGTTATAGTGTCTCACAGCTTGCACCCAATACAAATCCGCTTTCATTTACAACAAGACCATTTACAACGCAGGGGAATTATACCGTAATAGTGATTGCAGACAATCTTTCTGGATGTCCTGTTAGTTCTGCAACAGCCTCGGTTATCGTTACATCTGTATTGCCGGCACAATTCATTTCGGTTTTAGCCAACAGGCAGATTGAAGGAGTATTGGTAAAATGGAAGGTTTCAAATGAAGTTAATGTGAAGGAATACATTATTGAAAGAAGTGCTAATTGCTCTGTTTACGAGCCCATAGGGAAAATTGCTTTTTCAGCAAATGGTCTTTCAGAAAATTCCTATTCATTCCTTGATAAAAAGTCTTTCCCATCAACTATTTGTTACCGGATCAGGCAGGTTGACTTTGACGGAAGTTATAAATTGAGTGGTGTGATGCCGGTAAAATCATCAATTACTACTGCGATTAAAATAGCACCAAATCCTGCACACGAAAAGATCAACCTGGCTATTCATTCAGCGCTAGTTCAGGAATTGAAAATTGAAATTCTGAGTATGCACGGCCAGGTAGTAAGGAATTACAGGTTCAATGCCGAATCAGGCCCGAATAATTTTGAAATTCTAAACCTTGCCTCTCTTCCCAAGGGACAGTATTTGGTACGCGTTCATACCAGGGAAGGACGGGAGGAATTTAAGATCATTCTTCAATAATGATTAAAGCGGCTTTCGGGCCGCTTTTGTTTTTATAGACACTGAAAATGAAATCGATCGATGGTTATATCATAGCCTTAATATGGATGCGGATTTCTATAGTTACATAAAAAAAGAGTGTATTACGTTTCACGACGTAGATTTATGCGAATTTGTAAATGAAATTTTCATGCTGTTTGTTTCGAAATGGATCATCTTTTGTTTTGGCATCTTCCTGCTCTGCGCAGGAGGCATGATGCTGTTTTCGCCTGCGCGTGCAGGAAGGATATTAAGAAAAGCAGGCAGTACCAACTTTATTAATTATGCTGAGATCACCATCAGGATGGTGCCTGCCATTGCGCTGATCCTGTATGCTGATCTATCAAAATACCCGGTTCAGTTAAAAATGCTTGGCTGGTTTATGCTGGCAACTTCCATTATTCTCTATTTTATTCCTCGCCAGGTTCATCATAATTTTTCTGTGAGGAGCGCCAACATTTTGAAGCCTAACTACTTCAGGCTAATAGCTCCTCTTTCTATTCTTTTTGGATTAGCGATCTTGTACAGTATCAGTTAAAAATTGAATTCCGAGAAAATGGGGATGCAGAAAAAATAATTTGGTTTATAAAATAAACTAGTTTACGTTTGTGTTGAAATCGCGTTTATGAGAAAGATGATCCTGCTACTTATTTTATTTTTTACACAGCAACTCATTGCCCAGACCAAATTGGAAGGAGTGGTCAGGGATCATAAAAACAATCCACTGCCGGGTGCTAACCTCACCATTAAAGATGCTTATGATGGGGGAACAACAGATTCATTGGGAAAATTTTCCTTCACCACATTTGAAAAAGGTGAACAAATGCTGCTGGTTTCGGCAGTCGGTTTTAAAGAATGGGAGCAGAAGGTTTTGCTTTCGGGACAGCCTTTGAATTTTACCATTGCGCTGAAGGAAGATTTTAATGAAATGACTGCTGTAGTGATCACCGCGGGTGCCTTTGAGGCAAGCGATAAAAAAAGAACTACCGTACTCAGTTCCATAGATATTGTAACCACGGCCAGTGCTAATGCAGATATTACCGGTGCCATCAAAACACTTCCCGGCGCACAACAGGTGGGCGAAAGTGAGGGGCTTTTTGTACGTGGTGGAACAGCCGCAGAAACAAAAACATTTATTGACGGAACGCTGGTAAATAATTTTTTCTACAGCTCTGTTCCCAACATTGCACAACGCGGAAGGTTTTCACCTTTCATATTTAAAGGAACCATTTTCAGTGCCGGCGGATACTCTGCTTTGTATGGACAGGCATTGTCATCTGCCCTGATATTGGAATCCATTGATCTTCCTGAGCGAAGTTCTGCAAGCCTTGGTGTTTCTCCTTTAGGTATCAGCGGTGGATACCAGTCGCTTTCCAAAAACAAAAATGCTTCATGGGGTTTTAATTATGGTTACACGCACCTGGGACTGACATTTAAAATAATTAAGCAGCTGCCGGATTATTTTGTCATGCCCGCATTTCATACGGGAGATGCCAACTTCCGTATGCGTACTTCAACTTCAGGCATGTTGAAATATTATGGTTATTTCAGCCAGAATAAAGTAGGCGTTAGAAATCCAAGCATCGATACATTGGGTTACAAGGATGCGTTCCGACTGGAGAATTTCAACATCTATCATAACCTTTCCTACAGGGAAAACCTGGGGAACTTATGGAAGTTGCAGCTTGGCGCTTCGTATTCAAACAATAAAGACAACATTGATGGAAGTTTGCAGGACCAGTTCAACAGGGAAGTCAATTTAAGCGGACTTGAATTTAAAAATTTTGATCTTGTTTCAAGAGGACATTATGTAAACTCCAAAATAGTTTTTGAAAGAAGACTGCGCGGACTCAGTGCCCTGCGTTTTGGTTCTGAAATGAATTACAGCAATGACAAACTGAATTTTACTTTATACGACGGACAGCAATTTCAGCAGCATGTAAAAGAAAACATTGTTTCGGGATTTGCAGAAGCTGATGTGTATGTTACCAATGATCTCGCTGCAAAAATTGGGGGAAGAATGGAGCGTTCAAGGCTGCTCGATCAATACAATTTTGCTCCGCGTCTTTCACTTGCATATAAGCTGGGTAAACAAAGCCAGGCTTCTCTTGCTTATGGAACTTTCTACCAAAATCCGGAAAGAAGGTACCTGCCTTCCATCAATCCTTTGGATTTTCAAAAAGCTACGCATTATATAGCGCAGTACCAGAAAGTAAGTCAGCTGGTAACTTTCAGGGCTGAAGCATTTTATAAAGTTTACGATAACCTTATAAAAACACAAATACAGAATAATACGGAAGCTGCCGCTACCAATAATGGATCGGGTTATGCAAAAGGATTTGAATTATTCTGGCGCGATAAAAAATCATTTAAAAACTTTGACTACTGGATCTCTTATTCCTACCTCGATACAAAAAGGGATTTTCTGAATTACCCCACGGAGATCGAACCCTCATTTGCATCAAAACATACAGCGAATCTTGTGCTGAAGAAGTTCGTAACTGCACTGAAAACACAATTCAATGCCAACTATACTTATGCAACCGGAAGGCCCTATTATAATATCAGGTTTGATCAGGCAGCTAGTAAATATCAAATTGTTGACCAGGGAAGGACCATTGATTTCAACAGTTTAAGTTTCAGTGTCAATTACCTTCCTAATGTTTTTAAACAGGGAGCAAATAAATTCACTGTATTTGTTTTTTCCATTACGAATGTTCTTGGAAGCAGGCAGGTATACGGATACAACTATTCCATTAATGGTGCGAGAAAAGAAGCCATTGTTCCTCCCAGTAGGACCTTCATTTACCTGGGTGCTTTTTTCAGCTTTGGCGTAGACAGAACACAGGATGTGATCAACAGTAATTTGTAATCTTTAAAATAAAAAATTCTTCAACCTTAAATCCTTCTTTATTATGTCAAGCGATTTTCAACAGCCACCTGCAGACAGAGACCCGCATCTCTGGCAAATTGCACACAGGCGTGCTTCATTTAAATCACACCTTGTAACCTATCTGCTAGTGAATGCCATGTTGTGGATGATATGGTATTTCTCAGGATCAAGGAGTTTCAATTCTGATTTTCCATGGCCTGTATGGTCCACAGCCGGCTGGGGAATTGGTTTAGTGTTCCATTACCTTGGTGCTTATGTGAATACCGGAAATACAATTGAAAGCGAATATCAAAAATTAAAAAATCAAAAACCATAGATCATGAAAACAATTCTCTTTTCCCTTGTCCTCTTTCTTATCACTTTCAGTGCATTCAGCCAGTCGGAAAAATACAGTAGCACGATGAAAGACAGGGTGGCCGCTGTGGATACAACAAATTCAGTGAGTGGATTGAATGAACTCGCTGCAGCATTTGAAAGAATTGCTGATGCAGAAAAGAACCAGTGGCATCCTTATTATTATGCAGCCTATACAAAAGTGCTTACAGGGTATTTAATGATGGATGGTGGCATGAATGGCGGACTTGCTTCCACACTCGATCCAATTGCCGACAAGGCAGAACAGCTGTTAAATAAGAGCGAGGCTTTATCAAAAGACAATTCCGAGATCTTTATTGTAAAGAAAATGATTGCCAGTTTAAGAATGATGGCCGACCCTATGAGCAGGTACATGCAATATGGTCCGGTTGCAGCAGAAGCGCTTGAAACTGCAAAAAGGCTGAACTCTGAAAACCCCCGAATTTATTTGTTACTTGGTCAGGATAAATTTTATACACCAGAACAATTTGGTGGCAGTAAATCAGAAGCAAAAAAATTATTTGAATACGCGCTGCAGAAATTTGATGCATTCAATCCTAAACATTCTTTAGATCCTGCATGGGGCAGAACTACTACTCAATATTTTCTTTCGCAAACAAAATAAATCAAGTTTCGTATGCAAGAAGATGATCAGTTAAGTCCGCAACAAAGCCTCAGGCTGATACAGTCCATGATCACAAAAACAAGATCCAATCTTGGAGAGAACCGGTTTTATTTTCTCTTGTGGGGCTGGGTGGCGTTCTTTGCGATTTTGATGCAGTTTTTTTTGAAAGTGGTAATGGAATACAGGCATCATTATATTGTATGGATACTTACAGTGCCCACCGCCATAATTACCATTGTATATTCTGCAAAGCAAAGCAGAAGAGAAACAGTAAAAACTTATGCAGGAACCAGTATGGGTTATTTATGGATGGGCCTTGGGATCAGTTTTTTTGTTTTGAGTGTAATCATTTCCAGGCTTCCCGGTGGCTGGTTGAACGGGTACCCGTTTTATATCCTGTTTTATGGATTGGGGACATTTATTTCAGGAAAGATCCTTGAATTCAGACCCCTTGTAATTGGAGGGGTATTTAACTGGATCCTGGCCATCGCCTGTGTTTTTGTTCCATTTGATTACCAGTTGTTGCTTTCTGCAATCGCTATACTTACCAGCTACATTATTCCGGGACATTTATTAAAAAATGAAATCATTTAATATGGAAGAAAAGGAAATGAGCGGCCAGGAAAGTTTCCTGGTCATTCAGCAAATGATCCAGAAAGCAAAAAAGGAGCAAAGGGATGATGGAAAAGGCTGGATCGTTTGGGGGTGGTTGTTGTTTTGCGCTTCAATGGTTACCTATCTGAATTTAAAATTCAATTGGTTCAACACTTTTTTCTTTTGGAATATTTTTGGATTGCTCTCTTTAGTTCTGCTGGTATATGAATCGGTGCGGAGTTTTTTATTAAAAAAGTCAGCCCGCGTAAAAACCTATACTATGGCTGTTTTTGAAAAACTGAATGTTGGCTTTTTCATTTCCCTGATGCTGATCATCATTTCAATGAATACAGGTGGCGTACATCCTGTACAAGGGTTTGCATTGCTGTTAGGACTTTACGGTTTTTGGATCCTGATCTATGGTGCCATTCTTGAATTCAAACCTTCGGTGATAGGAGCATTTATTACCTGGGGTTTTGCATTCGCTTCATTATTTGTAAAAGAATTTGAATTTACCATGTTGCTGCATGCTGCCGCAGTATTGTGCGGGTATATCATTCCCGGTCATTTAGCAAACAGGGAATTCCATAACCTACAACCCATGAAATAAGTGTTTAAAGACCTGGACCCTATATTACATTCACAACTAAGGCTTGCGATCGTTTCCCTGCTGATCAGCGTTAAGGAAGCAGAGTTTACTTTTATTAAAGAAAAGACTGGTGCTACCGCAGGAAACTTAAGCGTGCAGGTGCAAAAGCTTAAGGATGCAGGTTATATTGAAGTGATCAAACAATTCAAGGACAATTACCCGCAAACCATTTGCAGGATCACAAAGCCGGGTATCAAGGCATTTGAAGTTTATGTGAAATCACTGCAGGAATACATCAATAAATAATCACTGTTGTCCGGTAAAGGTTTTATTTCCTCCAACCAGTCGCTGAAATTCAATGTGGGTTTGAAGGATGTTGTGTTTTTAAAAACTTGAAGCCCCTTATTTGGTTTGGAAGGAGATTCAATCACTATCGCTCAATTGATTTTGTTTGATTTTTTACCGGGCAACAGTGAAATAAATAATCTTCAAGGCATAAAAAAAGCTCCGTTTGGGGAGCTTTTTTATTTGAGGCAAATCCAACCATTATTCTTTAATAAATTTCTGTGCGGTTCTTTCTGTTCCGTTAAGCAGTTCAATGATGTACATGCCCGGAGCTAATTGTGCTGTAGCATTTAATGTATATGCGTTCTGACCTTTATGAAACGCAACTTTTTCTGAAATTACGATTTGCCCGCCAGCTGTATAAACACGCAACTGTACCTGGCCCTGAAGTCCAGAAACATAATTCAGTCGCAGGTCATTTTTTACTGGGTTATTGAGTAACTGCAAGCTCACAGCGTCTTTACCTGTTGCAGCAAACCTGATGAATTTTGAATAGCTGATGGTGTTATCTGTTTCAATGATCCTGATCCTGTAATAGCCATTACCATCCGCCTGCATCAATTGCGTTGCATAACTTTCTTTTCCTTCTTTTGAGGTGGCATTTACAGTAGCGATCCTGGTATAATTTCTCCCGTCAATGCTTTTTTCTATTTCAAAAACATATGCTGTTTCATTTCCTTCTACAGTCCATCTGAGGTTTACATTATTTTTTTCAAGGCTCCCGGTGAAGCTTACCAGTTTTACAGGTAATATGATTTGTGCGGGGTAGCTTAACGTTACTGTAGCCACATTTGAAGTTGCAGGGGTAAATGAATCATCTGTAATACTGTAAGTGAAAGTGATCAATCCACCAGCAAATCCGGCCACCGGTGGCGTATAGGTAAAAGATCCATCAGGAGACAGCGTTAAAGTTCCTGTCGCTGGCTGGGTAACCACAAGGGCGGTTATCTTTTCTCCGTCAGGATCACTGTCAAGACCCAGCGGATTTGTGATCACATTACCGGTAATGGGCATGGAACCAAATGACGCATACTGATCATTAACGGCAACCGGAATACCATTTACACCGGAAGCATAACTTGTAATGACATTGGTAATACTTATATCATCCATGTAGAGATAAGTATTGCCATCCTGCGAACCCATCATTTTAAAGGCTGCACGATAAATGCCAGGTGTAACCGTAAAGTTTGAAGTAAAAGTTTGAACGGTTACTGGAGCGGCACTTGACAAGGAAACAACTGATATTTCTGTGAACTGTCCTAATGCATTCATAATACCAAAGCTGATCCCCCTGGAAGCATTCGTACTCAGCTTTTTATCCAGTTTGTATTTAAAGGACAGGGTATGGTTGCCGGAAAACAGTTGGAAAGGCGAATTTATTGAGCCATATACAGTGCCGTTTGTAGCAGGAAGGATGTAAACACTTCCGGTATTTGTGATCACGCTGGAATTACTCCAGTTGACATCGGAAAATTGCCATCCGGCTCCTACAAGAGAAGAAATCGGGGAAAGTAAACCTATTGGTTCAAAATTTTCGTTGATCTGAGCAGTTGCATCAAGATTCATTAGCATGGCAGCAGCCAGCACGAGCAGTGAAGCTTTACGTTTCATTTGGGGTACAGTTTGATTATGTGGCTTTGCTAAGAATTGGATAAGAACAGTACTTGTGGTCGAAATGGTGGATACTGTTCTGGTAGTTTTCAAAGCTGCTAGGTATAATTACCTACCAACCTGGTGCAAATGTAATAGGGGTTTTTAATGATTGCAAGTGTTTCTACTTATTTTTTTCTATTTTTTTCCGTATTTCTACTAAGTATAATATAAGGAAGGCTCCTATAAAGGAGCCTTCGATCAATAATCCGTACCTAAAAAAATCGTCTATTGTTTTACAAACCTGCATACCTGCCGGTTCTTTAACGTACTAACTTCCAATATGTAAACTCCGGCAGTTTTATGATCTGTTGGAAGTATTATGTTTTGTTCTCCTTTGGTTAACTGTAACATTCTTTCATGGATTTTTGATCCGGATGCATTGTAAATGGTTACAGTAGCCATTGTTTGTTCTGTAGATTTATACCTGAACCTGATGGTACTTTCTCCAGGATCTGAAATAACCACAAGTTTGCTCTCCTGCTGCCCACCCTCTAAATAGACAATATTGGAGTACGATATTTTATTTGATGCATCTTTTATCTGGATCCTGTAGTAATTTTCTTTGGGTAATTGATTACTAAAGGAATAATTTTCCTGGCCAGTTTTGTTCGTACTGGAAATGATTTTTACAGGTTTGAAATTTTTGCCGTCTTCACTTGACTGTATTGTAAATGATTGTGCTTCTTCATTTGATTCAACTACCCATTCAAGATGAACGTTTTCTCCCGATCTTTTCCCTTTAAAGGAAGTCAGTTTTATGGGCAATACGCCAATGTTTGGTATCGCCATGATCCTGTCAATGCAACCCGCATTTGTGTATACCACGATAAGGATATGGGCTTTATGGGGAAAGAAGTTTGTAGTAAATGGACCATCAGTAATGATGTTTTCTGTGTTTTGTCCGGCCAAAGTATCACCTGCATCTAATAATGAAGGAGATGTGCCCACATCGGTAATAATTTGCATGGTTATAGGGAAACTGGTAACTGGCGCACCTACAACATCATAATTCGCATTTGAACCTGTTGTAGCATTTCCAGGCACCACTACTGCCGCCACACTAATGGTTGCTGCTTCAAAACCTGAACCGCCATTTGTGAAGCCAGGTGTATGGTTAACCGTTGCACTTGATTTGTTCCATGATCCGCAAAATCCATCTCTTAACCTGATATATCCATTATCTGTTCCTACTTCCTGCGTCACTGATTCAAAAGGCGTATTTGTGTAACCAGAAAATACAATGTCAAAATCTGGTGCGCTTCCCATCATATTAATATGCAGTAGCGGCATAGAAAGAATATAAGAGGGCATATTATTACTGCCCCCAACTCCTCCTAAAAAGCAATTTACGAGGGTGCCACCTCTGTATAGAAAAACTCCATAGCTGGCATTTCCGCCTCCAACTTTGTAAAAGAAGTTGTTCAAATTTGCCGGAGTAGCTGCAAGATCATAATAATCATTTCCGTCGATTGCTGCGGGAATATTACTACTCGCATACCACTTTTTTAAGTAGCCATTATTTACATTGAGGAATGCGCTATCATTCCAGCTGAATTGAGCGGAATTGCTATTGTTGATCCCCTGGTAATTAAATGGTGTTGCTGATGCTCCAACAAAATAAGATTGAGAGGGAACAGGCATGTCAGGAAGATCGAGAACGTAAAATCCTGTTTGATTTCCTGCTTCTTCAAAATAGGTAATAAGGGTATAGTGGTCCATGGAAACAGGGGCTGATCCGGTGCCATTGTTGAATAATTCAAAAAACTCATGACGACCAGCTCCCGGAATCGGATACACTTCATTCAACATAACCTGGGCATTGGCTTTGATTACCAGCAGGATTATTATGGCTAGAGTAAAATTTCTTTTCATGGCCGAAGATTTAAGATGGTTTGATCACAGGTATCGGACAGGATGATTTTCTTTTTGGTTTAATACAGGGGCGGGAGCATGAATGGCTCCGCCCTGTTTTAAACTTTGATTTGTAGTGGGAAGATTACTGCTTAACGATCTTTATCGTTTCTGTTTCTCCTTCCTCATTCTGAAACCTTATAATGTAAAGTCCAGGTGTAAAACCTGCCATACTGATGATGGTCTGCATACTTCCCCTGGCAGGGATTATATTTTTTACTAACCTTCCGTCACCAGCTGTGATACTGAGAACACCAGTGGAGGTTATGGCGTCGTGCTGAATGGTTACTTCGCTAATGGCAGGAGAAGGAAATGCAGCTAGTGCGATTTTTCCTTTACCACCTCTTGCAGTTTTGATGGCGATTGTTGGACTTAATTTGGTTTTTCCATCAACATCCACAGATTTAATCCTGTAATAATTGGTAGCAGTGCCTGGATTTACATCAGTATATGTATAACCTGTAACTCCGCCTGCTATTACTTCACCATTTTTGGAGAAGGATTTTCCATTACTGCTTTTTTCGATTTCATATTTCGCTACATTCACCTCACCTGCAACGGTCCAGTTGATCATGTTTCCTGAAGTGGTGTTTTTGCCAGTGATGGAAACAAAAGTTACAGGTAGCACGGCCTGCTGACTGGAGGATAATGAAAGGTTATCAAAGCTGATCCACCTGCTGCCAGTAATATTTTCTGTTGTTACAAAAATAAACCTGTATTTGTAGTTGGTGCCGCTCATAATTGCAGCATCAACAATCTGCATGCAATAAGTGCCGGCTGCAGGTATATAATAGGTGCAGGAAGTAATAACTACATCGGAAGCTGAAAGTATTTGAAGCGTGAAATTCAATCCTCCCTGTTCGAAATAATTGTTACTTCCTCCAATGGGGCCCGTTGCGATTGTAAATCCTATTCGGGTGCTCCCACCATTCTGAAAATAGTATGCTGGAGAAGTTACAAGATAATCTGTGGTGGAAGTGGCACTTCCCACTCTTAGGGACCGGCCGGAAGTTTGAGGGCCTGCAAATTCAAAACCACTGTAAGAAAAACCACGTGGTGTGGGATTGGATTCAAAGCTTTCAGTAATGACATCGCATACCGAATTGTTTACGATTGAGCAAGATTGAGATTTAGCCATAGACCCTGATAATAAGGCACAGGCGAATGCAGAAGACATTAAAATTCTTTTCATGGGGGTACGTTTATTTTTTTAAAAAATAGTGGCCCACAGGAAGGTTTGGATCAATGAAAAATGATCTTTACTAAGGATTGGCTGGCATTAATAGAAAAATGGATAGGTGTGGTTCACGGAGGATTGATTGCAAATTTTATTGCTGGTCATTCGGAGGATAATGAACTAAGCGTTCAGCGTCATCAATCAATAAGTACAAGGGGAAGGTTTGCAGAAAGTTGCAATTTTAGATCCGGTACAGATTGATTTGATTATTGAGGTTGTTTTCGAAGGATTGGTGGAGCAAACTTAATAGCTGAATTTTTAAAATGCAAGCTTCTTTAAAAAGTTTTTTTTATTCATCCGGTAATTTCCTGCGTAATATTCTGATTTCTAAATCTTAAAACCGAATATGTAGCATTCAAATTTTTTTAAAAAAACCATCTTCCCATGCAAAATGGTTATCAATTTTAATTATAATGATCATTGATCAATCACTGTTGTCCGGGGAAATTTATTTGATTTCGATGAAACGCGCAATGGTTCTGGCGTTGTTGATGATTACTTAAACCGGGCCTTAGATTTTGCAGTTGCATTAACCTAATGGAGTTTCTTTG
>MWYV01000021.1 GCA_002050435.1 Chitinophagales bacterium 33-2 | reverse complement strand
GCCTGGAATTTCATTTTGTGAGGAAACCTGGATCTATTTGACACCAGTAGCTGCCTAAGCTGCCTAATTCCCCGCAGGATTTATTCTGAAGATGATCGTAAGCATTGCTGAAGCCTATTGTTTTGCCTGGCTTTAGTCACCACGGGGAATTCAGCAGCGGGGCAGGTAAGAGGCCCGCTGGCCTGCGGCAAAATATCTTAACTAAAAGCGATGTTTGATTTTTACCGGACAACAGTGATTGCCATTCACCATTGACCATTGACTTTTCACCATTGCCAATCATTATTGAAGCGCCTTTCTTAAATCCATCACCGCTTCAGGATCGATATGGGCATTGAAATAACTTTCTTCTGTTTTTACAAAAGAAGGATGGATGAATGTCATTGCAGATTGTAATTTACTTCTTAGAGAAGAATGAAATTCCACCGCTCCTGTTTGATCTGCAAGTTCCCGGATGTTTTCTTTCCTGACTCCGCTACCTGGCATAATTACGATCCTTTCGTTCGCAGTTTGTATTAATTCTTTGATCATTTCCATGCCTTCAGGTGCAGTAAGCTGCTGGCCGGAAGTAAGCAGGCGGCTGCAACCTATTTCAATCAATTGTTCAAGCGCCATCCATGGATCCCTGCATCTGTCAAACGCGCGGTGAAAACTCACTTCCATAGGATAAGCTGATTCCACCAGTTTTGATGTTTTTCGAATGTCTATGTTTCCATCTTTTTCCAACAATCCTGTTACAATTCCATCACAACCCAACTCCCTTGCAAGCACTACATCAGCGTGCATGATCTTAAACTCTGCATCATTGTAAAAAAAATCTCCCCCACGCGGGCGGATGATCGGAAAAATGGGAATTGAAAAATGTTCCCTGCACAAACGCATCATTCCTGCGGAGGGTGTAGTTCCGCCATCGCCAAGTGCTGCGCAAAGTTCAATTCTGTCGGCACCGCCTTCAACGGCATTTTTTGTGGTGTTAAAATCTGCTGTTGCAATTTCAATGATGTATTTCAATAAATTTATTTTGATGTTAATCGTAAACAGATTTTGCCTTGAACACTTTACTACCCTCCATGGTGTGCACGGCATAGGTAAAACCCTTTTGTAAGGCATAACCTCCATGTGCCCCTTTTTTATTTATGGCAATAAAGCCTACCTGGAGCTCTTTTGCTTTTGCGCCACGCAACCGGATGATCCTTTCAACAGTGAATTTACAGGCAGCCTGTGGACTATAACCCTGGCGCATGAGTTCCACTACAGTGTGCGCACCACAAATGCGTACTACTTCCTCCCCGACGCCGGTGGCTGTGGCAGCACCGATCTCATTGTCGATAAACAAACCGGCACCAATGATTGGAGAATCTCCCACGCGTCCCCTCATCTTAAATGCCATTCCGCTAGTGGTACATGCACCACCAAAATTTCCATTGACATCCATGGCGATCATTCCAATCGTATCATGGTTATCAATTTGACCCTGTTTTTTCAGAAGTTCAGGAATCACCATAGGATCATAGTCTGCATTTTTCAACCATTCCCTGTATGCTTTTGCTGATTGTTCCGTCAGGAGGTTTTCAATTTTGAAACCCTGCTGGATGGCAAATTGTTGTGCCCCTTCCCCCACCAGTTGCACATGGGGTGTTTTTTCCATAACCAGTCTTGCTACTTTGATCGGGTGCTTAATGCCTTCCAGGAACATTACTGCACCGCAGTTTCCTTTTTCATCCATAATACAGGCGTCCAGTGTTACCTTGCCATCACGGTCGGGAAAACCGCCATATCCCACACTCTGATCTTTAGGATCGGCCTCAGGAATTTGCACGCCTGACTCCACTGCATCAACCGCCCGGCCACCGCTGGCAAGCGTTTTCCATGCAACCTGGTTAGCTAAAACATTAGGAGCCCAGGTTGAAATAACAATCGGATTATTTTTGCTGAGTTTTTCTGCATAACCTTGTTTAAATAATAAGGAAAGCGAACCAAGGGAAGTGAATTGAATAAACCGGCGCCTGTTGAACATTTGTCGTACAATGTTTGATTGTTCCTGAATGGATATGAAACTATTGAAATAAAATAAAAATAAGCGAAATGATTCTTTTGATGGACATGCCGAATTTTTCGGATCCCGGTGTAATTACAGCCTTACTTACTTTAACTGTTCTTGAAATAATTCTTGGAGTAGATAATATCATTTTCATTTCCATTGTTTCCAATAAACTGCCTGAAGCACAACAACCCAGGGCAAGAACCATAGGACTGGCACTGGCCATGATCTTCCGGATCATATTGCTGCTTACCATTACCTGGATCATCCGGCTGACAGACCCGGTATTCACCATTGGATTCCTTAAGGATGAGGGTCAGCCGTTGGGAATTAGCTGGAAAGACATTATTTTAATTGCCGGCGGTATATTTCTTCTGATAAAAAGTACCCTGGAAATTCATCATAAACTTGAGATTGCGCATAAGCCTGCCACCACCATCGCCCCTACTTCTTTTATGGCCGTAATTATCCAGATTATTCTTGTGGATGCGGTTTTTTCTTTTGATTCGATTTTAACTGCCATCGGACTTGCAGAGAATGTGATCATCATGATCACGGCTGTTGTAATCTCCATGGTGATCATGATGTTGTTTGCTTCAACAATCAGCCGGTTCATCAATAAAAATCCTTCACTTCAAATTCTGGCACTGTCCTTTCTGATCCTGATCGGTGTGATGCTGGTCGCGGAAGGATTTCACGAGGAAATCAATAAAGCCTATATCTATTCAGCCATCGCCTTTAGTCTGATTGTCGAGCTGGTCAATATGCGTATGAGAAAAAAACATGCGCAGGTAGATCTTACGAAAACCGACATCGACCTAAAATGACTTCTTGTCTAACTAAGAAAAGGTACACTATTTGATGTTTAAACATTAATTAGTAAATTGAGTTATTATGAGAATAGAAATTATTTCAGGAAGCCCCAGAAAGGTCAGCGTTACACGCCGCGTAGCGGTTCACCTGCATAAGCTGTTGTCCGCTACAGAAGGAATTGAAGCCGGATTGATCGATCTGCGCGATCATCAGTTACCGATGATACAAAAAGTTTTGACTTCTCCAGCCGATGCGCCCGAAGCATTCCGTGATGTGGCTGAGCGGATGTTCCAGGCAGATGCCTATATTATTGTTACACCGGAATACAATGGCAGCTACTCCCCTGCCATGCAAAATCTTTTTGATCATTTTCCAAAAAGACACCACAAAGCATTTGGACTGGTGACAGCTTCACCTGGTGCGCTGGGTGGTATGCGCGCGGCCATGCAACTCCAGCAATTTGTATTGGCTTTGTTTGGCATTCCTTCGCCCTACATGCTCATTACTCCAGCAGTTGAGAAAAAATTTGATGCTGAAGGTCACTTGCTGGATCCTACTTTCCAGAAAAACATTGATCATTTCATTATAGAATTTCTTTGGCTGGCAAGGAAGGTGGCTGAAAAGGAACTGGTACATTCCATTTAATGGATCATTTATTACGCCTATGATCACCTGCGTTTTTATTACGCCGGATCTTTCCTGCCCTTTACATTTTCACAACATAAAAAATAAATGACATGAATACCGTAATTCATAAAGCAGATTCCCGTGGCCTGGCAGACCATGGATGGCTGAAATCGTTTCATACATTTTCTTTTGCCGGATACCACGATCCTTCCCGCATGCATTTTGGGTTGCTGAGGGTATTGAACGATGATTCCGTAGCGCCGGGGATGGGTTTTGGAAAACACCCGCATGATAATATGGAGATTATTTCCATTCCTCTTGATGGTGCGCTGGAACATAGTGATAGCATGGGAAATGTTGCCGTGATCAAAAAAGGTGATGTTCAGGTTATGAGCGCCGGCACGGGTGTGGTGCATTCTGAAAAAAACCATAGTGATGCAGCTGAAGTAAAATTTCTTCAGATTTGGGTTTTTCCAAATAAAAAAAATGTAAAGCCGCGTTATGATCAGCAAACCTTTCCGGAAGATGCAATTAAAAACCAACTGGTTACTATTGTTGCTCCTATGGGAAATACAGAAGGTGTGAACATTCACCAGGATGCGTGGTTTAGTCTGGGCAGTCTTGATAAAGGCACTCAAATCAATTATTCACTGCACAAAAAAGATAATGGTCTGTATGCTTTAATCCTTGAGGGAGATGTCAAAATCAATGACACAATTCTTAACCGGCGGGATGGAGTGGGGATCAGCATTCCTGAAGATGTTTCCATCGAAGCAATAAACGATGCACGTATTTTATTAATGGAAGTCCCAATGACATTACCATGAAAATTCATTCAGAACTTCAGCATTTCAATGTAGGTCCTTTTAAAGTAAAACAACCATTACCCAACAGTCTTGTTAATGGCTTGAGTCCGTTTCTTCTGTTGCACCATGCCGGGCCTTCTTTCCATGCACCCGGCTCAATCAATACAAGACTGAGTCCGCATCCGCATCGTGGCTTTGAGCCTGTAACCTTTTTATTTAGTGGAGGCTTGCATCATAAGGACAGCACAGGTGCAGAAGGCTGGCTGTATTCTGGTGATGTGCAATGGATGACAGCTGGTAGAGGCATCATTCATAGTGAGGGACCTTCAGAAGCCTTTGCAGAAACTGGTGGCACAATGGAATTGATACAGCTTTGGGTCAACCTGCCAAGGAATCACAAAATGTCAGCACCACGTTATCAGGATTTGAAAGCTGATAAAATTCCGGTGGTAACCGCAAATGGATTCAGCACAAAAGTGGTTGCAGGGAATTATGCATCAGTTGCAGGCCCTGCCGAAACCTTTACTCCTATTGATGCTTTTATGGTGGAGTTTAAAGCAGGCGGTGCTGCTGCCTATACCATTCCCCAATTTTTTAATGGGATCATTTATGTATTAAATGGTTCCGTTTTGCTGGATGGTTCAAAAATTGATGGTTTGGAGATGGCTGTTTTTGAAGGAACAGGCAGAACCATTGAACTGGAAGCATTATCCGATGGCAAGCTGCTCTTTCTTTCAGGCGCGCCGATCGAAGAACCTGTGGTGAGTTATGGTCCTTTTGTAATGAATTACCAGGGCGAAATCAAACAGGCCATGCTGGATTATGAAACAGGAAAAATGGGAAAACTTGATTTTTAAATAAATTATTTGATGATGGAAACAAGAACTTCATTTACAGAGGCCCACCTGGAAAATCAATTGTGGGCAAATGAACTGGACTTTTATCGCGAAGAGATCGGGATCTTTGAAAAACACCTGGAAGGTATGGTCTCTCTTCGTGAGAATAAAATTACCGCAGATAAAGCCAGTGTTTTTCAAAACCAGTTTGCAAGGTTTCGTGACCGGATCAATCTACTTGAAGCGGAACTGAATGCTGCGCAGGTAAAAATGGCTCAGTATGCAAAAGATGCCCAGAAAGATCTCGATGCTGTAAATGTAGGCGACCATTATCAGTTTCGTCAAAAAGTAGAGCAATTCAAAAAGGAGTTTGAAACAATAAAGCAGGATTATAAAAACTTTGAAAGCCAGGAATGACATAAGCTGCGCACCAACTGGATTTTATTAACCAAAAATTTAGTGCAATCATTCGGGCATGCGCTAAATTTGGTTAAATCCCTGGCGCCATGTATAATATTTTCTTTGCAATTATTTTATTTCTGATCAGTGCTGTTGCTCAAGCTCAAAACCTTCCGATCAATATCATTCCCCAACCCGTTTCGGTTCAGCGCGGAAATGGAAATTTCACCATCAGCAAAAAAACGGTTATTGCTGTCCGTGATGAAGAAGATAAAAAGGCAGCGCATTTTTTTAACAGCTACCTGAAACAGTTTTACGGTTTTGAGCTTGACATCGATAAACAGGAAAGCAAAAATTATATCCGGATCAATACGAGAAAATTTATCCAGGCACCAGGAAAAGATGCCTACCAGATGGAAATAAATAATGATGGTGTTTCCATTGATGGCGATACCTATGCAGGCAGCTTTTACGGAATACAATCATTGATCCAATTGCTTCCCCTGCCAGCGGAAAGAACCCAGCTGATTCAGCAAAATCTTATTGTACCTCATGTTACCATCAGGGATGAACCGCGATTCAATTATCGGGGAATGCACCTGGATGTGGGAAGACATTTTTTTAATGTGGCCTTCATAAAAAAATACATTGATTACCTGGCACTGCACAAGATGAATTTCTTTCACTGGCATCTTACGGAAGACCAGGGATGGCGCATTGAAATAAAAAAATACCCGGCATTGATTCAAACTGCCGCATTCCGTGATGGTACCATTATCGGCCGTTATCCTGGCATTGCAAATGACAATACACGTTACGGAGGATATTATACGCACGAAGAGATCAGGGAAGTGGTGCAGTATGCCACTTCACGACATATCACCGTAATCCCGGAAATTGAAATGCCGGGGCATTCCTCCGCAGCCATTGCTGCCTATCCATGGTTAAGTTGTTTTCCGGAAAAACCTACTACCATTCCTACACATCCTTCTAAAGAAAGTAAAATCAAACAAGCCAATGGCGTGAATAAACTCGTACAGGAAACATGGGGTGTATTTGAAGACGTTTATTGTGCAGGCAAAGATTCCACTTTTGTATTTTTAGAAGATGTTCTCGATGAGGTGTTGGAGTTGTTTCCATCCAAATACATTCACATCGGTGGTGATGAAAGTCCGAAAGCTCACTGGAAAAAATGTCCGCAATGCCAGGAGCGAATAAAAAAAGAAGGGTTAAAAGATGAACATCACCTGCAGAGTTATTTTGTACAGCGCATTGAAAAATACCTGAATGCAAAAGGCCGGATCCTGATTGGATGGGATGAAATACTGGAAGGCGGACTTGCGCCAAATGCAGTGGTGATGAGCTGGCGCGGAGAGAAAGGTGGGATTGAAGCAGCAAAACAGGATCACCAGGTAATCATGACACCACAGAAACCGGTTTATTTTGATCATACACAAACCAGAACAGAAGATTCGGTGGTAATCGGTGGTTACAACAACCTTGAATCTGTTTACAATTACGAACCCGTTCCAAAAGAACTTCCAGAAGAAAAAGAAAAATTTGTGTTAGGTGCACAAGCCAATGTGTGGACAGAATACATGCGCTATCCTTCCAAAGTTGAATACATGGTTTTTCCCCGCATGAGTGCATTATCAGAAGTTTTGTGGACAAGCCGTGATAACAGGAACTGGAATGCATTTGAGCAAAAGCTGATGATGCAATTCAAGCGATTTGATTTATGGAAAGTACATTATTCCAAAGCCTATTTTGATCTGAAGGTTTCCATTCAACCCACAAAAAATTTTAATGGGGTAAGCATCACCGCAGAACCAAGAGACAATAGTGGCATGATTCAACTTGTAAAAAAAGGACAGTCCGCAGAAAAATTTTCCAGTCCGTTCTTGATCAAAAATACCAGCGATTTTGAAATTCATTATGTAAGGGAACAACAAGTGGTGAATAAAGTGCCGCTTGCTTTTTCTTTCAATAAGGCAACAGGTAAAAAAATTTCCATTACTAAAACGCCCAACTCTATGTACCCGGGACAGGCAGGCGCATTTAGCCTGGTGAATGGAATCGTTGCGCCCCGTGGACTTGGTTATCCCGACTGGATGGGCTGGATTGGGGATGACGTAGAAGCATTGATCGATCTGGGCAAGAAAAACAGTTTTTCAACCGTAAAACTGCATACCATCGACCAGAATGGCAGTTGGATCTACCTTCCAAAATCTGTTGAAGTATATTCTTCCAACGATGGCAAAAAATTTACCCTGGTTGGGCGCACATCCGATTTTGTAAAATCAGAAGGCACCCTTGGCTGGATGACCGTCAAATTTCCTATAAAGTCCGCCCGCTATATAAAAGTTATCGCAAAAAATAATGGGATCATTGCTGAGGGAAAACCCGGAGGCGGCAGCAAAGCCTGGATCTTCGCAAGTGAAATTCAGGTAAATTAGTGCGGTTTTGCGGTAATAACAGCGATTAATTGCGGTATTAAGCGCATTCTGACTATCTTTAAGTACATAAAATTATCATGACGGATATCAACCTGATCGATGCTTTTGAAAGAATTCCGGTAAAGATATTTGACGAAGCCAGGTCCGGATCTGCCTTTGCTGCCGCTGAAATTGCCAAATTAATCCGCGAAAAACAGGATAAAGGAGAAAATGTGGTTTTAGGTCTTGCGACAGGATCAACGCCTAAATCTTTATATGCCGAACTGGTAAAATTGCACCGAGAGGAGGGATTGAGTTTCCGCAATGTGATCACATTCAACCTTGATGAATATTATCCCATCGAAAGAGATGCCTGGCAGAGTTACAACAGCTTCATGCACCGGCTTTTGTTCCACCATGTAGATATTGATCCTGTGAACATTCACATTCCTGATGGCACGCTTCCCAAGGAAGACATTAAAAAGCATTGTGTTGCTTATGAAAAGAAAATTGAAGAAGCAGGAGGAATTGATCTGCAGGTGCTGGGGATCGGAAATAATGGGCACATTGGGTTTAATGAACCTGGCTCCAGCCTTTTCTCACGCACAAGACTGATCAACCTCGAAAACAGTACGCGATTGGCCAATGCTTATGAATTTGCAAATATTTCAGAAGTGCCCCGATTGGCTTTAACCATGGGGATCAGCACCATCATGAAGGCAAGAAGGATCATCCTGATGGCCTGGGGACCTTCAAAGGCCGGAGTTGTGCAAAAATCTGTTGAAGGTCCGGTGACTGAAACTGTTCCTGCCAGTTTGCTTCAGCAGCACCATGATTGCACTTTTATTATTGATGAAGTCGCTGCCTCAGAATTAACCCGTTTTAAATCGCCATGGTTAACCGGCGAAATTGACTGGACGTCAAAAATGATCAAGAAGGCTGTGGTAAACATGGCTCTGAAACTTAAGAAACCCATCCTTTCACTCACCAACAATGATTATAACGAGTATGGATTAGGTGACCTGATTGTTGAAGAAGGCGACGCTTACGAGATCAACCTGCAGGTATTTTATATGCTGCGCGATTCGATCACCGGCTGGCCTGCAGGAAAACCTGACGCACATCTTCCGACCCATCCGGAAAGGTCAGAGCCTTATCCAAAAAAAGTGATCATCTTCTCTCCTCACCCGGATGATGATATTATTAGCATGGGCGGCACCTTTCAGCGTTTGCATGACCAGGGGCATGATGTTCATGTGGCTTACCAGACTTCAGGAAATATTGCGGTTACAGATGAATTTGTTACGCGGTTTCTGGATTTTGCAGTGGGCTTTGAAGCCATTGCGGGCATCAACAATAATAAATCAGCTTCCATTCTTCATGATGTGCGGCATTTCATTCATAATAAGAAATCAAACCAGATCGATACAGACCAGATCAGGGCCATTAAAGGTTTGATCAGACGGTGTGAAGCAAAAGCAACCTGTCGTTCTGTTGGGATTTCGGAAGGAAATGTGCATTTTCAGAACCTTCCATTTTATGAAACAGGCACCATAGAAAAAAATCCTATGGGCGAAGAGGATGTGAGGCTCACAATGGAATTGCTCAGGGAAATCGAGCCACAACAAATCTTTTGTGCCGGTGATCTTGCAGATCCGCACGGTACCCATAAAGTTTGTCTTGATGTTGTTTTTGAATCTCTGAAAAGGATCAAAAAAGAGGGTGATGACTGGGTTAAAGGCTGCTGGCTGTGGTTGTATAAAGGCGCCTGGCAGGAATGGAATATTGATGAAATTGAAATGGCAGTTCCAATGAGTCCGGACCAGGTGGCGAGAAAGCGTTACGGAATATTTATTCACCAGTCGCAAAAAGATATGGTTCCTTTCCAGGGAAGCGATTCACGCGAATTCTGGCAGAGAGCAGAAGAAAGAAATGCAGCAACAGCTAACCTCTATGCACAGTTGGGATTAACGCATTATGCTGCTATGGAAGCTTTTGTACGCTGGCATTATTAGGAATTCTATGGCGATATGAAAGTCTTTTTCACTTTTTTCCAATTTCCATGGACTATTTTTGCCGGCTTCGTGAATAAAACTTCAACATACGGGGATTTTACATGGCGGGATGCTTTTAAACTACCTTCCTTAAAAACCAGGCTGATCATTGGATTGGTGCTCATTATATGGGTAATGGTTACCTTTCCATTTTTCTTTCAATTCATTGAACAACGAAGGGGAAGTACTTTATCAGATCCATTGCTGGAGCTACTGCCAGCGCGTGATATGTCGATTCCCATTTTTGCGATGATCTGGTCCATTACCATACTGATTGCAATCCGATCTTTACAGAATGCAAAACTTTTTATGGTTTGTATGTATGGATTTATCCTGGTAAGTCTGACGCGTTTTGCTTCCATTCTTTTGTTTCCTTTGGAGCCACCAGTTGGACTGATTCCACTGGTAGATCCGATCGTAAACAGGTTCTATGGAGAAAATTATATTACCAGGGATCTATTTTATTCGGGGCATACCGCCACCCAATGTCTATTTTTTTTATGCTTTCGTCGAAAATATGACCGTCTCATAGGGCTTTTCTGTACCATTGCAGTTGGTTTTTTGGTATTGGTTCAACACGTCCATTATACCATTGATGTAATTGCAGCTCCCGTTTTTGCATATATCTGTTATTTCATAGCAAGGAAAATTGTAAATTCGGCGCAGACCCATCCTAAAACCTTGAAGACGACAGGTTATAAAATGTAATCTCAAAAACAAACAAATCTTCTTGTATATCATAAAATATAGGCTATGAACAGACTGCAAGTACCGCATTATGTCCTTTCGGATAAATTAACGAAAGAACAGCTTGAGTTTTTTGATAAGCATGGAATGATCATTTTCAAAAATTTCATTTCCCGCGAAACCGTTAACCTGTTTATCCAGGAAACCCAAAGAATTGAAAAAGAGTGGCTTGATGCAGGTCATGATAAAATGAACGGGATTCCGCTTAAGTTTGGTAAAGATGAAAATGGTAACAAGATCATTCAGCGTCTCTGCTTCCTTTCCCAACACAGTAATGTGCTGCACGAATTCCTGCAGGAACCAAAATTAAAAGCGCTTCTTGACCTGGTAAAACCTTTTGAGGGACGTATCGGGGAAAATGAAAAAGACGGACTTGTATTAAACAACTATGTGCGCACACCTAATTCTGCTTTCTCGCAAATGGGTTGGCATACCGACAGCCCGAGAGACCTTTTTCTCGGTCAGCGCATCATGCCGATGTTGAATGTGGGCATTCACCTGGATACTGTTCCATTTGAGAATGGAGGTTTAAGGGTACTGCCGGGCACACACAAACAGGGCATGTTAAGGTTGTTATTTGGTAAAAAATATTTCATCGATCATAAGTCCGACCGCCGTGAGGTTGGGCTGGATATTGAAGCCGGTGATCTTACTGTTCATGATGGCCGTTTATGGCACAGGGTGCAGCAATCACCTTATTTTGGTGAGCAAAGCCGTCGCCGCGTGATGTATATTCCCGTGGTTACCGGTAAGTATATGCCAAAAGACAAGAACAGCAAAACTCCTTTTTATCACAGGTTTGCTTCCACCGTACAGAATTAATGCACATGACTTACGCATTGGTAACAGGTGCCAGTAAAGGCATCGGAAAAGCTATTGCCCTTGAGCTGGCAGGCAGGAAGAAAA
Organism: Chitinophagales bacterium 33-2; assembly: GCA_002050435.1. Taxonomy (GTDB): domain Bacteria; phylum Bacteroidota; class Bacteroidia; order Chitinophagales; family Chitinophagaceae; genus Flavisolibacter. The sequence goes on along the minus strand of MWYV01000021.1, from coordinate 11,129 downwards.
ACCTTTTACTGGTTGCCAGGAATGAGGCCCAGTTGCAGGAGTTGTGCGCAGAGGTGAAACAAAAATCTGGTGTTACTGCTGACTTTCTTGCTATTGATCTGTCTGAAAAAAATGCACCACAACTCGTATTGGACTGGTGTACTCAAAAGGGATATACTGTTGATGTTCTTATAAACAATGCAGGTTATGGTTTGAGCGGCCCATTTGATAAACATCCATTGCAGGATCATCTCAATATGATGCAGCTGAACATGAATGCACTGGTGGAAATGACCTTCCACTTTCTCCCCCATCTAAAGAAGCAAACGAAGGCTTACATCATGAACATAGCCAGCTCTTCTGCCTACCAGGCCCTGCCTTTTATGAGCCTATATGCTGCTTCAAAAACTTTTGTATTGCAGTTTTCACGCGGCCTGAGTTATGAATTGTCTAAAACCAGTGTTTCCCTAACCGTTGTTTCGCCCGGCGCCACAGATACGGCTTTTGTGGACCGCGCACAGATTGGCCAAAAGGGGCTTGACCTCGCCAAGAAATTTAATATGACTCCGGAGGCAGTCGCGAAAATTGCAGTTGACGGTATGTACCAGGAAAAAACAGAAGTGATTACGGGTATTATGAATAAACTTGGTGCTGCACTGGCCTGGCTGTTACCAAAGAAGATAATAGAAAAAACTTCCGCTAAAATTTACCAGTAAGCGCAGCCTTCCGAAAAATTTTCTCCTATATTTGCAGCCCGATTATCATCGGTGTTGAAATTTATTTTAAAACTTTTTTCGACAACGGCCCCGTAGCTCAATTGAATAGAGCATTTGACTACGGATCAAAAGGTTTCAGGTTTGAATCCTGACGGGGTCACCACATAGGACGGAGCAGCATTTTTGCTGCTCTTTTCTTTTTCACCTCCTCCGAAACTCTTGCCAGTATTGCAAAGCATGTCAAGTATCTCACTCGGTTGCATGGTTTAAATGTTTGATTGTTATACACCAGTTTTTCAGGGAATATCAAACCTAGCATTTAATGACGTCTAAAGGAGTACAGCATTTTCTGCCTATGAATGAGTGGGAATCGAAAATAATTAACTAAGTTTGTTCACAAATATTAGTTGTTCACGTTACGTGTACATAAAAAATAAGTGAACATGAGAGAGTACGAAATAGTACATATAGCCCTCGAAAATCTTCAAAAAAATGTTGGTATAACCGGCAATTGGGCAGAGCATGGACTAAAGGAACTGGATGGAAATATGGAATTAACCCTGGAAAATACCACATTGAAATTCAATGTGGAGATAAAACAGGAATTGCGAAACCATCAAATGCCTAAAATTATTGAACAGGCAAAGCGCTTGGGGCCAATGATGGTGGTGGCCAACCGTATCTTCCCTAAAATAAAGGAAGAATTGAGGCAGCATGAAATTGCCTATTTGGAAACAAACGGCAATATCTGGCTAAGGCAAAAAGGAACATTCATATGGGTAGATACGCAAAAGCCATTGCAGGAAATAAAAGACAAAGGCAACCGGGCATTTACAAAGACTGGCTTGAAAGTGCTGTTCCATTTTCTGTTGCATGAAAACGATGTAAACCTCCCCTACCGGGAATTAGCCAATATCACTGAGGTTGGTTTAGGAAATATCAATTATGTTATTACCGGTCTGAAAGAACTTGGTTTTTTAATAAAACTAAATAAAGATGAATACCGGTTGACCAATAAGAAGGAATTGCTGGATAGATGGATAACAGCCTATGATGAGAAATTGAAGCCTGCATTGCAGACAGGCACATTCCGTTTTCTAAGAGAGGACGATTTTAATAATTGGAAAAACCTTCCAATCACAGTCGGTAAAACATGGTGGGGTGGTGAACCAGCAGGTGATTTAATAACAAACTACCTGCGCCCAGCGGAACTGACATTGTACACTACGGAAACAAGAAATGAACTGATAAAAAATTATCGTTTAATACCCGATGAAAAAGGTAACATTAAGATATTTAAAAAATTTTGGGAACCGGAAGAAGGATATGACAATGTAGCGCCACTGTTATTGGTGTATGCCGATTTAATAAACACCAATGACAGACGTTGTACAGAAACGGCACAAAAAATTTACGATGAGTTCTTACAAAATAAATTATGAGCAACTAAGGCAGCAGCCTGAAATAACAGAAATGCTTTCAGCATTGCAACGGGCTTGGAAAAGTTTGGTATTGACTTTTACCTGGTGGGTGCGGTAGCAAGAGATGTATGGATGAGTGGTATCAATAAAATTGAACCAAGACGTACAACAGGTGATATTGATTTTGCAGTACTGATAAACGATAAGGGAACTTATGAGGCGCTAAAAGAATATTTAATAAACACGGAAGGCTTTCATCCATTTAAAGGAAATTCTTTTGTGCTAATCTGGAAAGATAAAACCGAAGTAGATTTATTGCCCTTCGGGGCAATTGAAGATGAAGATGGAACAGTAACCACAAGTGGATTGGGATTGACCAATATCAGCTTACAGGGTTTTACAGAAGTGTATGAGGAGGGGTTGCCCCAATTGGAACTGGAAGGCAAACACCAGTTAAAATTTTGTACACTGCCAGGCATCGTTTTATTAAAAATGATTGCATGGGACGACAGACCGGAAAAAAGAAGAGATGATATTAAAGACATCAGCGACATATTAAACCATTTCTTCAATATGTACGATAAGGAAATTTGGGATAACCATAGTGATTTGTTTGCAGATGAAAATGCCGAACTGAAGCACATCGCAGCAATAGTAATGGGCAGGGGAATGGCCAAAATTGCCAAACGAAATGAAAAATTATTTAATCGGATAGATGGAATACTAAAAGCCAACACAGACGATTTGGTCAATAGCCGGATGGCAGCTATTATGGTGGAGTTTTATCAAAACACGGTAGAAGAAAATGTGCTGCTATTACAAAAATTAATGCAAGGGTTTAATGAAGAAAAATAAGCCATTAAACTTTAATCAATTTTAGAAATACGAATGAAAATGAATTATCGCTTGATGTATGAAAACATTTGATGTAGGTAAAAAAATTATTACAAGGGTTGAATCGGAAAATGTCCTGGGCTCTCTGTTTCTACCGGTAACCGAATCCGCTGAAAGGAATTTCAAGTAATTTGCCTTAATTTAAAATCAAACGGAAGGATAATCTATTGCTGTGCTTTGGGAGATTAAATTGAATGGGAAAAAATTGCAGGAATCATTTACAGTGAATATCTTGCCGCCCGCAACAGTGCATTATTGACTTTAAAACGATTGGGATGAATAAGAAGGTTACTTTAATTGCAGGTGATGGTATCGGGCCGGAAATTGTAACAGCTATCAGGGAAATATTTGAAGCTGCAAAAGCACCTGTGGAATGGGAAGAAGAAAATGCAGGTCAGACGACACTTGATGAAAAGGGTGAACTGATTCCTTCCAGTTTACTTGAATCACTTGCCAAAAATAAAGTTGGATTAAAAGGACCTATTACCACCCCGGTGGGCAAAGGGTTTAAAAGTGTAAACATTCAGCTGCGCCAGCATTTTGACCTGCATACCAACCTGCGTCCGGCGCAAAACATCCCCGGTGTGGAATCCCGGTTTTCAGGCGTTGACATTATTTTGTTCAGAGAAAATACAGAGGGATTATATGCAGGACTGGAATTTTACGATGACCGCCTGGATATCGCAGATACCATCAGCAGGATCACGAAATCCGGTTGCGAAAGGATCATCAGATCTGCATTTGAATTTGCCTCAAAGAACAACAGGAAAAAAGTGACCATTGTTCACAAAGCCAATGTTCTTAAAATTGCAGGTGCCACACTTTTAAAAGCCGGCGCTAAAATTTCCAAAGAGTTTCCGGGAATACAGATGGACGATATCATTATTGATAACCTTTGTATGCAGCTTGTGATCAGGCCTGAAAAATTTGATGTACTGGTAACTACCAATCTTTTTGGTGATATTATTTCTGATCTCTGTGCAGGACTTGTTGGCGGACTCGGTGTTGTTCCGGGAGCAAATATAGGTGATGAAGTAGCGATCTTTGAAGCCGTTCATGGATCGGCTCCTGATATTGCAGGAAAAGGTATTGCCAATCCAACTGCTTTACTGAAATCAGCCATTATGATGCTGCACTATATGCAGGAAAAAGTAGTTGCAGATAAAATTGAACGAGCCCTTTATAAAGTGCTTTCTGAAAAAGATAATCGGACAGGCGACCTTGGAGGCAAATCAACCACACAGGAATTTACACAGCATATTATCAGTAACCTGGAACAATAGTTCTGTGGCTTTTTTAAAAAGAATCAGCTATTCTCCAGGGATATAGTTTGGAAAAGGAATGAGGTGATAGAGCACGTTTTATATAAACCCATATTCAAAAAGCGGGGGTTCAGAAACGGTTAGGGTGCCCTTCTTCTGTTGTGGATTTCATTGTCTGTGGTGCTGTAGGACAGTTTTTTAATCCTCGCTATCGAATTCATAGCCCTTGGTTTAAACCGTGTGCTATGATTTTATCGACGAAAGGGCCTGAATAATCGGTGAATAACCCATAAGCGCCTGTGGATAACCAGGGAGTGCGTAGAATTTGCTTCCCGTCTTAAAAGGTATGCCAGCAGTTATCCAGACAAAAATGTGAGCAAACTGTGATTATCCGCCATCAAAAGCAAAAAAACCGCCATCAACGCAAATGATGGAACCGGTAACAAACAAGGAGGCATCACTCAGCAACCAAACAAGTGCTCCTTTTAATTCTTCAGGGGGCGCCCAAACCTTTTAAAAGGGGTTTGCCGGATCACGTTCTCTCCTCGTTCGGTATAACCGCCATCCGGCGTGGTCAGCAGGTTTTTGTTTTGTTGGGTGAGAAAAATTCAGGTGCCAAAGCATTCATCCGGATCTTATCGCCATAGCGGTTTATCAGTCAACTGCAAACCACTGTGTATAACAATCAACGGCAGCCTTTCCCATATTATATCACAGCACTTTTGTTATGACTCTTTTTGAATTCATGGAAACTGATCATCCGCAAATCATCGATCAGGAAGGCTTGATCCTGTAATTTCTTTTTTTGGCACCCAGATATTTTTCATGAATCACTTTATGCATTGGCTTGTTATGCACTTTGCTTTCCAGCCAGGAGATGATATCAAGATAAGCGAAAGCCCTCGTTTCAAACCTGTTCTTTTCTAATCCCTTCACCTTATTATACAATTTTTCAAATTCGGGCTTGAGCTTTACGGGTGAGAGATGGAAGGTGTTTCGTATGAATGCAAACATTTCCTCCTCGATCACTGTAAGGTTATCCATTTTTGCCATGTACCGGTACACCGATTTGGACAGGTATTCCATGATATCAAAATTGCCCATTTCATAATGGGCCAGCAGGTGCAATAACCGCGCATAACATTGAAGATCGTTGCGCAAATCCACTTTCCAGTTGATGATCTTATGCAGGTAGTCAATGCAGGTAGCGAAATCCTGTGCACCAAAATAGAGGGAAGCGATTTTATAATAAAAAACAAGTACCCGGTGCCGGTCTATAAATAAATTATATGATTCCAGCTTTTCTTCAATAAAGGGAACAAGGGCAAGACCTTCATGAAATTTCCCTGTCATAAAATGCTGATTGATCCTGGCTGTGGTCAGGTAGATAAAACTCTGGATCGTATTGTTATGAATATCAGTAACCACTTCGGAGGCTACAAATTCCTCAAACTTTTTTAGTACCAATTCAAACTGAGCATAATTGCGCAGATCGAAATGCGCATTCAGGAGGTTGTGCATGCCTTTTATATAATGGCCCGTTTCTACAGCGATCATCTGCGGTTCTTCATTAAACAGATCCACCCATTTTTGCGTATAACGGTAATACATCAGGAAATCCTGCCTGATGAAAGCATACCAGCAATAACTCTGAAACAAATACAGTCTTTCATAAAAGCCGGAATAATCATGCGCATCTTTTGGAAGTTCCTTTGCGAAAAATTGCTTTACACCTGTTTCATCCTTTTCGTTTCGCGCATGTCCGTTCCTGATATACCAGCTGTATAATTGCAATGCCAGGTTAGACAGCCTTGTGATGTTCCTTCTTTTTTCATTCACATCATTCGCCTCCATTGAAAGGCGTTCAGCTCTATCCTGCATACTCCGTGTGATGTGAAGAGTTTCTATTTTCTTTTCAAGCGAAATGATCTGGATCAGGAAACTGTCCTGATTATAGGAAAGTGCAAGTTCTTTCAGCCTGTCCAGGATCCGAAGACTTTGATGATATAGGCCTTTATTGTAAAGGATGCGTGCATAATCCAGTTGTTCATGCAATTGCATGTCAATGTTTTCCTCACTCTTTAAAAGGCGAAGGCTTGTAAGGATCTGCCTGTACAAATACGCGCGGGTATTGGCAAGTTGCTGCTTTTTTATTGCTGGAAGTTTTTTTAGCAATAAGCCTTCATCATATTCCTGCATTTTGTCCAATGCATCAAATAGTTGTATGACCTTCAGGTCTTTATTAGCAGAATTTCTTTGAATATATAATTTGAAATTACGTTTCTCAGCTTTCTGAAGCGAACGAATTAAAACAAATAATGGGTCTGAAATTCTGTTGGGCATCGTAATATCTTTCGGGGAAAACTCAATACCAGCAAGGATTTTAAGACTTCTCTCCTTCCTTCGGTATAATATAACCCTGTAATAGTTAATTGCTGTTCGAAATTAATACTTCTTAGATTTACTTTAGAAAGCAAAACAAAGAATAACGCTTATTTCATAAAACATACTTACCGATCTCTATTCATATAGCAAGCAATCGTTAGCGCCCGCTGTTTCTACAGTGGGTTTTTTTTGCATCAGATTCGCCCATTGATTTTATCATCACAGATGAATTTCAGTTGGAATGCAGTTTCAGACAAAAAAAAAGCCCGGTTACAAACCGGGCCGTTCAGGTTTTCAGCATAACTTACTTTCCTGGTTCTTCTTTCTACTTCTAAAATGTTTCATCGCAGTTACAGTCCCTGGTATCCACCTCCATTGTCATCAAAGGAGTAACGGCGTGTAACCTTCTGAAGCTTATTTATAATTAAGGGTAAGGTTTGAAAACGATCTGGGCGCTTGTTTTTTACCATCGCAGAAAGCCTTGCTTTGTTCTCCGCCATCTGGATTTCTCTAAAAGACGGATTGACCTGGCTATGTAAATCCATAAAAAAATATTTACTGTAAATTATATCCTTATCGTTTCGAATAAAATTCAAAATCCACCTTCAATTCACAACACCAACACCTTTGTTCTTCCTTGAAACTCTTACCAGTCAAAGGTTTCCATACTATTTGCATACGGCTACCAAAAAGAATCCCTGCCGTAAAAAGCAGGGATTCTTTATAATTCTTTAACAAGTTCAATCGCGTTCAGTAAGCGCATCCTTTTTTGTTGTTCCAGGTTGGCTTTGGCAGCATCCTCTTTTTGGCGTCTCAGTTACCGACGCTTTAAGGATTTTTCCAGTGATTATTTCTGTTCGCATTATTGGAAGACTGTTCTTCTGGTTTTTTAATTGCTGTACGCGTGATAAATATTTTATTGACGGAACTGGTAAAATAATCCAAACTGCCATACCCTGTTGTTTACATCCACACCTCCTTTGGTAATATCAGAAATGCCCAGGTTATACCGAGCGTCAACTCCAAGCCTCGAAGTGGTTAAATAACCGAGACCAAAAGTCCATCCAAAATCACTTGAATTAAAGCTGCTTCGCATATTGGTTTCCGTTCCGTTATTGTCTTCAAACTTTGCACTGGTAAGCACACCCACCTGAGGGCCGGTCTGCAAACGGAATCCGCTACGAAACATATACTGAATAAGCAAAGGGATATTGATGTAATTCACTTCATGCTTTCCACTGGTAAATTTTGCTCCCTGGGTAGAATACACGACTTCCGGTTGTAAGGCCCATGAAGGCGCAAGATGAATGTGTGCAAGTAAACCTGCATGAAATCCTGTGTTTGTTCCCGTGGTAGCTACGGCATCATTATAATTGGAAATATTTACTCCTGCCTTAATTCCTAATTGAACATTGCGGCGTTGTGCATTTCCTGCAAAGGTCATTATAACAACCATTGCCAATAAAATCATCTTTTTCATAAAATTTTTTTTGGAATGATGCAATTTTAAGACCAGAACTGATTGAAGATCTAAAAATCAGGATGCACCTGCTGCTGCAGGAAGGGCTTTACCTGCCACTGAAGTTTCTTTGCGCCATTGCATTATATGCTATCGCTTTGATCCTGAATTTGTACCAGGTGAAGTCGCCATTTTTCAGCTTCCATGTTACTTCTGAAGCTACAGGGATCCTGAAGCCATTTATCATTTTGAAATGGGTATTGCGTACTTCCCATTTTTCAAGTCGGCTACTGCTGCTGCTCATATACCTGTCGGCTGTACACTTTATGATATCGCCCGCTTTATTAAAATGGAAAACAACCGATCCCTCACTGCCTTTATAGGAAAGAATTGCTTTGGCCGAAGAAGCATCAATGGCCTCCCAGTGTATCAATTTGTTCAGAGCCGCAGATGGAGCCCAGCAGATCTCCGCCAAAAATCTTTGCAGGGAACCCATGTCTGTTTTAGATCCTGATTCATTTACAATATTGACCAGGGACAGCGCTTTTATCTGCATGTTACCCTTGCCATTCTGATACTGGTCTCTACCTTTTACCTTTAATCCTGGAAAGGCTTCCATTTCCATACTCCAAAGAAAAGCAGGGTGCCTCACATTGATATATTGGACAGCGCTGATTTTTTTCCAATCATTATTGTTTTCGTCCTGTCGCATAAACCCTTCCTGTTCTAACCGTACAAGGTTTACTGCTTCTTTCCCAATAACACCTGATCCGCGTAACCATTTTTGTACGGGTGCTGGAAGGTCTGTGATCATTGCTTCACTGATCACCAGCTTCTTCGGTGAAGAAGACCTGATCAGGGCATATTCAAGAACCCTGGTCTTCTTATCAAATTGCAAATCAACCATTCCTGCGATCACGAAAAATAATAGAACCAGGTTGAAAACGGTGCTCCATTTTGCATGTTTCCACCTGGTAATAATCACCAGCTGTGATAAAATAACTGAAAGAAAACCTGTAAACCACCAGGAAGGAAATTCATTAAAAACGGCAAATGCTGTATAAAAAAATAAAACAAAAGCGAGTACCCGCATCATGGTAGTAAATAAGATAAAACCGGAAGCGTCAGCGGAAAATCGATTCGACCGGATGTGCTTTTTGACACTTAAAAGATGAATGGTTGCGGGAACCAGGAGTAAGAGGATCAGAAAGACCTTCAATATCATATTTTATTTAGATGATTGACATTAGAGCATAGCCTACCTGAAGATCTCATTCAGCATACCAGCTAATCTTACACCACCTTTCAGCAACTGGTCGTTCATAGTAGCAACGTGCTTGAAATTATATTCGTAACCCAGCCTTGGGTTGGGCGTGGTGATTTCATCATGTAAAACCTGGGCCAGCGTATAAGATTCAAACAGCCATTCACATAATGGTTGGTTTTGCAGCAAATCACGTTGCGCCCTGGTGGTATGATTGATCGCTTTTACATGTTCGGTATAACTCAGCTGCTGGTATTCTACCAGGTGTGAATCCCAGACGCGGTGCAGGTTAGATGCCTGGCTAAACCAGGTAACTTTAATATCGTTCCCTCCTGTTGTTCCTTCCGGACTCACATGCAATGGCTGGTGGATATCACCGACAAAATGGATCAACAGCCGTAGGTACATCTGCTTTGTTTCGTTGGTTAGGGTTTGGCGTTTTAATTCACCAGCGAGAAAATTAATTTTTGTATACGCATTTACCGAAGTATCCACCGATAACACGGCCGAAAAATCAGCACAGTTCAAACCCTTTTTAAAGTTTACATAATGCCAGGTATCCAGGTAACGGTAACTGGTATCCGATTTAATAAAATCAGCCCAGTTGCTTGCCATGGCAAGAGATTCATTACCCAAAATTTTTCGGATTTCTTTTTTAGCCTTCTTTGATAAATAACTTTCAGCGATCTCTCCAACGATCCTGTGGCCATACATGCCCCAGGCGAAAGATTGAAGCGGGCAATAAAAGCAAAGCGAAAGCACCAGGATCTTAAAAAAACGATTGTTCATACAGATTTATGTGGCGCAAAAATACTAAATATGGCGGCCGGAGTTCCATCTAAATGAAATGTTCAGGTATTAAATAAATAATACATTCAACTCGTCCTCCTATATTGTCAATTCATCCTTTGGAAATTCCAAATGCGGGAGCGCCCCTTTTAGCTCTGCCTAAAAATTTTACTTTGTAAAACGGATGGGCAAAAGCCTTCAAATACCTCAATTCAGTAAAAAAGATCTGCCTATCATGGTATTCAGCATGTTGCCTGTTGCCGTGCTGGTAAACGTATGCCCTCTGTAATTCAATTGATTTGTTGCAGGATCAAATTGCACAATCCATGAATCGGAAGTGATCCAGTATTTCCTGATCTTTTCATCCCAGCGCACACCGTTTAAGTACCATTTGGAAGGCATCGGAAAGGCATCGGGTGCCGGAAGAAATTCATTCCTTTGTTCGTTATATAGAAAGATGCCAGTTGTGGGTTTGATCAGCATGAGTGCTCCATTGGCACCTTCCAACAGTTGATGGGGAACAAAAATTTTTCTTACTTCTGCGGTGAGTCTGGCTTCTTTAAAAATGAATTTCCTTGTATCAAATATCCCCACAGGGGCAGGTACGAGGCCCGCCTGCTTGAGGCAAAATAGCTTAATTGAAAGTGATGTTTGATTTTTTTCCGGACAGCAGTGATTTATTGACCATTCACCATTGACCATTCACTATTGTCCGGGGAAAGTTATTTGATTTCGTTGAAACGCGCAATGGTTCTGGCGTTGTTGATGATTACTTAAACCGGGCCTTAGATTTTGCAGTTGCAAGAACCTAATGGAGTTTCTTTGCCGTAGAGCAGCGCTATGATAAATGCATCTTCCACCTTTTTTCTTGAAAAAAAAGGTGGCCCCTCCTGCGCTTCGCTTCGGTGGGCAGGCAAAAATTCAAGCTCAATCAATGCGTAACAGTCTGTTTTTACCAGA
>MWYV01000061.1 GCA_002050435.1 Chitinophagales bacterium 33-2 | reverse complement strand
CTTTCCTGTCCAGTCCAATCCCTTTAACATGCACAAGGTTCATGAACTGGGAATAGGTCAATCCTTCTTCGCGAACTGCGGCATTGATACGTGCGATCCACAGGCGACGGTATTCTCTTTTCTTAAGTTTACGGCCTATATAGCTATAGGTCATACCTTTTTCAACTACGTTTTTGGCAACGGTATAAACGTTTTTACGTTTGCCATAAAAGCCCTTGGCTTGTTTTAATATTTTTTTTCTGCGTGCTTTGGAGGCAACTGCATTTACTGAACGTGGCATATCTGAATGAAGTTTAAATTAAAATAATGAGTTTAATTCCTGGCTGAATTATTTCAGACGCAGCAGACGCATCACAAAATCCATATGTGATTTTGCAACCTGTCCATCAATAGACATTGCACGTTTACGTTTTTTTGATTTTTTCGTCAGGATGTGACGTTTGAAAGACTTCTGGTGAAGAATTTTTCCGGTGCCCGTTACTTTAAAACGTTTCTTGGCACTGGAGTTTGTTTTTACTTTTGGCATTTTAATGCGTTTCCAGTTCCACCCTTGAGGCGTTGATACTCAGGTATCAAGCTTGTTGAGCCTCTTTAGGTAATGTTCCTGTTTTTCAACAGGAGGCGCAAAGATAGGGTGAAATCAGCAAATTTTGTGTACCAGAGGTTAAATTGAAGGCTATTGCTGAAAAATAGCCTAGTCTTGTCATAAAACAATAGTACACTTATTAAAACCTAAAGCATTACAACAATAGTATATTTGAAAAACAATGAAAATTATACTGTAATAGGACCATACCCCTATTCTCATAAAGAAGATCCCTTATTTTAAAAAATCGATTAGTAACATCAGCCATTGTACAATTTTGAAATATCATTCCCTATTTTTTTATAACCGTATCGCTCTTCTACGGATTTTGCAATCTCCTGCTGGTTGAACTTCCATGGCTCCTCAATAAATTGAATGAATGAACTGGCAAGTGCAGCAGGGTTCTCCGATTTCACAATGATTCCATTCACTTCTAATTGTACGTTTTCATGCATTACAGGAATATCACTTACAATTACCGGAACACCACATGCAAATGCTTCAATAAGTACGCACCCAAAGGTTTCATAATTAGAATAAAGTACCAGCGCATCGGATTGTTGCAAATAAACTGCAAGTTCATTCTGTGGCATTTCATCCAGGAAATGGATATTAGATTTTAAGCCTAAGCGGCTGGCATGCTCTACGATCCAGTCTGTTTTAGGACCCACAATTCTTAATAAAAACTCATATCCCTTTTCTTTCAACAACCTGAAAGCATCCAGGATGTCCTTTGGATTTTTCTGGTAGTTCAGGCCAGAAATATAAATGAAAACAGGCAGGGGATTTTTTACCTTCTCTTTAAACTGAAAAACTTTTGTATCCACAACATTAGGAATAAGTATGTAGGATGGGATCTCAAATAAATTTTTCAAACGTTCTCCTAAGTAGGCTGAAACCACCACCAGTTTTGATGCATTTTTAAAGATCTTTTGAAAGGTGTTCCTGAACATTCTAAGGGATCGAAGTCCAGGCTTTGCCTCAGCAAGATAAACGGTCCAGTGTTCAGAAAGAATGTAATTAATTTTATATTTCCTCTTTATCCATAATCCCAGCATACCTGCCTTCAATGCTATATGTACATGTACCATTGAAGGCAGGCCTTTTTTCTTTATCAGTTCTGTAATCTCACTTTTGTAGATGCGTATGTACTTGAGATGTGAAAGAAATCTTTCAGCCATGGTGAAGAACATGCGCCGCTGGTAATAATATACTGTTACTTCCCTTAAGTTGTTTGAAACCTTTACTTCTTTTTTCACAGTTTTAGTTACATGGCCACCTTCGTCCCTGATCACATGAATCAATTCAATAAGTTGATAAGCTGAAGTGGCAAACGCCTGCCTCTGAATAAAATCACCATTATATGGTTTTAACTTACTGGGATACCAGGAAGGCAGCCATAGAACATATTGTAATTCCTGTTTCAATGTTTCAATAAAGATTTGGCCATTGTGAAATCAGATCGCCTGAAAGATAAAAACTCAAACAGCTTCAAAGAGTTCTTTTTTGTAAATAAAGAAATATAGTAAACCAGGATCAAACTGTAAGCTATAGAGTTAGCAATTGCAGCGCCCACATAAGAAAATTGAGGAATTAATAATAGATCCAGAATAAAGATCAATACAAAACAGGCAGAACTTGCGTATAGGTTATAGATGAATTCTCCCTTCCATGAAAAATACCCGGCAAAATAAATTACAGCAGCCCAGCAAAAATATCCCGGCAACATCCAGTAAAATGCTGTGAGACTATCCTTATAAGCATCTGAAATAAAAAATGTATAAATAATAAAAGTTGATACAATTGTTATAATAGTAATCAATAAATTTAAGCCGATCAGGCTGCGGAATACTTTACTTGCATCTCCAATTGATATCTTGTTGAAAAAGGGTAAGAGCAGCTGAGATAATAAATTTGGAATCATCCAGATAAGGTTTGCAAACTTTCCTGATAATGAAAAAAGGCCCACCTCTTCATTCCCATAATATAGTTTAATGATCCACAGATCAATTCTGTATGCAAACAGCTGAATAATATTTGCAGAAAGGATCATGAATGACTGGTTCAGGTATAGTTTTTTATTATATCCACTGAGCCAGCTGATTTGAACATTAAAAGAAACCAGGAAGTAAAACAACAGTATCAATCCCTGCAGAAAAGAAAAAACTGAAAAGAAAGTAAACACTTCTAAAATGGTGGTTTGTGCTTTGAAAAAGAATAAAAAAAGAGCCAGTATATAGATGATGGACAAACCAAATAAAAGCCTGTTTATCTTCAGTGGCTTCAGATGCGCATAAAAAAAGATCAGGATTTTATCCAGCAGGATGAGACCCAGAAAATATAAAATTTCAGGAAATAAAAATTCTCCCAGTGGCATCCATGAAAGAATCGTCTTTTGAAATATGAAATAGCCGGCTGTTTCTATTAATAAAAAAAAACCGATCTGAATAGCGAGCACTCTGAAAAGATAACCTGCGGCTTCCGGTGTTTGAACCTTCTTATTTGAAACCATATGCATGATCATACTTTCAGCTCCAAAACCCGTTAAAATATTCAACAGGGTGCTGTTCAGCAATAACAGTGAAATGATCCCGAAATGTTCTGGAATGAGCAATCTGCTTAATACAAGCGATGAAATAAAGATCAGGCCAGTATGACCGGTTTTAAATATTATTGATCTAAACATAAAGCCGTTGGGTCAATAAATCTCAATATACAACTATAGCTAACAAGTAATTTATAGCAATCATTAAACAGGCCTGATCTGGATAAACTCCTTCCTTTTTATATAGTAAATAAACAGAAAATACAATATGGGTGTAATGCTTAACAACTGCAGGAAAAGAATACCTGAAGTAAGTCCCATCATATAAACGATGGCAGCCAGGATCAGCCCCACCAGCAACTGGTCGTTCTCAATACCACAGACAATCTTAAAATAATACGTTCTTTTTAATGAATAGCTGATCTCCAGGGGATGTGTAATATGAAAGCCATCGGTTACAACAATACGGGAAGGGTTCGTGGGCATGCGCACAACAATCGGCTTGTCCTTCACCAGAGCATAGATCTGGGTTCCATTCACGATCAGCCGTAGCTTGAGAAACCTGAGTAAAAACTGATTTTTTTGAATAACAACGATATGATATTGCGGATCCGGTTTTATTGCTTTAATGCTTTAATGATCTGAATAAATTCCTGTGCAGACAGCGACGCGCCTCCCACTAATCCCCCATCTACATCGGGAGAAGCAAACAATTCAGCAGCATTTGAAGCCTTTACACTTCCGCCATAGAGGATGGAAATTTCCTCTGCCACATCTTTACCATATTTTTCTGCAAGTAAAGAACGTAAATGGCTGTGCATTTCTTGTGCCTGGGCGGTACTGGCCGTTTTTCCTGTGCCGATAGCCCACACCGGCTCATAAGCGATCATGATTTTTTTTACCTGTTCCTTATCAAGGTGAAACAAGGATTCTTCCATTTGTTGCTGAACAAATTGATTCTGTTCATTCTTTTCCCTGATCACAAGGGCTTCACCGCAACAAAAAATGGGAGTAATGAAATTCTGAAGACAAAGATTTAATTTATCAGCCAGTATCCGGTTGCTTTCGAGGTGATATTCCCTTCTTTCGCTATGGCCGACAATACAATATTTTATACCAATGGTATGGATCATTTCTGCAGAAACTTCGCCGGTATAGGCACCTGAACTTTTATCATTACAATTCTGTGCAGAAATTTCATAGCCCTGTTCTTCTGCCACTGCGCTTGCTGCCATGATCAGGTAAGGAAAAGGAACAGCAAAGATCACATTTTGATCAGGCCTGAGCTCTATCCCGGATTCAAGTATTTCATTTAAAAGTTTTTCTCCCTGCTGGTAAGTCAGGTTCATCTTCCAGTTAGCAGCTGCAATTTGTTTGCGCATCATATTGATTTAAGGGTGTGAATTAAAAACACAATCTATTAAAAATTCTCAAAGATATGTTTCAAAATTGTCCGTTCATTTTCCAGGAGCGACTGGCCTTTAAATGACTTCCAGTTATCCAGGTCAGCCAAAGCTTTTTCAAGTTGGTAACGGGTAATGCCCTCGCTTCCCCAGGAGAAACTGGGAATATATTTTGGTGTAAGACCATGGCCAAAAACATTGGCACAAACACCAATCACGGTTCCGGTATTGATAGAAGTATTGATCGCTGTTTTCGAATAATCACCCATCATCACACCACATTTCAATCCAACCTGGCGCAGCCCGTGTAATGTATGGATCCAAACCGGGGCAGCATTGTTTTTAAGGTTTGAATTGGAGGTGCCGGCTCCAAGGTTGCACCACTCCCCGATCACAGAATCTCCCAGGTAGCCATCGTGCGCCTTATTTGAAAATCCAAATAAAACAGAATTTTTGATTTCTCCTCCCACTGTACAACCCGGACCAATTGTGGTTGCGCCATAAATACGGGAACCCATTTTTACAACAGCGCCTTCACCAACTGATACCGGCCCACGGATCAGGGTTCCTTCCATGATCACTGCATTTTTTCCAATGTACACAGAGCCTTCAGTAGCATTGATGATGCAATGCTCCATTATTGCACCTTTTTCTATCAAAAGGCTGGATCCTATAATTTTATTTGTTGAGGAAGGTTTCTGAAACCTTCTTGTGGATTTCAGCAATTGAACATCCATTTCCATCGCCCTGGCGTTTTGCTGTATGATCTGCCATGGGTACATGATCTCCATCAATTCCTCCTCAATTTCAACTGCCTTTTCTACTTTGATCTTGTTTTCATCCAGGATCTGCTTTCCGGAAATACAAAAAACAACACTTTCTTTTCCTGGAAGGGAAAGAAAAGAACCTGGTTTCAGCTTTTTGACCTGCTTTATCAGTTGGGGCGTGGGTAATGCATTACCGTGTACAAGATAGATGATGTCAGCGCCAATGGAAGCATCCAGCTTTATGGCTCTGTCAAGGTCTTTATAATCGTTTTCAAATTTATCAAAGGAAGGAAGTTCAAGTGCCAGTTCCCATTTTTCCCTTATCGTCAGGATGCCGATCCTGGTGTCCTGGATCTGTCTCGTTAAAGTAAAAGGAAAAAGGTTTTCCGGCTGGCAATATTCTTCGGTAAAAACAATTTTTTTCATACGCTTGCTTCCAGACAACAAATGTAGAACAAACCGGGAGGCGATCCTGCACAAAAAAACCTTCCGTAAACGGAAGGTTCAACATATTATTAATAATAATAAGATTATTTTTTAGCGTACTTCTTCTTGAATTTATCAATACGGCCTGCGGTATCAACAAGAATGTTTTTACCAGTAAAGAAAGGATGAGAAGTGTTGGAGATCTCAAGTTTAATCAATGGGTATTCGTTTCCATCCTCCCATTTTACCAATTCCTTTGTAGCGGCAGTAGAGCGGCTTAAAAAACTATAGCCGTTACTCATATCTTTAAACACTACGTAACGGTAATTTGCTGGATGAAGCTCTTTTTTCATGATTATCTTTTTATAAAACCCGGGAATGTAATTATTGAAGGCGCAAAAGTAAGAAAAAAATAGAGAATAAGGGCCTGAACCTGTAGATTTTTTGTTAACCTCCTGCTCTAGCTCCTCATATTTTCATATTGCAGGGGAATTCCAAGGTCCCACCCTTTTGCCGCCTGTATCACTTCCTGCAGGTCATCTATCTTCTTGCCGGTAACCCTCACCAGGTCTTCATTTATGGAGGCCTGTACCTTGAGGCCTGATTCCTTGATCATTTTCACGATTTTCTTGGCGTCCTCCTGTTTCAGCCCATTTCTTACCTGAACTTCTTTTTTCCAGGTTTTCCCGCTTTGAAAACCATCTTTTGCTGTATCAAAAGCTTCAGGAGCAATGCCCTGTTTATGCGCCCTGTTGATCAGCACATCGACCAACTGCCGCATTTTCATATCATCGTCGGTTTCCAGTTTGAGTTTGAATTCCTTTTTATCCAGGTCGATGCCTACATGGGCATTTTTAAAATCAAACCGGTTGGTGATTTCCTTGGAGGTTACGTTAACGGCATTTTCAAGTGCCTGGGCATCTACTTTGCTAACGATATCAAATGAAGGCATTGTTTGCAGATTTAAAATGCAGATTTACGATTTTTTTACAACAAAAAGCCCCTCTGGAAAGAGGGGCCGTATGCACATGAGAAAAATAAAAGATTTTATTACCCGCTCTGCCCTACACGATTCTGTTCTTCCTGGGAACTGTTTGTACGGCGGCGCGGCTGATTGTTTTGTCCATTATTACCAAAACGCCAGGTAAATGTTGCTGTTACCTGCCGGATATCGGGTCTGAATGAAAAAGTATTTTTGATCTGTCCATAATTGTTTTCTCCACTGAATTGCTGCCATGCAAAAGGATCCCTGACATTAAGCCTGATGGTTCCTCTCCCATCCATTACCTGCTTCTGGGCACCAATACTCATCTGGTAAACGGGGTCCATAATCGACAGGTTGCTGATGCCTTTATGCCTGTAAAACCCGCTGAGTTCAGCCGTAAAACCTTTTGATATCGTAAAACTGTTCGTGAGGTTCACCATAAATGAAGTGAAAGCCATATCAATGTTTACCGTATCAAATGTGCCTGTATAATGATTGTTGAAAATATTTGTGAAGATGTTTGTGTTCCACCATTTATTGATTGTAAAAGGTGCAGTGATTGCCAGTCCGAAATTCCTCGATCGCGCTACGTTATCCACTGTAAGAAATCTGATTTTGCTCGTTTCGGATTCAGGCTTCAGTATCTGTGAGATCACATCGTCTGTAACATTGTAGTTCAATGTGGTGATGAATTTTCCTTTAAAAGCATGAGACAGCTCAAAATTGTTGGTGTATTGCGGACGTAAGAATACATTCCCTTTTCTGTATGAAAGTGTGTCAAGAAAAAAGATGAATGGATTCAGGTCCTGGTAATTCGGGCGCGTGATCCTTCTTCCATAAGAGGTGGTAAGTGTATGCTGGTCATTTAATGCAAAACTGACAAACAGGGTTGGAAATAAATTAAATGTATCCCTTTTAAATGTTGATTTCGAAACAACCTGGTTGCCATTTGCATAAGTATGTTCTCCTCTCAAACCTGCCTGGAATGTCCATTTGCTTAACTGGAAATTGTAATTCACATATCCAGCATTGATATACTCCTTGTATATAAAGTGATTGGAACGTACGGAATCACGATCCCATTTGTTTCCATTGGACACCTCATAATCCACCAGGTTATTATTTGCTACATAACTGGTTTTTACACCTGCTTCAAACCGGCCTCCTTTAAATGGTTTTACATAATCAGACCTGAAAGTATATATATCTATTTCAGCAGGGAGCGTTCCTCTTAAAAATGTAGTTGATGTGGGTTGTAGCTGGCTATTAAAATAATTTGTGGTCAGCAGCATGTTGGTGGTATTGTCGTACTTCACCCAGTCAAAATCAGCGGTAAGTTCTTTTCCTGTACTGTCAAAATTATGTTTCCAGTTCAGGTTCAGCGTTCCGTTTCTGAAAGAAACATTATTTATTGTATTTGACACCAGCCTGCTTTGCAAAACATAATTTTCATCATAGAGGTTGGCAATGGTTGAGGGTGCGGGCAGGCCTTCAAAATGGAATCCGCTTAATACAATCCCAAATACATTTTTATTATTTGCATACCAGTCCATCCCCAGTTTCAAAGTATGGTTGTTGTTTTTAAACCTGAATGCGGTTGCCGTAGTACTATACCCAAAAACTTCCCTATCTGCATTCAGGAATGTTCCTTCAAAGCGCAATGTATTTCTTCCTTTAAAAAAGTTTGGATTGTAGTTTCCAAAAAAATTGAACTTGTTCTTTTTATAATTAAAATTGAAACTGTTCTGAGATTTAGGTATGAACAGCGTTTTCCCATCCAGTTGGTAGATGGATGTAGTAGCACCGATCATGATACTTCCATTAAATCCGTTGTTCTTTCCTTTTTTTGTTTTGATATTGATAATACCGGAATTTCCTGCAGCATCAAATTTAGAAGACGGATTGGTCATGATCTCCACCAGGTCAAGCGCCGAAGCTGGCGTATTCCTTAACAGGTTGGCCAGTTCAGAAGAAGATAAAAAGGTTTGTTTACCATCTATCAACACAATGACTCCCTGCTTACCTCTAAGGCTAATATCCCCATCATTATTCACCATAATACCTGGAGATTTTTCCAGAATATCAAGGGCAGTAGCTCCCGCGTTCGTTGGTGATGCATCAACATTGATCACCGTTTTATCCAGCTTTGTTTCAACAAAAGGTTTTTTTGCGGTTACCGTTACAGCACCCAGGTCTTTTGAAACCATATAAAGTTTTACCGGCATAACTTCATGATCCTTTCCATTCAGGTTAAAAGCAGGTGCATACGTTTTTTCATATCCCACAGAAGTGAACATGAGCAAATAGGCTCCATTCTTTATATCAGGAAATTCATAACGCCCTGATTTGTCACTGATCGCAAATTTTACTACCGAAGAGTCATTGGCATTTAACAGCGAAATGGTTGAAGCAGCAATGGGCTTGTCCTGCTCGTCCGCAACGATACCCTTAATTCCCGCAACGGTCTGGGAATAACCGGGCAAGTTTATCAAAATCATCACCAGGAGAAAGGAAAGCTTTATCATGTTCAGGTTAGGTTTTTTGTTAGGCAGAAGTTTTTTTTGCAAAGATGATCACCTAAAACAGGGAATGGTTTAAAAATGTGATGAGCTGAAATAAAACCTGTTTAAGGGAGCCATTTTGATACACAAGCTGCTGAAACTTTGCGTTTTCTCCCGCACATCACCTTAAAAAAAAGAGGGCTGCCGTTAAAGCAGCCCGTTATATATAGAGGATCAATTGTTTCCGCCGCCTACCCTGTTAGCTTCTTCACTTGCACTGCCAGTAGATTTTTTCTTTTGGTTTCCATTTAATTTTCCTTTGCTGAACCGGTAAGTAAATCCAACATTCACAACACGTGAATCACTACGGTTTGAGAATGCGGCATCTACACTCCCGTATTTGGATTTTGCCCTGAATAGCTGGGTGTAAAAAATATCACGCACATTCAACCGGAGGGTTCCCTTTCCTTTCAATACCTGCTGACTCAAACCTAATGACATCATACCCATTGGATCGGTCTGGATCACACCTTCGATGGCGCCCGTTCTGTAAAATCCACTGATTTCCGCGGTGGTTGTTTTTCCGAGGGTAAACTGCTGCGAACCATTCAACACCACAGTTTTTGCATCTATAGAAATGTTTTCATTATTTACAATTCCGGTAAAGCGATTATAGAAACCATTAACATATAAATTTGTTCTCCACCATTTTGTAATAGAAAATCCTGCGTTAACCGATACTCCATATTGTTTCTGCCTGGCAATATTGCTTTGCTTGATATAGGTTTCACTGGTTGCTTCATTCTGTTCAATTACCTGTTGAATGATGTCATTTGTTTGGGTATAATTTAAAGTGGTGGTCAGAAACCCTTTATAGCTATGGCTTAATTCAATATTGTGACTGAACTGAGGCTTCAGGTTCGGGTTACCCTGCTGGTAAGTATACCGGTCAAGGTATTCAATAAAAGGATTCAGACTCTGGTAATTCGGACGGCGGATCCTTCTGCCATAATTCAATACAAACGAATTGTTATCGGTGAGTTTGTATTGAAGATAAGCCGTTGGGAAAAGCTGTGTATATTTCCTTTCAAAGTTTTCAGCTGTTGTGATCTGCTTTCCTTTTGCCAGGGTGTTTTCCGCCCTTAAACCCAATTGCCCATTCCATTTTTTCGATATCGATCCGCTGATATTTACATAGGCAGCATTGATCTGCTCTTCATAGATAAAATAATTTGAGCGGTTAAAGTCGCGCATCCTTGTTCCATTGTGCAATGTATCATAAATGGCGTTGTTATCTGTTTTGACAAAACTGCTTTTCAAGCCTGCTTCAAAACGTGCACCATTTTTTAATGGATGGAGGTAGTCTATTTTTCCACTATAAATATTGATCTCCTGGGGAAGGTGTCCGTAAAGCGTATCTGCTTTCCCTGAAATTTCGCCTGATGGTTTAAAATATCCATTGGAAAGTGTTTGTGATGTAAGAATATCATACCTGATATAATCAACATCTGCAGTGATTTCTTTTCCTGTGGAATCAAGCACATGGCGGAAGTTCAGGTTGGCACTGTAATTTTGCCATTTGTTGTTTTGAATTGAATAGGCGCGCGTTTGTCCCGTCAGCACCTGGTTTACATCATATATATTATTCTGGTTGGTGTTGGTAAATGTTCCCGGACTTTTCATTCCCGTAAACACCACTCCAAGAGTTGTTTTGGATGAAAATGAATAATCAAGACCGAGTTTTCCGCTAAAATTATTTGACTCATTATTCATCCTGGCTTCCTGGTCAAAACTTGAGATCAGCTCTTTGGAATTTTTATCGCGGAAGTTTCTTTTTATGTCGAGTTCCTGGAATCCTTTCCTGTAATTATGACTCAGGTTGGTGAACAGGTTGACTTTTCCTTTCCTATAATTAAGATTCAGTCCTTCATTGTATTTAGGAAAAAATCCCTGTCCATAACCCAGGCTCAGCGAACCACTGTAACCAAATTGTTTATTCTTTTTTGTTTTAATGTTGATCACACCTGCGTTTCCTGCAGCATCAAATTTTGCAGGGGGGTTGGTCATAATCTCGAGCTGATCCAGCTGGCTGGCATTCATGCTTCTCAGCATATTTGCCAGGTCCGCATTTGAAAGTTGCGTAGGTCTTCCATCTATCAATACTACTACACCTTCCTTACCCTTCAGACTGATGTTGCCATCTTTATCTACAGTAACTCCAGGCGCTTTTTCCAAAACTTCCAAAGCAGTACTTCCAACATTGGTTACGGAAGCTTCCACATTTACAATGGTACGGTCGATGCGCTGCTCTATCAATGGTTTTTTTGCGGTAACAACAACTGCATCCATTGATTTGGTAACCGGGAGCAATGTGATGACAGGCAATTGTTTTATTGGGTTTGCTGGCGTAAGATCAATCAGTTCAGAAAATTGCGTCTGGAAACCAACCGCTGAAACCGAAATGATGTAAGAGCCTGCACTTAAGTTTTCAAAACTGTATTGGCCGGATTTATCTGCTATTGCAAACTTCACAATTGTAGAATCCGAACCTTTTATTAAGGTAATTGTAGCAGATTCCACGGTTTTCTGATTTACATCTGTTAGGTGTCCTGAAATCTTACCCTGGTTTTGAGCACTTGCCGCTAAGGCGATAACGATTGTCAGGATTAAGAATAATAAATTTCTCATTTTTGCTTTATTAAAATACTTGTTAATCAATAATACAACTCAAAGCTATGTACTGTGTAAAACATAATACCATGTTTAGTAATGAACGGTTGATTTTATGGATGGTCGGTAAATAGTTGGTTTAGCAATAAGACGCGCAGCTTTTAAACGGGTTACAATTTTCCTGGGTACATTGACGAAAGGCAGAAATAGCTTCTAAATGGAAAGAACGAGGGCTAAATTAAAGCGGCCTGCAACTCCTTAAAAGTCAAGGTTGACTGAATTTCCATATATGACAGATCAATTGTTATTATGCAGGAACAGGTAGAAAAGGTTTAGGCTTTATATTGCAGCAAATTCAAAAAATGATTGATTTCAGGTCCGATACCATGACCCGCCCCACCGCTGCAATGAAACTGGCTATGTTTGAAACAGCCGTAGGTGATGATGTTTTTGGTGAGGACCCTGCCATAAATGAACTGGAAAGAAGATCTGCGGAAATGTTCGGAATGCAGGCAGCGCTGTTTTGTCCCTCCGGAACCATGACCAACCAAATTGCCATTAAGTGCCATACGCAACCAGGCGATGAAGTGATCTGCGATGTTTCCTCCCATATCTACCAGTATGAAGGCGGCGGCATTTCCTTTAATTCCGGGGCTTCCGTAAAATTATTAACCGGTGACAGGGGTAGGATCACGGCCAGGCAGGTGGAAGAAAATATCAATGCAGATGATGTACACAAGGCAAGAACCAGCCTTGTGAGTCTTGAAAATACCTCCAACCGCGGGGGCGGAAGCTGTTATGAACTGGAAGAACTGCAACAGATCAGAACTTCCTGCGCAAAGCATAACCTGATCCTGCACCTGGATGGCGCAAGACTTTTTAATGCGATGGTTGCAAAACAACAACAGCCTTCGGACTACGGTAAAATTTTTCACAGCATTTCCATTTGCCTCAGTAAAAGTCTGGGTTGCCCTGTTGGAAGTGTATTATTGGGAGAAAAAGATTTTATAAAAAAAGCCAGGAGGATCCGTAAAGTATTTGGTGGTGGAATGCGGCAGGCCGGCTATTTAGCGGCAGCAGGAATTTATGCCCTTGATCACCATATTAAAAGACTTGAAGAAGACCATGAACATGCCATGCAGCTATCAGAAGTACTTATGCAAAAGGACTTCGTTTATGATATCCTGCCAGTACAAACAAACATTATTATATTTTCTGTAAAAGACCCTTACACTTCAAAATCATTCGTTGAAAAGTTGAAACAGAATGGCATACTTGGCTATTCCATATCCCCCGTACAGGTTCGTCTTGTTACTCATCTTGACATAAGTCCTTCAATGGTTGATAAAACCATTCACACCATTCAAAATCTTTAAAGATGTTTCCTAAAATAAACCCCGCATCAACACAGGCCTGGAAAGACCTGGAAGCGCATGCAGTTGAAATGAAAGAACGCAGGATCAGCGACCTTGTAAATAATGATCCCGATCGTTTCCGGAAATATAGTTTTACACTAGATGACCTGCTGATCGATTTTTCAAAAAACCTTATTTCAGATGAAACCATCAGGCTGCTGTTTCAACTTGCAAGAGAATGCAGGGTGGATTCAGCCATTGCTTCTATGTTCGACGGTGATTGTATCAATGAAACCGAAAACAGGGCGGTACTGCATACTGCTTTGAGAAATTTTTCAGGCACCCCGGTGTATACCTCCGGCAATAATATCATGGAGGAAGTGATCAGGGTGAGAAACCAAATGAAAACTTTCTGCGATGAAATACACAATGGCACGCGAATGGGTTATACAGGAAAAAAAATCAGGAATATTGTTAACATTGGCATAGGTGGAAGCGATCTTGGTCCTTTTATGATCACCGAATCGCTTAAACCATTTTGGGTTGAAGACATTCAAGCATTTTTTGTTTCAAATGTTGATGCCAGTCATATAGCAGAAACATTAAAAAAGATCAATGCGGAAGAAACGGTTTTCCTGATCGCTTCCAAAACATTCACTACCCAGGAAACCATGACCAATGCCCAAACAGCAAGGCAATGGTTTGTAGAAGCTGCCGGAGATGAAAGCCATGTGTCACTTCATTTTGTGGCACTGTCAACCAATGAAAATGAAGTGGTGAAGTTTGGTATTGACAAGGCGAATATGTTTGAATTCTGGGACTGGGTTGGGGGACGTTATTCCTTATGGAGCGCCATTGGTTTATCAATTGCACTCACCATTGGTTACGAAAATTTTGAAGCAATGCTGAAAGGCGCGCATGCTGCCGACCAGCATTTCAGAGGAACATTGCTGGAAGAAAATATTCCTGTTCTTATGGCATTAACGGGTATCTGGTATGTGAACTTTTTCGGTGCGCAAACAGAAGCCATTCTACCCTACGACCAGTACTTACATCGTTTTGCAGCCTATTTCCAGCAGGGAAATATGGAAAGTAATGGAAAGCGTATTGACAGGAATGGCGAACTGGTTACCTACAATACCGGTCCGGTGATCTGGGGTGAACCCGGCACAAATGGTCAACATGCTTTTTACCAGCTGATACACCAGGGCACCTTACTCATACCATGTGATTTTATTGCCCCTGCGCAAACCCATAATCCTGTTGCAGACCATCACCCAAAACTCCTTTCCAATTTCTTTGCGCAGACAGAGGCTTTAATGAATGGAAAAACAGAAGAAGAAGTTGAGGCTGAATTGGAAAAAGCAGGAAAGAGTGCTGAAGAAATTGCGCGGCTAACACCTTTTAAGATCTTTCCAGGAAACATTCCTTCCAATTCCATCCTGATAAAAAAGATCACCCCTTATTCACTTGGAGAACTTGTGGCACTGTATGAACATAAGATCTTTGTTCAGGGAGTGATCTGGAATATTTTCAGTTTTGATCAGTGGGGGGTTGAACTCGGGAAGCAATTGGCCAACAACATACTTCCTGAACTTCAAAATGAAAGCGAGGTTACTGCGCATGATGTTTCAACAAATGGCCTGATCCAGGCCTACAAAAAATGGAAAAATTCCTAGCTATATCAAAATGAGCGCAATAGGATTACAATCACTGACGGATGATTTTGCTGGTGAACATTTTTCCATCTGCATCGGTTTGCATGAAATACATACCTTTTCCAATTCCATTTAAATCCTGAATCACCAGGCGGGGTGATGAGAGATTGTTGTACTGCCGTTGCATTACTATCCTGCCGGAGGCATCTGAAATTTGAATCCGCAATTTTTTTGGCAGTTTTGCAAACCTGATCTCCAGTTGATGCACAAACGGGTTGTTTACAAAAACCTGCTGACTGTTATCGTTTCTGAATACCAGAACATGAGAATATTTTGCGGTTGAATTCAGTTCAAACATTCTTAACCTGTAATAATTTTTTTCACTGGCGGCTTCACCATCAACAAACGAATAAGCAGATGGCCCGTTTGCAGATCTAAGTTTAATAAACCCAATTTTCCTGAAACTGGTTCCATCCTCTGATTTTTCAATTTCAAAACCTCCTTCATCAGAATCATGAGTTGCTTTCCATTCCAGAAATACATTTTCGTTTTTAATGTTACCGTTAAACTCCAGCAGGTTAACCGGCAAAGTGGTTAAGGAAAGACTGGTAGCCCACATACCATAACCATGCGTACCAACAAGCAATTTATTGTCTGAGGGTCTTAATGAAAGACTTGTAATTACAGCATTACCAACTTCAGAAACGCCTTCCTGTGTCCAGGAAGTAGCCGCCGCATTGGATCCATTAATGGTTGCAGCTTTGTATAATCCTACAGAGGTACCAACAAAATATTCAATTCCATCTGAGGTAAGCGCAATAGCAGAACTCCTTACAGAAGGAATTGTAAGGTTGCCTTCAACATTTTGCCATGTTGGACTTGCTGCATTTGCATTTCCAGTCCACCAGATACTGGTAACATTGTAATTAGAAAAACTAACCAGCACGGTATCGTCATTGCGTGGATTAACAGAAATACTGCTCACGTAGCCCGATGCAGGAAAAGAGCCGGAAATGTTTACCGGAATACTTGCTGCAGCTGCATTTCCCGGATCATCTAACCTGAATACCCTGCCATTGCTTGTTCCGAAAAAAAGGTTTGATTTAGTTGCATTATAAGTTCCACGTGTAGCGGCAAGTGCTGTAATATTAAAACTTGTTGTTACCGTAGTTGCAATACCCGACATATTTGTCCAGTTAAGGGTAGTTGCAGTTGAAGCGCTGACATTTCTAAAAAGCAAATTTGTGTTGGCGTAATATAAAGTATTGGAATTATCGGGATCGAGATGAAAAAGCGTTACGAACAACCCATTACTGGTTGCGGTGGAAGGCCTGATAACGGTTCCTGAACCATCCGGTGCGGTTGCATTGCGTCTTATGATCTGCCCAAATTGCCAGCCTACATATTCATAATTTTGTCCGCTAATCGTATTTGACAAGCCCACTGCCACACCATCGCCTCCCAATATCATTTCCATATTTGTACCTGAACCACCAATATTGCGGGTAGTACCATTATCCTGGGCACCACCCATCACTTTATTGTTACCTGTTCGAGGGTCAACAGTGACATAATAATATTGAAATGTGCGGAAACCGGTATTGATGGGCGTCCATAAAACGGATGAAGCCATACAATCGAAAGTTTTTTGCATCCCCCCATCATTCCCGCAGATCATTATGGATGGTGATAAAGGATCGAAAACGATCGCATGGATATCGGGATGGGAATTGGGGTACATGTTATAAGCAGATGCAGTAGCATACCCTCCTATTCTGGTTGTATTTGTTTTGGATGCAAATCCGTCATTGGAACGGTAAATATTGGTTCCCCCAATAAATACTACATTTTCATTATCTGGCTTTACTGCTACCACAAGGTCATACCCACCCTGTACAGCGAATGGATCATTGCCTGCAGATCCGCCCGTTTCATCAGGTAAATTATCACTTCTATCTTCCCATGTATTCAGCAATCGATCATACTTAAAAAAATCAGCTTCCAGGTTCGGATAAGACTGATTGTTATAATAAAGCGCGTATAAAATGTTCTCATTACTTGGGGCAACCGCAAGTACTACCCTGCCATATCCACCCTGAGCAGGCCATGCTTCCGGATTTGTTAATGAACCGGTACCTGCAATTCTAGTCCAGCTACTTACATTACCAGATTCTGAAGTCCACACTCCGTCAACAGATATATCGTTATACCCTGCAAAAGCTGCGTAGTATCTTCCTGTGCTCGTAACGATGATTTCCGTCATTTGCAGGGAACTTGTTAAAGAGGTAGATAATACAGGCGACCATGTGGACCCGCCATTTTGCGACCGCAGAACAGAGCCCAGGCAGGCAATATATACATCCCCATTTATTGGGCTCACCACAACTTTTGAAATCAGATCTGCTGCTGTGGAAAAGGATTCAAGTGGTGATGTGTTAGAATTGGTAAGGCGCAACCAGGTTTCACCATTGTCAATGGATTTATAGGCGCCATTACCACTATAAAATGCTCCATTGGCACCTGCAGAATTACCCATTGCCTCACCGGTGGTATAATACCAGGTATTCTGAAAGCCGGGCCTCGGATCCTGCGCAATGCTGGTACAGCTAAAATGTTCACCTACCGGACTCTTTCTTATCCATGAATTTCCGTTATCGGTAGATTTATACACGCCACCGCTTACACCACCGGCCAGTAAGGTTTGATTTGAAGTGCCGTTATACCGCACATCATATATAACCGTTCTGGTTCTTCCTCCAATATTTTCGGGACCCTGGAAAATATAATAATTGGCAGATGCGGTCTTTGACTGGCGCTTGTAGATTTCCTTTGCCTGCTTTAATTCCTGTTCGCGGATGCCCTCCGGTATTTTACCTGTTTTGGGATCTTTTAATAAGTTGTGTTCGTATTCAAGGGAAGCCATAAAATCTGTCATCCGCCCATTGAGTCGTTTCTCGCGTTTAATCTTCTGATCCTGAACCGGCGTCTGGTGCTGTTGGCAGGAAATGATTATACATGCCAACACTAAAACTAAAAAATAAGAAAAGTTTTTCGGCATAATGGAGGTTGTGGTTTAGGATTGGATCCCTCAAGCATAAAAATAACCTCTAATATTTAAATAAAACAATAGTAGCATAAAAAAAACCCGGAAGCCCGGGT
This sequence comes from Chitinophagales bacterium 33-2, assembly GCA_002050435.1. Lineage (GTDB taxonomy): Bacteria > Bacteroidota > Bacteroidia > Chitinophagales > Chitinophagaceae > Flavisolibacter. The sequence continues at coordinate 6,431 of MWYV01000061.1, read as the reverse complement.
TTTTTTTACATAATAAGTTCATTTTTACCATTTATCAACCTCTTCAGTTGAAGAAGCGGAAGGAAAATTTTTTGAATCATCATGTTCTGCGGCTGGAAGTTCTACAGTTGCACCGGTATTTTCATTTTCATTTTCGCCTTCAATTTCATCATGATTAAAAGCATCAAAATCAAAATCGGGCATGAGCTGGGTTTTTACATGATCTACAGCTTCACCAAGTGCTTTAATAAATTTATTAAAATCTTCTTTGTACAAAAAGATCTTGTGCCTGTCGTAACCATTGTCATTAAAACGTTTACGGCTTTCCGTAATCGTGAGGTAGTAATCATTCCCCCGGGTGGCCCTTACATCAAAAAAATAGGTCCTGCGCTTGCCGGCCCGGATCCTTTTACTGTAAATGCTTTCCATTTTGTTGTCATTGCTTTCGTACGCCACAGTTTAAATTTTTACAGTTAAAAATAAGTTTTGGTTTGAATGTTCACAAATATAATTATGTTTTATCAACAGCCAAATTTGCAGCTATTGCTCACTGTGATCTTCCTTCAACTGGTTCTGGTACATCTCAAAATAGATCCCCCTGCGGTGCATTAATTCTTCGTGCTTTCCTATTTCAGCAATGGCGCCTTCCTTTAATACAATGATTTTATCAAATTCAAACAGGTTAAAGATCCTGTGGGTGATGATGAGGGCAGTCCGTTCTTTCAATTCTTCCTTTAAATTATTCAGTATCTCGTTTTCTGTTCTGGCATCCACGGCGCTGAGGCAATCATCCAATATCAAAACAGGGGCAGGTTTTATAAGTGCCCTAGCTATGGAAACCCTTTGTTTCTGTCCGCCACTCAAACTTACGCCCCGCTCCCCTACCACTGTTTCATATTCCCCGATAAAATTTTCAATATCATGATGCACTGCGGCCATACGGGCTGCTTTTTTCACCTGCTCTAAAGAAGCTTTTGGCGCACCAAATGCAATATTATTTTTAATTGAATCGCTGAAAAGGAACCCATCCTGGGGAACATAACTCATTTGTCTTCTCAAAACAGGAAGGGCATACTCCTGAACAGGAACGCTGTCGATCGTGATCTGCCCTGAGTCGGCATCAAACATTCTTAAAAGCAGCTGAGCCAGCGTTGTTTTGCCAGAACCCGTTCTTCCAATAATGGCAATTTTTTCGCCCGCTTTGATTTCCAGGTTAAAATCCCGGATCGCATGAATACCGGTATGGCTGTAAGTAAAATTTACGTCCCGGAAATGGATGGCCCCATTGATCTCTTTCTGAACGGCGCCCGGTTTTGAACGGATCAGGGGTTCAATGTCCAGGAACTCATTTAATCTTTTTTGGGATGCTGCTGCTCTTTGTATCATGCTGGCGGTCCACCCGATAGCGCTCACTGGAAAAGTAAGCATATTGATATAAATAATGAATTCTACGAGCGTATCAAGACCCACATTGTTTGTGCCGTTTACATAATGTATTCCACCGATCATAATCGTCAGCAGGGTACTCAGGCCAATCAGCAAGGTCATGGAAGGAAAATACATGGCCTCCACTTTTGCAAGCTGGGTAGCCTGTTGCTTATAGGTTTCGCTGTTTTTTTCAAAATGATCCAGCATGGAATCTTCCTGCACAAATGATTTGATCACACGGATCCCTGAATAAGACTGTTGTGCATTTGTGGTAATGTTTCCAAGTGAGGCCTGGAGGGCTTCGCTTTTTTTATGGATCACGGTATTCACCCTGTAAATAATAAAAGCAAGTATGGGAAGGGGCGCCAGAACATAAAGGGTCAGTTCGGGTTGTCTTTTAAACATAAAGAAAACACTGAGCGAGATCAGCGTCACCAGGTTGATCAGGTACATGATCGCCGGCCCTGTAAACATGCGCACACGGGAAACATCTTCCGCCATCCGGCTCATCAGATCTCCGGTGCTGTGAATTTTATAAAAAGAGGCATCCAGCTCCTGGTAATGATCATACACTTCATTTTTCTGATCATATTCTATGTGACGACTCATTACAATAATGGTCTGGCGCATGAGAAACATAAAAAAACCTTTCAACAACGCAAGCAGAAGAATGGTAAGTCCGGCAATGACCACAACATCCATAGCACCTACATCAAGCGATTCAATATGAGCAATGAATTTCTGGACCAGTACATCATAAGCAGCAGGTGTGGCTTTCTGCTGATATCCCGGTTGTGATCTTTGAGCAAAATCGATTATAAAACCAGTAACCTGTGGTGCCAGTACAGCAAAATAATTTGAAATAATAATGAAAAGGATGCCGATACCCAACCGGACCCTGTATTTCCAGAAATATTTATCCAACGCTTTCAGATGCTTCAATCACTCAAAATTATGCGCAAAGGTAGAGAACAATTTATTGCCTGCTTTAAGGGAATTAAGTCAATTCAACATTTAATTCTTTATTTTCCCTGTATAATCAGGGCTATGATAAAAGAAAAATTTGAAAGGGATCTTGAGGGTAAAAAAGTTTCGGTGTTTACTTTGAAAAACAGGCAGGGAACCACTCTAAATATCACCAACTATGGATGCCGGATCGTGAGTCTTTTTGTATTGAATAAAGAAGGATCAGCAATTGACATTGTTGTAGGATTCGATTCCCTGGATGGTTACCTGAATGCAACAGAGGTATATCATGGGGCAACGATCGGCCGGTATGCCAACCGTATTGCCCTGGGAAAATTTAGTATATCGGGAAAAGATTATCAACTCGCCATAAACAATTCGCCCAATCATTTACATGGGGGCTCTGAAGGATTTCACACAAAAGTCTGGATTGTGGAGGCATATACGGCGCAAACCATTACCCTCTCTTATATTTCAGCCGATGGTGAAGAAGGTTACCCCGGCAAGCTTGAAACCACTGTTGAATATGAACTTTCAGATGATAACGAAGTGAAGATCCGGTACAAAGCCGTTACAGATCAAACCACGATTTTAAATCTGACCAACCACGCTTATTTTAATTTAAATGGACAAGGCAGTGGAACCATTCTGAATCACATGCTCCAGATCAACGCAGATCTTTTTACCACGGTTGACGAAAACCTGATTCCTACAGGTTCTGCTCCCGTTGTAGATTCGCCTTTTGATTTCCGCCAGCCCAAGCGGATCGGCGAAAGGATCCGGGATAACCATGAGCAATTAAAATTCGGAAATGGTTACGATCACAATTATATTTTACCAGGTTCTTCGGAACTTTTGCCACTGATTGCAAGAGTGGAGGCAGATAAAACCGGGATCATTATGGAGGTGCTTACCGATCAGCCAGGGGTACAATTTTATACGGGTAATTTTATGTCGGGTGAAAACCTGATTAAAGGACATGTTCCGGATCATTTCCGATCAGCATTCTGCCTGGAAACCCAGCACTTTCCGGATGCGCCCAATCATCCCGGATTTCCTTCGACCATTCTGGAACCAGGTGAAGTTTTTGATTCCACCACGGTGTATCGTTTTATCTAGATCAGATTTTTTCAGGCATCAATGATTCGGGGAATTCAGGTTTGATCTCTGCAGATCCATTTGCAGTTTTTGCAATATAATGATCCAGTTGCAGCTCCATGGCTTCCTGGTAAGCAGGAGTAATTTTGCTCACCAATTCCTCAATTGCATCTTCTTTTATTAAATTGATGGTACATCCACCAAAACCTCCACCCATCATTCTTGCACCTAAAACAGCGGGCTCTTTTTTGACAAAATCAACTAAGAAATCAAGTTCACGGCAACTGACATCATAAAGTGTGCTTAATCCATTATGACTTTCAAACATTTCTTTTCCCAGTGCGGCCAGGTCGCCATTTTTTAAATGTTCGACAGCGGCTAGTAAACGCTGGTTTTCTTCTATCACATATTTGCAACGCTGATAAACGATGTCCTCGACAGGACGAACCCACCTGTCAAGCTGCTCCATACTAATGTCCCTCAGGCTGCGCACACCTTCCACATGTTCCTGTACCAGCGCAACGCCACGCTCACATTGTTGTCTTCGTGTATTGTACTCTGTAGAGGCAAGCGCATGTTTTACATTGGTGTTCAGTAATAAAAAAGCATAACCCTCCATTTGTAGCGGCACGTATTCAAATTCGATACTCCGGCAATCCAGGTGGATCACATGCTGTTCCTTTCCAAAAACAGATGCAAACTGGTCCATGATCCCGCACATAACCCCTGCGAATTCGTGTTCTGCTTTCTGTGCTATAAAAGCAAGGTCTTTTTTAGAAATGCCAAGGCTGAAAATTTCATTCAGGGCAAAAGCAGTGGCGCATTCCACTGCAGCGGAGGAAGAAAGTCCGGAACCGATGGGCACATCACCATTGAATACCATGTCAAATCCTCCGATAGTATATCCTCTTTTTTGTAATTGTTGCGCAACACCCAACACATAGTTTGGCCATCCTTTATCATCCGGAACCAGGCTGTCAAGGTCTGTTGTAATCGCATCATCAAACTCCAGGGTTTGCAGCCGGATTTTGTTATCCTCTCTTGCAGCAATGCCCACATAAATTGCTTTGTCGATAGCGGCTGGAAGAACAAAACCTTCATTATAGTCGGTATGCTCCCCAATAATATTTACGCGGCCCGGTGAGCGGAATAACCTTGGTTTTGACCCAAACATCAATTCAAAAACGGAACTGATTTCAACAACGATCTCGTGGTTCATAATTTAATTCTTAAACAGCCGGATACAAGACTGAAATATATTCAATATAATAATAAAACTGGTGCCTCCGGGTCTTCAACCTCTTAATTATCAGGTTTCACCGATGAATTGCAAATTTTGCCGAATAGAATTGGTTATTGATGGGTTGTTTAATTAATTTGTTATTGATATCCAATACGTATAGAAAAACAAACAATTTCTGTTATGACCACCACCAAACTTTCTGTTCCTTTTCTGGAACACGATCCCGAACTCGTACATAGATGGAGTGAAGCCCGCGCAGCGGAATGGATGGAGCAAAATGGCTGGATCGTGGGATGCAATTACATTCCTGCAAATGCCATTAACCAACTGGAGATGTGGCAGGAAGCAACCTTCGATCCTGCCCGAATTGATGTTGAACTTGGATGGGCAGCAAGCCTGGGATTTAATTCCGTTCGGGTTTTTTTACATCACCTGGTATGGGAGCAGCATCCAGCGGCCTACCTTGAGCGCATTGACCAGTTTTTATCCATTGCAGACAAACATGGTATCCGTTCTATGATTGTTTTATTTGATGCAGTATGGAATCCATTTCCAAAATTGGGAACACAACCTGTACCCAGACATAACGTTCACAATTCCGGCTGGGTTCAATGTCCCGGTTATGATGTATTAAATGACCCGGCAAAATATGATGGATTGCAGGATTATGTACAGGGCATTGTAAAGCATTTTAAAGATGACCAACGCGTATTGATCTGGGATCTTTTTAACGAACCTGATAATATGAATCTTGCCAGTTACAAGGATGATGATTATGCGCATCACAAGGCAGAATTGTCAATGGCTTTATTAAAGAAAACCATTCAATGGGTAAGAGCCATTAACCCTCTTCAGCCAATTACAATGGCCCCATGGAAAGAAGACTGGAGTTGTGATACCAAACTTACTGCGCTTGACAATTATATGTTTACCCACTCTGATATCATTAGTTTTCATTGGTATGAAAACAGGAAAAGTACAGAGGAAAGAATATTACAACTGAAAAGATTCAGGCGCCCTATGGTCTGCACAGAATATATGGCCAGGCCATTCGGAAATACGTTTGAAGAAATACTGCCGCTTTTTAAAGAGCATAATATTGGTGGATATAACTGGGGACTGGTTGCAGGAAAAACCCAAACGCATTGTCCGTGGGATTCGTGGAATACAACTTATGAAAGTGAACCAGCAATATGGTTTCATGATATTTTCCGGGAAGATGGAACACCTTACATTTTAAATGAAGTAGAAACCATCAGGGAGCTGACGGGAATAAAGGAACGATCTAAAGTAGCATGACTGGTCCGCTTTAAAAGAGGCGTATTAATAGAATGACGGACCGAGATGTGAAGGGTGAAGGGTCAATGGTCAATCACTGCTGTTCGGGGACGCGCAATGGTTCTGGCGTTGTTGATGATTACTTAAACCGGGCCTTAGATTTTGCAGTTGCAATAACCTAATGGAGTTTCTTTGCCGGAGAGCAGTGCTATGATAAATGCGGCTTCCACCTTTTTTCTTGAAAAAAAAGGTGGCCCCTCCTGCGCTTCGCTTCGGTGGGCAGGCAAAAATTCAAGCGCAATCAATGCGTAACAGTCTGTTTTTACCAGATACCTTCGGATGATTGCGCAAGGGAGCGCACCGAAAAATGAAAACAGGTGCAACTCCATGCGATCTGATTGTGCAAGCGTTCTTCGCGCTGTATTGCTCCACCTTAGGG
>MWYV01000063.1 GCA_002050435.1 Chitinophagales bacterium 33-2 | reverse complement strand
GTAATGATCTGCCAAAAAACAATCGCAGAAGAATTAATTATTGTTATGAAGAAACCCTTCGTGGAAACGAAGGGTTTTAAACCAAAACCAACTGCTTATAAGAAAATTTTTATTGTATTATTATTTGCTTTGACGGCGCATTCGAAAATAAAGACGGGATTTGATCAAAAAGGTCACTAATTAAATTGTTAAAAGCCAGTGTAAGCAGACCTGTGTTGGATTCTGAATACACACATATGCTTTGTTTTTAAATAATAATATTCATTAATGCTTTAAACTTTGCATCCTCGAAAATCAACCATTTTTAGTGACAATTTTACGTGAAATTTGAAACGCCTATGACAATACTTCCTAATGGGTGATAAGAAGTCAATGTCCCTTAACGTAACTTTGCAAAAAAAATAAACATGTATCCAATAGAAATAGTACAACCGATGAAGGAAGAACTTACTGAGAATGGGTTTAATGAACTGATCTCCAAACAGGAAGTTGAAGAGCAATTAACCAAAGACGGAACTACACTTGTAATGATCAATTCTGTTTGTGGTTGTTCAGCAGGTACCGCAAGGCCTGGTGTGCTGATGGCGGTTCATAATTCAACAAAAAAACCGGACTTTCTTGCAACAAGTTTTGCAGGATTTGATACGGAAGCCGTACAGGTGATCAGGCAGCACCTGATGCCTTATCCTCCATCTTCACCAGCCATCGCATTGTTTAAAGATGGAAAGCTGGTTCATTTTATCGAGCGTCACCAGATAGAAGGAAGGTCAGCTCAAATGATTGCCCAGAACCTGATCGGAGCCTTTGATGCCTATTGTAATTAACCTTCCATTTTTTGAATGTTATATCATAAGAGGTTTCCATGTTTGGGAGCCTCTTTTTTTTTGTTGTTATTTCACCTAACATTGCTTCAAGAATCAGGCTTATGTATCCAAACCTTTATTATGTTTTTAAAGATTTCTTTGGTGTTCAGATTGGAATGCTCCGGTTCATTAATTCTTTTGGATTCTTTGTAGCCATTGCTTTTCTTGTTGGTGCGGCCTTGCTTTCTTCTGAATTACGCCGGAAAAGTAAGGAAGGATTGCTTACGCCAACTGAAGTTAAAATCCGTATTGGGGAACCTGCTTCCATTACGGAATTGATAACCAATTTTTTACTTGGCTTTCTTTTCGGATACAAGATACTGGCGCTTTTCTTTTTGGGGCCAGAAGTTACGCGAGATACGCAGGCTTATATTTTTTCGGGTGCCGGCAGTTTGCCTTTAGGGCTTTTGGTGGGAGGCATATTCACCTGGTTAAAATACCGGGAAAAGAAAAAGCAACAGTTGCCCAAACCAGAGGAGCGTACCGTGCGGATGTGGCCACACGACAGGGTAGGTGAGTTAACCATTATTGCCCTGGTTGTTGGATTGGTCGGTGCAAAATTGTTCGACATTTTTGAAAACTGGTCAGATTTTCTTTTAAAACCTGCTGATTATATATTTTCCGGCGGAGGACTCACTTTTTACGGTGGTTTGATCTGTGCAACACTGGTGATCATCTGGTTTGCTCGGAAAAATAAAATTTCGGTACCACACCTCGCAGATGCCATTGCGCCTGCCCTAATGATCGCTTATGCAATAGGAAGAATGGGATGCCAGGTATCGGGGGATGGCGACTGGGGGATTTATAATTCCGCTTTCAAGCTGGACAGCACTTCCAACATAGTGGCTGCCGCTCCGGGTGAATTTGAACAATCTGTAAGTGCTCACTCCACCTATTTTCTCAGAAATACCAACGTTGAAAATGCATATTTTTCTAAACCCGGAGCGCTGTCTTTTCTGCCCAACTGGTTTTTTGCCTACAACTATCCAAACAATGTAAATGAGGCCGGAGTACCCATACAGGGATGTAATGACAGGTATTGCAACCAGCTTCCATTACCTGTATTTCCCACACCCTTGTACGAGATCCTAGCCTGCACTCTTTTGTTTTTCATTTTATGGGCTTTGAGAAAGCGGCTGGTTCCACCGGGAGCTGTGTTCGCCCTCTATTTAATTTTAAATGGTTTGGAAAGATTTATGATCGAAAAGATCAGGGTCAATGTCAAAATGGAAAATTTTCTTGGAATGCAGCCAACCCAGGCCGAATTGATCGCATTTTTTCTAATGATTACAGGTGCTGGTCTATGGGTTTTCCTGTATTATAAATACCGGGCCACCCCGGGCAGGGTGTGAATAACTTAGGTTTGGAATTTTGAACAATCACATATAACGCTTTCTCAGCCAATATTTCGCTAAATAATAGTTAGTACAGTTTTTGTAGATAATAATTGAAGGAAAACCGTTATGAAGTTTGAACTCCAAAACTTACCTTTGCCGATAGTCTAGGGCGGATTAACAATCCCTTTGCAACTATCCACAAACTCCAATGGTCAATGATATTTATTCATCTTTATAATCAAGGAAATAATTTATGAGGCAGCTTAAAATTGCTACCCAGATCACGAACAGGGATTCTCAGGCCGTTGAGAAATACCTTCAGGAGATCTCTAAGATCCCTATGATCACTCCTGAAGAGGAAACCACACTGGCACAACGTATTAAAATGGGCGACCAGAGAGCTTTGGACAAACTGGTTCAGGCCAACCTGCGTTTTGTGGTTTCGGTGGCTAAACAGTACCAGCATCAGGGTTTATCTCTAAGTGACCTGATCAATGAGGGAAATTTGGGTTTGATCAAAGCCGCTCAGCGTTTCGATGAAACAAAAGGTTTCAAATTTATTTCTTACGCAGTTTGGTGGATCCGTCAGTCCATTTTACAGGCGTTGGCTGAACAGGGCCGTCTTGTGCGTTTGCCGCAGAATAAGATCGGAACTTACAATAAAGCCAATAAGGCCTACATGGCTTTCGAACAGGAGCATGAAAGAGAGCCCAGTACAGAAGAACTTGCGGATATCCTGGAAATGAGTGAAACAGAGATTAATAATATTTTTCAAAGCAATACCCGTCATACTTCCCTCGATGCACCTGTGCATGAAGCAGAGGATGTAGCCATGGGTGACCTGCTGGAAGGTAGCGATGATACCGATGAAGACGTGATGAAAGATTCACTCAGAAATGAAATCAGGCGTGTACTTAAGTCTCTGAGTCCCAGGGAAGCAGAGATCGTGAATGCTTATTTTGGTTTAGATGGGGAAAATGGTACTACGATTGAGCAGATCGGCCAGAAATATGATCTTACCAAAGAAAGGATCCGCCAAATCAAAGAAAGGGCGATTAAGCGCTTACAAAAAGCCAGGTACAGCAATGCACTGAAAGCTTATCTGGGCTAGTGCTTTTCCTGACATTAAAATATAATAACACAAGCCCTGGTCCTGGATCAGGGCTGTTTCTTTTAAATTTGCTGAATGGGAAGATTGATGTGGCTGTTCGTGTTATTCGTTTTTACAGCCTGCGAAAAAGATATTGATTTTGATCTAAAAGATCCTGAACCAAAGCTTGTGGTGGAAGCGATGATTGAAAATAATGAGGCTCCCGTGGTGATCCTTACCAGGTCGGTTGGTTTTTTTTCCAATCTCTCTCTTCCTGTGCTCGCCCAGACCTTTGTAAAAGATGCAGCCATTTATATCTCCAACGGAACGCTTACTCATAAATTAAAAGAATATACAACGCCACTGGCGCCTGGAATCAGCTTTCATTATTACTCTATTGATTCTTCCCAGTTGGGAACTGCCTTCCTGGGAAAATTGAATACGGCTTATACCTTAAAGATCATTACCGAAGGGAAGGAATACAATGCGGCTACAACCATACCTCACATCACCAAGCAGGTTGATTCTTTCTGGACCAAACCAGTTCCCGGAAATCAGGATACAACCAAAGCGGTGGTTATGGTGCGGGTAACCGATCCCCCGGGCTTCGGAGATTATATACGGTATTTCACCAGCACCAACAACGGGCCTTTCTTTCCTGGCGAGCGTTCCGTGTTTGATGATTTTTTCATTGACGGAACTACCTATGAACTCCAGGTAGATCCGGGATTTGACCGGAATGGCATCATTCCCGAACAGGAATTTTTTAACCGCGGTGATACGGTTGTTTTTAAATTGAGCAATATTGATAAAAATACATTCGACTTCTGGAGAACCTGGGAGTATTCGATCCAGTCCATCGGCAATCCATTTTCCACGCCAGTGAAAGTGACGGGGAACATCAACAATGGCGCACTAGGATATTTTGGGGGTTATGCCTCGCAATACCATACCCTAATTATTCCACAATAGGTGTATTTCTATCCCGATCAAATTCATCAATTACCTATATTTTCGCCAAAACCCCCCAGTGAATGGAGAATAAACAGGAAGAAAAGATTGCGCTTTTAATCATTGGATCAGGTCCGGCGGGCTACACGGCTGCTATTTATGCTGCTAGAGCTAATTTAAAACCTGTGCTTTACCAGGGCATCCAGCCCGGAGGCCAGCTTACCATAACTACTGATGTTGAAAATTATCCAGGCTTTCCCGATGGCATACAGGGGCCTGAACTTATGGTGCATTTTGAAAAACAGGCAGACAGGATGGGTGCCGACTTACGTTATGGTCTTGCCACCAAAGTAGATCTCAGCTCGAGACCGTTTAAAGTATGGATCGACGAGGAAAAACTGATCATTGCGGAATCCATCATTATAGCTACCGGCGCCTCTGCAAAATGGTTAGGCATCGAAAGTGAACAAAGATTAAATGGGCATGGTGTAAGTGCCTGTGCAGTATGTGATGGCTTTTTCTTCCGTGGCAAAGAAGTAGCCATTGTAGGTGCCGGCGATACCGCTGCAGAGGAAGCATTGTATCTTTCCAAGCTTTGTTCCACAGTGCATATGCTGATCAGAAGAGAAGAAATGAGAGCGAGTAAAGTGATGCAGGACAGGGTTAAAAACACTGCGAATATTAAGATCTACTGGAATACGGAAACTGAAGAAATTATTGGAGAAAAGCTGGTAGAAGCGGTAAGGATCAGGAACAATCAAACGGGCGAAATTACTGACCTGCCTATAAAAGGATTTTTTGTTGCCATCGGGCACACGCCCAATTCATCCATTTTTGAAGACTGGCTCGACATGGATGATGCCGGCTATATCAAAGCCATTCCCGGAACGGCCAGAACAAATATTGAGGGTGTTTTTGCTGCAGGTGATGTGCAGGATAAGATCTACAGGCAGGCAGTTACTGCCGCAGGCAGCGGGTGTATGGCTGCCCTTGATGCAGAAAGGTTTTTATCCGAAAAAGGGGTTCATTAATTGCCTGATTCCATGACCATATCGTTGCAAAATATCCGGCTGAAAGGTGCACACGGAATTCATGTAGAAGAAAGGCTGGTAAAAAATGAGTTTGAGCTTAATGTCGATCTGAAATATAATCCGGCAGGGGAGGTCATTCAATCCATTAAAGAAACCATTGATTATGTTTCAGTTTTTGAATTGGTAAAAGCCGAATTTGATAAGCCCACCGCATTGCTGGAAACACTTGCCATGCGTATGGCAGGTGAAATTATCAAGCAACATAAGCAGGTCTGTTTCATTAGCATTAACATAAAAAAGTTGCATCCTCCTATTGAAAAATTTAAGGGTGCCGTTGGCATAACCTATGTTAAGGACCTTAGAACCTAACCATTCAGGCAACAAATCAATTGATAAGTAAATACGTACTTTGCAAAAAATAAAGTATTGAAAACAATCTTCGACATAGGTGGGCATTCATCAACCAATAAGCAGATTCTGCTGCTTGAAATTGGGGCCGATCATATATATTATGCTTTATTTGATCCTGTAGAAAACAGGATCAGCAGAATGGTACACCTTGAATGCGATGAATCAGAATTGCAGGATAAAGTTACCGCACTCATGAAGGAATATGGTAGTAGTGAAATATTTTCCTGCTATGTAAGTTCTGCATTTCCACAGGCACTGTTACTCCCTTTTTCAGCAGGGAAAAATCACAAAGAAATCTTACACGCCGTGTATGATGAACCAGCATCCGCACTCTTAAAGGACGACATTAATGAATGGCAGATACAGAACGTTTATTTACTTCCTGCCGGTATTCTTGAATCCATTACTTCAGTATTTCCTGGTGCTACTTTTTGTCATGCTTACACCAGCACCCTTAAAACTTATAATGGTGTAAACGCAGAGGACCAGATCGCTATACATTTCACAACCAAAAAATTTCAGGTTCTTGTAAAAAAGAATGGTACCCTGCAACTGGCACAGGTTTATCAATATGTTTCGCCGCTTGATGTGATTTATTATCTTTTAAAAATCTGTTCTGAACTGGGGCTTGAACAGTCTAAAGTTTACCTGATCGTTTCCGGACTGATAGAAAAAGATTCAGCTTTATATAAACAGTTGCGTGATTATTTTCTTCATATTGTTTTTTTTGAGCCAGTTGCTGTCAAACTTCCGGAACATGACCTCCCGGTGCATTTTTTTACATCATTGAATAACCTGGCTGCATGCGCATCATAGGTGGAGCACTGGGGGGAAGAAGAATTCATCCACCCGCTAAAATGCCTTATACAAGGCCAACAACAGATATAGCGAAGGAAGGGCTTTTCAATGTTCTTCAGCACCAGCTGGATTTTGAATCTCTAAAATCACTGGATCTGTTTGGCGGTACAGGTAACATCAGTTATGAACTGGCTTCCAGAGGTGTGCCAGATCTGACGATCGTAGAGAAGGACAATAACATGTTTGATTATATTAAAAAAACTGCTGCATCTCTTGGCCTCAGCCAGATTAAAGTGGTGAAATCCGATGTGTTCAAATTCATGCAACAATGTTCTGATACTTTTGATTTCATATTTGCAGGTCCACCTTATGCGCTTCAAAACATCGATGATTTACCAAAAATAATTTTTGAGAAAGGATTACTAAATAAAGAAGGCTGGTTCATTCTTGAACATACACCAAGGAATCATTATGAACACCATCCCTTCTTTCGTTCTGCAAGGAATTACGGGACCACTATTTTTTCCATTTTTATAAATGAAGAAAAATAAATGCTTAAAAAGGAGATCCGCAGTTTGTTCAGGAAACAACGTGATTCCATAACAGAGACCGAGAGGATGAAGTGGGATGACCTGTTGCTGATACAATTTCAGACTATTGAAATGCCTTTTATTGAGTTTGTGCTGAGTTTTTATCCTATTGAAGAAAACAAAGAGATCAATACTTTTATCATTACCGATAGCCTGCGGTTTCGAAATCCCGGTCTCAGGATCTGTTATCCAAAAACCAGCCTTTCAGAAAATACCATGGATGCCATTATTTGTCACCCAGACAGCATTTTTGAAACCAATCCATTTAACATTCCGGAACCGGCAGATACCGAAATTGCTGCACCTGAAGATTTGGATATGGTGCTGATTCCTCTTCTGGGTTTCGACGAGAATGGATACAGGGTAGGTTATGGAAAAGGCTATTACGACAGGTACTTAAAAAACTGCAGGGAAGATTGCCTGAAGATCGGGCTTTCGTATTTTGATCCCGTAGATCGGGTTGAAGACAGCGATGAATTTGATGTACCTTTAGATCTTTGTATCACACCGCAAAGGATATATGTTTTCTAACTGGTTTTTGAAATCATTCCGCATTCTGCTGCTTCCTTTTTCTTTCATTTATGCAATAGTCATCTGGATAAGGAACCAGCTGTATGATAAAGGTTATTTCAGATCTGAATCATTCAATCTACCCCTGATCTGTGTGGGCAACCTTGCTGTAGGCGGCACGGGTAAATCACCCATGGTACTTTTCCTGGTGCAACACTTAAAAAACCATTTCAGGCTGGCCACGCTTTCAAGAGGTTATAAAAGAAAAACCAGGGGTTATGCACTGGCAAATGAGCAGTCCACGGCAATAGATATTGGTGATGAACCGCTTTTGTTTTACAGGAAATTTCCCGGTGTACCCGTGGCCGTTGGTGAGCAAAGACTGGAAGCCATCCCACAATTGCTGCACGACAAACCAGATACAGAGGTGGTTATTTTGGATGATGCATTTCAACACAGAGCCATAAAGGCTGGCTATAATATTGTGCTGACTGATTACGGAAATCTTTTCACTCGGGATTTTTACCTGCCAACCGGGGATCTTCGTGACCTGCGCAGTTCAATAAAAAGAGCAGATGTGATCATTGTGACCAAATGTCCGGGTGAACTTTCTGAAAACGAAAGAACAGAACTGGTAAAAGAAATTGCGCCATTGGCGCATCAGCAATTATACTGCTCTACTATTGCTTACGGCATTCCTTACCATATAACGCTAGGAAATGAAAAGGAGCTCGATGAGTCAACAGAAGTTTTACTGATCACCGGAATTGCTAACCCAAGGCCTTTAAAAATGCTGCTTGAAAATCAGATCCACACATATTACATGATGCATTACAATGATCATCATATATTTACCATAGATGACTGGAATGAGATTCGAAAGAAATTTAACAGCATCGAAAACAGGAAAAAAATACTGCTTACCACTGAGAAAGATGCCATGCGGCTTATGAAGTTTGGTGAACAGATGAATGGCATGCCTTTTTATGTAATACCGATTGAACACAGGTTTTTATTTGAACAGGCCGAAGAATTTCTGAGCAGCGTGGGCAATTTCATTAAAAATTTTAAACAACCTTCATAGGTTATGGGAAGAAAAAATTCTAAAAAGACAGGAAAAAAGAAAGAAAAAGAAAACCCTAATGAATACACAGGCAAAATAGAACTTACCCGTTCCGGGATGGGTTTTGTTGTGGTTGAGGGACTTGAAACAGATATTCTCATTCGTCCGAATGATTTTAATACCGCATTGCATGGAGATAGAGTGCGTGTGCGGGCGCACCCTGAACGCGGTGGAAAAAGGATCCAGGGATTCGTTACGGAGGTGTTGGAAAGAAAGCAATCTGAATTTGTGGGCAGGCTGGAAATGAGCAAAGGTTTTGCTTTTTGCATTATTGACGGTGACAAAAAAATGCCAGATATATTCATTCCTCAAAACGCATTCAACAACGCAGTCGATAACGACAGGGTAGTAGTGCGCATTAAGGAATGGGAAAAAGACAGCAAAAAAAGGCCGGTGGGCGAAGTAGTGAATGTGCTGGATCCTGAAGACATCAATGACATGGCCATGAAAGAGATTTTGCTGGAAAACGGATTTCCAATTGCATTTCCTGATGATGTGATGGAAGAAACGGCACGGATCCCGGAAATCATTTCACCGGATGAAATAAACAAAAGACGAGATTTCAGGGAGATCCTGACATTTACCATAGACCCTGCAGATGCAAAGGATTTTGACGATGCCATATCATTCAGGGTTTTAAAAAACGGCAATTATGAAATAGGCGTGCACATTGCCGATGTGAGTCATTATGTACTACCCGAAACCAGGCTTGACGAAGAAGCTTATGCTAAAGCTACTTCTGTTTACCTGCCAGACAGGGTAAATCCAATGCTTCCGGAACATATTTCCAATGTATTGTGTTCTCTTCGTCCAAAAGAAGACAAGCTCACTTTTTCAGCTGTATTCCAAATGACGCCGAAGGGGAAAGTCAAGCAATACTGGCTGGGCCGTACAATTATACATTCTGATCACCGGTTTACCTATGAGGATGTTCAGGAGATCATTGAAAAGGAAGAAGGCATTTACAGCGATGAGATCCTTTTGCTGAACAGCATTGCACAACGTTTGCGTAAAGAAAGATTTGATGCGGGCGCCATTAATTTTTCCAGTACGGAAGTAAGGTTCAAACTGGATGA
This sequence comes from Chitinophagales bacterium 33-2, assembly GCA_002050435.1. Lineage (GTDB taxonomy): Bacteria > Bacteroidota > Bacteroidia > Chitinophagales > Chitinophagaceae > Flavisolibacter. Next base: position 15,356 of record MWYV01000063.1, on the reverse strand, counting down.
AAAAGGCAAGCCTATTGGAATTGTAGTGAAAGAAAGCAAAGAAGCACATCAGCTCATTGAAGAATTCATGCTGCTGGCCAACAGGCATGTGGCGGAAAACGTTTCGAAAGTGGAGATCAATAAAAAACCTGTGCCTTTTGCCTATCGTGTGCATGATCTGCCTTCAGAAGAAAAACTACTTCCCTTCATGGCTTTCGCCAGGAAATTCGGGCATAAATTTGACACTTCGACACCGGAAGCCATTGCCGATTCTTTCAATACAATGCTACGTGATGTTTCAGGCAAACCCGAACAACATGTTCTTGAGCAGCTGGGCATCCGTACCATGGCAAAAGCCATATATACTTCTGACAACATCGGGCATTATGGTTTGGGCTTTGAACATTACTGTCATTTTACATCTCCCATCAGGCGTTATCCCGATATCATGGTCCACCGTGTGCTGGAGCAGGTATTGAAGGCTAAGGTGAAGCCGGATAAAAAGATGGACCAAAAGTGCAAGCATTGCAGCGAAAGAGAAAGAGCAGCAATGGATTCTGAAAGAGCGGCTAATAAATACAAGCAGGTCGAATACATGAGAGACTACCTGGGCGAGGAATTTGATGGAGTGATCAGTGGTGTGGCGGCCTTTGGATTCTGGGTAGAAACAATTGAGCACAAATGCGAAGGCATGGTTAGTATCACCAGTCTTGCTGAGTATGATGAATTCCGGTTGGTTGATACGGATTACAGTCTGGTCGGGATGCGCAGCGGAAGAAAATTCCGACTTGGTGATCGCGTTAGGATCAAAGTCATCGCAGCCAATTTAGATAAAAGGCAACTGGATTATGAATGGGTATTAACCCCAATGGCTGATGAACCTGTAACGGAAGAAGCAAAGCCAAAAACAAAAAGAAAAAAGAAAAAAGTCGAATAAGTTTCCTGCTTTGCTTTTAATTTTCCAACATGCATCATTTTGAAGAATTGTCCGCTGAATTTGCAGGTCGGTTTGCACAGGATCATTTTCCTCAAACACCTGCTTCCCTGTATAATCCTAACCGTTATTTTCTTCAATTGGGAGGGAAAAGGGTGCGCCCGGTTTTGTGCCTGATGGGCAATGAACTTTTTGATGACATCAGTAAAGATGCCTGGAATGTAGCCATTGCCATTGAACTGTTTCACAATTTCACATTGATACATGACGACATTATGGACCATGCGCCTTTACGGAGAGGGATGCAAACCGTTCATGAAAAATTCGGTACCAGTACAGCATTGCTTTCAGGAGATGTAATGCTGGTGGCAGCTTATGATTATTTAAACAAGGTGGGACCCAGGCATCATGCAACCATCATTCACCTTTTTAATAAAACAGCAAGAGAGGTTTGCGAAGGGCAGCAGCTGGATATGGATTTTGAAAAGCAAGAAGTTGTGGGTGTGAATGATTACCTCGATATGATCAGTTTAAAAACTTCAGTATTACTGGCCTCCAGTTTGAAAATGGGTGCGGTACTGGGAGGCGCGCTGGAAAGAAACCAGAATCTCTTATATGAATTCGGAAGAAAGCTGGGACTGGCCTTCCAGGTGCAGGATGATTACCTTGATGCTTTTGGCGATCCCGAAATATTTGGTAAGCAGGTGGGTGGCGATATCAAATCGAATAAAAAAACCTTTCTCTGGATCCATGCGCTTGATGCGGCAAACCCTGAACAAAAGGCGGCGTTACTGGAACTTGCGGCCAGCAACAATCCTTCAAAAGTTGAAAACATATTATCAATCTACCGCGCATGCAAGGCAGATGAATGGGCAATGGAATTGAAAGAACGTTTTTTGAATGAAGCATTTGCACATCTCGAAGACATTGCTGTGCTGTCCAAACGAAAAGAACCGTTGAAGCAACTGGCGCAATACCTCGTGCAAAGGGAAAAATAATTTGAAAGTTAGAAGGTTTTGGGAATGCCGCACGGGAATGCCGCTGTTACACAGCTATGGGAATGTCGATGCTAGATTCCCGCCATTCTAAACCCTAACCTAAATATAAGTATTCGCAATATCCATCCCCAAAACGATCGCACTTACAATAATGGCGATGTCGATAAGGATGCTTAGAAAAAATACTGGAATCGTGATTCTGGTGGGCTTTGCAGCCAGGTTAGTAACCAGTGACATTCCCATTGCAATCAATGCAAGCATTAACAAAAACAGGTTGGTGCCGGCAAGTAAAACAGCCAAAACGGTAATAGGTGTTAGAATACAACCATGACCGGCAAGTGCAATTCCAAGCCAAAGCAAACGCGCATTTTCCTGTCCTTCGCACCATGCTATAAACCTGGTCCAGGTAGAAGGTTGCGTATTTTCTCTTGATAATGAAATGGATTGATTAATAGTGGCAGTAGACATGTTCTCTGATTTTATAAAGCAAAATTGCACTTTCAAGGCTCCAAAAATCCTGATGTCTTTAAGGTCATTTCCTGATTTTTGTCAAGTTTTTTATTTGTCAGGAATACCCTTTCAACATCTGCTGACGAGAAATAAATGAAAACCTATAATTTAGGCAGTTAATAAAGCACTTATGCTAAAGGAAAAGGAACTTAAGACTCCGGGATTGTTCGAAGCACTGATACCCATTATTGTTTTAATTGTTCTACTCGCATTAAATGTGATGTTGTTTGAAGATCCATTAGGTGGCCCCAACCAGATCGTATTGATCATTGCAGCGGCAGTTGCCACTATTGTTGGCCTTCGGTTAAATATGTCATTTAACCAGCTATTAAAAGGAGCAGTGAACAGTATCATGGCATCCATGCCTGCCATCTTGATCCTTTTACTTATTGGTGCACTGGCTGGCACCTGGCTGATCAGCGGAATTGTTCCTTCGATGATCTTTTATGGATTGAAGGTTTTGAATCCAACTATTTTTCTGGTGGCTTCCGCAATCGTTTGTTCGATTGTAAGTGTGGCTACCGGTAGCTCCTGGTCGACGGTGGCAACAGTTGGAATTGCACTATTAGGAATTGGAAAAGCCATGGGTATTCACGAAGGACTTATCGCAGGCGCCATCATTTCAGGGGCTTATTTTGGCGACAAGATCTCACCCATGTCAGATACCACCAACCTGGCACCTGCCATGGCAGGAACCGATCTTTTCACCCATATCCGGTACATGCTGTATACAACGGTACCAAGCATTCTGATTACTTTACTGATATTTTTATTGATCGGTTTTAACCTGGATAAAAGTGGTTCAGTGGAAAATGCCAATGCATTATCTGCAGCAATCGAAACAAAATTTAATATTACTCCGCTTGTTTTTATTGTACCCGCTGTTGTGATCTGGATGATCGTTAAAAAAGTCAATGCGATCCCCGCGCTTTTGATCGGTTCTTTGCTGGGAGGCATTTTTGCCATCATTTTTCAGCCTCAAATTATTGAGGAAATTTTCAGGTCAAATTTTAAATGGGATGCGGAAAAAGATCCTTTGCCAGGGTATGCTGCTCAGTCTTACAGCGCTGTAATGAATGCCATCAGTTCGGAGGTAAGACTTTCATCTGGAAACGAAATTGCATCCGAGTTGCTGCGCTCAAGAGGTATGTATGGTATGATGAATACGATCTGGCTGATTATCACGGCGCTAAGTTTTGGTGGAATTATGGAAGAAGCGGGATTGCTGCACCGCATCACACAACCCATGGTAAAAAAAGTAAGATCTACCGGTGCTTTGGTAACCACTACTGCAGGCAGTTGCCTGTTTGTAAATGTGACCGCTTCAGATCAGTATCTTTCAATTGTGGTTCCCGGGAAAATGTTTGCAAAAACCTATAAAAAACTTGGACTGGCGCCTCAGAATCTGAGCCGGACACTTGAAGATTCTGGTACGGTTACTTCTGTACTGGTTCCCTGGAACACCTGTGGGGCAACACAAACGGCTGTCCTTGGTGTTTCTACATACGTGTATGCACCCTTTGCGTTCTTTAACATCATTAGCCCGTTTATGACAATTTTATTTGCTTACCTGAATATAAAAATTGCCAGACTGAAATCTTCAGAGGTAAAAGATGTGCATCCTGCAAATATTTCCGATGAACCTGAGGATAAACCGGTGGATTATTTGCAGTAGGGTTGTTTAGGTGTTTAGGCGTTTAGGCGTTTAGCCTATTTGACTATTCAATAACTTATCCGGGTAAAATATTCATTTTTTGGTAGAAGGCGCACCCGTCCTTGATTTAACCATTCTACTTTCATGCGCCCTTCTAAACAACTAAACGACTAAACAACTAAACAACTAAACCCTTAAACCCCTAAACCCCTAAACCCCTAAACCCATTTCCCAAAGGTCAATCCATTCCTTTCCAAATCTTTTCATCCTAATTCATTTCATTAATTTTGCCTGATGAAATACCAGGTGGGTGATAAGATCTTAGTGTTGCATTCCAATGAAGAAGGAGAGGTGATCGACATCATTAATGATAAAATGGTGATGATTGAAGTGAGAGGTGTAAAATTTCCTGCTTACATGGACCAGATCGATTTTCCCTATTTCAAAAGATTTACAGAGAAGAAATTGTTTCCTCCCAAAAAGGAAAAAATTTATGTGGAGGATGTCAGAAAAGAAAAGACCCAGGTTCAAAAGGTGATCGATGGATTGTGGCTTTCTTTTTTTCCAAAATTTGAAAGTGATGAATTCGGCGATGATGTAGTAGTGGAACTAAAAGTTTACCTCGTAAACCGGACTGATAAGGCATATAATTTTAATTATAGTTTGCAATATTTTGGGAAGCCCGAATTTGAATTAAGGAACGAGATCAATGCGTTTAATGATTTTTATCTGCATGATGTAGACTTTGAGGACATGAATGACAGTCCTTCTTTCAATTTTGATTTTTCGCTATTAAAAACAGAAAAATCAAAGGCAGATTATTATGAAACCTTTGTTAAGATCAAGCCCAAACAATTATTCAACCGCATTGAGGAGTTGAAACAAAAGGGGGAGGCAAATTTTACTTACAGGCTGTTTGAATTTTATCCTGATAAACCTTTGGATCTTGATCTGGATCTTCCTGTAAAAGGTGCCAAAGTTTACAGCCTGCAGGATATCAGAAAGCACTTGCAACCTGCGCGTTCAGTAGTGGATCTGCATATTGAAAAACTCAGTGACAGCTGGAAGCAAATGTCCAATGCCGAAATCCTTGGCATTCAGCTTAAGGAATTTGAAAAATGGTATGAATTGGCCATAGTGCACAGGCAACCGCAACTAATCATCATTCATGGTATCGGCACTGGCAAACTAAGAGATGAGATCCATGATCTTTTACGAGGGAAAAAGGAAGTAAAATCTTTTGTCAATCAATACCATCCCAATTTTGGATATGGAGCTACAGAAATTTATTTCCAGTATTGAGCAACGCTATTGTATGCTGTGGTATCAATCAGAAAAAAGTAGTTAATGTGATTTTTATTTTAGGCTTTGGGGTTCTTTCCTAGACATGAGCGGGAGATGTACCTGTTGAAGAAAATATAGTAGTTTGATGCCGACACCTGCAGTTGAACGCAGAAACCTTTAAGAGACTCCAGCATCAAAAAATGAACCTGGTTCCGATGGAGATTTGCGATAGGATCTCCGTTACATTTGACGTAAAGCCATTGTCTTCCAGCTTATAAAATGAAGGCCCTGTAGCATTCAGTTCAGCCGTGAGTTGATGCTTCCCAATGGGAAAGGAATAACCTGTTCTGAGGGCTGGAAGCAAAATATGGCGTATCCTGTGCCAGTTGGCGAAATGGGCTGAAAAATCATCATTCAGGTATTGGTAGGCAAGTCCTCCTGCAAGAAAAAATCCTTTATCATAACGCTTTCTCCATTTTTTCTCCAATAAAATTGCTGCTGTAAATGTGCGATAGCTTCCTTTTTCAAATTCACCATTTTCATAGGTCCTGTCAATTTGCCGGGGGAAGAAATGAAGGTATCCGGAAAGAATAAAGTTTTGGTTTAAAGAAAGGTCTGACCCTGCCTGAATAGATGGTCCGATGTAATACATTTCTGCATCCCCTGTAGCGTGAATGCCGATGAAGGGCTTCATCCGGGATTGGGAGAAGGAAGCTCCCGACATGGCCAAGAGCAGGAATAACAATGCCGGTTGGAGGCATCTCTGAAGATTGATTTTAGAAGATCTTGAAGGCCGGTTCAAGGATGATCTGGATGCCAAGAATTTACATAGAAAAATAAATCGCAGGGAAAAAAAGGCTTTTTGTTTCATGTTTTGTAAAACGAAAAATGGTTTATTTGGTAACCGAAAACGTAAACGGGTTATCGAAGCCCCGATTTTATATTCTGTCACCCGACCTGGCCCACAAAGATGGCATTTTTATTAACGCCAAATTATTGAAGTTGAATTTACACCTGAAAGTCCAAATTCCTCAGCCGGGGTTTTATCAACCAGTTATTAGCGGTTGGCTGGGCTTTCAATTACCATTTTTTTAATTAATGTTATTTGTCCTAAATGGTAATAACTGTGTTCGATAACTCCTTCAATATTTCTTAAATAAGTCCCATACTTTTCTTCCATAAAGGGTTGATCAAAAATGTTATCGGTTAACTGTTCAATCTTGTTTGCAAAATTTTCGGAATTGTCGAGAAAGTCTTTCACTAGCTTTTCCCAATCTGATTGTGAATTTATTGGTGGAAGATCAAAACTGAATTTGTCGTGGAATTCAAGATTCCCTTTTTCAAATGCATTTAATAATCCTGCTAAATAGTAATTAATGTGGTAGGTTATTGCCGCAATCGAATTTAGGTTACTCATTTTTTGGATCGCCTGTTCCCAACTAAGGTTGTGTAATTGTTCCTTATAATTTGTGTTGGCAATCCAATGTCCATTCAGAAAAACTTCGCGGAGTCGGTTTGCGATGGTCAAATTTCGTTCCATATCATATAAATCTATTTACGGATTAGCGCTTGCCGATGTACGGCATTAGTATTCCGTCAGCTTGGTAAGTTATTCAATTGTTGAATAAAGAACAAACGTTGAAAGATTATTCCTCAGCCGGTATATGGCAAACGCATATTAGGTGCATTTGACTATCCACAATACTCTCCGTCGTTAATTTCAATAAACTTACTCTCCGTTTCGTCAAATACGAATTCAATATAAGAACCCATAAAATACTTATCCTCTGGATAGGCGTTCAAGCAAAGTACATAATATCGGTAGCCAACGTATTTCCTGTTTGTGTTTCCGCTATAAAAACGTGATATATGATGGGGCTTGCCTAAATACTTAAACAAGTCCTGTTTCGAAATACTGTCAACTTTGGAATTCCTCAGTCGCTGATAGACTTGTAACCTGAAGCCGCTTTTTCCAATTGTGTCTTTTCTCCAGCCATTTGATACTTCTGAAATCACCTGAGATGTAGGCTCAGCGTATGCAGACAACTTTCTTTGAGAAAAAGCGGTTAAACTGGAAAACGTCATGAGTATAAAGGCAATTTGTTTCATAGTTCTACTAACGGAAAGATTGTGGCACCTATTGCGGCTAACGGTTTGGTATATGAAACGCAGCGCAATTAAAAGGCTATTTCGCTTCGGATTGTTTGCAATGTCTCGAAATATATTTTTTACGTTATTATTGTGTGTAGTGCTTTCACCAATATTATCAAGTAATAATCATAATAAATTTCCAAGATTAGTCAGTTAAACTGGAAAATTCCCCAACTTCAAATTGGCCATCTATTTTGTCATTTATGATCAGGTATGAATATCTTTTTACGTCATTCATATCTATATTCTCAATTAGCAAGTGTGCCTGTTCCCAGTTTTTCTCTTTGGTTGATGGTTCCCAAATTAATTTTTTATATAATTCTGATGAGATTTCCACTTCTAACACAACAGGATTTTCTGCAGTTTCAAAATATTTGTTTGCTACGGTTTTAATGTCATCAAATTTATTTAAATGAATATGGCCAGCACGTGTATCCGAATTACATCTCGGTACTTTTCCATCCTTTTCGCTTTGCGTCCATTCATTATCCGAAATTATTCTGTATAAATTCATTTTTGATACCGATCCTTTGTTTGAAATATTGATTAATATATCGAAGTTATTTAAATTATACAAACGCGGTTAGTGGCTGGTGTTCTTGTCGGAAAATATGGTTTTTCCATACCCGCATTCCAATATAACTGTCTTTGTGTCCCTTTATATTTTATGGCCCGGCTGCATCTTTAAATTATCAGAAATAATTTTTATCGTGATTATAAGTTTTAATTGTTATTAAGTTCAGCGAGTTCATTTTCTACATTTTTAAGGATTTTGCTGTAATAGCGCCAGGTTATAAAAGAAAAACCGGCAAAAAATACTAGACAAGCAGGGACGATAATAGTCCAAAAATTTGTAATTGAATTGATTTCCTTACCATAAATAGAAGCTAAAACAGGTAGTATCGTAATCAGAAGGAGAAATGCCAAAATCAGGTTTATTCTTTGCAGCTTATAAAACTTCATTTTGTGTTGCATGTACTTCCTGATAGTTTCGGAGTATTGAGCGGTGTGGATGGAAAGGGTTTTCAGGCCTTTTAAAGATTTTAAGGAAATTATCGGCAAAACAAATAGAAGAAGAATGGTGATGATGCAGAGTAACTGAAAAATGAATTCGTCTATTTTTCTAAAGTTTATGATCAAATAAGCGGCTCCTGCATAACAAGTTAGGATTCCCACATATTCGGAATTGCCGATTTTATTCAATTTGGATTTATATTTTTTGTGCGTCATTTTTTCAATGAATTGATTGGTTAAAATTTCTTGTTTATCTATCTTTTTACTCATTTCTTGCCAGGTGTTCTGCATATCTTCCAGTTCCATAATTATGTTGTTTTGATTTGTGATTTTAATTTGTCTTTAATTCTTGAGATCTTCGTTCCTACGTTGCTGATGGTTATACCGATAATAGAAGCGATTTCCTGGTGATTTTTCCCCTCCAGGTAAAGCAGAATTATCCCTTTCTCGAGCAGATTTAGCATCTGTATCTTTTCATAAAGAACTTTTATCTTTTCCTCTTCCGTCTTATCCAAAACCTCAGCAAACCGCTCTGTCTCTAAGTCGATAGGAATTGTGTTTACCTGTTTTTTACCACTCTTTAAATTGTAGATGGCCGTGTTCATGGCCACCCGGTACATCCAGGTGCTTAATTTTGATTGTTCATTGAATGAGTCAAAGGATTTCCAAAGCTGAAAGACAATTTCCTGGTACAGGTCTTCTTTGTCTTGAAGGTTATTGGTATAAAGGGTCGCTACTTTAAAAATCAGCCCCTGGTTCGTTTTAACAACTTCAGTAAATCGGTCTTTTTTATCCATCAAAAATCAAACTTCTACTTATTAGTGTATGAAGTTCAGAGAAAATCACAGTGGAGCTATATTTTTTTTGAAGAAGTTTCCTGGGTTAGGTTAGAGAAGCGTATGACTTCGAAACCACAGTTTCAATTTTCTCTGTAGTATTATACTCCTATCCTTTGGAAATAACAGAGCGATCAAATTCATCCCAATCCATATATTAGGTCGGCAACTTCGGGCTTTCTAAAAACACCGACTATAAGAAACACAAAAGTTGAAAATTGCTCTTCGGTCCGCCTGACGCTAAAACACTTGTTCTCCGTAGTTTATGCTATTTTTTTTCTTTATAAAACGCTTCTAATGCTTCATCTAACGGTATTCCTTTATTATGAATACAATCACAAAACTTAAATCCAGCAACTTCATTTTTAGTGTTTTTAAATTGCTCTTTACAATCTGATATTGAATTTCTAGGCATAGCATCATAACCAAAATGATTTAGTAAAACCAGTAATGCAATTGTATTAAATACGCCAATGAAAAATAGAAAGGGGAATTTGTTACTGTATTTTATGGGTTTTTCAACTATTTCATATTTTAGAATTTTTTTAAAGGGTAGAATAAATTTTAGCCTGTCATAATGCCAAACAAGAATATACAAATTGGCAAGAACCATTAGTGGAGATGTTACAAATGAACCTTCAAAACGCACCGCAAAAGACAGCAGCCAAATATTCACAATAATTGGAAAATATAGTAATGCTCCCAGAATTACAGTTCTAGGAATTAGCAACAAAATAGCAGCAATGATTTGCGCAATTCCAATGAATGTGTAATAGTAACCTGTATGATGTAACGCTTCTAAGTAAGCTCCCATTGGGTGTTTGATTGATAATCCACTAGCAAATCTTTCACTGATAATTTTTACCATTCCTGCAGTAATAAAGGCGTAGGCTAAAGTCAAACGACAAAAAATTGAAAAATACCAGAACCATTTATTTCCTTTGATTTTTATGTAAAGCTTTTCGAATCTTGTAAGAATGTTTAATTGATTCATGATGTATTTATAGAATAGCCGTATCTGTTTTCAATCCACCTGTAGCTGCATTTAATTCAGCTGATCAAGTTTATCCTGTTATGTGTCATGGCCGTTTTCCTGTTCAAACCGGTATTGTTTTTCTAAAATTCCTATGAAAAGACGGAGGATTTCAGCCGGACAACGATTCCTGATGCCCATTTTTTTAAAACTTCTGTTGACGATGATCTCCTGGTTGCAGGTCGGAGGCGGTCTTATGGTGAATATAGATGCGCCGGTCTGACGATCTATTTTGTTTCAAAACATCATTGCACTGTATAAAAAATTAACTTTGTCGTGCTACAGGCAGGCTATCGATCCCGTTCATTCAGGGTAGGAAAGTCCGGACAGCATAGAGCAACGCATCCCGGTAACGCCGGGACTCCCGCTTTGCGGGACGAGAAAGTGCCACAGAAAATAGTTTCCTTAATCCCTTTGCCGGGATGTATCCCGCTTAGGCGGGAGGGTAAAATTGAAAACGTGGGGTAAGAGCCCACGGGGGTGTTCCGGAAGGTGCATCCCGGGTAAACCTTGCGTGCTGAAATGCCATGTAAGCCAACGATCCAGAGCTGCTCGTTCTGTCCGCCCCGGCGGAGCGTTGGTGGGTAGGCAGATACATCCCTCCAGCAATGCAGGGAGCAGATAAATGATAGCTGTCTTGTTGAAAATTGAGGGTGGTTTACTGCCTTCGCGCTTTGCGCTTCAACAGGTAAACAGAATCCGGCTTATGCCTGTAGTTTTATTTTAAAAAATGGTTTCCGAGGAGTCCTCCAATCTCCATCATCCACGCAATCCCTAGGTGGATGATCAGGCCTCCATAAATGGTTCGGGTATGGTAGGTGACTACACCGAGTAAAATTCCACCAAAAAAAGAACTGATGCATTCACCCAGCGGTTTTCCAAAATGAATGGTGCAATAAAATACAGCCATGGGCAGTATGGCGGCTGTTCCTGCATATCTCGCAAATGCAATGATGAGAAAACCACGGAAAAACAATTCAATACTGATAAAATCAATTCCATAAGCAATTTCATACAGCAGCCTATAAAAAAAATTATTGGGCGATGATTCCAGGTAACTGATGTTCTGCATCCGGGGATAAAGTGAGAGAAAATCTTTTTGCGTAGATGCGAGGGCAATTAACGGGATCATGATGGCCAGCATGAAAAGATAGGGCTTAGCATTAAAATTCCTGGCTCGTAAACCAAAATAGTCTTTCCCGTTATCCAGTATTTTCCAGATCAAAAATAGAAGCACCGCAACCACTAAAAATTTCAAAGGCCAGTAAACGACTGCACTCCAGTAGGCATTCATTAAATGATCGTTCGTAAAATGAAAAGAAAACCCTGCTGAGATCTTCCATGCAAAAATCGCGGGGGCCAATACAACCAGCGTATAAAATTTCCAATGCAGCTTAACGGATGCAGGTTTAAATTGAATGCTGATAAAATAGATGCCGCCAAACGCAAAAATAAAAACAAGAAACCAGCAAAGCATTTGCTGGGGATCATTCATTACACTAAGCCTGTTATTCAGACCATAATAGTAATTGATAAAGATCAGCAGCCCTGTCAGGCAGATGGCAGATGCAGCAAGCCGCGGGTTAAGGCCGGAAAGGTAAAGCTTAAGGTAGTTAATGATCTGCCGCATTGAGTTGCAATATAGAACGGCTATGGTTATTTCAATAAGTTGACTGAATTTTATTGCTGATGAAACAAATATTTAAGCTGGTTATTCTATTAAGTCTTGGTTCCTGCACGTTTTTAAAACCACCTCCAGCTCCATTGCCTGTACTGCGTTTATTAGGGGCGTATGAACTGCCGTATAACATGGAATTCAGATCTACAACAGTTGGCGGACTTTCCGGTATTGATTATGACCCGGTGCTCAACAAGTATTATTTAATTAGTGATGATCCTTCGTCTATTAACCCCGCGCGTTTTTATACTGCGGACATCCGGTTTGACGAGCGAGGAATTGAAAATGTAAACTTACTGGAAGTCATTTATCTGTTACAACCTGGAGGTGACACTTTCCCCTCAATGCATGTAAATCCTCTATTGGCTCCAGACCCGGAAGCCATTCGGTTGGATCAAAAAAGAAGACAACTCATCTGGACCTCAGAAGGCGAAAGACTTATAAAAGAAATTATAGTTTATGATCCATTTATAGGAATTGCAGACCTCAATGGAAGCACAAAATCCTTTTTTCCTTTACCTGAAAATTTAAAAATGCAATTGGTTGAAAAAGGTCCAAGGAAAAATGCTGCTTTAGAAGGATTAAGTCTTGACGACAGGGGAAAGCATCTTTATGTGAGCCTTGAGGAACCATTATATGAAGATGGACCTCAATCAGGAACCGGTACTAATGCTATGATCAGGGTTTCAAAATTTAAAATGAAAAAGGGAAAACTGCTGGCGCAATTTGCATATCAGATCGATCCGATTGTAAAAGAGCCGGAGCCTCAAGGGGCATTTGCAATGAACGGGGTTTCAGAAATTCTATGGATGGGTAAGCACCAGTTGTTTGTAATGGAAAGATCTTATTCAACAGGTACAAAAGGGTCACAGGTCAGGTTGTACCTGGCCGATTTTAAACAGGCTACGAATGTGATAAACCATAAAAAACTGGGCGAAATGCCTTATGTAGCGATGAAAAAGCAATTGGTGCTGAACCTGGAACAGGTGGGCATTTATATCGATAACCTGGAAGGGATCTGTTTTGGGCCAAAATTAAAAGACGGAAGGAGAACGCTCGTGCTGGTGGCCGATAACAATTTCAGCGCATCTCAAAAATCCCAGATTATAGTTTTTGCCATTGAATAGACCGAAATGCTTAAATTTATTCCCTCATAAATAACCACCACAATGAAAAAAATCTTTTTATTCTTTTTACTGATTGCCGCTTTTTTTACAAAGACTGCAGTTGCACAGAACAACGAAAATGCCGGGGCAATGCTTCAAAACATGAAAGAGCGTTTAAAACCTGCAATGATCGCCAAAGCATCCATTACAGACGCTCAGGCAGATAAAGTAGTGGAGATTATTTTCGCATTACAACGCCAGCGTCGTGATGTAAAAAAGAATGCTGCGTTAAGCGAAGATGAAAAGAAATCAATGTATAAGCAAATTGATGAAGCAAGAGATAAAGAATTCAGTGGAATACCTTTAACAGCTGAACAAATTAAAGCAGTGAATTTGGTTTTTGAAGAAGAAAAAAAGCAGCAGAAAAAGTCAGCTCCTAAAAAAGATTAAGCATTCTATTTTCAAAAGTTAAAGCTGCCGTATGGTGGCTTTTGTATTTTAATTTCGTTTCATGGCAGAAGATCTTTTAATTAGAAAAGGTTCAAAACAGTTACAGTACGAAACCCTGTATCCCCAGGTTGAAGCGCTGGTCAGTGTTGAAACAGACCGCGTAGCCAATATGGCAAATATGGCTGCGGCGCTTAAAGAACAGTTTCAATGGCTTTGGGTTGGTTTTTATCTGGTAAAGGAAGATGAGCTGGTGCTGGGTCCATTCCAGGGTCCGGTAGCCTGCACCAGGATCAAAAAAGGGCGCGGTGTCTGTGGCACTAGCTGGGCAAAGGCGGAAACCCTGATTGTTCCTGATGTTGAAAAATTTCCAGGTCATATTGCCTGCAGTAGTCTTTCTGCTTCTGAAATTGTAATACCCATAATAAAAGAAGGAACTGTGGTTGGTGTTTTGGATGTGGACAGTGTACTACCTGATCAGTTTGATGAAACCGACAAAATATGGCTTGAAAAAATGCTCCGGTTTATTCAATGGTAATAAGCAACTTCCCAATAGAAATCCATATTGTATAGAATTGTGCATAAATAAAGATGTGTTTGAATGTATAAGGCATGAATATTATACTACCTTTTAAAAAAAATGGAAAAGAAAAAGCAGGAACAGCCAAAGGAAGGTAAACACGAACACCGCCTTCCTCAGGAGATCAGTGATGAGCAAAGGTTGAAGAATGAATCAGCGCTTGAAGAAGCCATGCATGATATTGATGAAGATCCTGATCTTTCAGTTCATAGCCCCAATGATGATCTTGATGAAGGAGAATTATCAAGATTAGGTGAAGACAAACCTGATTTGGTATAATATTCGGTAGTTGAATATAAAATTATTTTATGTCATTAAATAACAGGAGTGAAGAGAGGGGAAGGAAACCGGAAAAGAATTCCAGACCTGGTATGCCGGCTGATCATAAATTTTCATCACCGCGCCAGGAAAACTCAAGAGCCTATTCAAGAATGAACGATAGCAGAAAAGAATATATCAGCAGGTTAAGGGATAATGATCTATACGAAAGACAAAGCTTTTGATTGCTCTCACAAAGCAGATGGATCCTCGCTATGCGGGGATTTTTATTTTAATGGATTCAGCATCCATTGAAAATTGTTATAGCTCTGCTGTCCGGTAATAAATCAAACATCACTTTTAAGCTATTTTGCTCAGGCCGGCGGGTCTCGTACCTGCCCGCTGATGAATTCCAACAAAAGGCCTCCCGCAAATTACGCAGATTTTTGCTGATTGGTCCTCTGCGTTCATCAGCGCGATCTGCGGGCAACAAGAGGCAGGTACTGGTGTCAAATAGATCCAGGTTTCCTCACAAAATGAAATTCCAGGCACAGATTCCAACTTCTCATAAATGGCTTAAGGATAGGAAAGGAAGAGCAAGAATGAAAAAAGATGTGGATGAAGCGCCAGAGAAAAATATCAAATTTCTTGATCGATGCATCAATCTTTTTGCACTCCTGCAGATTAAGTATTGATCTTGTCTTTTTGATTGTTTTGCGTTTTTTTATATCACCTACTGGATTGAATTCAACAGCACCATATTGAAATAATTGTCCAAATAGAATAGAGTATGTCCAGTGATAATTGAGATGGATTTATATCTGCCGGGACAAAGCGTTCGTGCTTTGAACCAAAGATCATTTTCTGAAGCTGCGAGAGTTGTTGTTGCAAACC
>MWYV01000015.1 GCA_002050435.1 Chitinophagales bacterium 33-2 | reverse complement strand
CTCCTATGTTGTTTTTCAAAAATTGCCCCAGGAAAGTGTTGTGGAAAGATTGAAATACAGGTTTGTTCTGTTCAGCCAAAATGATTTACCCATAGCCCAGGGGTCGCTGAAAGAAAACGTAGTTGCAGAATTAGCCATTCCTTTTAAAAAGGGTTTTCTTATACCTAACATTGATTTAAATGCAGCATTTTATTATGAGTTTGATAAATAAATTTTTGTTCTGCATTTTCATATTATTATTTTCAGTTGCGGGATGTTTCTGGCCAACTAGTACAAGCCGAATTTCTCCACATAAAATTGACACGTATTTCGGCGGATTAGACAGGCTAGTATTATTTTCCTGTCTTCGATGTCAGTGCTTTGTTAAGGAGTGGGAAAACATAGCAGATAAAAGAGGGGTTTTTCAGGTAGTAAAATTTTTTACAGACACAGGATGTCATAAACCCGGCTTTGCTTTTGATCATGTTTCGCAAAAGAAAATTGACAGTATAAGCACAGAATTTTACAATGTAGTTTTGCTGAAAGAGAAGGCGCTTCTTTCCGATACAGGATTATTGAAACTGAGGAAAGTAACAGATTGCTAACAATTATGGAGCGTTTTTTTGTACGATAAGGAAATCTTCCAGGCTCTATACAGCCACTTGTAAACTCATATCTTTTAGCAAACAAAATCTGGTGGCTAGCAGACCTTAAATATTACTTGCATAAGAATCAAATTTTGCAGGACCAAAGCTTTTGCTTTTGCAAATGGGGCATTTTCTGGATTTCGCCATGTAATAAAAAATATAAAATAATCCTGGTATAATTCCCAGGATTAATAGTATCAAAAAGACAACTCCATTAAAATTTTTAGTGGGAATTATATTCCGATTGCATAGAAGGCAAAATTTTGGGCTGGCCATAATTTTTCTTACAATATAATTTAAAAATCAACAGTATTTCATCTGTCCATGAACTGCTTCTTTAAAAGGTTTAGATAAAAGCAGGTACTATAATAATCGATTTTGGTGCCCTCATTGATTGCATCGCCGCGCGCGTAATGACGTGCTCCCTGTGTTTGATGAGGAGCTTTGCTGTTCGTGGATATTACGCACCATAGTTTACCACTTATTTCAGTGGATAGTTTACCAGTGTTTCAGTCCAAAGTTTACCAGTAGATTTTATTCAGAAGTATTTCTTTCAAAGCATAGTTTACGACTTGGTGCTAATTAGGAGGTGACATTACGGCGCAAAGTTTACCACTTTATTCAAAGGGTCTGTTGTTAGCATTTTTTACTGCCTTGCTTTGTTACCAAAAGCATGGCTAATAAAGTTATTTCAATGCAACAGATTCGCACCATTATTCAGCTTCTTGAAAAAGGGTATTCACTTCGGGCAATTGCTCTTGAGATACATTTATTCAGGCAAACTGTTACATTTTATGCTACAAGGCTTAAGGCTTCGATTTACCCTTTAGAAGCACTTCGCCAGCTCCCGGATGCTGATTTAGCAGCTATTGTGTATGTCCCGGAAGTTTCTGCGCCTTCTTGCGAAAATGCACGCAGGCAGGAGTTAGATAGCCGTATGCCTTACTTTTTAGGAGAACTTAAACGAACCGGCGTAACCAAGTTATTGCTTTGGGAAGAATACCGCAAAGAATCTACCCATCCCTTTCGTTATACGCAGTTCTGCATTTTAATAAAACAAGCCAGTAAGGTAACCAACGCGCCTTAAAATTATCACAACATTAGGGAAAGAAATTTCTGGTGCCTATTTTGGAAGCGAAAAGACCCGCATATTACCCTCGCAAATTATTGAAGTAGTGAGTATAACAAATCTGATGCAAATGGCGGCTTATTTTTAGTGTATAAAAACGGTTTAACATTGACCGGCTTTTTCCACACCCATCCTAACACCCAATATGCTTCGTAACCTGATAAGGATTTAAGTAACCAAACTTATCTAATAACCCCAAAAAGTTAGATCATGAACTCAGAGTATCCCTCCCGGCCAACTGCACCTTGCTTTTATCGGTATTCTTTTTTTAGGGTTAAAAAAGTGGCGCAGCTTTGAACCTTAACCTTGAACCTTGACCTGACACCTCAACCATCCCCCTTACATCTTTTCCGGAACCCTGATTCCCAGCAATCCCATAGAATGTTTGATCACATTTGCAGTGAGCTGACAGATCATGAGCCTGAGTTGTTTTTTTTCTTCACTCTCGGCATTCAACACCGAGTGTTCTGTATAAAAACTATTGTAGGTTTTGGCAACATTAAAACAATAAATGGCGATAACGGATGGATTGTATTCATCGGCCGCCTGCTTCAATACCACCGGGTATTGTTCAAGCATCAGCAATAATTCTTTCTCCAGTTTTAAAAGAGGGGTTGCCTCAAATTGATTTTCAGCAGGTGATTCCCTTCTTAAAATTGACTTGATCCTGGCATGGGTGTATTGAATAAAAGGTCCGGTGAATCCATGGAAATCGATTGATTCTTCAGGGTTGAAGATCATGCGCTTTTTGGGATCTACCCTAAGCAGGAAAAACTTTAATGCACCCAGTCCGATGGTTTGGTACAGTTGGTTTAATTCCTCCGCTTCAAAATCTTTCACCTTGCCCGATTCACTCGTATGCCTTGCAGCAATGGCATTCATTTCATCCACCATTTCATCAGCATCTACCACATTGCCTTCCCGGCTCTTCATTCTTCCGCCTGGAAGTTCCACCATTCCATAACTCAAATGAAAAATACCATCAGCATAAGGTTTATTCGTTTTCTTCAGGATCAGTTGCAAAACTTTCATGTGATAATTCTGTTCATCGGCGATCACATAAATACTCTGGTCATAAGGAAATTCTTCAAATTTCTGTTGGGCAAGTCCAAGATCCTGGGTGATATAAACCGAAGTGCCATCTTTCCTCAATACCAGCTTTTCATCCAGTCCCTGGTCGGTAAGATCGATCCACGTACTGCCATCTTCTTTTTTAAAAAACACATCCTCCTGAACACCAGCATCTACAAACCTTTTACCCGGCAGGTAGGTTTCACTTTCATAATAGGTTTTATCAAAATCGCTGCCTATGGTTTTGTACGTGACTTCAAATCCATCATATACCCAACCATTCATCATTTTCCAAAGTGCGCGCACTTCCGGATCTTCCTGCTCCCAGGCCACGAGCATTTCCTGTGCCTGTTTCATAATCGGTGTGTTGGAGCGTACAATCTCTTTTACATCATCTTCAATTTTTTTTCTTTTTTCAATTTCCTTATCACTATCACCAACAATAGCCCCTCTTAACTCCAGCAATTCAACCAGTTTCTGTTTGTCCTTTTCATTGATGGCTTCAAAATTTCCCTCCTGCACTTTTTCCAGTATGCCTGCAGCTT
This sequence comes from Chitinophagales bacterium 33-2, assembly GCA_002050435.1. GTDB lineage: Bacteria > Bacteroidota > Bacteroidia > Chitinophagales > Chitinophagaceae > Flavisolibacter. Next base: position 22,353 of record MWYV01000015.1, on the reverse strand, counting down.
CTTCGCGAATCCGGTTTTCGCACTGTACATAATACTTTCCAACAAAATGATCACCCTTCATGCCTGTGCTTTCAGGCGTAGCGCCATTGCCATACAGTTTCCATGCGATCATGCTTTTGCAGATATGAATACCACGGTCGTTCACTATGCAGGTTTTCATTACCTCACCACCATTGGCTTCAAGAATGGCAGCGATACTCCATCCAAGGAAATTATTTCTCAAATGCCCGAGGTGAATAGGCTTATTGGTATTGGGTGATGAATATTCCACCATCACTTTTTTTCCTGTTGGCGGCTGCTGACCTATTTTAGGATCATTAAAGCTTTTCTTTAAAAATTCAAGAAAATAGCGGTCGCCAATTTCAAGATTTAGAAATCCTTTGATCACATTAAAACCTGTAAAAAGATCGCTGTGGGATTTTATAATGGCGGTGCCTAGTTCCTGGCCGGCCTGCTCAGGGGACCGCTTGAGTTGTTTAATAAGTGAAAATAAAACGATAGTATAGTTTCCTTCAAATTCAGGTTTGGTCTGGTTAACGGTGATCGCTTCCGGAGAAAGATCTAATCCGTATACCTCCTGAATAGAGGCTGCTGTGATATTTTTTATATGTTGAATCAGGCTCATGCTATTGCTGGTTTGCGACGCAATTTAAACATTCAGCGGCAAGGCTGTTGATAAAGGATCAACATCCTTAACGAAAACTATACGAAAACTTTCAAAAATGCTATTATTTTCGTGACCCTCATGAGGCAGGTACATTACAAGGTCCGATCAAATATTTTTAAGCTCCTTGATTTCTTTTATCCGTTGTTTAAAAGATTCATGCCCCTTCAAACCTATCATTATGCTGCCTGTGGAGGGACCAATACGGCCATGAGCCTTCTTTTATATTTTCTTTCCTACAATTATTTATTTAAGCGGGAAATCGCAGACCTGGGTTTTATTGCTTTTGAACCGCATATCGCAGCGCTTTTCGTGGCCTTTGCATTTACTTTTCCGGTGGGGTTTTACCTGAGCATGTATGTGATCTTTAAAGGTTCTTATTTAAAAAGAAGGGTGCAGTTATTCCGTTACCTGCTGGTGATCATCGGTTGTATGATCATCAACTATATTTTTCTCAAGATCTTTGTAGAGTCACTGGGCTGGTATCCTACACCATCGCAAATGATTACAACAGGCTTTGTGATCATTTTCAATTATTTTTCACAGCGGTTTTTTTCTTTCCGTTCAGAAAAAAAAGCAGCAGCCGAACAGGGTTTTGAATCCTGATCACATATTGATCTGTGTAACTACAACGCTCATTTTTCCTTTACAGTTACTCCTGATCAGCAGGTGTTCCGGAAGTGCGTACAACTGCGTAAGTTTTAATGATTCCACGGAACCGGTTCCTTTGATTCCGGGTGTCCACTCGCGGTTCAGCCAGTCATTCAGCGAAACAGCCGCAGTATCATAATAGGAGGAGAGTTCAAACGAAGTGTACTTCCTGAGTTCATTGATGATCTTTTTATTAAAAAGCCATTTCCCAGTTTTGAGTAAAAGATTTTTCGTCTGGAGATCATAATCCAGGTCATGCACTTCAATGGATCTCTTTTCATCATTATATACAGGCTTTCCTTTAAAGATCGCTGTACCATTAAAGGACCCGGTAAAATTTACCATGATCTTCAGGTCGCCATCGCCATCTGCAGCTACGGCGGTTTCTTTTATAATGATATGTTTTGCAAACAGACCTTCATTCAAATCAAATCTTTTGTTGACCAGGAAACCATTAAGCACTTTACTGAGCGAATCATATTGCAATGCCGCTTCAAGAAAAACATTGAATCCTCCCGGGTTGGCAGTGGTTCCCAGGTCTGGCATGGGTGTGAGATCGGGTTCAGGCTTTTTAAAACTCACCTGTGGTGTGGCCGACAACCCGATGTTGATATGCAGTAAATCATTCTTTGCATTGATCTGGTTCATGCGTAAGCGTTTTGGATGAAGGCTGAAATAACCAATTCCGGGAAGGTAATGTACATCAGTGAGCATGCTCCATGCAGTTTGCAAATAGGGCCTGATGTTATACTTCCCAAAACTGTCTTCCATTGCTTTTTTAGAAAGATCCAGTTCTGCTTTCAGCCCGTCGATCACACTTTTGGTTACGTCTTGTCCCCAAAAACAAACTTCGCATTTATCCATGGGTTTGGGTTCATTTCTTGAAATCCTGGTCTGAAGAATATAGTTAGGTTGCAGGTTAAACTGGCTGGTAAACCCGATCTGCACTTTTCTTTCCGGCTCTTCAAACCCGCAACGGCAGGAGGGAGTCCATGGTGATAAAACCACGCCATTCACACAAGCCCTGGTAGCACCAATGATCTGGTAAAATCCAGTGAAAGAAAGCTGCAGTGTTGTGCCCTGCATGCTCATATTTAATGGCGATCTTCTGAAATGGTATTTATAACGTGTGGCGCAATCCGATTGCACCCAGTCTTTTGGATAATTCGGGGAAGTAAAGGTGGTGTCCACATTATTTTCGGCCATGGCAAAAATCGGCTTCAGGTTCACCAGGATCGGAATATCAATCTGTGATTCAGGAAGGCTGTCAATATTTCTCACCTGTGCCTGAATTGCCAGAGGAAAAAAAATCAGGAAAAGGAAACGCATCTTTAAATATAGTTGTTGTAATAACGCCAAATTGGTGTGGTTGGTATGGGAAGAAGGTTCTGGGTGAAATAGGGGAGCGGTTAGCTATTAGCTTTTAGCGGTGGTACCTGGTTTTAATCAGAAGACTTTTGTTTTTTTCCGGGTTTATATTTAGCATAATAATATTCAAAACCAAATAATGAAATTCCACCTAAAGTACAGATGGTAATTGTCTGGAAAATTTCCCGAAGAGAAATGCTTTTAATTGATTGCAATTTCCCAACCTAAATTAAAGATTGAGATAATAAAGAAGTTTTCTTCATAAAAAAACTTTTAAAACCCTTCTAAACCCTTAAACCCCCTCCCTTCCATCTGCCAAAATTGCACTCCTTCATCGCAGGCATAATCATTGTTAACCAGTAGAGAACTATTAAATTCTTAATCAATGGGAAAAATAATTGGTATTGACTTAGGTACAACCAATAGCTGCGTAGCGGTAATGGAAGGCAATGAGCCTGTAGTGATTGCAAATGATGAAGGGCGGCGTACAACCCCGTCCATTGTGGCTTTTTTGAAAAATGGTGAACGTAAGGTGGGTGATCCGGCAAAACGCCAGGCCATCACCAACCCACAGAACACCATCATGAGCGTTAAACGTTTTATGGGCCGCCGTCATGATGAAGTGTCAGAAGAAATGAGCCACTGGAGCTACCAGGTAGCGAAGGGTGACAATAATACCGTTCGTTTAGATATTGATGGCAGACTGTACACCCCACAGGAAATCTCAGCCATGATCCTTCAGAAAATGAAGAAGACCGCTGAAGACTATCTTGGTCAGGAAGTGACAGATGCTGTTATTACCGTTCCTGCGTATTTTAATGATGCGCAACGCCAGGCCACCAAAGAAGCAGGTGAGATCGCCGGTTTGAATGTGCGCCGTATTGTAAATGAACCTACCGCCGCTGCATTGGCTTATGGCCTTGACAAAGGTGGAAAAGATCACCACATCGCCGTTTTTGACCTTGGTGGTGGAACTTTTGACATTTCTGTTCTGGAACTGGGGGATGGGGTTTTTGAAGTAAAATCTACCAACGGTGATACCCACCTTGGTGGTGATGATTTTGATAAAGTGATCATGGACTGGCTGGCAGAAGAATTCAGAAAAGATGAAAATGTTGACCTTAGAAAGGACCCTATGGCCCTGCAGCGTTTAAAAGAAGCAGCTGAAAAAGCCAAAGTGGAACTTTCTTCTTCTTCAGAAACAGAGATCAACCTTCCCTATATAACCGCTATTGAAGGTGTTCCAAAACACCTTGTAAAAAAGCTGAGCCGTGCAAGATTTGAACAGCTTGCCGACAATCTTTTTGAGCGTTGCCTAAAGCCTTGTGAACAGGCGCTCAAAGATGCTGGACTGAGTGTGTCTCAAATAGACGAAGTGATTCTTGTGGGAGGATCCACCAGGATCCCAAAAGTTCAGGAGATCGTTGAGAAGTTTTTTGGAAGAAAACCAAACCGCAGCGTAAATCCTGATGAAGTTGTAGCAGTAGGTGCTGCCATCCAGGGTGCTGTATTATCTGGGGAAGTAAAAGATGTACTCTTGTTAGACGTTTCACCGCTTACGCTGGGTATTGAAACTTATGGCGGTGTGCTGACCTCCATGATTCCTTCCAACACAACCATTCCAACCAAAAAGTCAGAAATATTCTCTACTGCTTCTGATAACCAGCCGGGGGTTCAAATTCATGTGTTGCAGGGTGAGCGTCCAATGGCCAACCAGAATAAGAGCCTTGGAATCTTCAACCTGGATGGTATCCCGCCGGCGCCGCGTGGTGTTCCGCAAATTGAAGTGATCTTCGATATCGATGCCAATGGTATCCTGCATGTGACCGCCAAGGATAAAGGCACCAACAAAGAACAAAAGATCCGCATCGAAGCAGGAAGTGGTTTAAGCAAGGAGGAAGTGGAAAAAATGAAGGCGGAAGCAAAAGCAAATGAAGTTTCTGACAAAATAGAAAAAGAGCGCGTGGAAAAACTGAACCAGGCAGATAGCCTGATCTTCCAGAGCGACAAACAGCTGAAAGAATATGGTGATAAGATCCCGGAGGATAAAAAAGCCCCGATCGAAAGCGCACTTTCAAAGCTGAAAGAAGTGCACAAAACTGGTGATGTCGCACAGATCGATACTGCTGTTGCAGAATTGAACAATGCATGGACAGCAGCAAGCGAAGAAATGTATAAAGCAACCCAGGGCGAAGCTCCAGATCAGGGATCACAGGATGCTGGTGGTCCTCAATCCTCAGGAAATTCAAGTGAGAATGTTCAGGATGCAGAATTTGAAGAAGTGAAGTAAAAAGAACCTTTCAGATCAAATATAAAACCCCGCCAATGCGGGGTTTTATATAATATGTATTGAAGCAATGCGGTGTTTCAAAGCTGATTAAACGATGTCTAAAGCCAGCACAAGAAAAGTGGTAACAAATGGCAGGATCAATGTAAGCCAGGGCCAGTGGATAGCAATGGCTACCAGTAAAGCAGCTGTAGAAATGAAAAATAAAATCCAGTACAATCCTTTTCTGCTCTTTTTAACTTCCATAATCGGGTTTTGCGCAAAAATAGGGAAGACTGCAATATGATGTTGATGATCAGAAGGAATATTCGCTTTTTTAATGTTCTAAAGCTTTTAATACATTTGCCACCATTGTAATTTTTACACATGACCGTTAAACAGGCTAAAAAAAATTGATGAGAATAGACTTTTATTTACGCTTTCAAACCCTTTTCGGTCAGGCACTTGCTGTTTTAGGAAACATCCCTGAATTAGGGAGTAACAACCCGGAGAAAGCCGTTTCCCTGGAATTTTTTAATGAGGAGTTCTGGAGACTTTCAATTGAGGTGGAGTCTGACAACATGCATACGCTTCACTATCATTATATTTTTACAGATGAAAAAGGGATGGCTCACAGGGAGGCCGAAAAACACCGGCAGGTAAATCTTAATAAAATTTCATCCGACCTTGTACTGATCGATAGCTGGAATGATGAAAGCTATATTGAAAATGCTTTTTTCACTACACCCTTTTCCGAAGTATATTTTCATCACAAGGGAAAACATAAATCAAAAAAAAGCGGCACATTTACCCACCAGTTAAAGATCAAAGCGCCGCTGTTAAAAGAAGATGAAGCTGTTTTTATTGCTGGCAATACAGATGCGCTGAACCAGTGGGCTGCAGCATCACCTGTTTTGTTGCAAAGAAAAGGCGAATGGTGGATGCTGGAAACTGATCTTTCTGAAACCAATTTTCCGATTTCATACAAGTACGGCATCACCAACTTAAAAGACCCTGATCAATACAGGTTTGAATCAGGTGATAACAGGATCCTGCACTATGACATTCCTGCCGATAAGCAAACCATCGTGCATGATGGATTTATAAAACTGCCAGGGCTGTCGTGGAAAGGAGCGGGTGTGGCCATACCGGTGTTCAGTCTAAGGAGTTCCAGCAGTTTTGGAGTAGGAGAGTTTACCGATATTCGTTTGCTGGTGGACTGGGCGGTAAAAACCAACCTGAAACTGATACAGTTGCTACCGGTAAATGACACTTCAGCCACTTATACGCTCAAAGATTCATATCCCTACGCCGCCATTTCAGCCTTTGCCTTACATCCTATTTATATCAACCTGCAGAAAGTTGCCGGTAAAAAAAATATTCAGTCGCTAAAATCACTTTCCAGAAAACAAAAGCAGTTGAATGCACTTGCAGATTTGGATTATGAACAGGTGATCCAGTTTAAGATCAATGTGCTGCGCGAATTGTATGAACTGGATGATATGGCTTTTCTGGAAGACAGGGAATTCAAGTCTTTTTTTGAAGACAATAAAAACTGGCTGGTCCCTTATGCTGCCTTCTGTTTTCTACGCGACAGGTATGGAACAGCAGATTATTCAAAATGGAAAACGCACAGCATTTATAATGAGGAGGAAGTGGGCAGACTTGTATCCAAAAGATCGCGTCAATACAGGCCGGTAAACTTTTTTTATTTTGTTCAGTACCATTTGCATCTCCAGTTAAAAGAAGCTGTGGATTATGCACATAAAAAAGGGATTGCCATTAAAGGTGATATTCCTATCGGAATTTACAGGTTTGGGGCCGATGCCTGGACCGCGCCTTCCTTGTACAACATGGATATGCAAGCAGGGGCACCACCGGATGATTTTGCAGTGAAAGGACAGAACTGGGGCTTCCCTACCTATAACTGGAAAAAAATGGAGGAAGACCATTTTGAATGGTGGCATCAGCGCTTCCACCAGATGAGTAATTATTTTGATGCTTTCAGAATCGACCATATTCTTGGATTTTTCAGGATCTGGAGCATTCCTCTTCATGCGGTGGAAGGCATACTTGGAAGGTTTATTCCTGCGCTGCCGGTTCACGTCAATGAATTTGGAGAGTGGGGCATCTGGTTCGATCACCAGCGCTATTGCACACCATTCATCAACGACGATGTGTTGCACCAGTTATTTGGCGAACACGCTTTGTTTGTACAGTCCCATTTTCTTGATCAAACAGAAAATGGTTTTGTATTGAAAGAACAGGTGAACACACAAAGAAAAGTAGAAGCGTATTTTGATTCACAGGATGTGTCTGAAGGAAATGAAGTGATCCGGCAGGGTCTTTATGACCTCATTGCCAATGTGATCCTGATTGAAGAACCTGGAACAGATGGTACAGGATTTCACTTCCGTATTTCCATGGAAACCACCACATCATTCCAGCATCTTGATGATTCAACAAAGGTTAAGCTTAAAGAATTATATGTAAATTATTTTTATAAAAGGCAGGATGATTTCTGGAAGAAAGAAGCCATGAAAAAATTGCCTGCACTGAAGGAAGCTACCAACATGCTGGTTTGTGGCGAAGACCTGGGCATGGTGCCACATTCGGTTCCTGAAGTGATGGAACAACTGGGGATACTGAGTCTGGAGATCCAGCGAATGCCGAAAAATCCGGCAACAGAATTCTTTCATCCAAAAGATGCGCCTTACCTTTCGGTGATCACTCCTTCATCACACGACATGAGTACAATAAGAGGATGGTGGGAAGAGAACAGGGAAAAAACACAACGCTTCTTCAATAATATTTTAGGAGAAAGCGGTGATGCACCTTTTTTCTGTGAAGGATGGGTGAACCGCGCCATTGTTCTGCAGCATTTATATGCGCCGGCCATGTGGAGCATTTTCCAGTTGCAGGATTTTCTGGGAATGAGCGAAAAACTCAGGCGGGAAAATCCGCACGAAGAAAGGATCAACCAGCCTGCAAATCCCCACCATTACTGGAACTACAGGATGCATATCAACCTGGAAGACCTGTTGAAAGAAGACAGCTTTAATAAAGAACTGAAAGATTATATTAAAAACAGTGGAAGGTCTTAATGATCTGCCGGCAACTATTTACAATTGAAAGTTTCTTATAGCGCACATGAATTGAAATTCAAACATCCGTTTGGAATTTCAAGAGGTACAAAAACACACCAGCCTACATTGATCGTGGAGTTGGAACACCTTGGAAGGAAAGGCTATGGTGAAGCGCCGGCGATTTCCTATTACCATATTCCGGTTGATAAAATGATCGCCGACCTGGAACAAAAGAAAATCTTTGTCGAAAAATTTGCTTTCACCGAACCGGATCGGTACTGGCATTACCTGCATCACCTTTTTCCTGCAAATTCATTTCTTGTTTGCGCGCTTGATATCGCCGCATGGGATCTCTATGGAAAAATAAAAGGTAAACAACTGAAAGATATCTGGCAGACAGAAACGCCACTCGATCCTCCAACCGATTATACCATCGGCATTGATACCATTGAAAAGATGGTGGAAAAATTAAAGGAAAAGCCATGGCCAATTTATAAGATCAAACTGGGAACTGACAATGATGTGGAGATCATGCAGGCGTTACGCAAACATACCGATTCTGTATTCCGCATAGATGCCAACGCAGCATGGAAAGCTGATGAAGCACTAGAGAAAATAAAAGCTTTCAAAGACCTTGGAGTGGAATTTATTGAACAGCCACTTGCAAAAGATGACTGGGAAGGCATGCGCTTTTTGTTTGAACATTCGCCACTTCCATTGATCGCTGATGAAAGTTGTGTGTCTGAAGCTGATGTTGAAAAATGCCATCATCATTTTCATGGCATTAACATCAAACTCACCAAATGCAGTGGCATTACACCTGCACTGCGCATGATAAAACAGGCACGCAACCTGCAAATGAAAGTTATGATCGGAAGCATGAATGAATCATCCATCGGTTCAGCTGCTATTGCCCACCTGTTGCCACAGGCAGATTATATTGATTCCGACGGGCCCTTGTTGCTTGAAGAGGATCTTGCCACAGGCCTGGAGATCACTGACCAGGGAAAAGTGATCACCTCCGGAGCACCCGGACTTGGAATCCAATTTACCGGATTATACCGCAAATAACCTGCTCAGCAGATCTTTACAATGCATTGCCTGGTAAACCGTTGAATACAATGCGCTTTTGCCCAGTGGAAAATCGCTTCCATCACAATAAAACGGCCTTAAATTTGTTAACAAGGAAGCAAAATCAACCTTGATGAAAAAGATCCTCTGCCTGGCCTTTATTCTTTCTGTATCAGTTACTTCATTTGCACAATTCCGGCTTGGAGTTTTTGGAGGATTGTCTAACTACCAGGGCGATCTTGTTGACAAGCCTTTCCAGAGCTCTAGGGCTGCTGTTGGTATAACCGGCACATTCACGCTTTCTCAAAGATTCAATATACGTACAGGCATCACCTTTGGCAGGGTGGCCGCGGCGGACAGTTTAAGCAACAGTGAGGTGCTGCGCTCAAGAAATCTCAGTTTTCAATCCAACATCGCTGAATTCAGTGTACTGGCAGAATACAATATTTTCAACATCGAGCAGGTAAGATGGACCCCTTATGTTTTTGCAGGTCTTGCCTTATATCATTTTGATCCATTCACATACGGGCAGGATGGCATTCAAACTTATTTACAACCTTTAACTACAGAAGGGCAGGGCATTGAAGGCTATGGCTCCAAACCATACAACCTTACCCAAATCGCCATACCTTTTGGTGGTGGAATAAAATATGCCATCAGCGACAGGGTACACCTAGGACTTGAATTGGGATTGAGAAAATTGTTTACCGATCATCTTGATGATGTCAGTGGCAACTATGCCGATCCTGGAGAGCTGGTTGCTGCCCGTGGACCACGTTCGGCGGAACTTGCTTACCGGGGTGATGAAGTGGCTGGTGGAGAACTCCTTGCTCCTGATAAAGGTGCCATGCGCGGAAGCCCTAAATACAAAGATTATTATTACTTCACAGGTTTGCACCTGAGCTTTCAGTTAGGTAATGGTGGTGGAGATAAAGGTTATGGATGTCCTAAGGTTACATTTTAAACATTTTTACTGCTCGTGGGTTAATACTTTTGTAACCCATGGCGTATAAAAATCAACAGGAATTCATAGACCGTTTAGCAACGCACAACGAACTGGTGCGCATTACAACTTTTGTAGATCCCCATCTTGAAATTGCAGAGATCACCGATCGAATCAGCAAAACCGCTGGTGGAGGTAAGGCCCTTTTATTTGAAAATACAGGATATGATTTTCCTGTACTGATGAATGCTTACGGCAGCGAAAAAAGGATGTGTCTTGCATTGGGCGTTAACCGGCTGGATGATGTAGCGGCAGAAATTGAATCGCTTTTTCAAATGCTTGCTGCACCCAAAGAAAATATTCTTGATAAATTAAAGCTGTTACCAAAGCTTGGTCAATTTGCCAGCTGGATGCCCAAAGTTAAATCAGGGCGTGGCGAATGCCAGCAGGTAATTCTTCCTGAACCCGATATCACCAAACTGCCCGTAATTACGTGCTGGCCAAAGGATGGCGGACCATTTGTAACACTACCGATCATTCATACCAAAGATCCGAATAACAACAGCCGCAATGTAGGCATGTACCGCATGCAGGTATTCGGGCCCCAGCTCACCGGAATGCATTGGCATAAACATAAAGTTTCTGCGAAACATTTTAATGAATATAAAAAACTGGGCAAAAGAATGCCGGTGGCCGTAGCGCTGGGTGGCGATCCGGTGTATGCTTATTCCGCAACCGCACCACTTCCGGAAAATGTAGATGAATACATGCTGGCGGGTTTTCTGAGAAAGAAAAAAGTGGAGCTGGTAAAATGTATCACACAACCCGATATTGAAGTGCCGGCGGATGCAGATTTTATCATTGAAGGTTTTGTTGATCCGGATGATGAACTGATATGGGAAGGACCTTTTGGTGATCATACCGGATATTATTCTTTGCCCGACTGGTACCCAAGGTTTCACATCACCTGCATCACCCATAAAAAAAATCCCGTGTATCCGGCAACCATTGTTGGTATTCCGCCACAGGAAGACGCCTGGCTGGGAAAGGCCACTGAACGCATTTTTCTTGCACCCATGAAAATGACCATGATCCCGGAGATCATGGATATGGATATGCCAGTTGAAGGTGTTTTTCATAACCTGGTCATTGCACAGATAAAAAAGGATTTCGCCGGTCAGGGACAAAAAGTAATGAATGCCATGTGGGGCGCTGGACAAATGATGTTCAATAAAATACTGGTGATTGCTGACGAGGGTGTGCGCATTCAGCATTACGAGGACCTGGCCCGTTATGTATTTAAAAACCTCGATCCTGCAATGGATATTTATTTTTCACAGGGACCCATGGATGTACTGGATCACAGTTGCAGCAAAATGGGTTTTGGCGGAAAGATGTGCATTGATGGAACACATAAGTTTGAAGAAGAAAAAAATGATGATCCGGATCTTACAGTGCAATCACCACACGAACTCCTGCAAATGCAACAGCAATTTCCGGAGATCCATTCCATTAATATTTCACTCATCGGAAAACAAATTCCTGTCCTGATCATTTCTGTAAAGAAAAAACGCAAGGGACATGTAAAGGAACTACACCGCCAAATTTGCAACTACCCAGGCGTTGAAGGCGTAAAGATGATCTTGTATGTGGAACATACAGTTGATGCAAACGATTTAACCGTAGCACTCTGGCGTTTTTGCAATAACCTGGATCCTAAAAGAGACCAGGAACTTGTTCAGAGAGCTTCCACACAGGATCCTTCCAAAATGTTTACCTGCATGGGGCTGGATGGAACCATTAAAACAAAAGAATTTGACAATTTCCAGCGCGACTGGCCAAATATCATTGTTTCTGATGAAGCCACCATACGTTCGGTGGATGCCAAATGGGAAGCACTTGGTCTCGGAGCATTTGTTCCATCGCCTTCGTTGAAATTTAAAGGACAGATCTATGGAGAAGAAGCTGTTGTTGGTTAAATTTGAATAAAAAAAACAGTGAAAAAGAAATTCATTACTTCAAAAGGGAGTATAGAATTGGAATACAATGTGCTGTTCATAAAGAACAGGAAAGTTTATTTTCAGGAAACTGGTTTTGCAAGAATCACCTGGAACGGTTTACCGGTAGTTTTGCTCATCCTGGTATTTTTTATGAGTTATGAACCTTTCAGGTTTTATACCCACCTGGTTCTTTATGGCATTTGGACAATTGACAGACTCCCTTCACTTTATAAATTGATCTTTAAAACAAGTTTCAGTAAAAGGATCCCGCTTGAAAATATTGCAGCAGTGGAAGTTAAAGAAGATGCCAATGGGCTTGAGACACAGGTTTTATTATTTCTAAAAAATAAACGGGTAAGAACGGTAACTTTCAGGAAACTGGAAAATCAGTATGAAGCATTTTTGTCGAACCTTCCCCTTCAATCTTCAATAGTAGGACTTGCCTGATCCACTGCATATATTAATGACCGGGGCGGGTGCGCCCGGAGCTGCAGGAATCATTCGTTGCCTCCAGCAGGATGCACAAATAAAACTGACGGTTGCAGATGCGGATGAACATGCAGTGGGCAGGTTTTTAAATAAATCCTTTCTGAAACTACCATACGCATCAGATCCAAATTTCATTGATGCGATATTTGAAACCTGCATTCGTGATGATGTTCATTTGATCCTGCCACTTGTAACAAAAGAACTTTGTTCTCTGGCAGAACACAAGGAAAAATTTGATGCTGCAGGAATAAAGGTGCTGGTATCATCTTTTGATGCCATTGAAATTGCCAATAATAAATCAGCCTGTTATCAATTTCTGCAGAAAAAAGGAATTGCATTACCTGAATTCTTTGTGATCCATAATACGGAAGCATTCATTCATGCCGCTTTTGAACTGGGTCATCCTCAAAGATCTTTTTGTTTCAAACCTTCTGTATCCAATGGAAGCCGTGGTGTGCGCATTGTTTCGGATTCCATCAATGAAATTGAACAATTGTTCGATCAGAAACCTTATAATCTTTTCATCACTTATGCCCATGCACTTAAAATACTTTCTTCAGGAAAATTTCCTGAATTACTGGTATCAGCGTATTTGCCGGGTGATGAATATTCGGTGGACTGCCTCGCAGATAATGGGAAGGCGCTGCTGATAGTACCCAGGTTAAGAATAAAAATGATCAATGGAATCAGCGTCGCAGGGGAATTTGTGAAGGATGAGCCGATAATAGACTATTGTAAACAAATTATTTCTGCGCTTAACCTTCATGGAAATATTGGCATTCAGGTTAAAAGAAATGAAGCAGGAGCTGCCCTGCTGCTGGAGATCAACCCCCGCGTACAGGGAACCATTGTTGCCGGACTGGGTGCAGGGATCAATCTTCCACTCCTTGCCGTTAAGCAGGCCATGGGGATGCCTGTTGATCCTTCTGAATGGGAGGTGCAATGGGGCACCCGTTTTTCAAGGTACTGGTCAGAAGTGTATTATTAATTCTCCTTTGAGTACATGAGTTCAATTCTCTAATATTTCCTTATTTATTCAGCCTGTATCAGAATTTTCAGGCCATTGCATGTAAATTGCCTTCTATGAGAAAAATGATGCTGTTAGGATTGTTGGTGATGGTGGAAATGATGGCCTTTGCCCAGTCTCCAAAGAAAAAACCAACTATCAAAAATTCTGATCCTTCTGAGAATACCCTGCTCTGGAAAATCAGCGGAGGAGATCTTCAAAAACCCAGTTATCTGTTTGGAACCATGCACCTGATCTGTGCGGATGATATTGTGTTAAGTGATAGTTTGACCAAAGCGATTAAAGGTGCGGATAATGTTTACCTCGAACTCGACATGGATAATATCATGGAAATGATGGGCGCCATGACCAAAATGAAAATGCGTAATGATACCACACTTGAGCAACTTTTAAGCAAAGAAGAATATGAAAAAGTGAAAACTTTTTTTACAACAAAATCTTCCCTGCTCCCTTTCGCAATGCTGGAAACTTATAAACCCTTACTTGCTGCGTCGCTTATTATGCAGCAACAGGGGGAGAGCAGTTGCAGTAACATGATATCCATGGAGCAACTGGTAATGAAAGAAGCTAAATCAAATGGAGTAAAAATAAAAGGTATTGAAACCATGCAATACCAGATGAGCATATTTGATAGTATTCCTTATGGGTTCCAGGCAAAGCAACTGTTAAGAATGGTAGAAGAAGACGGAAAAGAGAGTGGCAAGGAAATGGAAAAAATTACAGATGCCTATAGAAAACAGCAATTATCGCTGATGGAAGAGATCACAAAAAGTGAAGATATAGGCATCGGCAGTTTCACCGATATTTTATTGTACAACAGGAACATCAACTGGGCAAATCAGTTAAAACTCCTCATGCAGGGTAAATCATTGGTGGTTGCTGTAGGCGCCGGCCATTTACCCGGTGAAAAGGGTCTGATTAACCTTTTAAGAAAAGCAGGTTATAAAGTGGAACCGGTGAAGAATGAAATGATCAGGAAAAGAGTTATTTAGGGAGGGAGGTTGATGGTTGAACTGTGGTTGAACAGTAGTTGAATAATGGTTGAATGGTTGTGTATCTGACCTCCGTGTTCCTCTGTGCCCTCCGTGCCTCCGTGGTTATTGTATTTGCATTCCGGAGTTAGCGCCTTCGCGGCAAAAAATGTTCAGAAGATTGCTTAACCGCAGCGGTACATAGCCCGCCACGGTGAATATTTTTTTTATTTAATTAATACTGTTCCAGCCCGGAAAAGAAAAAGCTTCCCTCGATCTGCGCATTTTCATCACTGTCACTTCCGTGAACCGCATTCTCACCCATAGAAGTAGCAAACAATTTTCTGATCGTACCCTCATCAGCCTTTGAAGGATCCGTAGCGCCAATTAAGGTTCTGAATTCAGCAACAGCATTCTCTTTTTCAAGAATCGCCGCAATGATCAGTCCACTGCTCATAAAATCTACCAGTTCACCATAGAAAGGCCTTTCTTTATGTACCTCGTAAAAAGTACCCGCTTTTTCTTTCGAAAGTTGTAGTTGCTTTAATGCCACTATACGAAAACCTGCTTTAATAATCTTATCCAAAATAGCACCCGCATGCCCGTTTTTCATGGCATCAGGCTTGATCATGGTAAATGTTCTGTTCTTCATTATTCTTTTTTTCAATTTTGCCCGCAAAGATAACCGATTGAAATAATTAAAATCTGGATGGATCACCACAAAGAAAAACTCCCGTACGGGAGTTACCTGATCAGGAGTTTATCGGGCTACCGCTTGACCCTTGTTGCTGACCCGCGCCTTTTCTTGAAGTCTTGGCACTTCGGTCTGCATGTGGATCGTTTGCCCTATGTTCATTGGCATTGATGAATTTGCTGTCACCAGATTTTTTCGTTTCCTGCTGCTCTTTATTTTCTTTCTGTTGCTTGTTTTGATTTTTCATAATCACTCATTTTTACAATAGATTACAAAATGCAAGCCATTCCATTAAATCGCGGCAAATGGGTATTTAACTTAGGGTTAAACAGGCCATTTTTATAAAACTTGAAACTTTGCCCTACTTTTGCGGCTCTTTTATGCAGCCAATCAAGAATTTTTACAGCCTTTTAGAGGAAAAGAAAAAGGTAGTGATCACCATGCACCAGAAGCCGGATGCTGATGCCATGGGCTCCGCCCTGGGTTTATATCATTTTCTAAAACAGTTTGGCCATGAAATTTCGGTGATATCGCCCACAAATTGGGCAAAATGGCTGAACTGGATGGAAGGAACGGCCGGCGTTATTGAATACGAATTGAACCGAACAGAAGCCGACCAGCTGCTCGACGAGGCCGAATGGCTTTTCTGTCTCGATCACAATCATTTTAACCGCACCAGGTCAATGGCGCCAAAACTGGCCGCGATTACCTGCACAAAAATCCTGATCGACCATCACCAGGAGCCTGACGCAGCGGCCTTTGACTTTGGTACTTCTGATACTACTAAAAGCTCCACCTGCGAAATGGTTTATGACTTTATTGTTGCATCAGGACATAAAGAAAAGATCAATACGGAAATTTCTGAATGTTTATATGCAGGGGTAGTGGCGGATACAGGATCGTTCCGTTTTTCTTCCACCTCCGCCAACGTGCATTATATGGTAGCAGCTTTAAAAGAGTGCGGACTGGATCATATTAAAGTACACGAAGCGCTGTATGATAATTTTCTTGAAAACCGTTTACGCTTTCTTGGTCATGTGCTGGTGAACAGGATGGAGGTGGATTATCAATTGAACACGGCCCTGATCTATATCAGCAAACAGGAATTGTTGAAATATGAAATCAAAACCGGCGATACGGAAGGATTGGTAAATTACCCGCTCTCCATAAAAGGTATCAAGCTGGTAGGTTGTGTGATTGATCGTGATGAAGAAAGAAAATGGTCGTTCCGAAGTAAGGGTGATTTTGATTGCAATACATTTGCACGGCGGTATTTTAAAGGCGGTGGCCATTTCAATGCAGCAGGAGGCAGCGATGATGTTTCTTTGCAGGAAACTGTGCTGAAATTTAAACAGGCAGTAAAAGAAAACAGTTCTCTATTACAATAAAAAATAAAAAATGCGATCTCTTAAAAATCTTTTGAGTTTAACACTTGCAGTCGTTTTTGCTGCAGGATGTAATAAAGTTGAATTTCAAAAAACAAGTTCCGGACTTCCTTATAAAATCTTTACAGACAATAAGGGTGATTCGATTCTGCCTAACTATTATGTAAAGTTTGAAGTGATCCAGAGCACAAAGGATACGGTTCTCTTCAGTTCTTATGAAAAAAATCAGCCTCAATACCTGCAGGTGCAACCAACACCTCCACAGGGAGTGAATTATTCAGACATTGGTGGAAACATTATGGAGATCCTTCCGAAACTGAGAAAGGGTGACAGCGTATATATTGTTCAGGTGACGGATTCGCTGATTGCCCAAAGCCCGGAAATGGCTGGAAAAACCTTTAAAAAAGGCGAAGAGTTGGTCACCACCATTCGTGTGACCGAAGTGTATAAAACATTGGAGGAAGCTTCTGCAGCGGTGGCAAAAGACCGGATGGCACAAGCAGCAGAAATGGAAAAAGAAGGACTGGAACGCTTTCGCAGCGACACCGCCACCTCTAACCAGATGCAGATAGACAACAGGCTTATTGATGCTTATCTTTCTAAGAATAACATCCAGACCAGAAAAACGGAATGGGGCGTGTACATGAATGTTCAGAATGAAGGACAGGGACCCAAACCTGCACCCGGACAATTTGTTCGTGTAAAATATGCAGGAAAAACTTTAAATGGTGTGGCTTTTGATTCAGGTGAGTTTCCCATGCAGATCGGAACAGGAAATTCGATCAAAGGATTTGAAGATGGTATCAAACAGCTTGCAAAAGGTGGAAAGGCCACTTTATACATTCCATCAAGACTTGGATACGGACCTCCCGGCAGCGGACCTAAGATCGGACCTAATGAAAATTTAATTTTTGATATTGAGCTCCTGGAAATTTCAGATACACCTCCTCAACAGCAGCAGCAACAATCACAACATTACGAAGGTGACGGCCATAATCATTAATAATTGACGATATTTGCATTTCACCTCGTGTGTACTTTTGATTTGCGGTCCCGTTTTTATTCCATTATCCTTCGAGATCCATCCTGTCAAAACTACCCGTACTAATCACATTAACTTGAAAATAGTATTAGAGCAGCCCTGGCTGCTCTTTTTCTTTTTTATATGCCGTTACCATCTTAATAGCTTCCATGGCTTCCTTAACATCATGTGCCCTCAAAATGTCGGCGCCCTGCATTAAAGCAATTGTATGAATGACCGTGGTTCCATTCAGTGCTTCTTCAGGAAGACAGTCCAGTGTTTTATACACGGTTGCTTTTCTTGAGAGTCCGGCCATTAACGGGAGCCCCAGCTTTCTAAAAAACAAAAGATCATTGAGCAGCCTGAAATTATGCGCAATGGTTTTACCAAAACCGAAACCGGGATCTATAATGATATCATGCACGCCCAGTTTTCTTAATTGATCCACCTGAAAATTCAGCTGGTCAAAAACCTCAGTGACCACATTTTCGTAGAAAGGATTCGATTGCATGGTTGCTGGTTTCCCTCTTATATGCATGAGCACATAAGGAACCTGCAAGTCGGCTATGGTTTGAAACATGTTACGATCAATACCTCCGCCACTGACGTCATTAATAATGGAAGCACCAGCTTCTATGGCATGTTTGGCCACGGTGGAATAAAAACTATCTACGGAAATGATCTGCCCTGGAAATGTCCGGGCCAGCATTTCAATTGAAGGAATGACCCTTTTCAATTCTTCGTCTTCGCTTACCTGCGCGCTGCCGGGGCGTGTACTTTGTCCACCAACATCAAGAATGGTGACACCTTCGCCGATCATTTTTTCAGCAGTGAATAATACTTCATCCACAGATTGTTTCCTGCTTCCCTGGTAAAAAGAATCAGGGGTGGAATTGATAATGCCCATCACCACAGGCTCCTCTATCGTCAGCAGCTTTCCTTTACAATTAAGGGTGAACATTTGTTGTTGTTTATTACTTTTGAAGCTAATGTAGATAAATTGAATGAATGCAGCACACCAACCAGCAATATGAAGATGTGATCAGGGAATGTGAGGATGTTTTCAGTAAAAAGACAAAAGATTATGGAACGGCATGGAGGGTGTTAAGAACTATTTCCATAATTGACCAGGTATATATAAAAGCCCAGCGCATCCGCACCATCCAGGAGAAAGGTGCACAAAAAATAGCTGACGATATTACTTCGGAATTTAAAGGCATCATTAATTATTCCATTATTGGACTGATTCAACTGAAACTGCAGGAAAACGATCCCGAAGAACTGGAACACGATTTTGCAGTGAAAATGTACCATGATTATTTTACCAGGGCTAAAGGTTTAATGGAAAATAAAAACCATGATTATGGAGAGGCCTGGAGGCAAATGAGCCAGGAAAGCCTGACAGATCTTATTTTAATGAAATTGCAACGCATGAAGCAGATCCTTTCCAATAAAGGCAAAACCCTGGTAAGCGAAGGCCTGGATGCCAATTATTACGACATGATCAACTATGCAGTTTTTGCATTGATACTTCTGAAATCCCGCACAAAATGAAAACCGCCATTAAAATTGTACAAATCTTTGTAGGAGTACTGTTTATTGTTTCCGGCCTTGTAAAGGCAAACGATCCGATGGGATTGAGCTACAAGATGCAGGAATTTTTTGAACTCTGGAATGCAGAACTTTCTGCCGGAAGTTTTTTCCTGAAATCGCCACTGATGGCGCTGTACAGTTTTTTACACGACCATTCCCTTTTTCTTTCTGTAATGATGATCACCCTCGAAATCATTGCAGGTGTTGCCATTTTACTTGGGTTCATGAAAAACTTTTTTTTATGGCTCCTTCTCATCCTGATCATTTTCTTTACTTTCCTTACAGGTTATGCCTTTTTATCCGGCAAGTTCACCAATTGCGGATGCTTTGGTGATTGTCTCCCGATTACACCCCTCACTTCTTTTATAAAAGATTTGCTGCTGCTGGTGATGATCATTTTCCTTTTATTTGGAAGACGCTATATTGTTCCCGCTTTTTCGGCAGCAAAAAGGAAATTGATCCTTGCCCTCTCGCTTTTTTTTAGTCTTTTATTGCAGTGGTATGTTTTGAATTACCTTCCTTTAGCAGATTGTCTTCCTTTTAAAAAAGGAAATAACATTACACAACAGATGCTGCCACCACCAGGTTCGGTTCCGGACAGTTTTGCCATGAAATTTATTTATGAAAAAGAAGGGAAGCAATTTGAGTTTGCACCAGAAGAACTTCCTGCTGACCTGGAAACCTATAAATTTATTGACAGGATCGATAAACTGGTAAGAAAAGGAAATGCTGAACCGGCGATCAAAAATTTTTCTTTGTCGGGAATAACCGGGGAAGATTCAACTAAAATCGTATTGGCACAACCTGCTGCGATTCTTGTTTTCGCACAGGATCTGAAAGCGCCTTCATGGACTGGTAAACTCAACCTGCTTTCACAACAGGCAAAAACAAAGGGCATTCCCGTTTACCTTGCAACACCGGCTTCCGCAGATGCCATAAAATTGTTTGACGCAGATGCAGCCAGCATTCAGTTTTTTAATGCTGATTTTACCATTGTTCGAACCGCAGCAAGAACAGAACCTACGATCTATTACCTTGAGGCCGGAACCATTAAAGAAAAATACAGCCAAAATGGTTTTGACGCAGTGAATAAGAAATTAACAGGAACCAATATTAAATAATCCATGTGATCACCTACATCCTTCGGAAGATATTTTACGGAATACTGGTTCTGCTGGGCGTTGTAGTACTGGTGTTTGTATTATTCCAGGGATTTGGCGATCCCGCACGCCTGGTGATGGGCCAGTCCGGTGACGCGGCTACACAGGAAAATATCAGGAAAGAACTTTACCTCGATCAGCCTAAATGGAAGCAGTTTTTCTTATACCTGAATGATGTTTCTCCAATTGCCATTCATGATAAAAAAGATATTGCCGATAAAGATTTGAATGGAATTTTTATAGGGGGGGATACAAAACTGGGATTAAAATTTCCTTACCTCCGGAAATCCTATCAAACCAAAAAAGCAGTCAGCGATGTATTGCTGGAAGCATTGCCTGGAACATTAATGCTTGCCTTTGCAGCCATGTTGATTGCTGTTTTTATTGGCATTCCACTTGGTGTGATCGCAGCCGTAAAACAAAACAGCTGGATGGATACGACTGCTGTTTTTTCGAGTATCATTGGCATTTCTGCGCCCTCTTTTTTTATGGGCATCATCATCGCTTACCTTTTTGGATTTGTATGGAGCGACTGGACGGGGCTGCATTTAACCGGCAGCTGGTTCGACATCGATGAAGAAGGCAACAGGCGGCTTACACTTCAGAACCTGCTGCTGCCTGCGCTAACCTTAGGTATCCGTCCACTTGCCATCATTACTCAACTTACAAGGAGTTCGATGCTGGATGTATTAGACCAGGATTATATCCGGACAGCCTATGCAAAAGGACTGAGCAAAAAGAATGTGGTGATCAGACATGGACTCCGGAATGCACTGAACCCGGTGATCACCGCCATTACCGGTTGGTTTGCGGAGTTGCTCGCAGGTGCATTTTTTATTGAATATATTTTCGGCTGGAAGGGGATAGGTAAAGTAACCGTAGAGGCTCTGGAAAAACTGGATTTTCCGGTAGTCATGGGGTCTGTACTGGTGTCTGCATGTTTTTTCATCATCATAAATATCCTGGCTGATATTTTATACGGAATGATCGATCCCAGGGTAAGGGTAAAATAACCAGCAAAAAAAAATTCCAAAGCAGAAAAAAACTTATTTTTAATTACAAGCCACCAGTAGATCACCATTTTGTTCATCCAAATTTTTTTTATGGAAACGATTGCTGATGTATTGGATAGAAAGTATCCCCAGTTTAACAAAATTGACCCTGAGTGTAAAGTGAGCGATGCGCTTTACAAAATGTCGTGTGAGAATGTAGATTACCTGATTGTGCTGGAAGAAGAAAAATTTATGGGACTTCTTACCGGGCATGATATAGCAGGCAAGGTGCTTTTTGCAAATAAGCCTTTAAACAGGATTCCTGTAAAGGATTTCATGAACCGTACATTACCGGTAGCCACTCCGCAAGATTCGCTGGAGCATTGTATGCAGATGATGGAAAGATTTACCTCCAGGCACATTGTGGTATTCGACAGTTTTAATTTTAAAGGGGTGGTTTCTTCCCATGATATCATGCAGGAAGCACTGACCATACGCCGCGCTACCTTTGAAGGTCCTGCCAGCCAGCGGCATGGCTATCCCTGGAACTATTGAACGACAACCTGGTCGATCAGTTTTTCTCCCAGAGCCTCGTTAACGCGTTGCTTTATTTGTTCTTTCTGGTAGATCAATTCCTGTTTCAAGGGAGCAACATTTGTGGTGATGTATAAAGTGCGGTGGATCACTTTTAAATTTTCGGTATAACGGGCTATGGTTTTCCCCATTACTTTTTCCCAAACATCTGCAACCTGCAATGCCTGTATATCACCCCTGAGGCGGCTTTGCTGTAAATACTGCCTGATGGCATCGCCCATACTGTACTGACCCATGAAGTAAAATTAGGAATTTACCAGCCCTTCTTAAAAATGTTTTATCCCCCTGATGGAACAGCGGGGTTTTTGCCGTAAAGACGCAAATAAAAGAGATGCAAATACAATAACCACGGAGGCACAGAGAGCACGGAGTTAGCAC
>MWYV01000018.1 GCA_002050435.1 Chitinophagales bacterium 33-2 | reverse complement strand
TCCGTATAGTGTGCGTGAAGGGATGAAGATCGCCTTTGAGTGGTACCGGGAGCGGCATCATTTTGCGTATAGTTGAGGGAGGCGTTTAGTTGTTTAGTCGTTTAGTTGTTTAGTTGTTTAGTTGTTTAGGAGAAGAACTGGCCAAAATAGATTTTCTTAGGTTATTAATTTTATTAGAAATCTTTTCAATAAATCTCCGGCATTCAATTAATATATCACCTGAAATGAATAATAAATCCTTAGAGATAATTAGTTGGTTTAATAGTTCCAGGTTGCTGCTATAAGCCAAGTGATAAAAATGAGCCTGATCTTTTACTGATTTGCGTCCGGAACCTTCTGCAATATTAGAGGCAATGCTAATTGCAGACCGCCTGATTTGATTTGTCAATCCAAATTTTTCATCTTTAGGAAAGGTTGAAGTAACCTTATAAATGAGTACTGTTAAGTCTCTTGCATCTTCCCAAACAGAAAGTTTTTCAAATCCATAGGTAAACATATGATGTGTTTTAGCGAAGAAACTATATCGTAAAAATGTTTCAATGGGAAAAAAACATTTTCATGCAGTTGTATTCCTAAACAACTAAACGACTAAACAACTAAACAACTAAACAACTAAAAGACTAAACAACTAAACGCCTCCCTCAACTATACGCAAAATGATGCCGCTCCCGGTACCACTCAAAGGCGATCTTCATCCCTTCACGCACACTATACGGAGGTGCATATCCTAAAAGTGATTTTGCTTTTGATATATCTGCAAGACTGTGCTTTACATCACCAGCACGCTCGGGTCCGAACTGCTGCACAAGGTCACTGCCGGCAATGCCTTTGATCATTTCAAATAATTCATTCAAAGTAGTTCTTTCTCCAAAGGCAATATTATAAACCTGGTTCACTGCTTCATTGTTGGAAGTGAACAGGGCACATTCATTTGCATGCACAGCATTGGCAACAAAGGTGAAATCCCTGCTGGTCTCACCATCGCCATTCATCACCGGTGGTTCATTGTCCAATACCGATTTAATAAATAATGGAATTACAGCAGCATAAGGCCCCTGCGGATTTTGCCTGGGACCAAAAACATTAAAATACCGCAGTCCGATTAATTCAAGTCCATATACACTGGAATACACACGTGCATATAACTCATTTACATATTTGGTAACGGCATAAGGAGATAAGGGATTGCCAATGGCATCTTCCACTTTTGGCAATGCAGGATGATCGCCATAAGTAGATGAACTTGCTGCATACACAACTCTTTTGATTTTTTTTTCTTTCGCTGCAGTAAAAATATTCAGTGTACCTGTGATGTTTACATTATTTGATGTAAGAGGATCATTGATGGAACGGGGCACAGATCCGAGTGCAGCCTGGTGGGAAATAAGGTCCATTCCATCAGCAGCAGACAGGCAATCATCATAATTGCGAATATCTGCATGTACAAATTCAAACTTTGGATGATTGTGAAACTCATCTATATTTTCAAGACTACCAGTGGACAGATCATCGAGTACCCGAACTTTCTCTACATCCTGTCGTTCTATTAATGAAGCCACCAGGTTTGATCCGATAAAACCTGCACCTCCCGTAACCAATACTTTCATTATATGCTGCTGCTTTTAGATTTTTTCTTTTTCCATTTTTTCATATCGAGCCAGTTGAACCATTTGTTCATACCGTTCTTCGGCACTTCTTCTTCTTCATCAAAATAGCCCGATCCATAACCATAGCCATACCTTCCGTATCCATAATATCCATATCCGGATTTCACTTTCACGTCATTTAATATCAAGTTGATTTTGGGAAGTTTTCCCTGCTGAAAAAATTCATCTATCAGGCCCACCTGTTTTTTATAAGTATGTCCCTGTCTAACGATGTAAAGGGAACAATCGGCAAACTTACTTAGTGTAAGCGCGTCACTTACCATACCCACGGGCGCGGTATCCATTACGATCACATCGAAATTGGCGCGAAGAAATAAAAAGAGGTCAGACAGCTTTTCATCCAGCAGCAATTCTGCAGGATTGGGTGGAACGGGCCCGCATGGCAATACAAAAAGGTTTTCGCTGCCGGGAACTGGAACAGGCAGATCTTCCATATTTACCTTACCAAGGAGGTAGTTGGTAAGTCCTGGTTTTTTAGGGATGTTCAGGTGTACCAGTACTTTTGGTTTCCTGATATCAAATTCAAGAATGATGGTTCTTTTACCGGTGATGGCCATTACAGCTCCTATGTTCGTTGAGATAAAAGATTTTCCTTCGCCGCTGAAAGAAGAAGTGACAAGAATCACCGGTTTGGTAATGTGATTGAGCACATACTGCAGATTAGAGCGCAGTATCCTGAATTGTTCTGCAACCACTTTGCGATTGTTGCTGGTTACTACCAGCGCCTGCTTTCCGTAGTTGTGACCCACCTCACCCAGGATGGTAGCAGATGTTACTTTCTCAATATCGTTCCTGGAATTGACTTTATCATTCAGGAGTTCAAGCGCAAAAATAAAAAGTGCGGGAAGTACAATACCAATGATGATGGCGAGAAGGCGGCTGCTCTTCTCATCAGGACTTACAGGGGATGAATTGGGTTGTGCATCCTGTAAAACTTTTGTATTAGAAATCGTGGAAGCAAGCGCAATGGCCGATTCTTCTCTTTTTTCAAGCAATGAATTGTACACTACAAGTTTGGTTCCCTGGGCTCTTTTGATATCGGTATAAACCTGGAGTTTAGCAGGTAAAAGGCGCACCTGGTTTTCTGCAGCGCTTCCTTGTCCCTGGATCTTTCCAATGGCAGCACGATAAGAAGTTTTAATGTTCCTAAGGTTCTCAAGAATTTTTGTGCGAAGCACCTCGATTTCCTGTTCTGCCTGTTTTACTGCCACGTTGCCGGGCGGTGCATTTTCAAGCAGCCGCTGCCTGTCGATCTGGGTTGTATTATATCCCGTGATCATTTGGGAAAGTGTTGGATCATTAATTCCCAGAACAGAAGGCACGGGAGCAAAGTTGTTGCGCCTGTCGCTTAAATAATCTGTGATCATTTCGGCATTATTCAACTGGAGCGTCTGGGTACTGGCTTCTCTGTTGGATTCCTCTATTCGTGAAAAATAATTAGAGGACTGCGCCTCAGGGTCAATAAAATTATTTTGTTGCTGGAAGAGTTGTAACTGGCGGTTAATGCTATCCAGTTCCCGTTGAACAAAGATCACCCTGTCATCAATAAATCGCAAGGTATTCTGTATTGCCAGGTTTTTATCTTCAATGGTAGCAGCCTGGTATTCCTGCATCAACTGATTGATCACATTGGCGGCAAGCTGTGGATTCGTGGCCTGAAGGGAAATGATCAGAATACCCGTATTCTGTTTGGGAGTAACCAGGAGATTGGATAATAATTCGTTGGCAACAACGTGCGTTGGTTTCCATTCAACTTTATATTCGTTCGATATGCTGCCCCAGGGATTACGTATGATCCTGAAAACTCCATTTTCATTTGTGAATACCTGCCCCAACTTTAAAAGGTTCCCACCCTTATCGATCCTGAATTGTTCTTCATTCTCAAAAACAATATTCAGGCTGAAACCAGATGCAGAGTCGTTTATTTTATAAGCTTCAATATAAAAAGGAGAAGAATTGTAGATATTTAGCTCTTTTATATTTCCCAAAGCTATATAGGAAAAGTTCAGGTTGAGGGAACGCACCACCCTTTCCATCAAAGGACGCGACTTCAGGTATTCGATCTCATTCTGTATATTTTTTCTTCCATCAGAATTCAGGAGCTGTTCGAATTTATCACCGCCACCTGAGGATTTTTCATCCTTCACCACCATGGTTCCGGTAGAACTATAGATCAGGGTAGCATATCTTAAATAGAGATAGGATACAAATAAAGAAAGGGAGATCGCTAAAATAAACAATGGCAGAAAACGGATGTATTTAAAGAAAAGATCTTTAATACTTAAAGCCGCCAGTTCTTTTTTCGCAGGATTGAATTGTTCCTCCATCAGAGGTTATTTAATAAAATTTAATATAAGTGCAATGGTGGTGATCAGCCCTGTAGCAATGCCGATCTGCTGAACTATCTGTTGTTGTTCCTGTTGCCTGAGCCTTCTTTCTGTCTGATCTACAAAGATCACATCGTTTTGTTGTAGCCTGAAATAAGGAGAAGTGAACATTTCGGAACTGGTAAGATCCAGTGAAGCAATGGAACGTTGTCCATCAGCACCTTCTCTCAAAATCTTAACCTTACCTCTTCTTCCAAATTCAGTTACATCACCTGCCATTCCAAGCGCCTCCAGGATGGTTAGTGTTTCTGACGCTACCGTATAAGTCCCGGGAGAACGGACTTCGCCCAATACCGTGATTCTGTAATTCTGGAAACGCACGACTACTGAGGGTTGTTTCAACTGGTCGCTTAATCGTTGACGAATTACTTCTGCAAGTTCTTCTTTGGAAAGTCCTTCAGCTTTCAGTGTACCTACTCTTGGATATTCTATATTTCCATTCCTGTCTACCAGGAAACCTGAAGTATTGGTCTGGCCACCCGTTTCAGGGAGATTATAAGGTAAGTCAGTTGCTGGATCAATACTCATACTGTACACTCTTATGGAAAGCATATCATTTTTTTTGATCCTTGCTTCCAAAGCAGCGGTATTACCCAGGATCAGTGTGTCATCTATGTTTTCCAGGTAGTTCATTGGCACCCTTCGCTGAGTGCCGCAGGAACTCAACAGGATCACAAATAAACAAGTCCAGCAAAAAAATTTCATGAATGGTGGTTTGTCTGTTGAACAGGAATGAGCTTGTTTTTATCAATATAAGCAATCAAAATATATCCAAGGCTATCGATACTCACCTTGGCTGTTTTATTTTTCAGTTCCATGAGCTTTCCTTCCTGGTCCATCATGGGGCCCGACATGACCCTTACTCTCTGTTCCGGTGTCAGTTCGATCTTCCGCACTTCCACATTTTCATATTCATCCAGAAACCGTTTCACCACCTGGATCTCCCGTTCTTTAATGATTGCCGGCTTTCCATTCCAGTACACGAAGTTCACTACACCAGGGGTCATTCGAACAGTGGCGCGGTCTTCTTCTTTAATTTTTACAAAAACATAGGATTTAAAGAGCGGTTCCTCAATTACCTTAATCCGGTCGCTCCATTTTCTCCGCACCTTGTTTAACGGGCAGTAACTTTCAATACCCTTTTCCTTTAAAAGCTGGTTGACTTTCTTTTCCCAGCGGGGACGGGTATATATAGCTAACCACTTAGCGTTCACAGGTTTAATTACATGGCTTCGCCATTCTCAGTCACAGATAAATGGATGAGCATGTAGATGCGGTGCAAATATAGCCTTTGCGCTGTGACTGACAAATCTTCAAAAAAGACAGATTTTGAATTAGTTACTCCAGAATTTCGACCTTAGTTCCGTTTAACCTGTATTTCTCACGGGTTGCAGGACAGTCCCCTTCTCCTTTATCATTGAAAATCAGCTTATAAGCAGATCTACTTACCCAGCCTTTCTGTGTAGCAGGGTTCCCGGTGACCAAAGCGAATGGTGGAAAACTTTTCGTAACCACTGCGCCGGCACCAACCAAAGCATAAGCGCCAATAGAAATTCCGCAAATGATGGCGGCATTGGCACCAATGGTTGCTCCGTTGGAAATTAGGGTGGGTTTAAATTCATTTTTTCTTTCTATAAAACTCCTTGGATTGATCACGTTGGTAAATACCACTGAAGGTCCAAGGAAAACATCGTCCCCGATGATGACGCCATTATAAAGAGAAACATTGTTCTGGATCTTTACCCTGTTGCCAACTTCCACATGGTTATCTATGAAAACATTCTGGCCTATGGTACACCCATCTCCTACACTGGCCAGTGGCATGATATGACAGAAATGCCAAATCCGTGTACCCTTACCAATTTGTGCCCCGGGATCTATTATGGCAGTTGGATGAATCAGGTTTTGAGGTTGCATGTAGTTGGCATCAAAAGTAAATAATCTATTGGGCTAATGAGCAATTAGCAGATTCGCAGATTGATATTTACATTTAATAAATTTTCTCATTTGAACCAGCGTTATTATTCGCTCGATGTTTTTCGTGGTGCCACTGTAGCCCTGATGATACTGGTGAACAACCCGGGTACCTGGGGGGCTATTTATGATCCCCTGGAACATGCACCCTGGCACGGACTGACTCCAACAGACCTTGTATTTCCTTTTTTCCTGTTTGCAGTAGGAAATGCCATGGCGTTTGTAATGCCCAGGCTCAGGACTGCGGGACCTGCATCATTCTGGAAAAAAGTGATCAAAAGAAGCTTGTTGATTTTTGCCATTGGATTGTTCCTGAATTGGTGGCCTTTCCTGAGATGGCAGGGTGGAGCGTATGAATGGATCGGATGGACATCTATAAACAACCAGGGCAACCTTACCGGGGTAAGAATATTCGGTGTGTTGCAGCGGATCGCTGTTTGCTATTTTTTTGCTTCCATCATTATTTATTACCTGAAACCCAGGGGCGCCTTCCTTGCCGGTTTGCTGCTATTGTTGTTTTACTGGTTGCTTTGTGTGCTCGGAAATCCCTCAGACCCTTATAGTTTAAATGGTTGGTTCGGAACTGAGATTGACAAAGCCATACTGGGTACTCACCATATGTATAAGGGAGAAGGCATTCCTTTTGACCCCGAAGGAATCATGAGTACCCTACCCGCCATTGTGCAGGTAATTTTAGGCTACCTGGTTGGAGCTTATATCATGGATAAGAAAAAAGAATTTGCAATTTTGCAAGGGCCAAATGTTTTTCCTGCGCAGGACACAATAAAAAAAACAGATGCAGACCACCAGGTGATGTATCAAACCATTACCGGATTATTCGTGGCCTCAATGGCATTACTGATCACAGGTTACATTTGGGGGCAAAGTTTTCCCGTGAATAAAAAAATATGGACAAGCTCCTATGTTGTACTAACAACGGGTATGGCCATAGCCTTACTGGCCACCATGATCTACGCTATAGAATTAAAAAATATGCGCGGATGGTGGACCCGGTTCTTTGATGTTTTTGGAAAGAACGCGCTATTTGTTTTTGCATTGAGTGCCTTTCTGCCAAAGGGATTAAGGTTGATCAGGATTCCTAACGGATTGAATGCAAAGGGCGAAGCTGTATTTATCAGCCCCTGGAATTTTATGTACGAGAAAGTGTATAAGTTCCTGCCGGGTCCTAAGGAACTTGGATCACTTCTGTTTGCACTTACCGTGATCTTATTTATGTGGGCGATCTGTTATTGGATGGACAGACGTAAAATCTATATTAAGGTATAGAGAAGAGCTGTTAGCTGTTAGCGGCAGGGATTTGACTTTATAAAAATATTTATATTTTTATTTCGAAATCTGAACATCCTATATATAAATGCCAAGGCTAATTATACTTATCCTTTTATTTTTTTGCAGTGTAAACCTCTTACATAGCAAATCTCCATCAGAAAGTGCATTTTCAGAAACGCTCAATGAAGAATATGACCAGGAATATTTCTTAAAATTGCGGTCTGTCAATGACGTCATACTTGCTGCTGAGGAAAAGTTTGGAAGTGAACGAAAAAAAGACCTCGCTTATTTTAATTACATCGCTGAGATCATGCGTAAAAGATTTTACCATGGTTATTCGCATTACAGTTTTGAGCAAAATGCACTGGCCAAAATATCGGGTCTTGTTTGGAATGATCTGTCGGCAATTGTTATTCCTGATGATATCATGAAATTTCCTATGGCTGCCTGCAGCCAGCAGGCCATTGTGATGGTTGAAATATTCAGAAGGCTCAATATTCCTTTCAGGCACATCGGCCTTCCTGGTCATTATGTTGTTGAAGCCTTTATTGATAATGAATGGAGGTATTTCGATACCAACAAAGAACCAAATATCCAACACAACAGGCGATCATTTCATTCTTTAATTGCATCCAGTGAATTTGACTCAGCCTATATTAAAAAAAGTGTAGACCCCTTACTTCTTGATCAATGGAAGAACAAATTTTTCTATGGAGCAATCAATGAAAAGCCTGCACCCAATGCTTCAAAACTTCACATCATTGGTTATGGCCTCCAGTCGAAATACTATGTTATGTTTCTTTTTATTGTCATCGTTATTCCTTTCTGGCTAAGAAGAAGAAACAAAAAACGCAACGCAGAAAAATCTTCATGGACAAGAAAATACCAGGATGCTTATTGGAAATCCTGAGGCCTGTCATTTATTTTTCTTCCGCCATTGCTTTGCCACCGCACCATCCATTTTTACTATTTTAGGATGAAACATTCCCAGCGTGTCTACCAGTTCTTTTTGTGCTGCCATTACTTGATGAATATCCTTGTAAGCATAAGGCGCTTCATCCAGTCCGCCACCTAACAATTTCACGCCATGTTTGGCAAGCACCTCATTCAACTGATGATGTGTAACAGAATTGAGCGCGGCTGTACGGCTCATTTTTCTACCGGCACCATGGGAAGCAGAATTGACTGAGGCTGTTACGCCCTTTCCTTTTACAATAAATCCAGGCGCTGTCATAGAACCAGGGATGATGCCCAGCACGTTTGTGCCCGCGGGTGTAGCACCTTTACGGTGTACGATCACCTCTTTCCCTTCCCATGTTTCCTTCCATGCAAAATTGTGGTGGTTCTCTACCATCCTAATTGGTTTCCGGCCCAGCTGCTTTGAGATCTTTTCATGAATGATGTGATGACAGGCCGATGCATAATCACCTGCAAGATTCATTGCCAGCCAATATTCCTGTCCTGCTGCTTCATCAAGTGAAAGCCATGCAAGATTGGATGCTTCGCCCGGCAACTTACGTTTTTCCTTTGCGATCTTTGTATAGTGGTTGGCAACAGTTGCACCAAGTCCACGTGAACCCGAATGGGTTAAAAATCCCAAATAATTTCCTGGTGCAATGCCCAGTTGCTGATCATCCTGCAGGATCTCCACAATTCCAAATTCAGCAAAATGATTTCCTGAACCAGAGGAACCCAATTGTTTCCATGCCTTTCCGTGCATGCTTTTCAGTAATGGCAACTCATCAAACTCTTTCCGGTACATCACTTCATGATCAGCGGCCATTTCAAACTGCGCTCCGCTTCCAAACAAAGTAGCTTCATTCAGTTCCCTGGTGAAAAAATGTTCCTTCCCCAACAGCTCTTTAGGATCGACATCAAAAACAGATAAACACATCCTGCAACCAATATCAACACCCACACCATAAGGAATGACTGCATGTTCAGTGGCAAGCACACCACCAATTGGTAACCCATAACCTGAATGTGCATCCGGCATCAATGCACCTGCCACCGCTATGGGCAGTTTAGCTGCAGTGTACATCTGGTGCATGGCACCGGGCTCAATTCCTTCACTGCCAAAAACACTAAATGAAATTCCTTCAGTATTCAACGAAATTTCTGCATTGCCGGACTTTGGTTTTGGAATCAGGGTTTCAGCAATCTTGCCCAAAACCGGATCGCTAGCATATTCATTTGGGCTTTGCAGAATAGCAGATAAAATTTCCAATGCTTCCTGCTCTGAAAGATGTTTAAAATTGCGCTCCATTGTATTCATAGCAATGCTGATCACCGGACCTTCAGGGTAACCAATGTTCCGGATTGCTTTTCCTGTCAATTTTAATTTTGCCATAACGTCGATTTATATCCTGATACTCTGATTAAAAATTCCTTTGAACAATTCGATATTTTTCTTCAAAAAACCAGCCAGCTACATGCTCTGAATACCAGGGCATTGCCGGCTGGTGGTTATTGTGCAGAAACCTGCCAGGAGAAACCGATTGAAGGTGCAGGCTGAACTAATTTATATACTGATAAATTTTTTAAAAGCGCATGTGCCCACACATTCTGCCTAGGTCTGTGTAATACCTGGCAATAATTATTTCCGAGTTCAATCAGTCTTTTATCTTGCAACAAAATGAGGGTATTGTTGAAATAAAGCGCATGATCACTTTGCTCAAAATAACAGTGCTGGTAAACATCCCTGATCTCGCTTCCAAATTGTTCCATGATAAAGGCATAAGCCATAGAGGTGTCAAGTTCTCCTATAAAACTTACATTGCAAAGCACATTAAACTTATAGGCATACAAAGTCTTTGCATCTACAAAATGTCCTTCAAAAACAGACCTCAAACTGTCTCGTCTAAATAATTGCCATAACATAACTCATGTTTTATATCGTCAACATAAAATTTTTTACATAGGGGTAATAAAAAACCCCGCAGGTGCGGGGCTTCAATGATCAATTCAATTAATCAATTATATACACATGCCCCGCCGATCACCTGGTTTGGTGAAATCATTTTTTATTAAATAACTAAATCGAAGCATGTTTTATTTTTTTATAGTTGCAAAGATAGAGGGAAAATACATCCTACATCAAATCTTAAAAAAAATATTTTTGAAAGATTCAGATCATTTTTAAAATATGATTTCATCCAGTTTGATGCGCTCCTTTTCATTGTCCAGTGAAATTATTTTGACTTTCAGTGTTTGGTCTGGCCTTCCAAAGTTTCGGTAAATGCTCAATTTAATCACTGCAGGCACGTGTTGCTTCTGGTAACCATCACCAAAATAATCAATCCATATTTCATATTTTCCTTTAATGGCCTTCCTGATCATATAGGCTTCTGGCCCATACCCTTCCGTCATATCTTCAGACAAACTTCCGCCAGATCTGGTGTTTTTATTTTTGTAGAAACAGCTATCACCACCAGGTTCTTTTATAATAAGATCAATATCAGTCTGGTCTTTATTCCAATCAATAACGACTCTAAGATCTACTGGCAGGTGAACAAATACGGAGCGATCAAAATTCCTTAGATCCAGATCCTGAACAGAAGCAATTATATTGTTGAAATCAGAAAGCACCACTTCTTTTATTCCTTCGAACCTGTCGCTTACCTCTTCATCAGAAAGCAGCAAAACCTGGTAAAGTAATTCAACTGCTTCCTGGTGCTGCCCATTCCTATGAAGTGCCATGGCAAGATCACGGGCAGACTGCGGCTCTTCTTCTTTGATTTTAAAAACCTGGCGGTACACTTCAACTGCTGTTTTAAAATCGCCATGACTTTCGCTTTGATAGGCCATGGCACGCAACAGCTGATGGTTCTCTAATTCGAGTTCGCATAGGTTGCTTAAAATACGTCGCGAGATTTTTTTCATTCCGTAAGAATGAAAAAGATCGGCCATTTCCATATAAAATTGAGGATATTGGTGCCATTTGGATTGCTTCAGGACTAAATAATGAGCATACCTATTTGCAGGATTTTTTTTCTTGATCGAAGCAATTAAATGATCAACCGATCGCATATCCTTATTTGAAAAAATAGCTTCCGAATTTACACTGTCTATTTTCATATCAAACTCAATTGACGCATTGACAGAACGATTTTCTGAAACAGCATTTACAACTACCTCCTGCAGTTCGGATATAGATAAATTATTTGAAGGAGCCATTGAACTAAATCCCCGAATCCTTATAGAAGGTTCCGCTCCCGGAACTGCGCTAACTACAGCAACACTTCCTGTAAGTGCACGCCTGACTGTTGTCCTATCTTCAGTCTCGCTATCCTGCACAACTACAGTTTCAGCCACTATAGCTTGTGATTCCATACGCACAATAATTGTTGTATCCCTTGGAGTAGGTGTTTGATAACGCACCAACTGACCTGAATTCGAAGTTTGTTGCGTTGGGCGTTTCTTTAGCGGAAATTTTTTATTCCACCATTGCTGTTTTGAAGCCACCATCTCTTTAAGGTCATCCATCATTTCTTCAAGATGCTCCTGTGTTTCGTCTTCTTTCTCTTCATCAACCTTTGAATGGCTTACGATCATATTTTGATGATAAGCCTCCAGCAGATCCGGTGGCGGCATTATATTGAACCTGATGTAATCGGAAAGATTATCCAGCACAATTAAAGAAGTGAAAGAAGAAACAAGGCCATTTGACTTTGCAAATGCCTGAACGCCATTAAGATCACGGGAACTGTTTTGCAGTTTTCTTATTTGTGAAAAAAGATGGTTAACAGACAAATCAGTTTCATTACAACCCTGCTTCTTATTTATGAAGATCTTTTGTTTACTATTTCCCGGAAGTTGCAGAGAAATTAAGCCTTCATCACCCACCAGATTTCCACAAACAGTGACATAACCTTCATTGTATTCCGCCGCCACATTATTAAGATTTTTTGTTTCAAACTTTACATACTGAAAAGGATGCTGCTCAAGTTGGTTAATGGCATCAGCTACATTCAGCTTCTGAAGGTCTATATAATGTCCTCCATTTGCGAAAGCAAGTTCACGCAAAAATGCAGCGTTAGAGGAGGAAGCGCTTTGAATCACATGAATTTTTGACCTTGCCGGGAGCTTTGTGGCACCCATTGTTTGCAAGCCATCGGAAAACAACAGATTGTCCGAAGATAAAAACCTGCTTTGCGCAAGAAAATTAAAATCAGTTGCGCCATCAAAAGGCTGATCCTTTAAAAAACGAATAATGGAATCTGCAGCAACAACATTTTGAAACTGCCTGAACGCATTAACCTCATTACTAAATACCACAAGTTTAATTGTGCGCGGCTTGTGTATGATGATAAAGTTTTTTATGAACGCAAATTCTTTTTCTCTATCCCGCAATTGTCCTGAAGAGGATGCATCCCATAAAATAGACAATGAAGAACCGCTTCCATTATGCTGGACTTCAGTAAAAGGCATCCTTGCAAAAAATCGATTGCTGTCATCTACGCAAATCAATGTCTTATTTAAATTTACCGGAATGAAAAAGCCAATTGATTGACTCAGTACCAGATCTTTTAATTTAAGCATCAACGCTTCGCTATTAAATATTTCATTTTCTATAAATCCGGAAAGGGCAATCGGCTCACTTCCTGAAAATGATTGGATATTTATTTCTAACTGTTCAACCGGCACATTCCAGGTTAATGGCAGCTCGTAAAAAAGCCCACCCTTCCCTGGCAACAATTCCTGGATAAGCGATAGGGTAACCTTACGCATACCATGTGCAGGAACAGGGTAAACTCTTAACCTGTAATTGTTCCCTCCAATATTTTCCACAAGACCTGGATCGATGCGTTGATTTACAACTGTTTCATATGCCATCCGGCCTTTTGATTTTTCAACAATTACGCCCTGCCTTTGCTTCCCTTCTATATCCAGTGTAAATCCATTAATTACCTGACCTTCATGAATCGTGAATAACAATTCACCATCCATTTGCTGGTCATTTGGATTATAAAGTTCAATACTAAGATTTGTAACTGCATGTGAGGTAAATGCCTTTACTTCTACGGACATGTTTTTTATGGTTATCGGCTTATCAGGGCCTGAAGCTGGTTGAAATAAAGCTGCGCCGAATATGGAAAGCAAAATTGTGGTAAAGAGCTTCTGCATAAACAATGGTTTGTTCTTGGGATGCAGAACCAGATATGTTTACATATCGTTAAAAAAGTTTTCCCTGCTGACCAGGCCTTTTGAAAATAGTCCTGTCCAGATCCATTCTCTCATGATCAAGCTTAAACTTCTTCGTATAAATTTCATATTGGTCGGCAATTAATTGAGCAAGATTGCCTTCCCCACGCATACGTACTCCAAACCTGCTGTCATTTACCTTTCCAATATGGCCATCTTCTATCATGTGCCATACTTTATCGGCGCGATCCGGAAAATTTTTATGCAACCAGTCGTGGAATAGCAGTTTGATGGCACCATTGAGCCTGATGAAAGTGTAAGAAGAAAATGTAGCACCGGCCTCACTGGCCTTTTCTAAAATCGCTGGCATTTCATGGTCATTTAACCCGGGAATTACTGGTCCCATCATAACACCTGCAGGAATACCCAATGAGGTCAGTTCTTTTATCGTCCTGATCCTTTGTTTACCCGTTGTAGTTCTTGGCTCCATTGCCCTCCTGAGATCTTCATTAAAACTTGTGATGGTCATTAATACTGATACCAGTTTTTTTGAAGCCATTTCCTGAAGCAGTTCCTTATCTCTTAATATTCCTGCATTCTTTGTAATGATACCCACAGGCTGATTGAATTCATTGCAGATCTCCAGTAATTTCCTTGTAATCCTGAATTCTTTTTCGGCAGGCTGATAGCAGTCGGTATTACCACTAAGCCCAATAGGAAGCCCTTCCCATTTAGGATGCATTAAAAATTTACGCAACAATTGCGGCGCATTTTTCTTTACAAGGATCTTCGATTCAAAATCAATGCCAGCACTATAACCCCAATATTCAAATGAATTGCGGGCATAACAATAAATACATCCATGTTCACATCCCTGGAAAGGATTCATACTGTAAAACATGCCTACATCCGGACTTTCCACTTTGTTCACCAGGGTTTTAGGAAAGATCTCTATATGTTGTGTTTTCAGATCAGGTTCCACCCAATCATCAATGGCCTCCAGGTGCTCTTTTGATACCTGGTGTTTCAGAAACCTATTATGCGTATTGATCTGGGCGCCCCTGCCTTTTTTATACTGGTCGGCAGCGTTTTTTTCGTTTTCAAAGGTGCTTTTCATTTTCTGTTTTAAACTTCAAAAAAACTTCCCTGTTTTGTGAGAACAGGCAGGTTAAGGAATTCAAACCGTTTCAAAATCTGAAATGCATACCTGTCGCCTGAAGCTCTTTTAAGTAACAGCATACTGTCTGCAATGAATTTTCCTGTAAACTGGCGATGTGTATATTCCTGCCAACCCTTTTCATACTGCCAGGGTTTTAAACGCACAGCAATCGGTATGTGGGGTTCTTCAAGAAAGAGTGGCTTGTGCTCACTATTCATCTTTAATAATGTACCTGCTGTTTTTACAGACCGCACGAGTTGTTGAACTGGTAAACGCGTGGTAATATTTAAAAAAATGGAGTGCGTAGGAAAGCTTCCAAAATTATTGATCTCGATTTTAAAAGGGGCTATGCCCATGGCAATGGACTGCAGTCGCAATAAAATTTTTTCTTCCATCATTTCCCAATGGCTGAACCGGGCAATACAAATATTGCTTTTTAGCTGCCGTTGTAAGGGCAAATGGTACTTATCATTGAATGCTTCTTTGACCTTGCATATTTTCTCTCTCAGTGCATCATTAGGGTTCAGCACTAACTGGTATTCATTTACCCGGTATCCGGGCATTTGCACAGAACGTGGTTGCATGGATGTTAATTTCGTCCAAGATACTAATTATTTTAGTAAAATGCTAAGTTTTTAAGCCTTTATCAGGGAGGAAGGTTTGTATTTTGCTTGCTTTTTTTCAAGTGCTTCCAGGAGCTTTACAATCTTTCCTGTACCGATTTTGTCCGCCCATTCAAAAGGACCAAAGGGATAATTGGTACCCATTTTCATGGCTGTATTGATTTCTTCCTTTGTACTGATGTCATCTTCAAGCGCAAGAAAGGCTTCGTTAATGATCAGGCTGATGACCCGTGGTTTTACAAATCCAATTTCATCCGGAAGCAACTGGATGGATTTACCAAAAAGGGCAAACACCGCTTCAGCATTTGTTTTTTGTTCTTCCGAACAAGCTGCTTCAATTATGGAATGGTGTAAAAAACCAGTCCATCCGTTGAAACGTATAAAAGATGGATGAGTAGCTCTGTTGGTGGAAACAACATTATTCACAAGAATGGTCTTTGGGAGCAGACCGGTCAAAACGGCTAAATGATCATTCTCCTCAAATTCAAGATCCATAAAAACATCTGCCTGCCGATGGGCTTCCATTTCTTCCAGGGTCTGAACCCAGGTTACTCCTTCAGGTTCAGCAGTCATTGATCCTTTTAACTCGAGCCATTTTTTTTCATCAGCCAATACAACAACCTCCATGATCAAATTTTTACAAAGAAAAGAATTAAAGGAACCGATATTTGCAGCCGATCACAAAACATATGGAAAAAAGAATTATCAATACCAAGTCCGCTCCTGCCCCCATCGGCCCGTATAACCAGGCTGTGATGGTGAATGGCGTTCTTTATATTTCAGGACAGATCTGTATTGATCCTGCAACAGGTAACCTGAAGAACAGGGATATCCAGGACGAGACCCACCAGGTGATGCAAAACCTGCGTTCCATTTTACAAGAAGCAGGTTACAATTTTAATCAGGTAGTAAAAACAACCATCTTCCTTACTGATATGCACCAGTTCAGCGAGATCAATGAGATCTATGGTAAATACTTCAAAGGCGATTTCCCTGCCAGAGAAACCGTACAGGTTTCTGCACTCCCTAAATTTGTAAATGTGGAGATCAGTATGATCGCCGCAGGTTAACAAATAAAATATTGGGCGCCTGCTTGCATGGTTTTTTTATCTTCATTAGCTAAACTTTTTCCATGCACTGGTACCTGCTACCTTTTATTTTATTGCTGTTCGGAAATGCAAGGGGCCAGCAAACCGCCACTCCGGATCAGCTGTATGGAAAACTGTTTGAAGATGTGCAGATAAGCAGCGTGTTTCCAGACAGTAAAATTTTTGTTGACTGCGTTCCAAAAAAAGATCCTCACTCCATATTAAAAGCTTATCGTGCATCAAAAATTTCAGCAAAAGATACGGCAGCACTCAGGCAATTTGTGGAAGCCAATTTTTATATTCCTGCGCAAATAAAATCAAGTTTTACAACTTCCGACACCAGTCTGCGCGCACATATTAATACCCTTTGGCGTGTGCTTACCAGAGAAAAAGATGTGTTGATTAAAGGAAGTTCGCTCCTGCCTTTGCCATTTGCATACGTTGTTCCAGGGGGAAGATTCAGGGAAATTTATTATTGGGATTCTTATTTCACCATGCTTGGATTGAAGGAAAGCGGACAAACCGATCTTATCGAAAAAATGGTAAACAATTTTGCTTTTCTGATTGATCAGCATGGGCACATACCAAATGGAAACAGAACCTATTACCTCAGCCGGTCGCAACCTCCGTTTTTTAGTTTAATGGTCTCACTGTTAGCTGGAATTAAAGGAGAAAAAGTGTATAACACCTACAGCAATGCATTAGAAAAAGAACTGTTGTACTGGAAAGGAAATAATAATTCCAATACGACAACCGTTACATTGAATCCTTCCGGCATTCAGTTGTACAGGTACTGGGACGCATTATCTATACCCAGGCAGGAAAGTTATTTGGAAGATGTACAAACTGTTACGGAAGCCGCCCGGTCTTTCTTTGTGAATCATTCATTTGCAAGCAGGGATAGTTTTATGCAACGAACTTATAAACACCTGCGGGCTGCTGCAGCCAGTGGCTGGGATTTCAGTTCAAGGTGGTTTAGCTCAGGAGGAAATCTTTCTTCAATAAAAACACTTGATATTATCCCGGTTGACCTGAATGCATTGCTGTATCATCTGGAATCCTCTGTTGATGCACTGGCAAAAAAAGAGGTTAGAGAAAACATTGATCCTCACTATGAAAAGGCCGGGAAAATAAAGCAGTTAAAGCGTATTTTTTTTAACGATTCGCTTGGCTGGTATTGTGATTATGATCTCAATAAAAACAAAACGACTGATGTCCCCACACTTGCAGGCATGTACCCCTTATTCTTTCAAATTGCTGATCCGGCTGAAGTGCCGCGTATTGTTGAATTTTTAAAAACCAATTTTTTAAAAGAAGGCGGTGTTGTTACCAGCATGAATGTTACAGGAGAGCAATGGGATGCACCCAATGGATGGGCGCCTTTACAATGGATCACCATTGTGGCACTTGAAAATTACGGATACCATGACCTGGCAAAAACCATTGCTGAAAGATGGTTTAAACTCAATAAAAAAGTATTTCTTCAAACCGGGAAACTAATGGAAAAATACAATGTGATGGAAACGGACCTAGAGGCAGGAGGTGGCGAGTATCCTTCACAGGATGGTTTTGGCTGGACCAATGGTGTGCTGCTCACTCTCATGAATAAATACGGATGGAATTGATTCGAAAATTATTCAGAAAGATCTTTACGCGCCCGGTACTCTGGTACATGAAGCATTACTCATCCAGACCAAAAAGAGAAAAAGTTTTTGCTGCACTGAATGATCTTTACAAGGCCATCCTGGACGAAAACAAAGACAAAGGAATTGTGATCCCGTTCGAAATGAACACAGGCAGATTTATCATATTTTCAGATCATCATAAAGGAAGGAAAAATGGCGCAGACGATTTCATGATCTGCGAACCCAACTATCTTTCAGCACTTGATTATTATAAGGATAATGGATTTCATTATATCGCCCTGGGAGATTGCGAGGAATTATGGGAAAACGTGTGGCCCGCAATTAAAAGATCACATGCACCCTCGTTTGAGAAAGAAGCTGCATTCATTCCTTCCAATTCATTTATAAAAATCTTTGGCAACCATGATCTGTATTGGGATAATGACCCGTTTGCACCCCTGCAGTTAAGAGATTTATATGGTGAAGAAGTACCCATTTACGAAGGCGTGATTCTGGAAACAACCATCGAAGGCAGGCGCATTCATATTTTCTGTACGCATGGACACCAGGGTGATGAGATCAGTGATGGCAACTGGTTCAGTAAATTTTTTATTTCAAGAATATGGGCGCCGTTCCAATCTTTTCTCAATATCAACCCAAACACACCTGCCTATGATGCTGATTTGAAAACACTTCATAATTCCCTGATGCATGAATGGAGTGAGCAGCATACAGATGTTTTCCTGGTAACAGGCCATACCCATCAACCCGTGTTTGAATCACTGACCCACCTTGAACGATTGTATCGCCAGTTGTTATTTGCCCGGAGAGCTTCTAACCAG
This sequence comes from Chitinophagales bacterium 33-2, assembly GCA_002050435.1. Classification (GTDB taxonomy): domain Bacteria; phylum Bacteroidota; class Bacteroidia; order Chitinophagales; family Chitinophagaceae; genus Flavisolibacter. The sequence goes on along the minus strand of MWYV01000018.1, from coordinate 8,239 downwards.
GAAGAGATCGAATCCATACAGGAAGCGATCCGTAACAGGAAACTGGAATATGATAACGTATCAGAAGATTTTTTAACGCTGCGCCCCAATTATTTTAATACGGGTTGCTGCTGTTATAACGACGGAGAAATTACAGGCATTGAAATCGAACTGAATTGTTTTCGGCTCATCAAATGGACCTCCCGGAATGGAAAACCTGAAAGAATTATTCTTGAAGAAGCACTTATAAGCGAATTAATGCAGGAAGCACATTAATTATACTTCCTGCATTCAATTAAAAATCTTTAGTAAGGCTGTTGTTTTTCCTGTTCTGGTCAGGTATTTTTTTATCTGGGTCAAGTACCACTTCGGTGATCTTAGTAGTCGTTGGCACCTGGAAACTCCATTCTGCGCCACGCTGCCATATCTCAACAGGGAGATGCAGCCTGTGTTGAACCCCGTTCGATTCCTTAATCAGCACAATTACCGGCATCGGCATCTGCTCTAGGTTCTGTATGGTTATGGAAGCGCCATTTTCTGGTTTATTCCCAACGTATTGAACACCTTTTACCGCCTGGTCTATTTTCCAGTTGTTGAATAACCAACCGCGCCAGAACCATCCCAGGTCTTCACCGCTGACATTTTCCATTGTGCGGAAGAAATCCCAGGGTGTCGGATGTTTATAAGCCCACCTGCGGATATATTCCCTGAAAGCATTATCAAAACGCTCTGGTCCCAATACCACATCCCTTAAAGCATCAAGCATGATGGCGGGTTTGAGGTAAGCCGCCACCCCGAGGTTGTATTGCTGAACAACATCAGGTGCAGTAAACAAAATATCCATCTTATCGTTAAACGCTACCCTGGCCATATCATCCGGGGGGAAAAAAGAAAACTTTGCAAATTCACCATTATTAAATTCCCGCGTGGACAGTCCATTGATAAACGTATTGAAGCCTTCATCCATCCAGGCATATTTTCTTTCATTGCTGCCTACGATCATTGGAAACCAGATATGTCCGAATTCATGATCGGTAACACCCCACAGGTCGCCGCCACTGCTTTCGGCACTACAGAAAACAATTCCAGGATATTCCATTCCACCCACTACCCCTGCCACGTTAATTGCAGCCGGGTAAGGATATTCAAACCATTGTTTGGAATAATGTTCAATGCTGCCTTTTACAAATTCTGTACTTCGCTGCCAGCCATCCTTTTTAATACTTTCTACAGGGTACACACTCATGGCAAGTGATGTTTTACCACTTGGTAGATTGATCCGCGCAGCGTCCCAAACAAAGGCCCTTGATGCAGCCCAGGCTACATCACGTGTATTCTGCATTTTAAATTTCCATGTGAGGTTGCCTGTTGGTCTTGATTTCGGATCCCTTACTTCGTCGGCTGAGCGCAACATGACCGTTTGATCACTTTTGCGTGCACTCGCCAAACGGGTAAGCTGTGTGGAAGTAAGCACTTCTTTTTCATTGAGCAGTTCGCCCGAACCCACAATGATTAGGTTCGCAGGTGCTGTAATATTAAATTCCACATCACCATAGGTAAGGTAAAACTCACCTGCGCCAATATAAGGCAGTGTATTCCATCCCTGGATATCATCATATACCGCCATCCTGGGAAACCATTGTGCCACTTCATAGATCCATCCGTTCCTGGTTTTTAACCTGCCCATTCTGTCAGTACCATATTCCGGAACAGTAAATTTGAAAGACATGGAGATTTTTACCTTTTTGCCTGCAGCTTCCAACGGCTTTTGCAACCATACCTGCATCCGCGTATCGGTTTCCGTATATTTCGGGGCATAACTGGCGCCATCGGCTTCCACTGCAAGATCAGAGATCACAAAACCCTGGGTAAAATTGGTATTGGCCCATCTGCCGCCGGCTTGTGTGGTAGTGGCAGATCCCCGGGAATCCTGCTTATAAATATTTTGATCCATGTGCAGCCACAGAAAACCTAAATGGTCAGGTGAATGATTCGTATAAGTAATTTCCACCGTACCGGAAATGGAATGATTCACTGTGTCAATGGTAGTTGCTATTTTATAGTCTGCCTGGTTCTGCCAGTACTTTGGACCAGGTTGTCCGCTGGCACTCCGGTATTCATTGGCACCATGAGGATAGAATTGAGGATCAAAAGCCTTTTTATGATCGTATTTGGTTTGGCTGAAGCCAACGATCACCACCAGGTTAAGAATAAATAACAGGGAAGATTGTTTCATATGTAAAGCGTGTGCTGTAAATTAATTATTAAGGGCTGGCTTTAAAGCAGTTGCAAACACTATTTAGCTATTTTTCGTGTTAAAAGGATTTATACAAACAGTTTTTCAGCTGCGATCACATTTTCCGGCTTGCCTACATCAATCAGTTTTCCACCTGAATGGTCAAAACCGGTAACGTGGTATTTCAATGCCAGGTCGAGATAGATCTCAATCACTGAAAATTTACCTTCAAAATGAATATGGTCAAATATAGCAGGTTCAAAAACTGCAATGCCACTAAATGCTTTTTCAATATAATGCGCTGCAGGCTTCACGATCCTCTCGCGAAAGCTGTCTGTGTTTCTCCAGCCACACAACTGGTTTTCCTTATTAAAAAGGAGGTACCGCGCAGTGTGGCGATTGGTAACAGCAAGCGTGATCATGGCTTTTTCCTGTTCATGAAATGCTAACATGCTTCCAAGATCTGCATCGGTAAGCATATCTACATTAATAGAAATGAATCTTGAATTTTCCAGGAAGGGTTTTGCTTTTAAAAGGCCGCCGCCGGTTTCAAGCACTTCTTCCTTTTCGTCGCTGATAAAGATCTTACTTCCCCATCCATTGTTTTTTTCCAGTGTGTCAATGACCTGGCCGGCAAAATGGTGAACGTTCACCACTACTTCGTTAATGCCGGATCGTTGCAGGTATTCTATATTTCTTTGTAGCAGGGGTTTTCCGTTTACTACGGCAAGCGCTTTGGGGTGTTGATCCGTCCATGGTTTTAACCTGGTGCCCAGTCCGGCGCTGAATATAATTGCTCTTAAATTGGCACCCTGCGCACTCTTTTGGATCATAGTTTCCTCTTAAATTCTACAAATTTGTTTTAGGAATGAAAGGATTTTTCCATCCTTTTTCTTCCTGTTCACGGTGGGATAATTCCACATTGACCTTGTATTTATTTTGTAAATGACGGGCTAAGGCATCTGCAGCGTAAACGCTTCTGTGCTGACCACCGGTGCACCCGAAATGTACACAGAGACTGTCGAATCCTCTTTTAATGTATTCTTCAACCGACAGGTCAACCATATCAAACACACTGTTTAAAAAATCTTCCATGCGTGTCTGGCGCTCCAGGTATTCTATTACCAATTTGTCACGCCCATGAATCTCCTTATATTCTTCATGTCTTCCCGGGTTGTCGATGCCGCGGCAATCAAATACAAATCCCCCTCCATTTCCTGAATGATCCGGTGGCATGCCTTTGCGGAATGAAAAGCTGCAGATCTTCACCACCAGTGGTGTATCCTCTTCTGCCTGTATGGGTGAAAACCGTTCGATCACTTCTTCTTCAATACAGAGTAACATCACTCTTTTAAATTCCGGCACTACAATACCCAAACTGTTATTTTCAATAAACCACCTTAGGTTTTTCAATGCCAGTGGAATGCTCGTGAGAAATTGCGCCTTCCTTTCAAACAGGCCCCTGAAACCATAGGCCCCCAGAACCTGTAAAAGGCGGATGAGCACATAACCATTGTACTGGCTGCGAAACACCTCTTTATCCAGCGACATTTGTGTAATGGAATCAAATGAATCCATATAGTCTTCCAGTAATTTGGATTTCCAGTCGTCCGGGAGATTGGCCCTGGCTTGCCAAATCATACTCGCAGCATCGTATTGCGGCGCGCCTTTCATGCCACCCTGGTAATCTATAAAATAGACCTGCCCGTCTTCTTTAACCATGATGTTCCTGCTTTGAAAGTCGCGGAACATAAAATATTTATACTCTGTGTGGGTGAGGTAATTGCTTAAGGCTTCAAAATCATCTATCAGTTTTTGCTTATCATAAGGCTTGCGGATGGCATCAAGAAAATAATATTTAAAATAGAGCAGGTCCGCCATAATCGCCTGCTTGCCAAATTCTTTATTGGTCAGGCACTGGTCATAATCCATCCATTCATCGCCCTCGACCTGTAGCCTTGCCAGCTGGTGAAGGCTTTCCCTGAAAAGATTATACACTTCCCTGGTAGTGCCGTTTTCTTCCAGCACATTTAGAAGCGATACATCTCCCAGGTCTTCCTGGAGGTAGATGGTTTCATCTTCGCTGATGCCATAGATCATGGGCACATGAAGGTCTTTCTCCCTGAAGTGTTCAGAAAAATAAATAAAGGTTTTGTTCTCCCTGTTATTCAATCCGTGCGTAGCGATCACGGTTTGCCCATCATCTCCGGTGATCCTGAAATAACGCCGGTCGCTTCCAGCCTGTGGAAGCACTTCTACCTGGACGGGTTCTTTCCCGCACCATTCTTTATACATCTGGGAAACCGCATCTATCATTGCCTGCATTTACCAAAAATAACCATCCCATTCCAATCATGCGCTTCTAAAGCCGGCAGAAAGTTGTTTTTAAAAATGGCGATGCTCCCCTTTCCCATCATTTCACAGGCTTTAATCAGGGAAAGGGTATTTTTGCACTCGATTTTGACTATATGAATTATCAACCAACCAACAAGGTGCGCATCGTTACAGCCGCTTCTTTATTTGACGGGCATGATGCAGCTATTAATATTATGCGCCGGATCCTGCAGAGCAAAGGAGCCGAGATCATTCACCTTGGACATAACCGCAGTGTGCACGAGATCGTGGAATGTGCGATAGAAGAAGATGCCCAGGGCATTGCTATTACGTCTTACCAGGGCGGCCATGTTGAATTCTTTAAATACATGAAAGACCTGTTGGATGAAAATGGCTGCGGTCATATCCGCATTTTTGGCGGCGGCGGCGGAACCATACTTCCCCAGGAGATCAGTGAATTACATCACTATGGCATCACCAGGATCTATTCCCCTGACGATGGACGTAAAATGGGTTTGGAAGGAATGATCGAAGACGTGATCAGGCAATGTGATTTCAGCCTGAATGGAAACGGCAATTATTCCAAACCAATGACACTTGGTGAGGCAAAGGATATCAGGTCAATTGCAAGAAAGATCACCAATGCGGAAAACGGACAGCCATTTGAACCACTGGAAAAAAAGGAAACCACTTCATCCCCTGTTCTGGGAATTACAGGAACGGGTGGCGCAGGAAAATCTTCGGTCACTGATGAAATTGTAAGACGTTACCTCAATACATTCACCGATAAAACCATTGCCGTTATTTCGGTGGATCCTTCCAAGAAAAAAACAGGCGGCGCCTTACTTGGCGACAGGATCAGAATGAATTCCATTTCCTCGCCGCGTGCCTACATGCGTTCTCTTGCCACCAGAGAAAGTGATAAAGCTTTAAGCGTGCATGTACAGGAAGCCATTGATGTGTGCAAGGCCGCGCAGTATGATTTTATTATTCTTGAATCCGCAGGCGTGGGTCAGAGTGATGCCTCCATTCTTGATTACTGTGATGTAAGCATGTATGTGATGACACCTGAATATGGGGCTGCATCACAGCTTGAAAAGATCAACATGCTGGATTACGCGGATATCATCGCCATTAATAAATTCGACAAAGCAGGCGCACTGGACGCCCTTCATGATGTGCGCAAACAATTCAAGCGCAATCACCAGCTATGGACCGCAAAAGATGAGGAGTTGCCTGTTGTAGGCACCATTGCCGCGCAATTCAATGACCCTGGTGTAAATGAACTTTTTGAAAAACTGGTGACAACAGTTGCCCGCAAAACCAATAACAGTTTTGGCAACATGGAAATACACGCCCATGTTAAAGACACTTCAACCAAATCCCTGATCATACCTCCAAAAAGAGTGCGCTACCTTTCTGAGATTTCAGAAAACAACCGCGCGTATGACCAGTGGGTGATGGACCAGTGTGTGATTGCAACTAAGTTGTACCAGCTAAATGGAGTACAACAAATAGCAGGTGCTGATACAACCTCATTGGAAAATATTATTAAAAGCTTTGAGGAGCAGTTAGCTCCTGAATGTAAAAAATTGATCCGGCAGTGGCCGGAAATCGTTAAAAAATATACCTCCGAATTTTTTGAATACAAGGTGCGTGACAAGGTGATCAAACAATCCCTTGTAACAAAATCTTTAAGTGGCACCAGTATCCCTAAAGTTGTTTTGCCAAAGTATAAGGACTGGGGCGATTTATTAAAATGGCAGCTGCAGGAAAATATTCCCGGTGAATTTCCATACACCGCAGGGGTATTTGAATTGAAACGTGAAGGAGAAGATCCTACAAGGATGTTTGCAGGAGAAGGTGGCCCGGAAAGAACGAACAAACGTTTTCATTATGTTTCGGAAGGACAACCTGCCAAGCGTTTATCAACGGCTTTCGACAGTGTAACACTGTATGGGGAAGACCCGGCTTACAGGCCCGATATTTATGGAAAGATCGGTAACAGTGGTGTGAGCATCGCCACAGTGGACGATGCAAAAAAATTATACAGCGGCTTTGATCTTTGTGATCCAAAAACTTCGGTTTCCATGACGATCAATGGTCCTGCACCTATGTTGCTTGCCTTTTTTATGAATGCGGCGATCGACCAGCAATGTGAAAAATGGATCAGGGATCAGCATAAAGAACATCTTGTTGACCAAGCATTTGAAAAAAAATACGGAAGGATCCCTAAACCCCTATATTATAATCCATCCTCACCGGAACGCCTGCCCAATGGCAATGACGGATTAGGATTAAAAATGTTAGGCCTCAGTGGGGATGAAGTTTTGCCTGCAGCTATTTATGCTGAAATTAAATCACAGGCCCTTGCACAGGTAAGAGGTACGGTACAGGCAGACATTTTAAAAGAAGACCAGGCGCAGAATACCTGCATATTTTCAACTGAATTTGCGCTCAAGCTTATGGGTGATGTTCAGCAGTATTTTATTGAAAAGAAAGTCAGGAATTTTTATAGTGTTTCTATTTCTGGTTACCATATCGCTGAAGCAGGTGCCAATCCTATTACACAATTGGCATTCACCCTGTCCAATGGGTTTACTTATATTGAATATTACCTGAGCAGGGGCATGAACATTGATGATTTTGCACCCAACCTTTCTTTCTTTTTCAGCAATGGAATGGATGCAGAATACAGTGTGATCGGAAGGGTGGCACGCCGCATCTGGGCAAAGGCCATGAAACAAAAATACAAAGCCAATGACCGGTCGCAGAAATTGAAATACCATATCCAGACATCAGGAAGAAGCCTGCATGCACAGGAAATTGATTTCAATGATATCAGAACAACGCTTCAGGCTTTATATGCCATCTATGATAACTGCAACTCACTGCATACAAATGCTTATGACGAGGCCATTACCACACCTACAGAAGAAAGTGTACGCAGGGCGATGGCCATACAATTGATCATTAACCGGGAACTGGGTTCTGCAAAAACAGAAAACTTCACCCAGGGAAGTTTTGCCATTGAAGAAATGACCGACCTTGTTGAAGAAGCCGTACTGGCGGAATTTGACAGGCTTACCGAGCGCGGAGGCGTACTTGGTGCAATGGAAAGAATGTACCAGAGAAATAAGATCCAGGAAGAAAGCCTGTTTTACGAACACCAAAAACATACAGGAGAACTGCCGTTAATCGGTGTAAATACCTTCCTCAATAAAAACGGGAGTCCCACCATTCTTCCCGGCGAAGTGATCCGCTCCACCAAAGAGGAAAAAGAACAGCAGATCCAGAACCTTCAGGCTTTTTGGAAACGTAATGAATTAAAATCTGCAGCTGCATTAAACAGGTTAAAAGAAGTAGCAATCGTTAATGGAAACCTGTTTGAGGAGTTGATGGAAACGGTCAAGGTTTGTTCACTTGGACAAATCACGCATGCCCTGTACGAAGTTGGAGGCCAGTACAGGAGAAATATGTAAGAAGTGTTTTTGAATGAATTTAAAAGAAAAACCCCGGCGATCCGGGGTTTTTCTATAAGCAATTGGTTTGAGAATTGTTGATTAATCCTGAACAAGTACTTTCTGTGTTTCCACGTTGTTTCCTGTAATGATCTTTACAAGATAAATACCGGCACCATATTTTTTAATATCAAAATTCATAACTGGTGCATTACCTGAAACGATCCTT
>MWYV01000020.1 GCA_002050435.1 Chitinophagales bacterium 33-2 | reverse complement strand
GGTTCAATCCAACCTTCTATTATATTAATTCAGGAGGTCTTCGTGTGAATGCCGACAGGTTCAATGAAAGTCTTACTTACTGGTCACCTCGTCATGATGTCACAGATTATCGAAAGGAAGATGGAACCATGAAAACCTATGGTACGCAAAACAACCCGATCTATGCTGTCATGACCAATAATTTTCGTGATGATGTGTACAGGCCAGCAGCAAAGTATCGATCTCCGGATCCCGCTGAAGGATTTGATTGATGTGCTTTTTTACAAAATAATCCGCTCCCTCAGCATGCTGCTCATTATTTTCTATCAGGGGAACCCACATGGGACAGGCTTCCTGCTCAATAACAAGTTGAGGAAACTCCTTTTTTATTTCAATCTCATAAGATCCTGAATGAACAGTGCCCTGTGTGGCCAGAATTCCGATATGCCCGCTTTTGGTAAACTGACCTATGATTTCTGAAGTGGGCCTGATCACACCCAGGACTCTTGCCACCGGGTCCATTTGTTCCAGGTCTTTTTGCTGAATACTCCTCAATGCTTTTGCAGATGCTGTATTGCATGCTACAATAACAAGAGGACAATCCTGTTTAAGCAGCCATTGTACACATTCTAACGTATACCTGTAAACGGTTTCAAAACTTCTGGGCCCATAAGGGGCACGGGCGTTATCGCCGAGGTAGAGATAGTCGTATTCCGGCATCTGCCGTACAAATTCTTTTAGCACCGTAAGGCCTCCATAGCCTGAATCAAAAACACCTATAGGTCGCATGCAGTTTTAAATAAAATTGAAAATAGATCAAAGGCAGACAACTACCGGCAATTTGAAAAAAAGACAAAAAAAAGTCCTGCCATTGGCAGGACCCCTTATTCAAAGCTGTTTATTATTTACCGGCAGCGGCTGTACCCGGAAGTTTGAGGTTGAGTTTTTTGGCAACCAGTGGTAACAGATCATCGGCAGGCGGTGCCACGATGAGAGCGTCTTTGGTGTACACATAACTGTAACCATTTTCTTTGGCAACCAGTTGAATCGTTTCAATTGCTTTACGGTATAAAGGCTCAAGCAATTGCTCTTGTTTATTCTGCATGATCTCCTGTGAAATGGTCTGCCAGTTTTGCAACTCGTACATATCACGTTGCATTTCTTCTTTCATTTTAACGCGGATGGCCGCCGGGGTTTTCATTGAATCTTTCCCGTTAACAATACTGTCTTTGCGTTGAAACTCTGAAAGGGTGTAATTAAATCTTGGCTGAAGTGAATCTGCCTGGAACTTTTCAAGCAGTCCCTGAAGTTTAGCGGTTTCTGGCATCAGGCCTACTACATCATCTACGCGGATGTAGCCGGATTTTTGTGCCGAAACATTACCGGCTGTTGTAAAAATGATTGCAGCAATCAGTAATAATTTGATCTTGTTCATGCGATTATTTTGTGATGTTTATTTATGATACGATTTCCTTTGCAAGGGTTGCCTGAAAAAAAAGGTTTTGCAATATTTTATTTAACTCCAAGCTCTTTTAAAATGTCATCGCTTTTTTCAAGTTTGGGGTCGGCAAATATAACCGTAATTCCCTCACTTTTATCAAGAATGAAATCATATCCCCTCGCAACGGCCAATTTTTGCACGGCGTTATAAACCTTGTCCTGTATAGGTTTTATCAATTCCTGTCTTTTTTTGAAAAGGTCGCCTTCAAATCCAAAACGCCTACGCTGCAGGTCTCTTAAATTTTTTTCTTTTATGAATAACTGGTCTTCTCTTTTCTTTTTCAGGTCATCACTTAACATAACCTGCTCTGCATCAAAATCCTTGTACATTTTATCAAGTTCCACCTGCAATCCATCGATCTCTTTTTGCCAGTTGGAAGCCAGATCATCCAGTTGTTTTTGTGCCTGTACATAATCCGGCATTTTATCCAGGATGTATTTGGTATCAATAATGGCATAGCGCTGTGCGAATGAAAAGGAAACCATCAGTAAACTAAAGGCAGATAAAAGAAATAGCTTTTTCATATTTATTTAAAAGTTTATTCGGATTAATGCAAACAATAACTGAATTTTTGCCAAATCCTACCTGTTTATTCTGGTTCAAAGCCTAGCATGAATGTAAACCTGCTGGCATTTTTAAACCTGCCTTCTCCCGGCTGCAAACGATCGAGTCCTATACCATAATCAAATCCAAGCAATCCAAACATCGGAAGGAAAAAACGCATACCTACACCAGCAGTTCTGCGCAGCCTGAACGGGTTGTAATCTTTGAATGAAAACCATCCGTTAGCCGCATCAAAAAATGTAAGTGCATATATGGTACTTGCCGGGTTGGTCACAAGTGGATAACGTAATTCAAGCGAGTATTTATTAAAGATGGTAAAGAACCTGCTGGCACTTGTCTGATCAGGGTTATTAATGGATGGATCTGAAGATTCAAATACCGGGTATCCTCTTAATGAAATGATATCATAACCCAGTAGTCCCATATTATTGGTCAGACCATCACCACCCAGCTGAAAACGTTCAAATGGTGAGAAATCCAATTTGCTGTTGTACCTGCCCATGAAGCCGTACTTGGCGGCAATTTTCAGGATGAACTGCCTGTTTCTGTCGGCACCCATTGGTTTACCCAAAGGCACAAACCATTCTGCATTGAAACGCCATTTATGGTATTCGGGGTTCTTATAAGGATTGGCTGAAGAAACGACGTCAGGATTCAACAATGAATAAGGAGGTGTTAACTGCACAGAAGCCAGGAAATTAGAACCGCTGGTTGGAAACTGCGGATTAAATACCGAAGAACGTTGCAATGCCAGTTTGAAACTGATATTGGTTGAGGTACCATTATCCATTCCCTGGAAAATAGGATAGTTCCTCATGTCGTATTTGGTAAAACTTAAAGAGTACACCAGGTTAAAGAAATCATCCGGCCACTTTAATTGTTTTCCCAATGAAACGGTTAGTCCAAGGGTTTTCAAATAATTGGTATCCGATCTTGCTTTGTCAAATGTCCTTGTTGTAAAGTCGAAAGCATTTGAAAATTTACTGCTGAACAAAGCAACTGTAAGTGAATTCCTTTTCTTTCCTCCCAACCATGGTTCAGTGAATGAAAAATTATAGGATCGGAAGGCACGGCCGTTCGACTGGTAACGAAGACTCAGTCGCTGTCCATCGCCCTGTGGCAAAGGATCCCATGCTTCTTTTTTAAAAATATTGTTGATAGAAAAATTGTTGAAGGTTACACCAAGTGTTCCGGTTAAACCAACACCACCTCCCCAACCAGCAGAAAGTTCCAGCTGGTCAGATGAGCGTTCTTCAAGTTCCCAGTTCACATCCACAGTACCGTCATCCTGGTTTGGAACTACGTTTGGATTGATCTTTTCCTGGTTAAAAAACTGCAGCTGTGCAAGTTCCCTCTGCGATCTAATAAGATCAGCACGACTGAACAACTCACCTGGCATGGTACGCAATTCTCGGCGGATCACATGGTCTTTGGTTTTTTCATTTCCACTGATGCCGATATTGCGGTAACGAGCCTGCGGACCTTCAACCACCCTGATCTCGAAATCAATAGTATCGTTATAAACAGCTGTTTCAACCGGATCAACACGGAAGAAAAGATAGCCGTCATCCATATACAATCCACTGATGTCACCACCTTCCGGGCTTAGTTGTTTGCCCAGTCTTTTATTCAATACATCAATATTGTAAACATCTCCTTTGTTCACCGCAAGAATGGCTTTTAACAGCGAATCCGGATACTTGGTATTGCCTCTCCATGCAATGTTTCCAAAATAATATTTGTCGCCTTCGTTTACTTTTATATCAACCTGGAGGTTTCCTTCCCTGTTATAATAAAGAGCGGTATCTGCAATGTGCGCATCGCGGTAACCCTGGGAATTGTAATAAGCAACTATACTCTGAAGATCTTCTTCAAACTTGTTCCTGTCGAATTTTGAACTGCTGAATAATTTGAACCTGAAATATGGATCAAGCAATGCTTTAGTTTTAGACAGGGATAAAAAGCCCATATCTTTTATATATTCCCCAAAGCGGTAAGGCTGGTTTTCTCCAAACGGACTTTGCGTTCTTGTAGGTTTCACTGTCAGCTTACTCATTTCCTTCGTACCGCTTAACTGCTTTTTCAGCTGAAGATCACTTATGGTTTCATTGCCATAAAAGTTGACCTCATTCACCCGCACCTTATTGCCTTTGTCGATATGAAAAGTAATGGCGTTTGAATTTACAAATGTGGGATCAGGCTTTTCTTCAATACGCACCTGCACATTCATATAACCTTTTTCAGCATAATAGCGCCTGATCACCAATGAGGCATTGCGCCTGGTATTTTCTGTGATGATGGTTTGTTTTACAAGCCCGATCTTTCCGGTAAGTTCTTCACCTTCTGATTTTTTTATTCCACGAAATTGAAAATTACCAAGCTTTGGTCTTTCAGTGACCTGCAGTTCGATATCAATCATTTCATCTTTTACTGCAGTAATAAATATCTGAACATTACTAAAAAAACGCTGACGCCAAAGATTGGTGATGGCTTTTGAAAAAATATCGCCACCGGGAAGGATCACTTTATCTCCAGGCCGAATGCCCGAAATAGAGATCACAATGGAAGAATCCAAAGTAGTTAACCCCGTAACAATTACGGAGCGGATGGTATATTCTTTTTGAACCCTGGCATTTTGCAGTGCCAGGAGTTCCGGATCTACCGATGTCACCTGGCTTTTGGCTGTTCCAGCCATTATAATACAAAGAAATAAAGAGGCTACTCCGGATAAAAGTCGTTGCATAAATAAGTTTCAGCTGTACAGCAATAATTCAGTTGCAGTTTGGCAGGCAAATTAAAGGTAAATTTCAATCGATATTGTTAAAGAAAGGCTTTAAAACAAGGTTTTAGGATGCGCCTTCCTCATCCGCTCACCTGCTCTCCGGTTTTCCCGAATCTCCGCTCCCTGTTCTGGAAATCCAGCAGGGCTTCATAAAGGTTTTCCTTTCTGAAATCTGGCCACCGCACGTTGGTAAAATACAGTTCTGCATAAGCCAGCTGGTACAGCAGAAAATTACTGATCCTGAATTCCCCGCTTGTCCGGATCATGAGTTCAGGGTCGGGAAACTCGCTGGTACAGAGGTATTGCTGCAGCGTATCCTGGTCAATGTCTTCAACGTTCAACCTGTTATGCTTCACTTCCCATGCAATATTTTTTACAGCATTCAACAATTCCCATCTTCCGCTGTAACTAAGTGCCATGATTAGATTCAGTCCTGAATTTTTCGAAGTGATCTCCAGTGCTTCATTTAATTCTTTACGGGCATATTCCGGTAGCATGGAAAGATCTCCGATCACGTGCAGCCTGATATTGTTCTGATCCAGGCTTTCAACTTCATTGCGAATTGTGGTGACCAGCAATTCCATCAAACCCACTACTTCATATTCGGGACGGTCCCAGTTTTCAGTTGAAAAGGCATAAAGCGTAAGGTATTCGATCTTCAGTTCAGCACAGCCTTCCACAATATTCCTGACGCTTTCTACTCCATGAAAATGGCCAAACAAACGATCCTGGCCTTTCTCTTTTGCCCATCTTCCATTACCATCCATGATAATCGCAATGTGTTTGGGAAGACGGGATTGATCTACCTTTTCAAGAAGTGCTGACATTCCTCAAATTTAGCAACTAAGCCGGTGGCGTATATAAATATTTGAAGATGGTGAAGTAATGCGATCACCATAATTTAAGAAGTGTGGTAAAAAATTAATCAGCAGTTGGACACCTGTAGGACTGCAAATTGAAGCTCACATAAAACATGGCAGTTACAAACTGGTCTTTATTCTGACTGTTTCCGCGCTGTCTTCCTTTTACACCGATAGGAATTCCTGTTTCATATGACCTGTCGGCAAGCAGCAGCGCAGGATTGGAACCATCGGGGTTTGGAGGAAATGAATTAATACCTGCATAGGTCTGGCTAACATCATCGAGGTAATCGGTGTTTGTAAACCGGTACACCACTTCAAAGCCAATATTGAACCTGTCATTGATGGAATACTTAATACCCAGGCCGAAAGGTATGGCAAGTGCCATGGTACCATAAGGGGAACGTCCTGAGATTGTATCATTTTGTCCTTCCGTTCCCATCTGGCGCAGGTTGTATTTTGCACCTTGGAGGTAGGCAAACGGATCATAATTAAAAGCACTCACGCCAAAGGTGAGGTAAGGTGTCCAGCGAAAATCGGGATCACCGGGAAGGAACCTGTAAAAATTAAAATCCCCCTGAAGGGCAAGCTCCCAGATGTTCGTGTTGAAACTCAGGTTGCGGCGACGCATAAATTCATTATGCGTATTATAAATATCTGAATACCCCAGCTGTGCGAAGTTACCTGCAACACGCAAGGCTATATAATTACCAAAATTCTTACGGAAAAAAATACCTGCAGCCAGTTTGGGCCGGTTCAGTTTAGCCCTTGTATTCAGGTCACCAAAATAATGTCCGGCACCCACACCGATTCCAAATTCACCTTCCTGCACAATTGAATTTTGTGTAGAAGCAACAAGTGGCAGGGTAAACGCCATGGCGACAAGAAACTTTCTCATAATTGCAATTATAATATTTACCTCGGATTGAAACGCAAAATAAGGAGGATTTGTTATGATTGGTAATAATTAATTGCGTTTGTCGAGCCCCCAGGACAATTTATTACGCAGCGTTTGAAGGAAGTTATTCTCGTTGAGCCTTACCAGGTTGAGCATAAAATTCTCCCGCCTTACGGCCAGCAACACGTTCTTGTCCACGATTTCCCTTCTTGAATCGAGGGCGCATATAATATCATCCGACCTGCTTTCCACCTCAAATGAAACGATCGTATTATCTGGAATTACGATGGGTCGCACATTAAGATTGTGCGGGGCAATGGGCGTAAGCACAAGGCTAGAGGCATCTGGAAAGACTACCGGGCCGCCACAACTTAAAGAATAGGCAGTTGAACCTGTAGGCGTGGCGAGTATCAGTCCATCAGCCCAATACGTATTTAATAATTCTCCATTCAGGTAGGTATGCACCTTGATCATGGCAGCCGTATCTCTTTTGTGAATGGCAAATTCATTCAAAGCATAAGGAATGTCATTAAAAAGCGGAATGTTGGAATCCAGATGGATCAGTGCGCGGCGGTCGATAATATAAGATCGCCGGGCAAGTGACTTTACGGCTTCTGAAACTTCTTCGCGGCCAATACTGGCCAGAAAACCAAGCCGGCCGAAATTGATGCCCACTACAGGAATATTTTTATCCCTGATCAGGGTTACCGTGTCCAGCAGAGTGCCGTCACCACCAAGGCTGATCACAAAATCAATATCATCAGTAAGGTCTTCATGATGATTAAACGTTTCTGAATTAGAAGGTAGTTTTATATAGGGCTGGATCTCGTGAAAAAAAGGATGGAAGATCACCGGAATGATGCCTTCATTAAACAGTTCATCAAAAAAAAGCTGAACATCTTTTTGCTGGGTTGATTCCAGCACCCTGCTATATATGGCTACCTTCAAATTTTATTTTTGTAAAAAAACCAGTGCTAAAAGCTGTTGCGTGGATGTAAATATAAACCGTTTTGCCCTAACAGGTTAAAGGTAAGCACAAGGCTAGAGGCATCTGGAAAGACTACCGGGCCGCCACAACTTAAAGAATAGGCAGTTGAACCTGTAGGCGTGGCGAGTATCAGTCCATCAGCCCAATACGTATTTAATAATTCTCCATTCAGGTAGGTATGCACCTTGATCATGGCAGCCGTATCTCTTTTGTGAATGGCAAATTCATTCAAAGCATAAGGAATGTCATTAAAAAGCGGAATGTTGGAATCCAGATGGATCAGTGCGCGGCGGTCGATAATATAAGATCGCCGGGCAAGTGACTTTACGGCTTCTGAAACTTCTTCGCGGCCAATACTGGCCAGAAAACCAAGCCGGCCGAAATTGATGCCCACTACAGGAATATTTTTATCCCTGATCAGGGTTACCGTGTCCAGCAGAGTGCCGTCACCACCAAGGCTGATCACAAAATCAATATCATCAGTAAGGTCTTCATGATGATTAAACGTTTCTGAATTAGAAGGTAGTTTTATATAGGGCTGGATCTCGTGAAAAAAAGGATGGAAGATCACCGGAATGATGCCTTCATTAAACAGTTCATCAAAAAAAAGCTGAACATCTTTTTGCTGGGTTGATTCCAGCACCCTGCTATATATGGCTACCTTCAAATTTTATTTTTGTAAAAAAACCAGTGCTAAAAGCTGTTGCGTGGATGTAAATATAAACCGTTTTGCCCTAACAGGTTAAAGCTCCATTCCAGTTTGATCACGAGATCGTTGAAGGTGATGATATCGAGTCCAAGCCCACCCGAATACAACATGGTGTTACTGAGATTATTGGTTCCGGGATGCTGATTGTACACATAACCGGTATTGATAAAAGCCTTTGCATAGATCTTCACCGGGATCATACTCCATTTTTTTAAGGCTTTGAATTTTGTCTGAGGCAGGTTGATGATCCTGTCAAAAAGGGGACGGGCAACAGCAGCTTTCAAATAACCACCCGCTACACCATCTATCACATAACTTTCAAATCCCTGTAAAAACATATTATCGTGTCCGATAAACTGCTGGGTAATATAAGGCTGATCGAAAGGCAGTTTCAGCATACCGGCCACACGAAGATTCAGGAAATATTTTTTACCTGCAGGCCAGGTACCTGATGCTTTTGCATTCAGCTGCCACAAATTAAGCGCGCTGCCCAGTCCCCGGTTGGAAACGGAAGCCTCAACCAGGTATCCTTTTGTTGGATAAGGAATAAAATCAACATCTGCATAATTCAAACGATAATAGATATCAGCAAATTTCAACTCCCTGGGGCCGTGGGAATATTCCGGATTTAATTGCAATACCGTATCAGCAACCCTTTCAACCGCATAACCGGCACCGAATGTATGTCGGGTCTTTATCGCTTTTCTGTAATGAATTTCACCGTAGGCCTTGAAAAAATTATGGACGAAATCCTCATTGGAGGTTTTCACTGGCACCTGCCTGTTGTAGTCTGTTTTATAATTAACGGCTCTGTTATTACCGTATTGAATATTGAAAGAAGTAAACCACTTCATTCCAGGATCCAGGTTCAAGCCGCTGTACTGCAATGCTACCTGCCTGGTAAATCCGTTCATGAAATTTACATGTAAACGATCGTTACGACCGGTGAGGTTCCGGTGTGTGACCTTAATGCCATAATTCAGGCGCGAAAAATCGCGGTTGTTTTGGGTGGCCCATTGAAAAAATCCATTATCAACAGGTCTGATAAAAGGTATCGGGAAGATGTACCATCTTTCCTGAACATCAATTAAAATATTTACTTCGCCGGCTTCCAGTTGCTGAAGGCGCACACCAACAAGTGTAAACAACCCGGTATTCATCAGTTGGTCCCTGGCGTCCCTCACTCTTTTTTCCAATGATTCGGCTGGATAAAGGATGCCGCGTTCAAATCTTAATTCCCTTAAAATGGTAGCAGGCTTTGTTTTATCATTGCCATTGATGATGATGTCTTTTATAAAATAATGCGGGACAGTAGAAAGCGTGGCAGAATCCGGAGCCGTGGTGACCTCAAGCCTGTCTTGTGCCAAAGCCTTTGCCGGAAAGATCATTCCCAGGCAAAGAAAAACGCATATGCTCATTAGGGTCAGTTTCACCCTTTTATAATAGAAAATATAGTACCTGAAATAAGGAGTGCGGCAATTAAAGGATTAAATCTTCAGGTAATTCATCAGGTTGTCGAAATTAGTGCGGAGCTCGTTTTCATATAGCTCCTCTCCGAAATAATATTTTACATTGTATTCGTACCGCTGAAAAGTGCTGATGATATCAGAGACTTCCATTTTACTTACCCTGATGGTTACCTGTGTAACTCCGGTTTCAGGATCTGTAAACGTATTCAATTGGGAAATTTGAGCATCATTGGATTCTACAATGCGGTTGATTTCGTTGAAAGAATAGTCCTTATTCTCAGTTTCAAGAACGATCAGCGCGCCGGGTTCATTCAGGCTTAAAAAATTGGATGCATTTCTAAGCAGGTCATTATAGGTAACGATGCCCAGCAATTGTTTATCCTGTACCACCGGAACAATGCTGATCTTATTAACAACGGCTGTCTGTATAGCTTTCAGGAAATGATCATTTGCCTGGACAGAAGTGGTGTCATCAGTAATTGGAAGTTGTGAAACCAGGGTGTCGTCGTCACTCTGAAGCAGGATCTCTTCACTGATGATGCCGAGATAAGTTTCATTTTCTACCACTGGAAGATGCATGATATGGTAATCATTCATCAATTGAAGTGCATGATATACCTTATCTTCTTTATGGAGATATGGAATAGAGTTCGATATAAGATCACGGGTTAACATAGATCACGGTTTGAGTACAAAAGACAGTCATGACTAAAGAACTGTTGCAGGTGCACTCAGCTTTTTCAAAAATTTATCGAGAATGATATTGAACGCACCTGGTTGTTCCATCATAGGCGCATGACCGCAGCGGTCAACAAAATGCAACTCACTGTTTGGGATCAGTTTATTAAATTCCTTCGCCACAAAGGGGGGTGTGATTGTATCGTTATTGCCCCAAACCAGTAAAGTTGGCTGTTTTATATTGTTTAGTTCCTCGCCAAGGTTATTCCTGATGGCACTTTTTGCAAGCGCAATGATCTTGATTACTTTGATCCTGTTCCGGGTGATCTCAAACACTTCATCCACCAGCTCTGTGGTGGCCATGGCAGGATCATAAAAAGTCACTTCAGTCTTCTTTCTTATATATTCATAATCGCCCCTGCGCGGGTAGGTATCACCCATTCCGTTTTCAAAAAGCCCGGAACTTCCCGTAAGTGTAATGGATTTGATTCTTTCCGGATGTTTCAGCACGTAAACAAGTCCTACATGCCCACCAAGCGAATTACCCAGCAGGTGCACATCTTTCAGGTCTTTTGCTTCCATGAATTTATGAACATGTTTGGCAAGTCCTCCAACAGTAGTATGAAGTATATCCAGCTCAAATAAGGGAAGCATAGGTACCACCACCCGGTATTGCTTTCTGAAATATTCAATGAGGTCTTTAAAATTGCTCAATGCTCCAAACAACCCATGCAATAACACAAGTGGCTCACCTTCACCTTCTTCAAGATATTTAAACTTGCCCAGCTCCTTAATCGGGTATTGCATCGGCGGAATCTAATTTTTGCTAAAATAAGGATTTACATCAATTACCCTAAACCATCTTTTATTGTGGGAGGGGAGGCTGTAAGGAATGGGTATCGGAAACATTTTGAAAAAAATTCAGTAACTGTTCAAACATATCACGAAAGAAAGGAAAAATGTAACCAAGTCCTTCGACAATGGAGGGCGCCATCGGGCCTATGATTCGGTAAGCAGTTGACTGGGTTGTAGCAGAAGGACGAATGAGCCCCAGCTGTGAGGCATAAAATAAAATGATACTGTAAATAAAAAAGTAAATCAGTATAAAAAAGACGATGCCTCCGATCCTGTTCACCCATCCCAGCATTGCCACTTTAACCAGTTTTTCAATTACAACAGCACCCAGTTTGATCAGCAGCACCACTATAAAAAAAACCAGGAAAAAAGCAACGACCGGCAGCCATCTTTGAGCCAGTGAAACTGCTTCACCAATATAGCCTGCTGCAACCGACGATAGTTTAAGGGCAGCTGCCAATCCAACAATAAATGCAATAAAGGAAAATACCGCGATGATCAATCCTTTCCTGAAGCCTTTGTAAACAGCCAGGATCAACAACAACACCGCGATGATATCAAGCAGCATAATTTATTTTGACAACAATTCTTTTACCGCTGCGGAAATCGCTTTGCCATCCGTACGACCTGCCAGCTTTTTTGTTGCAACACCCATCACCTTACCCATGTCGGCAGGTGAAGTGGCGCCTGTTTCCTGGATGATGGCTTTTACTTCAGCATACAAAGCATCCTGACTTAACTGTTCAGGAAGAAAGCGTGCGATCAGGTTCATTTCTTCTTCTTCTTTTTGAGCAAGATCTTTTCTGCCCTGTTCATTATAAATTTCAAATGAATCTTTTCTTTGTTTCATCATCTTCTGCAACATGAAAACTTCCTTATCTGCACCGAGTTCACCACCCGCGCCAGGTTCTGTTTTTGCCTTGATGATCTCTGCCTTGATGGCGCGTAAACCTCTCAAAGCAGCTTCGTTCCTGGCTTTCATGGCTTCTTTCATTTCAGCCATTATTATTTGTTCGAGATTCATAAAAATTACTATTAATTACACTGGTTATTAAATGGAAAATAAGAGCGCTTCAGAAAAAAATTATTGTTCAAGTTTATTCTGTTGCATTTGTTGCTCGCGGAACTTTGCATAGAAATCTTTTGCGAACTTTTTCATATCCTCCACCAACTCCGTATTCTTTGTTGCACGATCAAAAGTATCTGCCATTGTGATGAGGGTCTGGTAATAAAAATCAGCCATTTCATCCACCATCATTTTGTTTGTCCAAAGGTCAATGCGCAGCGCCGTTTTATCTGCTCCATCCCACACGGATAATAAAAAGGCCTTAGCCTGTTGTGGCTTTTCCACTGTGCTTTCGGTAGCCATCCATTCAATACTTGCGGGCACTCGCGCCTCGTCAAGTTCCACATCTATAACGATACTTGATTTTCTCATATAACTGATTAAGGCCGCGAAGTTAATAATTTGAACAGGAGTCGAAGAGTAATAACTGAATCACTTTTTTATAGAAGCATCCATTACCGACAACCATAAGAGATCTGCCGTTTTTTGCCAGCTATATCCTGCAGCGGTCTTTTTTCCGTTTTCAATGAGTCTGCTCCTGAGATTTTCATCTTTATAGATCATCATCATTTTATCACCAATGTCCTTATGATCCCGGGGATTAAAATAAAGAGCAGCATCTGCGCCTATTTCTTCCATGGAAGTTCCGGAAGAAGTAAGTGCAGGCACATTACAATGCATGGCCTCAAGTACCGGAACGCCAAATCCTTCAAAAAAAGAAGGATAAACCATTGCATAGGCAGAACCAAGCAGGGTTACCAGTTCTTTTTCAGAAACATAGCCGGTTAGTAACACATCGTGGCGAAATTTATACGTCTTCAGCATTTTTACCAGTTCTTCATTCTTCCACGCCATTCTACCACACAATACCAGTTTCATTTCACTTTTCAGCCTGTTTTTAAATACGGAAAACCCTTTAAGAAGGTTAAGGAGATTTTTTCTGGGCTGCAAAGCCCCCACGTAAATAAAATACTGCTTCCCACCAGTATACTTTTCTCTTGTACTTTCCTGTTCGGTATATGGGGTAGGTTGAAATCCCTCTTTGACCGCGCTGTAAACCACTCTTATTTTTTCTGCGGCACCAGTATAGGAATTGACAATATCCTTTTTTGAATATTCTGAAACAGTAGCGATGGCCCTGGCTTTTTTTACAAACCTCCGCATGAACATCTGTAAATAACGGCGGTGAGTTGTTTTATAAGCATCGGGCTGATGAAGAAATCCCAGGTCGTGAATCACCATGCATTGCGGAACAGAGGTGGTAAGTGAACAAAATCCATCAGGAGACACGAAAACATCGGCCTTTATTTTCCTTAAATGAAGGGGAACAGCTATATCATACCAGAATTTCCAGAGAAGCGGGTGACGGGCAGGTGGCCGAATCACTACCAGATGCACATTTTCCGGGAAGTTGTAGGAAGCGCTGTAGGGACGATCAAAAAAAAAGTAAAACCTGTGTTCGGGATGCTGCTCTGCCATCCGGAGGAATACCTCCTTAATAAAATAACCAACTCCTTCAAGTTGATCAGGCAAAAGAAAACGGGTGTTTACCGCAATGACCATGGTGCGCAAAGGTAAAAGAACAAAACCTGCAAGCTTGCTAATCTGGCACGTTGTTTTCTATAATGATCCGGCGGATGATAAAGCCGTTGCTAACCTATTGAAATCGAAATAAGTACTGAATGGGGAATTGTGGTGTAAAAAATCAACAATTTATAGTTTTCAATGCTTAAAACACTATTAAACAAGCATATATCAAAACTGGTATTATGTTTGTGAACACAATATTGAAGTTCAACCCTTAACTCTTTTTTTCGCTCTTGGCTTCACTCTTAACCCTTTACGAAATTATTTCAAACGACCTCTTAGGTGGAAGAGGATGGTGGCTTGTAAAAGGGGCCTTGGTTCGGGGCCCCTTTCTTTTTCATTTATCTCATAATACCTGCTTTGCTGTTCATTTTCGCTTCAAGGATATTGATGGGCATCACGCCATCTTTAATGATCTCATCATGAAACCAGCTTAGCGAGAATTTTTCTCCCATCTTTTCTTCATATTGCTTTCGCAGCTGCATAATTTTCAATGATCCCATTTTGTACGAAAGTGCCTGACCAGGAATGGCCATATATCTTTCTATTTCTGCAGTGGCTCCTTCCAGTGTAATGGCCTCGTTTTCCATCATATATTGAATGGCAGCTTCACGACTCATCCCTTTGAGGTGAATGCCCACATCCACCACCAGGCGAATGGCGCGGTGCATTTCGTCGCCCAGGGCACCCATATACTGGTAAGGATCTGAATACAGCCCCAATTCCTTTCCAAGCGATTCGCAATAAAGGGCCCAGCCTTCGCCAAAAGCACCATACCATGCGTACCGCCTGAAGCGCGGAAGTGCTTCATTTTCCTGTTGTAATGCGATCTGGAAATGGTGTCCGGGAATGGCTTCATGAAGAAATAAAGATTCCATTCCGGAGGTTATATTATAACTGGCGGGGTCAATAATGGGAACATAAAATATTCCCGGCCTGCTTCCATCTGCCGTCCCCTGCTGGTATTCTGCACTCGCAGAGGCGGCCCTGAAAGCTTCTGTTTGCCTGATCTCAAACCTGGTTTTCGGGAAACGGGTGAACATACTTCCCAGGTGCGGGTCGATTTTTTGCTGAATAGAGCTGTAAGCTTCCAAAACTTCCTCAGCGTTTTTGTAAGGCATGAACCTCCGGTCATTTTTCATGAATTCAAAAAAATCATGAAGGCTGCCCCTGAAGTCAGCCGAATTTTTAACCCTTTCCATCTCCTCCCTGATCCTGTGTACTTCACTTAATCCTGTTTTATAAATCGAATCTGCGGGCAGGTCTGAGGTAGTCCAGAACCGCACCAGATAATTATACCATTTTTGCCCGTTTCCCAGGCTGCTGATGCCGGAAGTTGCCCGGGCTTTAGGAAGGTATTCCTGCTCCAGAAATCCGGCGAGCCGCCCATAAGCTGGAAATACATGAAAGTGCAGCACCTGCTTCAGTTCCCTGGCCACCAATGCACTGTCCTTTTCTAAACCTGGAGGCATTTTATGTATTGGACCATAAAAAACATTTTTTCCAGGGTCCGCCATACTTAAAGCCTGCATTTGGGGAATCATCTTCAACACCAGTGTTCGTGGCAGGACGATTCCTGCCTTCATGCCTTTACGGAAATATACAATAGCAGAATCGGCCCATGCAGAAAATCTAGCTGCTCTTGCCGTCCAGTTTTTATAATCCTCGCTTGTTTTAAAAGGCTGACTTCCATTTGCAGACCCTAATTGTCCCAGGTCGAGCTGTAAACCCCAGAACTGGTGAAACGGGATCAGGTGAGAGGGAAAATCAAGTCCCTCCAGCTGTGTTTCCATTTCATAGCGAAATATCTGGTGACTGATCCTGTCATGTTCACTCAGCTGCTGTTTTTCAAAACGGTTCAAACCTGAAAGCCATCGGGAATAAAATTTCCGGAGGCTGTCCCGAAAACCATCAGTGAATTCTATTTGCAGCAGGTGGTTGTATCTTTTATCGCCGCGGGTAGTGGCCTCAATGGGGAAAAGCACCAGTCTTTCCTCTGAATAAGATTCAAAAAAACGGGCAAGTTCATCAGAATTGCCGGTTTTCACTGACTGGGTGCCCGACTGGCAACTATAGAAAACGATCAAAATCAACAAGCAGAAAATTCTCATATTTTAAAAATATAATTTAAAACACCTGCTTGTGCAGAATGTTCCTAAATCTTCAAAATGATAAAAAAGACCTGGAAGATGGAGAAAAGGCACATGTGCATTACATTTGCCCTGATGGAATATAATACTACGAGGAATTACCTGACCATGCGCGAGTATGGACGACATATTCAAAAGATGGTTGAACATCTGTTGGCTATTGAGGACAGAGACCGTCGGCAGAAGCAGGCATATGTGGTGATTGAATTGATGGGTTTTTTAAATCCGCATTTGAAAAATGTTGAGGATTTCAGGCATAAGCTCTGGGATCATCTATTTTATATCAGCGATTTTAAACTTGATGTTGACAGTCCTTATCCCATTCCTCAAAAAGAAACTTACAAAGCCAAACCCGCTCCGCTTCCTTATCCAAAAAGATACCCGAGGTATTCACACCTTGGAAAAAATCTGGAACTGGTAATTGATAAAGCTTTGAAAGAAGAGCAGCCGGAAAAACGCCAGGGTTTCGCCAATGCCATTGCTTACTACATGAAGCTGGCTTACAACAACTGGCATAAGGATGTTGTGCATGATGATGCCATTCAAAGCGAATTGACCAACCTTACAAAAGGACAATTAGAGTTCACCAATACACCTTATGTAAAAGCCTACCGGCCATCGCAGGACAGGGATCGTGACCGTGGTGGATATGGCAGACAGCAAAGAGGAAAATTTCAAAACCGAGGGAATAATGGTGGCGGAGGAGGAAGAAATGATAAACGCGGTGGCGGAGGAAAATTTGGTAAAAAAAGATTCTAATCTTTCCAAAACATTTACGAAGGCTGGCATTTTTGCCAGCCTTTTTACATTAGCAAGTAATTTGCATGCACATCACAAATCAATTCAATGGCATCATTTGAAGTTAGGGGAGGCAAAAGACTAAAAGGGTCGATTGTACCACAAGGCGCAAAAAACGAAGCATTACAGATCATCAGTGCCGTACTATTAACGGATGAACTGGTAACCATTAGTAATATCCCCGACATTATTGATGTAAACAACCTGATCGAACTGCTTGAAGAAATGAATGTAAAAGTGGAAAGGATCGACAGGCACAAATGCACATTCCAGGCAGATGATGTTGACCTGAATTATTTAAGAAGTGAGGATTTTAAATCAAAAGGAGGACGGCTCCGTGGCTCGGTCATGTTCGCAGGCCCGATGCTTGGACGGTTTAAAAAAGCTTTTATACCAAAACCAGGTGGCGACAAAATCGGCAGAAGAAGACTGGACACACATATTGAAGGATTTAAAAAGCTGGGGGCAGAGTTTACTTATTATGCTGAAGATGGTTTTTATTATTTTTCAACTGTAGGATTAAAAGGAAAATATGTACTGCTTGATGAGCCTTCGGTTACCGGAACAGCCAATGTGGTGATGGCAGCCGTAATGGCGCAGGGCAGTTCGGTGATCTATAATGCAGCCTGTGAACCCTATGTGCAGCAACTTTGCAAAATGCTGAATAAAATGGGGGCGAAGATCAGCGGTATCGGAAGCAATATGCTGGTAATAGAGGGGGTTGAAAAACTCAACGGAACTACACACAGGATACAGCCAGACATGATCGAGATTGGCAGTTTTATCGGGCTTGCGGCAATGACACAAAGTGATATTACGATAAAAAATGCCGGAGTTGAAAATTTGAGTGTCATCATTGAAAAATTCAGTCAGCTGGGAATCAGGATCGAATTATCGGGTGATGATATTCATATTCCTGAACAGGAGATCTATGAAATTGAAACTTATTTGGATGGCGGCATTCTCACCATATACGACCATCCCTGGCCAGGATTTACACCTGATCTGCTCAGCATCATTTTGGTTGTGGCTACACAGGCAAAAGGGGCCGTGCTGATTCACCAGAAAATGTTTGAAAGCCGTTTATTTTTTGTAGATAAACTGATTGATATGGGTGCGCAGATCATTTTATGCGACCCGCACCGTGCCTCCATTATCGGGCTTGAAAGAAAACACAAGCTGCGGGGCATCAACATGAGCTCACCGGATATCAGGGCTGGTGTGGCGCTGCTGATCGCAGCTTTAAGCGCTGAAGGAAAAAGTACCATTCAAAACATCGACCAGATCGACAGGGGCTACCAGTACATTGATCAAAGGCTGCAGGCTTTGGGTGCAGATATTAAAAGAGTTGAATAATTGATTTGCAATTTCCATGACAGGAAAATTGCAAATCAATTACAACAGTTCAGCAGAAAATTTTTCGATTACTCTCTGATCCACGCTACTTTTTCTTCCACAGGCTGCCTGCTTTTTGGAGGTGATGGAACGGCAACTTCGCCAATATAAAAAAAGCCCATGAGCTTATCATCTTCACCTAACCCGAAAAACGACCGGGCTTTTTCGTTGTAGGTGATTCCTCCTGTGGTCCAGTACCCTCCAATGTCATAAGCGGCTACGCTTAAATACATATTCTGCACAGCACAGGCAACAGCGGCAATTTCTTCCACTTCAGGAAATTTTTTATTTGGGTCTCTTTTTAAACAGATCGCAATTACATGCGATGCTTTTAAAGGAGTGGTCTGCAGTCCTGCATAAGTAGTTTCCTTGAATTTTTCTCCGGAAGTTTCTTTATACAGTGAACTTTGAAAATCTGCGAGTTTCTGTAGTCCGTCGCCTGTAAAAACCACAAAACGCCAGGGCTGAATATTCCCATGGCTTGGAGCCCAGTTGGCATTTTCGAGAAGTGCTTCCACAATGGAATCGTTTACTTTTTTCCCTTCAACAAATTGTTTGGGAAAAGTGGACCGCCTGTTACGTATCCATTCATTCACCTGATCTGCATTTACATTCATGCTGCAAAGTTTAGTTTAAAAATCCTTTCCGGTCATGTAAAATTCCGACACGAAAAATTTTAATCCAACTAAATATCATC
The DNA here is from genome assembly GCA_002050435.1 of Chitinophagales bacterium 33-2. Taxonomy (GTDB): domain Bacteria; phylum Bacteroidota; class Bacteroidia; order Chitinophagales; family Chitinophagaceae; genus Flavisolibacter. The sequence continues at coordinate 9,274 of MWYV01000020.1, read as the reverse complement.
CGTTTACAATGGCAAATGTCAAATATGTCCTTTTTAAAAAAATTAAACCATCTAAAATGTGCTGCTTTACAAAAAACCGAGCATGAGAACTTTCTTTTTGTTGTTGATGATGGTAAATATGTTGGCAGCTGCCGGCCAGTCCAGAACCAGTATCTCAATCAAAATATTCCAGGAAGACAACACACCTGCAGAAGGCATTACAACTTTGTTGATAAAAGAAAAAGATTCTTCCATAGTAAAATCCTCGGTTACTGATAAAGAAGGCATGGCATATTTTCCTGAAGTTGCTTCCGGAACTTACCTGGTGCGTGCCACTGCTGTGGGTTATAAAAAAATGATTTCAGGGCCATTTTCCATCAACAATGCCCAAACAGAAATGCAGCTGGAACCCATCCGGCTTGAACGATCAGCAAATGAACTGCAGGGTGTAGTGGTGAGTGCAAAAAAACCTTTTATCCAAAGGTTGAATGACAGGCTTATTGTAAATGTTGAAAGCAGCATTGTAGGAGCAGGAAGTTCGGCGCTGGACGTACTGGAACTTTCACCAGGTGTTACAGTGGATCAGAATGACGCAATAAGTTTGCGGGGCCGGGCCGGTGTGATCATCATGATCGATGGCAAACCTTCCCCCATGACAGGCGCAGAACTTGCGAATTACCTGCGCGGACTCCCCAGCAATGCCATTGAAAGAATTGAAATCATTACCAATCCTTCGGCAAAATATGATGCAGCAGGCAATTCGGGGATCATTGACATCAGGATGAAAAAAGACCAGCGGCAGGGAATGAACGGATCGTTTAACACAGGCTATGGCCAGGGCGTCTATCCGAAAGCAAATGCAGGCACCCAAATCAATTATCGCAATGCAAAAATGAATGTGTTTGGGAGTTACAATTTTTCATACCGGAAGAACCTGAATCACCTGATGATCAACCGGAATTTTTTTACCAATGGCGTTCTTATGGGTGCTGATAATAAAGACAATTACGCAACCATGCCCTCCCGTTCGCACAACACAAGAATGGGCGCTGATTTTTTTCCGTCTGCAAAAACAATAGTAGGGTTGGTAGTAAACAGCAGCTTTTTCAATTTTAACCGGAGGGCCGACATCAGAACAAGTGTACTGGACAAACAGCTACAACCCGAATTCAATTTTCTTTCAATCGGTACCAACCAGGATCAACACAATAACACCGTGGCTAACATCAATTATAAACACAGGTTTGACAGTACTGGCAAAGAGTTAAGTGCAGATGTGGATTATGGTGTTTTTAATTCAAGATCTTTAACGCGCACCGCAAGCCAGTTTTTTGAAAACAACGGTATTCCTAAAAGCGAAGATGAAATACTGGATGGTGATCAAAAAGGTAAACTGCAACTGAAAACAGCTAAAGTTGATTATACGCACCCGATGCGGAACGGAAGCCGGATGGAAATTGGTTATAAAACAAGTTATGTATCTTCTGATAACGACGCCAAATTTTTTAATGTGCTAGGTACAGGAACAATTGTAGATGATACCAAGACCAACAGATTTTTTTACGAAGAATACAATAATGCAGGTTACATCAACCTGAGCACCGAAATAAAAAAAGTTTCGTTGCAACTCGGATTAAGAGGTGAACAAACCAACGTGCGCACCAGGCAGGTAAAAAATGACAAGCGATTCCGCAATGACTATTTTCAGTTTTTTCCAAGTGCGTTTTTTACTTATAAATTCAAACCGGAACAGTCCGTTGGTATTTCGGTTAGCCGCAGGATCGACAGGCCGGGATATTCACAACTGAATCCATTTATATTCCAGGTTGATGCTACCATTTATTCAACCGGCGAACCTTTACTCAAACCGCAGATGACATGGGCCACAGAAATGAATTATACCTTAAAAAATCTTGTTTTTACATTGAATTACAGCCATACTAAAGACCCGCAAAATCTTGTTCTGTCAAGGATTCTGGATGTGATCCCGGATTTTGAGATCAGGCCTGGACAGGATTCCAATATCACCGTACAAAAACCGGTAAACCTTGGTTCTTCCGATTATTTTGGTTTTACCGCCACGCTTCCCCTGCGTATAAACAAATGGTGGAACATGATGAATAACATCAACGTTTTTTATAATCATTTTAATGGCAATATCGGTGGTATAGGATTGAACAGTGGAAGGGCGGCGGCGAACATCAGAACAACCAATAATTTGAATTTTTCGAAAGGCTGGTCAGCAGAATTAAGTGCAACCTATTATTCAGGGGGAAGAAGCGGATACATGGTAATTGAACCACAATGGGGCATTGCTGCAGGTGTTCAAAAGACCATCATAAATGGAAAAGGCACGCTCCGTTTTAATGTTTCTGATATCTTCTGGACCAATCTCCCAAGAGCCCAGGTAGTATATGAAGGAAGTTATATTGAGAACTGGAATGCAATCCGCGAAAGCCGGGTGGCCAACCTGAGTTTCACGTACAGGTTTGGAAACGGCAAGGTGCAGGCTGCACGCAGAAGAACAACAGCATCGGAAGAAGAAAGACAACGCGCAGGTGGTAATTAAGCGATAAACCTCCGGCATGCGGAGGTTTATTTTCCCTTTAATAATTTCAGGTGTGGCTGCACTACTTCTATAGTATCATGTGCAACGAATGACCTGAGGTTTTTGTAAAAATGGCTGTAATCGTAATAGCCATAAGTGCTGAAATGAAAACTTTGGGGTGAAGTAGTCAGTTCTTCAACCGCCTTCCTGATCCTCATGATCTGAAGTGCCTGTTTACTGCTGAGACTTGTAGTGGCTTCAAAATACCGTTGTAACGTACGGGAGCTGATCCTGTATTGAGAAGAAAGCGCCTCAATGGAAACATTGAACTGATTTTTTTCATTACAATTCTTAAGAATCTGGGTCACCACTTCCACCGGTTTGAATGCACCGGAATGTTTCAGTATCATCTCTTCATAGTAGGCAGAAAGGATCGCAATTCTTTTTTCAAAATCAGGTGCACATTTCAATTGATCGGTAATATCTCTGTCAATGAGGTAAGACAAGGGAAAAACATATTCCCTGTATTCCGAAAAATCTATTTTCTTTTCAAAAAGCACAGGTGAAACTTTGAATTTGATTCCAAATATCCTGTTACCTTTGAAATGATGACAAACCATGTGTTTGTGACGTGGAAGAAATCCATCGGTACGCACCTCCATTGCATGATCACCCAGCTGCATGATAAAAGGAGTTCCGAGGTTCACAAGGTAGGTATAGCCGATATTAGGAAAAAGCGCGTCGGAAAATCCTTGAGGGTATTGATGAAATAAAGTATCAAAATCTGTTTCCCAAAAAAAATCTATAAAGCGGGAAAGAGCCGGCTTTGCTTTTTTCCGGAAGTAACGAAATTCAAAATGATCCTTATGAAAAAATTCAACATGTTGCAAGTGTGAAAATTACTCAGAAAAATATACTTCAATTAAAACGTGTAGTTAAATGGAAAATTGACATTAAGGATGGAAAGAATAGTGATATTAATCCATCGCTCATGTATGGTTTTAAGTTCTGCGGATTACCTTCGCAGCTTTACCAGTATGATGATACCATCCCATCAAAAGATCCTGATCATTACAGCACCTTCGGGAGCCGGGAAAACAAGTATTACCCGGCATCTTTTAAAAACCTATTCCGGCAAACTGGAATTTTCTATTTCTGCTGCCACCAGGCAGTCCAGGGGCAGTGAAAAGCATGGAGTGGATTATTATTTTATTTCACAGGAAGAATTCAATCTGAAGATCCAGCAGGAAGAATTTGTGGAGTGGGAAATGGTTTATGAGGGCAAATATTACGGCACCTTAAAAACCGAACTGCAAAGGATCTGGAACAAAGGAAAGATCCCGGTGCTGGATATTGATGTTAAGGGCGCCATACATGTGCAGCAGCAGTTTCCGGATAGCACGTTATCTATATTTATTGAACCCCCAAGTGTTGATGAATTAAAAAAACGGCTGCTTTCCAGGGGTACAGAAACAGAACAATCTTTAAATGCCCGTGTTGGGAAAGCAGCTTATGAGCTTTCTTTCAATCATTCTTTTAATCATATCCTCATAAATGCAGATCTTGAAAAGGCGTTTGTCGAAGCCAGTGAAATAGTTCAGCCCTTTATAGATTAGCTCTTGGTGGATTTTATATCTTTACTTCAATGATAGCTGTAACCACCTTGATCTGGTTTTTTGTTACCATCCTTATGATGGGATTTTTTGCCGGGGTTGAAATGGCTTTTTACAGCGCCAACCGTTTCGGTATTGAACTGAAGAAAAAACAGGGCAACCAGAGTGCCGTCCTTCTTTCAAAGCTGATTGAAAACCCCCAGCAGTTTCTGAGCACCACACTTTTGGGTTTTACCATTTTCCTTGTATGCTTTGCATTGCTGTTTACACAGGTCACTTATCCCCTCTGGAATATGATCGGGCTTATTGGGTATGATACCCCACGCATCATCCTCGATATCATTCTGGCCACCTTTGTTGTTTTGATCTTTGCCGAATTCATGCCAAGGGCCATTTTCCGCGCCAACAGCAATATCATTTTATCAAGATTGGTTTGGCTGATCGATTTTTTTTACCAGTTGCTACTTCCAATTGCCACGCTTTTTCTGGGCCTTTCCACCTGGGTGCTGAAATATATTTTTAATGTTCGGATGAAAGAATCACAGGACAATCTTTCCGCCAGTGCTTTTGATACCCTTTTTCAGCAAAATAATGATTCCGATTTTGAAGGACAGGACCTGAATACCGAGTTGTTTGAGAACGCACTTGAGCTGCCAAAGATTAAGATCAGGCAATGCCTTGTTCCCCGGAAAGAGATCATTGGTATTGAATTAAAATCAACTCCGGAACAGGCAAGACAAAAATTTATCGACACCAAACTAAGTAAGCTGATCGTATTTGAAGCCAATATTGATAATATCGTTGGTTACATTCACCAGCTGGACCTGTTTAAAAGCCCGGCAGACCTGGATTCCATCATATTACCCATTCCAGCTGTTCCTGAAAGCATGAGTGCAACAGATCTGATCAGCAAGTTCACCAGAGAAAGAAAAAGTATCGCATGGGTGGTGGATGAATTTGGAGGAACCGCTGGCATCGTTACCATGGAGGACCTGCTGGAGGAAATCTTCGGTGAGATCCACGATGAGTATGATAGCGAAGAATTTGTAGAAAAAAGACTTTCGGATAATGAATATATTTTTTCCGGCAGGCTGGAACTGGATTATATAGCGGAAAAATATGAACTGAAATTCCCTGGAAATGAGGCTGAAACCCTTTCAGGATTTATCATCGACCACCACGAAACCATACCGCAGCAAAAAGAAAGGATCATCATTGATGATTTTGAATTTGACATCCTCAGTGTAAGTGATACCAGGATTGAAATGGTCAAACTAAAATTGCTGAAATAATTGCGCTCTTTTTTCCCCTGTTATCGTTGAATTCATGCCTTTTATCAAAAGATATCAGACAGAAACCCTTTTGGAATTAACTTGAATGCTCAAATTATTGTTATATGAGAAAAAAGTCTCTTTTAGTTTGCGCCTTTGCAATGGCCATGGCGGGAGCGTTTGCCCAGGATAAAAAACAACCTGCGCCACCTTCCACTTCACCTGCCGCAGATACCAGCAAGGCCAAAAAAGCAGGAATTGCTGATAAAGTAAAAAGCAGCCGTAAAATTGATGGTCTGTTTACTGTTTACCAGGATACCGCAACGGGAAGCGTTCAGTTATATATTAAAAAAGACCAGCTGGGCAAAGAGTACATCTACCAGAGCTTTTCCCTTAGTGGTCCTACTGCTCTATACCTGAATCAGAGCATGCACCGTGCAAACTTTGTTTTTAAAGCACAGAAATCTTTTGACAAACTCGAGATCGCAAGAGTCAATACTTCTTTCTGGTATGATCCGGCTAACCCTGTAAGTAAAACAAAAGACATCGATAAGCCGGAAGCCGTTATTGTGTCTGAAAAAATTGCAGCTGAAGATGCAGACGGATATCTTGTAAGTGCAGACGGTCTTTTCATCAGTGAAAAGCTCGATCCTGTTAAACCTGTTTTCCCTCCGGGAATGGCGAGCTTTATGGTTTTCAATTTAGGAAATCTAAATCCTGCCAAATCAAAATACCATGCGGTAAAATCTTTTCCTGAGAATACAGATTTTATCGTTGACCTGGCCTATGATAATCCCATGGCAATTGCCCAGGGCGGGCGTGACATTACAGATGCTCGCTATGTAAGGGTACGTATGCAGCATAGCTTCATTGCTATACCTGAAAACAATTTCAGACCAAGAAAGGATGACCCGAGAGTGGGGTACTTTTCACAGCAGGTGACCAATCAAACCAGCATTAGCCCTGTTCCTTACAAGGATATGATCAACCGTTGGAACCTCGTGAAGAAAGATCCTTCAGCCGCTTTGAGCGAACCGGTAACACCAATTGTTTTCTGGGTAGAAAATACAACGCCCCATGAATACCGACAGACCATAGTTGATGCCGGACTGGCCTGGAATAAATCATTTGAAAAAGCAGGATTTAAAAATGCGGTTCAAATGAAGATCATGCCCGATGATGCTACCTGGGATCCTTCAGACATCCGTTACAATGTAATCCGCTGGGTATCTTCTGCCAATCCTTCTTATGGTGCGATCGGACCAAGCTTTGTAAATCCTAAAACAGGTGAGATCCTTGGTTCAGATATTACCATTGAGTGGTTCAGCGGCAGTGCTACTGCTATATATGATGAACTATTCAGCGGTCCTTCATCTGCTGCAGAAATGCATTTGCCGGGCATTAAAATGGATCATACTACCTGTTTACTTGCTTCTGAACTTAAAAACCAGTTTGTTGCAGGAACTACTTTCCTGGACGTTGTAGACGCGGGCACGAAAGAAGCCGGTGAAATGCATAAGCAATTCCTTACTTACCTCATTTTACATGAAATGGGACATACGCTGGGCCTGAACCACAATATGAAATCAAGCCAGCTATGGTCACCTGCAGAAATTCACAATAAAGCAGTTACCAGCAAAGTTGGTTTAACAGGTTCTGTAATGGATTATCCTGCTATCAATATTGCACTGGACAGAACCAAACAGGGTGAGTATTATACTACCGTTCCCGGACCTTACGATGACTGGGCAATTGAGTTTGGTTATACACCACTGAATGATATGGAGGAAAAAGCAGCACTTAAAAAGATCCTTTCCCGCAGCTCTGATCCAAGACTTGCTTTTGGAAACGATGGTGATGACATGCGCGCTCCGGGAAAAGCAATGGACCCAAGAGTGAATGTGAATGACCTTACTAATGATGCAGTTGCTTATGCAGAAGACAGGTTCAAACTTGTAAACAGCATGATGGGCAAACTGGTTCAGAAATACAGCAAACCAGATCAGTCTTATGCCGAGCTGCGTAGCCGTTATGGAATTTTACAGGGCCAGCGTTTTGGAATGATCGCTGCAGTAAGCCGTTATATTGGAGGCGTTTATGTTGACAGAAGTTTCCCTGAACAACAGGCTTCAGTTAAGCCATTTACCCCGGTTCCTTTGGCTTACCAGAAAAAAGCCATGAGCATTTTAAGCAAATATGTATTTGCGCCAAATGCTTTTGATGCAGATGCTCCTGTTTTTGCTTACCTGATCCCTCAACGCCGTGGATTTAACCAGGCAGGTAACGGGGATGATTTTAAGGTGACCGGAAACTTTATTTCACAGCAGGTAAATGGCGCCTTATCGCATTTACTGCACCCTGCAACTTTGCAAAGGATCACCAACAGCCGACTGTATGGTAATCAATACAGTGTTGCCGATGTGATGAGTGATTTAAATTCCGCTGTTTTTACTGCGGATCTGAAAACAAACGTAAATGTTTACCGCCAGTACCTGCAAACACAATATGTAAAATACTTATTGTCTATTGTTGAAGACAAAAACAAACAATATGATGATGTAGCGAAAGCAGGTGCTTTACATTCGGTTAAAAAAGTGAAGACCCTAATGGGAACTGCGCTTTCAACCAATGAAGAAACCAGGGCACACAGATCAGGTATTGTATTCCTGATCAACCAGGCTTTGGAAGCAAAACCATAATTCATATTTAATATTAAAAAAGCTGCCTTTTAAAGGCAGCTTTTTTTGTTTATATATAGGGTCAGCTCACGCCTTTTTCGATTAACATAACTGCCGTTTCAGGTTATATTTAAAATTACGGCAACTACCACTTCTCCCTATATCTTTGCGGCACTAATGGCATGGGGATTTAAAAATAAAAATTTAGAACGGGCAGAAATGTCATTTATCGACCACCTTGATGTTTTGCGAAAACATCTGTTCAAAAGTGTGATCGGCATTTTGGTCGGGGCCATCGTTGCAGCCATTTTTGAGCGTTTTATTATGAAAAAGGTGTTGCTTGGTCCAACCAACGACAGCTTCCCCACCTATGGAATGATTTGCAAATTTGGGCGATCGCTAAACCTTGGAGATGCACTTTGTATGGAAGGTATCAAGTTGAACATGCAAAGTACGCAGGTGACCGGCCAGTTCAGTATGTGGTTTACTGTAATTCTGGTTAGCGGGCTGGTCATTGCTTTTCCTTATGTATTTTACCAGTTCTGGAAATTTATTAAACCGGCATTAAATACCAAAGAAGTTCAAAGCACCAGGGGCGTGATCTTCTGGGTTTCTTTTTTATTCTTCCTGGGTGCTTCATTCGGATATTTCATTGTGGCACCTTATGCCATCAACTTCTTTTTCAATTTCCAACTCGATGAGATGATTGAAAACAGGTGGACGATCAACAGCTATGTAGATATGATGCTGCCTATGATACTGGGAAGTGGGCTTGCTTATCAATTGCCGCTGGTGATGTACTTCCTCGCTAAAATTGGTGTTGTAACAGCATCTTACCTGGTGAAAATGAGAAAATATGCCATCGTGATCATTTTCATTGTGGCTGCCATTATAACCCCAGGTCCGGATATTGTCAGCCAGCTGGCCGTTGCCGTTCCGCTTCTGATACTTTATTTCATCAGTATTTTCCTGGTCCGCAAAGTGGACAAACAACGCGCAGAAAAAGATGCCAGTGAATGGAGCTAGTGCTCTGTTATGAATAAAATGAAGTATCGGTTTGTGAAATGGTGAAAGTGAATGGTCAATGGTCAATCACTTGATGTCAGGAAAAAAATCAAACATCACTTTCAATTAAGCTATTTTGCCTCAGGCCGGCGGGCCTCCTACCTGCTTCTTGTTGCCCGC
>MWYV01000022.1 GCA_002050435.1 Chitinophagales bacterium 33-2 | reverse complement strand
ATGTTTTGACCGCGTAATTCATCGTCCACCTCGGTGTGTTCAATAAGGATATTGCCATCAACCTGTATTGAATAGGTGATCTCTGCAAGAATTTCTTCAGCAAGTACCAGTAATTCACTTGGACCAGCGGGCATGTCGATGGCAACACCATCCATTTGCACCAGTTGTTTGGCAGCAGTGACATACTGGTTTCCGGGTCCAAATATTTTGTTCACAGCGGGAATGGTTTCTGTTCCATAAGCCATTGCAGCAATGGCCTGTGCACCGCCAGCAGCAAATATCCTGCTGATGCCTACAAGATCTGCCGCGTACAAAATTGCCGGGTGAATTTTTGAATTTGCACCAGCGGGGGAGCACAATATGATCTCTTTGCAGCCGGCCAGATGCGCAGGAATACCCAGCATCAGCACTGTAGAAAACAAAGGTGCTGTTCCGCCGGGAATGTATAACCCAACTTTATCAATGCCCACATTTTTTCTCCAGCAGTGAACGCCAGGCATGGTTTCAACAATGGCTTCGGCAATTTGCTGACCTGAATGAAAACGCTCAATATTATTTTTTGCTGAAGTGATCGCAGATTTTAATGATCCGGGGATATCAGCATGTGCAGATGCAATATCGGTTGGTGAAATTTCCAGTTGATCCAGTTCAATACCATCAAATTTCTTTGTAAATGATCTTATTGCAGCATCACCCGAATTTTTAACTTCAGATAAAATGTTTCGGCAGCTTTCCATGACCAGGCTGTTATCATGAGAAGGTCTTTCCATGATGCTGGTCCAGTTTTCCTTTTCCGGCTTATCAATGAATTGCATCATACGATCATTTTTTCAATCGGTACAACAAGAATCCCCTGTGCGCCTGCGTTTTTTAAGGCTTCGATCTTTTCCCAGAATTCATCTTCATTCAAAACACTATGAACAGAACTCCATCCTTCATCGGCAAGTGGCAACACCGTTGGGCTCTTCATTCCAGGCAATAATTTTTTAATGGCTTCGAGTGCATGGTTAGGTGCATTGAGCAAAATATATTTATTTTTCTTTGCCTTCCTTACTGCACGGATCCTAAACAAAAGCTGATCCAGCAAAATTTGTTGTTCCTGGTCAAGTGCTGCAGAAATCAATACTGCCTGACTGTTCATAATGGTTTGCACTTCTTCAAGTCCATTCATTAAAAGCGTGGAGCCGCTGCTGACGAGATCACAAACAGCATGTGCAAGGCCAATGCCCGGCGCCAGTTCTACTGAACCGCTGATCTCGTGTATTTCCGCTTCAATATTATTTTCTTTTAAAAATTTTTTTGTGAGTGCCGGGTAGCTTGTAGCGATTTTCTTTCCCTGCAAAAAAAGAACATCATCATAGAATTCATTTTTGGGAATGGCAATGCTTAACCTGCATTTACCAAAACCAAGCGGCTCAACGATCTTCACCGCTTTGTTCTTTTCATATAACACATTTTCGCCTACAATTCCAAGATGGGCCACCTTGTCTTCAACATATTGAGGAATGTCATCATCCCGCAAAAAATATACTTCCAGTGGAAAGTTGTCTGAAACTGCTTTGAGCTGATTCTTCCCATTGCGCACCATGATGCCGCAATCTCTTAAGAGTTGCATGCTTTCTTCGTAAAGTCTACCTGATTTCTGTACAGCAATTCTGATCATTACAATTGATATTAAATAAAAAAGGCTTACCCCGGGGTAAGCCAATAGCAATACATAACATCACCAGCTTACCTTATGGCAAAAACATGATAATGGATATGTAAGAATAATTTCATTGAACGCAAAAATAAGGTTTCTTAACAGGCAGCCAAAGAAATTGTTCCGGATAAAGTCTTGTTAACCCTTCTGTATTACAACCCTGTTAACCAATTGTTCAGGAAATTTGCAGGATGTATAAGCTGTTGATCTTATTGTTTCTTTCCTCTCATATTTTGCCGGCAGCCGCGCAGAAGCCCGACAGCATCTATTTTCATTTATATACCGACAGTTTAAAAAAAGGTTTTTTTAATTACATCAATGTTGATGGCAAAACTACTGATGGCACCTGGTTTCCACTAGACAGCAGCCAACTGCGCTTTAGCGCAAATACGGGTTATTTCCTTGGTAATGACCTGTTCATCGACAGCAGCTATACCGGTGAAACCGTAAAGGTCAAAGCTATTTTAAGGTCAGATTCCCGCATCTGGAAAGAGATTACCATCTATATAAGAAAAAGGAGCCTTGATGAGCCCCTTAAAACCAGTGATGAATTGCTGAATGAAATGCAAAAGCCTAAAAGAAGATCACATCTTTTTGGCGTCCTCTAAAAACTTCGCCAGGCCGAGGTCGGTCAGTGGATGTTTTAACAATCCTAATATAGATTCCAGCGGACAGGTACAAACATCGGCGCCCAGTTCCGCAGCACGAACAATATGGTTGGCATTTCGAATGGATGCTGCCAGGATCTCGGTTTTATAGCCCTGTAATGCAAAGATCTGGGCGATCTGCCCGATCAGCATCATTCCATCCCAGCCACTGTCGTCTATTCTTCCGATAAAAGGAGACACATAGGATGCACCTGCTTTTGCAGCCAGGATGGCCTGTCCAGCGGAAAATATCAGTGTGCAATTGGTGCGGATGCCGTTATCCGTGAAATATTTAATTGCTTTTACCCCATCCCTGATCATAGGCACTTTCACCACGATATTCGGGTGAATGGCTGCCAGCTTTTTTCCTTCTTCCACTATTTCTTCAAAACTGGTACCCAGCACTTCGGCACTGATGTCTCCATCAACAAGCTCACAAATTGTTTTATAGTGCTGGTTAATGGCTTCCTGTCCACGAATGCCTTCTTTTGCCATTAGAGATGGATTAGTAGTAACCCCATCAAGAATCCCAAGTTCATTTGCTTCTTTGATCTGCGCTAAATTGGCTGTATCAATAAAAAATTTCATAATAACTGATGTTCTTCACCCAAAAGAATGAGGAAAGTTTTAATAATTAAATAGTTTCTTAAGAGCCTGCAAGATATAAAAGCAGGAGAAGAAAATGCATTTTGTGGAGAGAAGGGGAATAAAAAATGGCAGGCTACTTACATCGCACCGCTACAACCGCCTACCCTTGCTACCTTCCGGTCCTGGGGGAGTTCAGCAGGAGCTGGCCGTATAAGACCTGCCGGTGCGAAGATAAGGGTTTCAATATTTTCAAAAAAGCAAAAATCCCTGCGCATCATTCTCATCGCACATTCTGAAATACCGTATTGGTGGTGGTCATGCCGATTAGTTCATCGGCACGGCTTCCGAAGGGGCGCATATAAACCAGCACGGTGTAACTGTTTTCTGTAATCCAGAAATCGCCTTCTGTCTGGCTAAAATCAATACCACCGCGGCCATTAACGGGTTTTGTTACGTAGGCATAATTATAATAACCCTGTTTTAGCAGCATGGTTTTTTCATAAGCGCCTCTTTCATTATTGAATTGCATTTTCGAAGTCGTATCTGAAGCCCAGTTGGTGAATTCTCCAAAAATATACACATCACTTCCTTCCATTGGCTGGTTCCCCGGAGGGAAATAACTGAAATGTGTGAGTGCATAATCGCTTTGCCAGAAAGGATTTTGGTTTTCCATGTTTTCCACGGTATAACTTCCATTCAGATCGCGGTAATAAATATAGGCCTGGCTGTTCCTGGGAGGGTCGGGTTTCACCTGCACCTGCACGGTATCAGACCTGGTGTCGAGGTGCTGCATCCTGTCGCTGATGAGTCTGAGGCTGCGCAGATCGATCCAGCGAAATTCCCTGCCAGCAGGCATCGCTGTCAATCCTTCATCATTGTATTCAAAATAATTGCCCCGGAAGATGGTGGGTCGGTCAATAAACAATGCAGTTTCCCAGTTATTGTTTTGCAGGATGACAACTTTAAGATCACCCGGACTCAACACCTGTACTCTTTTATCGGTTTGTACGCCTATATTCAGTTTCTGAAAACTTCTGAAAAACCGGGCATTAAACGGCTGTTGCACCTGAACGGAAATACTGGACAGGTTGTTTACCACAACAAACCTCCGCGTGAAAACAAGTTTGGAAGTATCGTTATCAAGAAAAACTTTTAGTAAATAATTGCCTGCTTTGGTGGGTGTAGAACTCCTGTCAGGTATGGTGGCCTGGTAATGCACATATTGCACCTGTGCCTGTGCTGAATTGCGGTAAGTGGTGATGCGGGTATTCTGAAAACCGCGGATATATTCAAAAGGTGAAAGGATACTGGGCGTCCAGTCGGCATTATACAACTGGTAAGTAAAATAATAATTTTTGATCCTGGTATCCAGATCGTCGAAGATCAGTTGCAGACTTTCATTGCTATTGAGGCTGATGGAAGGAAAAGAGGTCTGATCTCCCGATCGGAACAACTTTACCGTCCTGATATCAACACCGGAATGATTTATTTTCTGGGCTACAGTAGGAGCTTTACATCCAAGCAGCAGGAACAAAACAAGGCTGAGTACTGGAAGTTTCATTATTTTAAAAATAAGCTATTTAATTACGAGGCTTTATTTTTGGCGGACTGAAAGAAAATCGAGGGGTGTTTCCTTCAGTTCCCTTGGCAGACGAAATAAATCCCGGAAAAGTTTGATTTAACGCCGGCACCATAACTTTTTATTGTGAACCTATCCAGTTTTATCGCTCGAAGAATTGCATTTAACCAGCAAAAATCCTTTTCAAGGTTCATCATCAGGTTATCAATAGCTGCAACCGTGATTAGTGTGGCGGTAATGATCATCACGCTTTCCTTTGTAAATGGGTTCCAGGATACGGTAAGTGAAAAAGTATTCAGTTTCTGGGGTCATGTGCGCATCGGCTACCGTCAGCCCATGAAAGCGACCATAGCAGAAGAAGAGCCCATACAGGCCAACCAGCAGCTGGTAGAAAAGGTTCGAAAGATGGAAGATGTATCATCGATTCACCCTTTTGCCACTAAATATGCGATCCTGAAAACCTCGGATGATATGGAAGGGGTTTTACTTAAAGGTTTTGACAGCACCTACGATCATAAACACCTCGCCTCTTTTTTACAAAGTGGGCGCTGGGTACAATTCAACGACAGTTCTTATAGCAGGGAGATCGTAGTGTCCACCACAACCGCAAACCTTCTGAACCTGAAACTGGAAGACAGGATCCTGATCTATTTTGTAAGACCTGATGGAAGTTTACGTCCCGACCGGCTCACTGTTGTAGGCATTTATAAAACCAGTATTGAAGAATACGACAAAACCTTTGCTCTCGGCGACCTGAAACTGATCCGTCGATTAAATGGCTGGGAAGAAAATGATATTGGTGGTTACGAGATCTTTCTAAAAGATTACAATAAAATGGATGCTGTAAGTTATTCCATTTTTGATGCAGATGAATTTCCGCAACTCTGGGAAACCAAAACCATTAAAGAGATCTATCCATACATATTTGACTGGCTGGAAGTGATCAGTACCAATAGCGCTGTATTGATCTCCATCATGATCACCATCGCCATCATTAACCTGATCACCTGCCTGATCATTCTTGTCCTGGAGCGCATCAGAATGATTGGTGTATTAAAAGCGCTTGGTGCCAGCAACTGGACCGTTCAGAAAATATTCCTCCACCATTCCCTGATTGTTACGGTAATCGGGATTGTATTGGGAACCGCTTTTGCACTTGGACTCTTATGGCTGCAGCAGGCCACTGGTTTTGTGCGGCTGCCGGAAGCAGAATATTATATGGATCGCGCTGCCGTAAAAATTTTATGGTGGCAGGTAGTGGCGGTTTGCGGAGGAACGCTGATCGTATCGCTTTTGGTATTGCTGATCCCTTCACTGATCGTGCGCAGTGTTCAACCCATAAAAGCCATTCATTTTCGTTAATCGATCAGGTGCGATAAAATAATGCCGGTTGCCACTGCTGCATTCAGCGATTCTGCTGCACCTTTTCCGGGTATGCGGATCTTTTCCGAAGCAAGGTTCAAAAGCTCCTTGCGCAAACCTTTGGATTCATTGCCAATTAAAATAATTCCCTTTTGAATTTTATTGAATTGGTGGAGTGGCTTCCCTTGTAAACTTGCTGCGAAAACTGGTAGTTTTTGATTCCTGATCCATGAACCATCGACATCAACATATACCTGCACTCTTCCCATGCTTCCCATTGAAGACTGTACCACTTTTGGATTGTACAGATCAGCACAACCATCAGAACAAATAATATCCTGGATGCCAAACCAGTCGGCAATGCGAATGATGGTACCAAAATTTCCAGGATCCTGAATGGTATCGAGATAAAGGACAGGGCGTTGTACATCAGGAAGTGTAAATGCAAACTGTTTAATAATTGCAACCACCTGATTGGGTGCAGACAGGAGGGAGATCTTTTCAAGTTCGATCGCTGAAATGGTTTCTACTTTAAAAAAAGGTGGCAGCTTCTGATTTTTATGAATCCATTCCTGGAGGGCATAAACAGAAACCACCTGCCGGGGAAAGGAAACAAGCAATTCTTCAACGATCTTGGGTCCTTCGGCTATAAAAAGTTTAGTTTCATCCCTGTGTTTTTTTAGGGATAAAGTTTGAATATCTTTGACTTCTTTTTTACTAGGCATAGACGCGTTCAATTCATGTTTATTAAAGCGGCAAAAACCACCATACCATCCATTTTACTTCCTGCCGCCCTACTCATTTTATTTTTCTCATCCTGCAGAAGCATTAAAGATCATCCGCGAAATAAGCCATTTGTTTATGAATCTGTGGTGAATCTGGAAGGAAATTTCAGTAAAACCGAAAGAAAGCAACTGGAAGTACAACTGTACACCCAGATCCATGACAGTGTTAAAGCAAGATGGGCGAACAAATTTTTATTGATACGACAGCTTAAAAATCCGCCGGTATACGATAGTACCAATGCCGACAAATCTCTGGTCTTTATTCGTGGAATGCTGAATTCCCTGGGTTACTACCGTGATTCACTCAATTATGTTTCAGATATAGATACCGTTGGTGACCAGCAAAGAACTTCGATTGATTTCAATGTGGTTTCGGTCAGTCTTTTCCGCCTGGATTCTATCAATTACAACCTCAGGGCCGATTCGGCCGACAACATCATCAGCAGTCCTGCCAGAGATACCCTTCAAAAACTGACCGCAAATGCAATGAACGGGGCGCTGATCAAAAAAGGAGATCCATTTTCTATTCCTGTACTTGCGCAGGAGATCAACCGGTTATCTGATGTTTACCGCAACAATGGATTTTTAAGATTTTCGAGTGAAGAATTGCTGGTGTTGTGGGATACGGTTGGCATTGATCTTTTAAGGCCTACACTTGATCCAATTGAACAGGCAAGACAACTGGAAAGACTGCGTCAAAGAAGGGCCAATCCAAGAGCAGATGTAGAGATCAGGTTAAGATCCAATGCAGATTCTTCACACCTGATCAGGTATTTTATTGGAAACGTGCGGGTTTTCCCCGACCTCAATGCAGATACAGCTTTGTATTATCCGCTGGTGGATACGGTGAATCATTTTCAATTCCATTCTTACAGGCAATTATTTAAATCGGCCAAGATTGTTGATTTTTTACATCTCCATCCTGGTGAGCTGTACCGGCAAAGCAATTATTTACGAACACAAAACAGGTTTAATGCACTACCTGCATGGCGACTTGTTACCATTACGCCTTACCCGCGCATTGGAACGGATACAGTAGATTTTGACATTAAACTTACCCCGGCATCCAAATATTATTTTGGTGCCAATGTTGAAGGAAGCAGAAATCAAAACCAATTGGTCACCGGTGGTTCCTTACTGGGTTTAGGTGCCAACCTCACATTGCAAAACCGCAATTTTGCACGCGCGGCCAACATGGCCATTACAAATTTGAGGTATGGTATTGAATTCAATGCGGGCAGGGAATCCAATCCTGTTGAAACACAGCAATTAACACTGAGTCATACGATTCAATATCCAAGAAGAATACCGCGTAATCTCCTAAAGAAAATCATGAAGGAAAATGTAAGGACCATTCTTAACATGAATATTTCTTATGTCGACAGAACTTCATTGTATAAAATATCACCTTCGGTAAATACTTCATGGGGTTATGAATTTAACAGGTCAGGGAAATTATTTTCCTGGAGGTTTCCAAACATCGAATACAATGCTTTTGAACCGCGGGCAGGGATCCGTGCGCTCATTCTTGAGAACCGTTCTTACGAAAGAATCTTTAATACGGGACTGGTACTTTCTTCCATTTTTAATATGAACTGGGGTGGTGGCAGAAAAAATGTGACGAATGTAAAATCCCTTGGACTGGAAATTTCAGGAGTTGGTCCAAGCAATTTTATCCGATCCCCCTTTCTGGATTCCAATCTCTGGCGTTTTATTAAATTCGATGGTGAGTTCAGGCAAACCCACACCATCAGGAGATCAGCTTTTGCATGGCGTACTTTATTGGGAATCGGATGGGAGCTTCCATCAAATAATCATAGAAACAACCTTTACCTCCCCTTCTTCAGGCAATATTTTGGTGGTGGACCCAACAGCATGCGTGCATGGAGTATCAGGCGTCTGGGTCCTGGTTCGGCGATTCGTTCATTTAATAATGATAAGGCACCAGATCGATTTGGCGACGTTAGGTTTGAAATGAATGCGGAGTACCGGTTCTTTATTGTAAACCTGAATGGCATCATCCTGAATGGTGCTTTATACACCGATATTGGAAATGTTTGGTTCCTGAGAAAAAATCCGGATTTTCCCAATGGAGAATTCCGTTTCAACAAGCTGTGGAAAGATATTGCCATTGGCACCGGAACCGGTTTGAGGGTGGATTTTGGATTTTTAAAAGTGCGGTTTGAATATGCCTATAAAGTAAAAGACCCTTCACCTGACCTGGCAGAAGCGCATCTTCAAAATAAATGGTTTCCCAACTGGAAAATCACCAATGGACAATTTCAGCTCGGCATTGATTACCCATTCTGATCCCGGATCATTTGTTCAAATGCCTCCATGTCCTGCGCCTGTTCAATTGTAAAAGGTCCGATCCTTGTTCTGCATAACCTGCTCAGGTATCCGCCACAACCCAGTTCTGCTCCTACATCGTTGGCAAGGCTTCTTATATACGTTCCTGTTGAACATACCACTTTAAAATCAACTTCAGGCAATTCATTCCTGGTGATTTCAAATAAATGAATGGTTACTGGTCTTGGCTCCAATTGTACATCAACGCCACGTCTTGCCAGCTCATAAGACCGGACACCGTCTTTTTTAATTGCAGAATGAATGGGCGGCGTTTGCAAAATGGGACCTCTGAACAATTTTAATACATCTTCCAGGCCTCCGGTTGTTATTTGGTTGTAAGGTTTAAAATCCTGTGGTTCGCTTTCCAGGTCATAGGTTGGTGTAATGGCACCCAGGGTGATGGTGCCCGTATATTCCTTTTCCTGAGCCATGTATTCGTTGATCTTTTTGGTGAATTTCCCGGTGCATATAATCAGCAACCCGGTGGCCAGCGGATCCAGCGTTCCTGCATGACCTACTTTTTTAATCCGCAGCAGATTCCTGATCTTGCGCACCGCATCAAAAGAGGTCCACCGCAGTGGTTTATTGATCAGAAGCACCTTACCCTCTGCATAGGAATTTTGTATATTTTCCATTCGGGCAAATGTAGTTGATCACGCAATAAGCAATTGTCATAATACAAACAATTGTATGGCTGCGCTAAATGCTTTGCCTGTTTTTAAGTTCAAGGTATTTATTCAGCGCATTGATGGTAAGATTTTGAGGGGTGCTCAACACGGCAACGATCCCGTGCGCCTGCAATTCTTTTGCTATCAGTCTTTTTTCATGCCGGTATTTTTCCGCAATGGTTTTGATATAAATATCTTCAAGGGCAGCAGCAGGTTTTTCGATCAACTCTTTCAATTCTGTGTTTTCAAAAAATACCACCATCAGCAAGTGGTAATGAGCAAGCCGCTTGAGTGTAGGCAATTCTCTTTCCAGACTTTCGTAAGATTCGAAGTTGGTGAATAATACCAGCAGGCTTCTGTGGGTGATCCTGTTTCTTACAACTGAAAAAAGCTTTTCAAAATCAGGGTCCTGGAAATTTGTCTGCTGTTTGTATAAAGTATCCAGTAGAAGATTGATCTGTGTAGGTTTTTTGTCGGCCGGAAGAAACGCATCCAGTTGCTGGGCGAAAGTGATCAGTCCTGCTTTATCCTGTTTCTGCAGTGCCACATTGGAAATAACCAGGGAAGCATTGATTGCATAATCAAGCAGCGTCATTCCTTCAAAAGGCATTTTCATCACCCTGCCTTTGTTGATGATACAGTAGATCTGCTGGCTTCTTTCATCTGTGAAATTATTTACCATCAGATCTCCCCGCCTAGCGGTTGCCTTCCAGTTAATGGTACGGAAATCGTCGCCCCGGACATATTCTTTGATCTGTTCAAATTCCATGCTATGTCCCAATTTGCGCATACGCTTGACACCAGAGGGTTGCAGGTGACTGGCAACGGCCAGGAGCTGGAAGCGACGCATCTGCAGGTAGGAAGGGTACACTTTTACTGTTCGCTCTCTATGAAAAACATAACGGCGTTGCACAACCGACAAAGGACCATCAATCAACACATTGATCTTACCAAAATGAAATTCACCGCGTTCATTTGGTGTTAAAGTGTAGGGGATTGAAACCATTTCGCCAGACTGCACTTCTCCTTTTCTCCTCCATTTGGTATCCTGGAACTGATAGGGCAATTCATCAATTACGATAAAATGAATTTTATGATCATAATGATTTTTTATTTCAAGCACCACCTTATTCAGATCTCCGATACTGAGGCGGTCCTGCAGGGATCTATTCGCTTCAATTCCCTTTCTTACTCGGTAAAGCAAAAATGCATCTAAAAGAACCGCAATAAAAAGACAGATGATCAACAGGATCGCGGCATTAAACAAAACAGGAAAAAAATAACTGGTTACAAAAATCACGGCTGCCGCGAAAAGTATATAGTACACTTTCCTGCGGAGATAAAATCCGGAATTGTCCCAGGTATGAAAAATATTCTGAACCATCAGCGCGGAATGTCCATTGATTGAATAATCTGCCGGATCACTGCATCTTCCGTAACACCCTCCATTTCTTTATCAGGCGCAAGAATGATACGGTGCCTGAGTATGGAAGGAACTACATCAATAATATCTTCAGGTGTCACAAAGTCGCGGCCTTTAATGGCAGCCATCGCTTTTGAAGCATTCATAATGGCCAGTGAAGCCCGTGGCGAAGCTCCGAGGTAAATGGATTTGTGATTTCTTGTATTATGAACCAGTTTGGCTATGAACTGCAACAGCTTTTCATCAAACACGATCATCTTCACCTGCTGGCGTATGGCTGCTATCTGGGCGGCCTGCAAAACTGCTTCAATTGAAGCCAGCGGGTTTTCATTTCCCAGGTTATGAAACTGGTTCAGTATTTCAAATTCTTCCTGTTCCCCGGGGTAAGGCACCACGATCTTGAAAAGAAACCTGTCGAGCTGCGCTTCAGGCAAACGATAGGTTCCTTCCTGCTCAATCGGATTTTGTGTGGCCAACACCATAAAAGGCGCCTGCATCATGTAAGTTTTTCCATCAACGGTGATCTGCTTTTCCTCCATTACTTCAAACAAGGCTGCCTGAGTTTTTGCAGGGGCGCGGTTGATCTCATCGATCAAAACAATGTTGCTGAATAATGGACCTTTTTTAAAATCAAAACTTCCCTCTTTAGGATTAAAAACCGGAGTTCCTAAAACATCGGAAGGCATTAAGTCAGGTGTAAATTGTATCCGGGAAAATTGCACGGCGAGCGATTTTGCAACAAGTTTGGCTGTGAGGGTTTTTGCCACGCCTGGTACGCCTTCGATCAATACATGTCCGTCGGCCAGTAAAGCTGTTACAATCAGCCTGACCATTTCATCCTGGCCAACAATGATTTTTTTAATCTGCCTGCGCAGGTCTTCCACTGCCTGGCTCAATTGAGTTAGATCTGTTCTTGGTTGAAATATCTGTTCTTCCATCTTAAGTTTTTTGATAAAACAGTTCAAGTTGTTTGTGAAATGATGCCAGCTGCCTTTCAGAGATGGCCGGACCATCCTTTAAAAATTGTATAAATGAAACCAGTGGTTTTAATTCATTAAGTGGATATCCACTTTTATAATGAAGGGTATTGATGAAAGTTTCATCAAGGGTAACCGTTCCCAGTTTGTACCGGGATCGTACATGATCAAGAAAGTACGATCCCATTTTAACTGCCAGGTTGCGGTGGTCTTTCTGGTGATAGTACAAACGGCCCATGGTTTTAATAAAATCCAGCGAATCGTTTTTTGGCTTTGGCATTTCCGGGATCATGCGTTGCTTTCTGCGCATATTCAGCAATACAAACAAACAAAGAGCAAACAATCCTGTAAGCAATCCCCATTTAAAAGGAGGATATTGCATTAATACATGAAGCCATCCGGGTTCGTCCTGGTTTCCGCCTTTAGGCTTTACAAGATAATATTCATTCCACAGGATCTGATCCACGGTAGAAGGAATAAGTCCTAAAACCTGTTCAAAATACTGGTGATTGTCTTTATGAAGCAGGAAGTAGTTACTGAATGCCAGTGGTGCAGTGTGAATAAATACCCTACCTGTACCCGCATTCATCTGAATAAAATTTGGCCAACCCTGCTGGTTCCGGCCCAGCACAATTGACTTTGAAGTATCCAGCGCAGTAAAATAACTTTCATATTTTTTACCAGGATAAAGAAATAAACCGGATTGTTTAAAATAGGAAGGCTCGAGCCGAACACCCAGGCTGTCGCCGGGATCATTGCCAAATTCCTCAAATGGGTTGTAATAGATTTGAAATCCAAATTCCTTCAAGGCTGCGCCGCTGAAATTTTTTGCGATGATGAAAACATAATTTCCTCCCTGGGCAAAGTCAAAAATTCTTTCCAGTTCATCGTCGTAGGCATTCAAATAATCAGCAATGATAAATACGGCCTGGTTCGTGCCCCACCTGTTGATTGAATCCCATAACTCAGGTTCTTTTTTATTGTAGTAAACAGGTTTGCCGGGAAATACAGAAGTCAGCAGGTCTTTGGCGGCAGCCGTTCCATAAGGGATTTTGTCTGCCTTTTTCAATGTGATCCTTTCATCCATTTCCCTTGGACGCTTTTTACTACTGGAAACAAGCAGTGTTCCCAATAATAAAACGGCAGCAACAATTACCAGGTATGGCCAGAAACGCTTCATGAATGTAAACCGTTTTTAAAGGAAGCAAATGCTTTCTGAAGATTTGCATACTGATGTTCATTCAAATCGAAGTTGCCGTACCAGGTATATTCAAAATTTCTTGTAAGACTAAAAAACGATTTGTAATGTAAAGATTTGTACAACTGGTCAAGGTAGTCGGTATTTGTTTTTTCCTGCTGGTAGCGGATCAGATTTTTCTCTGCAAGTGCCCGAAGCGTAAACAAATACCACAAACGTGTGGCCAGGCGAAAATCCTTTAAAGATTCTGCGCGCGCGATCTGTTTTTCGAAGTTCATACTGAAAAGATCCTCTTCAGAAATTTCTTCACTCTCTTCAACAACAATTGCCTTACTTTTTGAAAACAGGAAAATATTACTTGACAAAAGAAACCAAAAAAGGACTCCTGTAAAAACCGCTATAAAAATGATCCACACAAGATTTTTGAACCATGATGAATCAAAAATTTCCGGCTCTTGATTGATGTTCTCCTGGTTGACCTTCTTTCTTTTCGGCACCGTATTCACATACCAGTATTCATCATCCTCAAGCATTTGCTTAATTACCGTATCGTGGATTTTTTTTGGTTCCACTTCCCTGGGAAGAAGCAAAATGCTGTCGAATTGAATTTTTTTTACAGGCTGGTAGGGTATCGTTGCAAACTCGTCCTGGTCATCCACCTCCTGCGTCATTACGGAATGATTCAGAAAGGTGCACAAAATCATTAAAAAAATTTTTGAGCGAATGCTTCTACTTCTGTGCATGGAACTGCCCTCCTTCCTGCTTCAATTTTTTATGTAACTGAATGGGGTAAAGAATAAAATACCAGATTATGAAAATGGCAGAAGTGAAGAGGATAAAAAGGTTTAGCGCTAAAGGCATTTTATAAAACCTGGTAATAAATCCCTCATAAAATGCCGCGATCATAAACACCGGCACCAAACCGATCACCATTTTCACACCATCTTTAGTGCCTTCACGAAAAGCCTGCATTCTTTTCTTTGTTCCCGGGAAAAGAAATCCAGTTCCCATTACCACGCCTGCCCCACAGGAAATTATGATGGCTGAAAGTTCAAGCAACCCGTGAATCAGAACAGTGGCTACTGCCTGCAATCCGAGTCCTTTTACATAAAACATATATTCGAATGCGCCCAGGCGAATGGATTCTTTTCCCAATGCAACCAGACTTGGAATACCTAATAGAATGCCACGGAAAAAATAATTGAATGAAACAATAATGTTGTTGATCATGATGCGAATAAACATGACCACCGGGTTTGGATCCTGGTACACACCAAAAGGATTGCCTTCCTCAATATTTTTTTCCGTCATCGCCACATAGTGTGGTGATAATACCTGGCTGACAAAACCGGGATCTTTTGAAGCGGAAAAAAAACCTACAGCAAAAAATACAAAAAAGATGACAAGTGCCACAAGTACCAGACGATAATGCTTCCTGATCGTTAAGGGCACATCGTACTTCCAGAAATCAATAAATCGATTGGATTCTTCTTTTCGGTTGGAATAAATTTTCAGGTAGATGGAAGCGGCGAGACTGTTGATATACCTGGTGACCCTGCTGCCCGGGTAAAAGGTTTTTGCATAGCCAAGATCATCAACGAGCTGCACAAAATCACGTGCAGTTTCGTCAGCGTCTTTACTGGTTTCATGCTGGATCTTTTCCCAGCGGTCCTTATTTTTTTTTATGAATAATCCTTCCCTCAAAAAACAAATTAAAGGTTGTAAAATACTATTTTTACCAATCCTGTTTAAATAAAAAATCTCCGGGACATGTCAATTATCCACGTCAATACCAATTTCAATATTGATCTTGAATTTGAGGCTGCACCCTTTTACAAGCGCCTTTTCGCCTGGATGATCGACAGTTTTTTATTGATCATCTATATGGTGATGGCTATACGCTTTATAAATTCGATTGGGGAATCCGTAGCAGACCAAACCTATCATGCGCTGTTTATGATCGCCATTCTGCCTTTTTTTGTTTACCACCTTATATGTGAAATAACACTTAACGGACAAAGTATAGGGAAAAAAATTTTCGGGATCCGTGTGGTGAATGAAAACGGGGGCCAGCCGGGTAACGGCCAGTTTGTAATCCGCTGGCTGATCCGGACTTCTGATTATATGGTTTTGGTCATCATCCTGTTTGCCCCCTCGGCCGCGGCCAGCGGAGATTCCAATTTTTTCTGGCAGGTGGCCATCCCTTTTGGTCTGTTAACGGCAGATGTAATTCTTGTAAACAGTAAAAAACAGCAAAGGCTCGGCGATCTGCTAGCACACACCCTGGTGATCGATGCCACACGCAGTTCCTCTATTAATGAAACCGTATTTCTTGAAATTGAGAAAAATTATAAACCTTCATTTCCCCAGGTCATGCAACTGAGCGACAGGGACATTAACTCACTTAAAGGCATCCTGGATACGGCAAGAAAAAGACATGATTATGATCTTGCAGACATGGCCAGCGAAAAGATAAAGCGGCATCTTAAGATCGACACCACTTTATCTCCATTCGACTTTCTTGAAGTTTTGCTGAAAGACTACAATTATCTTTCTTCCAATTAAGCCATGGAATATCCTGCAATCAGGACCACAAAAAGCAGCAGGTACATCGCTACAATAATGATCACAAGAATTCCCAGGAAACGGAAATACCGTTTCAGGTTCAGAAATGATTCAATCAGTGATTGCTGATCATTTGCGGCCAGTGAAGTTTTCATCTGGTTGGCAAAACGTAAAAGAAACAGCAAGGGAAAAAACATGATGGTGATTATGATCAGTGTTACTACGATCATTACGATGCGCATCTGGCCCATCACACCTGATACATCAAAGTCCGATGAAGTTGTCGTCATCTGGTTGCTGAAGCCGATACCCAAGATACTGGCTACACCCGCCAGTGCCAGGAGGATGATGCCTGTAATTGAAAGAAATTTCGCCCATTTGGCCGTGTCTGATAAATGGGTTTTTGTCTCGGGATCGATATTAAGGGAAAATAAGGCCTGGTTGTCCTGCATAAATTTTGGTTTGGTATAAAAATACCATTCTGCAGTTGTTGATGAAAGTTCTTTTTAAAAATCCTTTTTCCCAGGCATCAATAGGCCCTTGCAAATAGCACTCTTTGTTCAGAAGGCTGCCCCGTTAAAATACATTTCCCAGCTTCCTTTTTGTTGTCCAGAGGAATGCAACGAATGGTCGCTTTTGTTTTTTCCTTGATCGTTTCTTCTGTTTCCGCGGTCCCATCCCAATGTGCAGACAGGAAACCACCTTTTTCATCCAGCAGTTCAACAAAACGATCCCAATCATCTACCATGGTAATGTGTGCATCCCGGTAGGTTTTGGCTTTGTTATATAAGTTCAATTGAATTTCGTCAAGCAACTGGCGGATCACTTCTGGCAAACCATCAAGCGATACGGTTTGTTTTTCCTTTGTATCTCTTCTTGCGATCTCTACCACGTTATTTTCAAGATCCCTGGCACCAAGAGCGATCCTCACAGGAATACCCTTCATTTCATACTCCGCAAATTTCCATCCTGGTCTTGCATTTTCATTATCATCATATTTTACACGAATGCCCATAGCTGTCAGTTCTTTCATGATCTGCGCAGCCTTTTCGCCTATTATCTGCTTTTGTTCATCCCCTTTAAAAATCGGTACGATCACCACCTGTTGAGGGGCGATCCTTGGTGGCATCACCAGCCCCTGGTCATCGCTATGAGCCATGACGAGTGCTCCGATCAACCTGGTACTTACGCCCCAACTGGTAGCCCAAACATATTCCTGCTTATTTTCTTTGGTTAGGAATTTTACTTCAAAAGCTTTGGCAAAATTCTGTCCGAGAAAATGCGAAGTGCCTGCCTGCAATGCCTTGCCGTCCTGCATCAGTGCTTCAATGCAATAGGTGTCTTCAGCACCGGCAAATCTTTCACTTATGGTTTTCACGCCTTTAATAACTGGCATGGCCATAAATTCTTCAGCAAATGTTGCATAAACATCCAGCATTTGCCGGGTTTCTGCCACAGCCTCTTCCGAGGTGGCATGTGCAGTATGTCCTTCCTGCCAGAGAAATTCCGCTGTTCTAAGAAAAAGTCTTGTGCGCATTTCCCATCGTACCACATTGGCCCACTGATTTACTAATAATGGAAGATCGCGGTATGACTGGATCCAGTCTTTATACGTATTCCAGATGATGGTTTCACTTGTTGGGCGAACGATCAGTTCTTCTTCCAGTTTTGCCTCCGGGTCCACAATCAAACCACCGCCATCGGGGTCGTTCTTCAGCCGGTAATGGGTAACCACTGCACATTCTTTTGCAAAACCTTCAATATGCGCCGCTTCCTTACTTAAAAAACTTTTAGGGATGAAAAGAGGAAAATAAGCATTTACATGGCCTGTATCCTTGAACATTTTATCAAGGGCATCTCTCATATTTTCCCAAAGCGCAAATCCATAGGGTTTTATGACCATACATCCCCTGACAGCAGAATAATCTGCCAATCCTCCCTTTATTACCAGATCATTGTACCATTGAGCATAATCTGCAGCCCTGGAAGTAATTTCCTTACTCATAATCTTGTGGTTGCGGTTGAATGTCGGAAATGAAAACCCACTGGAAAAAGTTTTTTTCGGACCTTTAGTTCAACACAGTTATAATTATATTTTGTTTAACAGCAAAATGTGGAATTTTACTGCGGTGGCAAAAGTAACATTAACCTTTAAATCATCTGCCATGAAATCTTATATACCATTTTTATCCCTCCTCATTCTTTTCACTAGTTGCACTACTGCATATAAATCCGGACAAACACCTGACGATGTTTATTTTTCACCTGAACGTCCACAGGAAGCGTATGTCAGAATTGAAAAGCAGGAAGAAAGCAATCGTTATGATGAAGCTGATTACCGTGATGACAGGTACCTGCGCATGAGAGTAAGAAACCGTCGCTGGTCAACCCTGGAAGATGATTATTTCTATTACTCTTACAGGCCTGTGTACTATGGCAATCCATACTTTTATAACAATCCATGGAACAGCCATCTTTACTGGAACCATTTGTATAATCCTTACTATAACAATGTAGTGATCATTAATCAGAAATCACCGACCTATAAAGGACCAAGGACTTTCAATATGAATGTTTTTAATAACCCGGGAGCCACTTCCACTACCAATCCAAAAGGAATAAGGGTAACATCGCCTTCCGGAAACAAAGCCCGTTCAAGTTCCGGTTCAGGAGGCATATTGAGAGATATCTTTGGAGGATCAGGGAATGCGTCTTCGTCTTCCTCCTCAGGATCATCAAATGCGGGATCTCCTAAAAATTCAGGTTCAGGTAACAGTTCTTCAGGAAGTTCCGGTACTGGTTCATCAGGCGGAAGCAAAGCTCCTGTAAGAAAATTCTAGTGCGCCTTTTTGTTTTAAATTTTGTTACCTGGAGGTAACCCTGCATCATATTGCCTAAACTTTATCAGAGAAACTTATTTTATGAGAAAAATTTTTCTACTGCTTTCAGGGTCTTTTTTCCTTGTGAGCACGCGTGCACAGGAACCTGTTGATGCTTTAAAGTTTTCATGGAATGTTCCCGGTGGTTCGGCAAGGATACAGGCCGTGGGTGGCGCTATGGGATCACTGGGTGGCGACATTACAGCCTTGTTCGTCAATCCCGCAGGTCTTGCATTTTACCGTACCGGTGATTTTATTTTAAGCCCTGCTTTCCAGTCTGGAAATGCCAAATCCACTTATTTAGGAAGACAGGAACGCGATCAGCACAACCGTTTTACCTGGGGCGCCACGGGGTTTGTGGTGGGCGGAAACGGCAGGAATGGCAAAAATTCAGCTTTCAGTATTGCATTAAACAGGACAGCAGATTTCAACAGCCGTTATACTTACAGTGGTCAAAATTTTTCTTCTTCTTACTCACAAAAATACCTTGAAGAAATTGGAAACACCGGCAATGGTAATGTAGTGGCATCTGAATTTCCTTTTGGTGCCAGTTTAGGTTTCAACACTTTCTGGATCGACACGGTGGGCGGTGGCAGCCAGGGTAATTTCCAGTTTCAAAGCCGCTCTGTTCCACTAATTGCTAATGGTTTATTACAACAAAATACGGTACATACAAAAGGCGGCATTACAGAAATTGCATTTGGTGGTGCAGCGCAAATAAATAATAAACTCATGATTGGCGGCAGCTTAGGAGTTCCCTTAGTTTATTATGAAAAAGATGTTGAATTTATTGAAGCAGATCCTACCTCTGATCCTAACAATAAATTTGATTTTGCAAGAGTGAACGAAACCATGAGTACAAAAGGTGTTGGAATCAACCTTAAAGCTGGCTTGATCTATAAGCCACAGGAATACTGGAGACTTGGTCTCGCCCTGCATTCACCAACATTTTATAGCCTTACCGATATGAATGATATCACCGTTACAACCAATACGGAAGGCTACAAGGGAGAACAATTTATCAGCACCACTGATATCACAGGTGCCGATCACGAATTCAAATATTATTTCCACAATCCATACAAGGTGATCGGAAGCATTTCTTTTGTGATCAGGGAAACAGAAGATGTTACCAGGCAAAGAGGATTTATTACAGCCGATGTTGAATATGTAAATCATAAAGCTTCTTCCTATTATACTTCTGAAGAAAACAGCGATGATGCTTTTACTAAAAATTATCTTAAGTCGTTGAACACTGCCATTGACAATGCCTTTCGTGGTGCTTTTAATTATCGGGTGGGTGGTGAAATAAAATTTACAACCATTATGGCCAGGTTGGGCGCAGCTTATTATTCCAACCCATACAAAAACATTGAAGGAGAAAAAGGAAGCAGGCTGAATTTAAGTGGCGGACTTGGATACCGCAACCAGGGATTTTTTATTGACCTTACTTATGTTCATGCCATGACAAGAGATGTGAACTTTGCCTACAGGCTGCAGCAATCACCAAATTCCATTGCCAGCATCAGGCAGACAACAGGGAATATCCTGGCAACTGTAGGATTTAAGTTTTAATTGCTTATGAATATTGATCCATCAGTTGATTGACTGTATCAAAAACGATCTGATTGTCAGGTGGCAGCCAAATAAATCCAGGATCTTTACGAAACCAGGTAAGTTGCCTTTTTGCATAATGCCTGGTATTTTTCTTTATAAGATCTATTGCAGTTTCCAGGCTGTGTTTTCCTTCCAATTGGTCGATGATCTCACGGTAACCAACCGTTTGCAAGGCATTTAAATCTTTGAATGGAAGCAGTACTTTCACTTCTTCTGTCAATCCCATTTTTACCATTTGATCCACCCTTGCATTGATCCGCTGGTACAACAATTCCCTCGGCAATTCCAGCGCAATTTTTATAATGGTAAAATTACGTTTTACCTTTGCACCTTTTCTGAAACGCAGTACCGATCTTTTTGTAGCCTGCATCACTTCAAGTGCACGCATCAGTCGCTGGGGATTTTCAGTTTCACCCGAAGCAAAAAATTCAGGGTCCTTTTTTTTTACTTCTGTCTGCAACCAGGACAATCCGTTCCGGTTATAATTAATAATAATCTGTTCCCTTATGGCAGGAGGAATTTCAGGAATATCATCCAGCCCTTCCGTCAATGCTTTTATATACAAACCTGTTCCCCCGGTAACCACCACTACCCTGTTACTTTCAAATATTTTCGCCGCAGCTTCCAGAGCATATTTTTCAAATACAACTGCATTAACCTTTTCGTTGATGGAATGGGAAGCAATGAAATGATGTGGTATTGTTTGCAGTTCAGCCGGTGAAGGACGCGCAACACCGATATTCATTTCATGAAAACACTGACGGCTGTCAGCAGAAATAATGGATGTCTGAAACCTTTGTGCAAGATCAATGGCCACTGCAGTTTTTCCAACTGCTGTCGGACCTGCAATAATGATCATGTAGTTATCGGTGGACAAGTAGAAATTTTAGAATGCCTCGCTTTCATCCTGTGCGCCTTCTTCGCCACCAGGTATTTCATCGCCTCCGCTTTCTTCACCTTCTTCGCCAAAACCTTCAGCGCCTTTTGTGAGGTCGTATTTTTCTTCCACATCAGCAAAACGTTCTCCGAGCAGGCTTTTGGTTCCGTACTGGCTTGGAGGGATGCCTTCTTTTCTTACCATGGCAGGATAAGAAAGCCGCGGGTTTTCTTCTTTTGAAATGTTAATCAGTTCGATCAGGAAATTCCATCCTTTTGCGAAATCGTAGGTGTAAACAAATTTCTGGTTGGTATCACGGATCTCAGAACCAATGGAAGTTTGTTTCATCAGCAAAGGCGCAGCCTTGTATTGTTTTTCATAAACTTCCAGGGTGATTTCGCGACCACGTTGCCAGTTGTCATTGCTGCGAAAAAAAGCAGCCTGGTGTTTTGAATCAAATTCAAAAGCTTTTAGCAGTGACTCATGCAAGTCAAAAAATGATTGTTTATGACGAATAGCGATGTCCCTGTACACACTATCATCTTCCTCAAAATAAACCCTGAATTTCAGTATTGCCATGAGCCGGTTTTCAAATCAAAGTTTCAAATATAATGAAAAGGTTAAGTTAAGGGCTCAAGTCCACATTCCTTTCCCTTTTGCAGCATAAAACTAAAAGCAGCCTGGTAATCGTTTGGAATATCCCCGTCGAGGATGGCATCTTTGATCGCGTCCTTAATAATGCCCACAGGTTTGGAAGGCCTGATACCAAAGGTTTCCATGATCAGCTCACCGCTAATAGGTGGCTGCCAGTTGCGCACGTGGTCGAGTTCTTCCACTTCCCTGCATCGCTTTTTCACCAGCTCAAAGTTTTCCATGTATTTTTTGACCTTGTACCTGTTTTTGGAGGTAATGTCGCTGTTACAAAGGATCATGAGGTCTTCAAATTCCTCACCGGCATCAAAGAGCAGCCGGCGTATGGCAGAGTCAGTTATATTTTCTTTTGTGAGGGAAATTGGCCTGAGGTGCAGCTCAACCAGCTTTTTTACATATTTCATGCTTTCACCCAAAGGCAGTTTTAACTGGTTAAAGATCCTGGGCACCATTCTTCCCCCTACCACTTCATGACCATGGAATGTCCAGCCATGACCTTCCTCAAACTTTTTAGTAGCCGGCTTGCCAATATCATGTAAAATGGCCGACCAGCGCAGCCAGAGATTATTGGAATAATCAGCTACATTATCCAATACCTGGAGGGTATGATAAAAATTGTCTTTGTGACCTTTGCCTTCAATAAATTCAGCCCCGGCAAGGTCCACCATTTGAGGAAAAATGAATTTTAGCAGGCCGGTATCCATCAGCAATTTAAAACCATCGGAAGGTTTTGATGAAAGAATGATCTTGTTCAATTCATCGGAGATGCGTTCCTGTGAAACGATGCGTATCCTTTCCGCATTTTTTATTATGGAGTGAAAGGTTTCAGGGTGAATGCGAAATTTTAGTTGGGCAGCAAAGCGAATGGCGCGCATCATACGCAATGGATCGTCGCTGAACGTAGTATCGGGATCAAGGGGAGTTCGGATCAGTTGTTGTTTGATATCACCCATGCCGTCGAAAGGATCCACAAGTTTTCCAAAGTCTTCTTTGTTCAGGGAAATACCTAGGGCATTGATTGTAAAATCGCGTCTTTTCTGATCGTCCAGCAGGTCGCCTGGTGCCACCTCAGGATTCCTGGAACCGGTACGGTAGCTTTCTTTTCTAGCACCCACAAATTCAAGATCAAAACCATCTTGTAAACGGAATTGCGCGGTACCATAGTTCTGGAAAACACTCACTTTAGGGGAAGGTTGAAAAAGAGCAGCTGCTTTTTTTGCCAGCAGCAGTGCATCGCCCACGCAGGCAAAATCTGCATCCTTTGTTGTTCTGCCAAGGATCTTGTCACGAACAAACCCACCAACCAGGTAGCAGGGATAACCCAACTCACTGGCTGCGGCTGCTACTTTTTTAATGGCCGACAATTCCTGTTCTGTGCAATCAATATCCATGTGTGAAAAACTCAAATTTAAAAAAGAAAGGCGAAGCAGCAGATTAAATGACCGGACTTCAATTCCTGATCACCTCATACGCGCCATTTGATTTCCAGCGAATGATCCGGGAAGGTTTTGTATTGGGTTGATCATCTCTTCTCCATTGAACAACATGATCAACACCATTCTTAATGACATCACTGATGGATTCAAAATGCGCTGCATGCGGTGTTCCACTGATATTGGCTGATGTAGAAACTAGAGGATGTTGTAAACGCCTCACCAGGTGCCGGCAAAATGGATCTTTAACAAGCCTGATGGCAACAGAGCCATCTTCACCTGTAAGGTTATCGGCCAGGCCAATTGCATGATCAAAAATGATGGTTGTTGGTTGCTCCTGCTGTTGCATAAAATCAAAAGCAACCGGATCGGGCGCTGCCACATATTGCAGAAGTGATCTTTCATCAGCAATAAGGATGATCATGCTTTTAGAATCGGGACGTTGCTTAAGTTGATAAATTTTTTGAACCGCAAGTGCATTGGTCGCATCACAACCGATTCCCCAGATGGTATCTGTAGGATAGAGAATGATGCCGCCTTTGCGCAACACTTCCACCGCTACTGTTACTTCTGAATCAAAAAAATCATTTTCCATAGTTTGCCAATTGTTTTGCTTCCTGGATTATGGTTGTTGTCTCCATCAATTCCAAACATTGAGGTGTGCTGAATTGTACACATACATTTTTCTGGCAGGGCTCACAGGAAAGTTTACCCAGTCTGGTTATGGTTCTTGCATTTCTATTATAGGGCGCGGTATTGTTTTCGTTACCTGCACCAAATAAAACCAGGGTGGGTGTACCTAAGGCATTGGCAAGATGCGCAGGACCTGAATCTGTGGTCAGCATCAGTTTAGCGGATGCCAGCACTTCCACCAGTTGTGTAAGAGAAGTAGCACCTGCAACCGAAATAGTTTGATTTGGCTGGGGTAGCTCTGCGATCACCTGTTCAACAAAAGATTTTTCTTTTGGCGCACCGATTAAAACAATTTCTCCGTGAAAATCTTTTTGCAAAGCAGATAAGATCTCTACTGCTTTTGGAATGGTTAACCGGCGCGAGGAAGCTTCGGAGTTGATGTTCACCACCACATGCTGTTTACGTTGAAAATTGTGGAGCAATTTTACTTTTGGCTCTTTTGCTTTTTTACCTGTGTACGCTTCCAGCAGGTGGAGGTATTCTTCCACGCGGTGAAGACCAACTGGTTTTTTATACGATGATGTAAGCAGGAATTCCCTGAGTTCATTTTTGTAACCAATCCTTTTTTTTGAACCAGAGGCATGACCCATAAAGGCAGATGAAAATGAGTCAGGAAGTGAAAAGAAAAGGTCAAATGAAGCACTGCTCCTGATCATGCGGCCGAAGCGGTATAAGCCACGCAGGCCACTGTAGTTTTCCTTATCAAAAATAAATTGTTGCTGGTGCGCAGGAAAATATGGGAGCAGATCGTGAATGCCTTTTTTTGCAATGACACTGATGGATGCGTCGGGAAAAAAATCCCTGAGCTGATGCAGGAAACCTACTGACATTACCATATCACCCAGCCAGTTGGGCAAACGCACAAGTATATTCATTTTCAGTGGCTATGTTTGCAAAAAAATTTGAATGAAGTTAAGAGAGTCTATTGAACAAGTCTGGCAAAAGCGCGAAATGCTCAGTTACCAGGCCTTCCAGGACGATATTAGAACTGTGATTGAAGAAGTGGATAAGGGCAGGTTGAGGGTGGCGGAGCCGGGACCGGATGGCTGGATAGTAAATGAATGGGTGAAGCAGGCCATCTTATTGTATTTCGGAATCCAACCTATGCAGACCTGGGACCTGGCGCCATTTGAATTTTATGATAAGATGTTGCTGAAAAAAAATTACAAGGATATGGGCGTGCGTGCCGTTCCGCATGCGGTTGCCCGTTACGGAGCCTTTCTTGGAAGAAATGTTGTGCTGATGCCCAGCTATGTAAATATTGGTGCTTATGTTGATGAGGGAACGATGGTGGATACCTGGGCCACGGTTGGCAGCTGCGCGCAGATCGGCAAGCATGTGCATTTGAGCGGAGGCGTTGGTATTGGGGGTGTGCTGGAACCTTTGCAGGCATCACCCGTGATCATTGAGGACGGCTGTTTTATAGGATCCCGGTCTATTGTTGTGGAAGGCGTGCGCGTGGAAAAAGAAGCGGTTTTAGGAGCCAATGTTGTTTTAACGCAGTCCACTAAAATAATTGATGTCAGCGGTCCTGAGCCGGTTGAAATGAAAGGTGTTGTTCCTGCAAGAAGTGTGGTGATCCCGGGGAGTTATACCAAAAATTTTCCTGCAGGTGAATACAATGTTAGTTGTGCGCTGATCATAGGAAAAAGAAAGCCCAGTACGGATCTGAAAACCAGTTTGAATGATGCACTGCGGGAGTTTAATGTGGCGGTTTGAGAGAGGTTGAGGGTTTGGAAATTAAATGCCGTGGGGTCCGAAGTTTTTTTGTATTCCCGGAAAAGCACCCCCATAGTTTTTACCGTTTCGTATTCCCCCAACATAGCATAAGTAAAAATGGTAGGCATTGCGCCCTTGCTAATTAAATAGGTAACAATATCCTTCCTGCCAACATGTGAGGCTGCATCAATAGCCGACTCCCAGTCGCCAAAGCCCCAGTCCCATTTTGCCTTTGCAAGTTCCGGCCGGGGATCTACGAGTTGTTTAAGCCGGGCGAAGTCAAAATGAGACACACCAACAACTTCCGAAGCAATTTCCAATTGGATGGCAGGGTATCTGTCATGGCGCCCCTCATTAAAAAGGTTATTGCCGTGGGTTATTGATGTAATGCTTTTTGCGTAAATAGAATTTGGCAATAAAGCAATCATAAGTCCAACAACCGAACTTTTTACCAGCATTCTTCTTGAGACAGCATTCGGAACTTTCATATTCTTAAGTTAAGCCGGTTGAATCAGCAAAAGGAAAGATTTATGGGGCAGGAAAGAAAACAAGGTGAACGTTTAAAGAAGCGACTCAATAGTCAATATCAAATTTTCAGGCTTATTGATAAAAGTAAATCCTTAAACACTAAACCATTTCCTCTACCCTTTAAAATTTTTTTTTGTAAAAAATTCCTAACAGCCATCGCTAACAGCTTTATATTTGCACCCCTGCCCAGGTGGCGAAATTGGTAGACGCACTGCCTTCAGGTGGCAGCGCCGCGAGGTGTGCTGGTTCGAATCCAGTCTTGGGCACGAAACCCTGTTTCAATAAATTTGAAATAGGGTTTTTCATTTTTGGACTACGCTGGGTTAAATCCTGCCTGACTGCCGGTAGGCAGGTTTCGCTGCCGGTAGGCATGTTTGGCTGCCGGTAAGCAGGTTTGACTGCCGGTAGGCAGTTCCTGGGTGCTTTCTTTATTCCCTTTGTCTTTAGAATCCTTTGCTGGTCTGGATATCTGGGACATGACGTTTCTGAGTTTTAGGGTTCGATATGAATTTTAGCCAAAAACTGGTTGAAGACTATCAAACATTTCAACGCATAACCGATTTTGTCTATAAAATGCAACAATATTTTTAATAGAATATGGTTGAGCAAGACTTTTGCATAAATTAATTTACTTTTTCAGTGGCTATTGAATTTATAACCGGGCTGAATTTCTATCCGGGCCTATTTATAGCGCTACTGTTTTATAATTTTTATTTTTGAAAGGTAAATTCTAAAAATAAGGAATGAATGCACCCAAATTTGTGATTGTAGTTGGCGCTTCTGCCGGAGGCATGAACGCTTTAATGGAATTAGTGGCGGAATTGAGGCCAGGAGCCGACGCCGCGGTTTTTATCGTACTGCACCTTTCAAGAACAAGCGTTAGCGATTTTCTTCTTCACCGTCTGCAACCGCACACATCGTTAAAATGCAGTATTGCAAAAGATGGTGAACCAATTGAAAAAGATCATATCTATATCGGTTCGCCAAATTATCATTTGCTTGTTAAAAAGGACAGGATCGTTCTTGGTTCGGGACCGCAGGAAAACCGCTGGCGGCCTTCGGTTGATGTTTTATTCCGGTCAGCGGCGGCGGCGTATAGCACAAGAACCATTGGCGTAGTTTTAACCGGTATGCTGGATGATGGCACTACGGGAATGGATGCCATTAAAAGAAGTGGTGGAACCTGCATAGTACAAGATCCCAATGAAGCAGAATACCCTGATATGCCCTTATCCGTGCTCAATAGTATGGAGGTTGATTATTGTCTCCCACTTGCAAAAATGGGTGAAGTTATTTTTGACATCACTCAAACAGAACGGGAAGAAAAACCGGCGCCGCCTGATGTAATGATCGAATCTGAAATTGCAGAACGCGTAGTGGTAGATTATGATCATGTTCGCAAAATCGGTGAGAAAAGCATTTTCGCCTGCCCCGACTGTGGAGGCGGCCTGTGGTATATTGAAAACGGGAGTGGTAATGTAAACCGTTACCGTTGCCATATTGGTCATTCTTATTCGGAAAGAGATTTATTGTCGAAACAGTCTGAAATATTGGAATCTACTTTATGGATAGCCCTGCGCATTATGGAAGAACGTAGAAACCTGTTGAAGAAAATGGAAGACGATGCTGACAAAAAAGGATTGGCAAGAATGGCATCCGGACACCGTGAAAAAAAAGATGAGCTTCAGGCAAGTGTTGACAACCTGAAAGATGTATTGTTTGCTACGCAAAAGATTGCGTAAGGGTGTGGTAAAGCAAATTTGTTGTCGCTTCAACCTCAATAGCACCAGGCCTTCCTAACGGAACGCTACCGTGAAATCTTAAATATATTGCTACCTACGAATTGTTCCTAGGGAACAATCTGAATGATGTTGCAGGTAAACAGCATGCCTGATCATACCCATATTTTGTTTTGTTCCGTAGGAACATTTGGTGGGTTGAAAATGGAAATAAGATGGGGTCGTTCCGTAGGAACGTGTGGTGATTGTCGCTTCAACCTCAATAGCACCAGGCCTTCCTAACGGAACGCTACCGTGAAATCTTAAATATATTCTACCTACGAATTGTTCCTAGGGAACAATCTGAATGATGTTGCAGGTAAACAGCATGCCTGATCATATTCATATTTTTGTTTTGTTCCGTAGGAACATTTGGTGGGTTGAAAATGGAAATAAGATGGG
>MWYV01000010.1 GCA_002050435.1 Chitinophagales bacterium 33-2 | reverse complement strand
TTGTGTTCCCGCTGCGCTCCCTGGAGGGCTAAACAGGATCAAATTGAACATAGGCACTTACTAAACCGTTAAAAACAAATATAACTGAAAAAAAATAAAGCAGCGGGTGGTGCAGCCGCTGAAATGAAAACTGAACTAATTTACATGTCCGGTCGTTTAATAAGATAAACAAGTACTTCTGAATGCATTAAGCGGAATCATCTGATTAAATTTACACAAATGAAAATCTTTTTATTCCTACCACTGGCTCTTTGCATGCAATTTTGCAGTTATTCGCAGCATAATAAAACTTCAACAATGGATTCTACAAATAAAAACAACCCTGTTTATTCCACAACAGACACCAATAAGGTGAACTTAAGCGAGGAAGAATGGAAAAAAATTCTTTCGCCGGAAGTGTACCAGGTGGCGCGTCAAAAAGGCACAGAAAGACCCTGGAGCAGTCCGCTGGAGCATATAAAAGATAAAGGCACCTACTATTGTGCAGTTTGCGGAAATGGTTTATTTGTCAGCGATACGAAATTTGAAAGCGGTTGCGGATGGCCTTCATTTTACCAGCCTGTGAGTAAGAGCAGCATCATTTCTACCCCCGATAATACCCATGGAATGAAAAGGACTGAAGTTATGTGCGGCCGCTGTAAATCGCATCTGGGCCATGTGTTTGAAGACGGCCCGCCTCCAACTGGTCTAAGATATTGTATCAATGGAGTTGTACTGGATTTTCAAAAAGCAAAACAGGCAGAAGCAGGGTATAATAAAGATCAGGAAAAGCAATAACCTATTGCTTTTCGTCTGCGTTTTGCTTTCTTTTTCCATAGGCGATCAAAGCTTCCGCAAATAATGGTACCATAACGAGTGTGAGGCCGGCTTCCACCCATGCTTGTTCCGGATGAACGCCGGCAAGTAAGCAAACGATAGCTGTTACCATAAAAGATACCAGCAGCACAAATACATAAGTTCTGATCCTGTTCCGAATGATCTTTTTTAATATGGTTTGTTTCCCCTCCATAATTTTTGCGGTCCCTAATATTTTTCACAAGCCTGTAAATCCATAGAATAATCCCCTGATCACCGACCTGCTGCCGGCACCCAGTAGTGCCCCTGCAAAAGCACCTAACGGGCCTCCCAGCCCACCAAATATAGCGCCCTGTAATCCACCAATAGCGTCTGATATTACCAACCGCACAATCATACCCGACCGGTCGTAAAAATTTACCGGAATTTCTTCAAACAGATCATTTGTTTCCTTATAAAATCCTTCGGTTTCATCGTTACCAGGAAGGATGGGCATCGTGAAATTTAATTGAAACACAGAAGGTAAATGGGCTCCTGAATAAGCCAGTCGTGCTGTTTTTGAAAACTGGCAAAGATTACCAAGAGCTTCCCTGTATTTCAAAGCACGGGCTTCCCAATATCGTAAGGAATGTGTGGCAATAACAAGTGTGGCCTGTACCGCAATCCGTTCGGTTTCCATTTCAATTTTAAATGCTTCTTCCACCATGCTTTCCACTTTCACCTCTAATTCATCGGGGCTAAGGTTTTGATGGCCGTATTGGTCAAGGAGGGATTCAAGCCTGCACAGCAACTGAACAGAAAGTGCACCCAAATCCGTCCTGCACATGGAGAAAGAATAAATCGAAGATACATAAGCACTCAGGTCATTATCCTGGAGAATGCCCTGCTGCAACAGCATACCTTTTTCATAGAAAAACCCATAGCTGATCTCATTAAACCTTTTATAAAAATCTTCCTGCTGTAAACAAAACTGTCGGTTTTGCAGACTAAAAAATACATGATCGAGGTATTCATTATGCCATTCACCCAGCAGGCGCAGATCCCTGGAAGCAGCCATCTTTTCAAAATTGGCAGTAAGATCAAAACCCGGAAGTGGTTGTGCATTTAATATTGATTGTATCCCAAACACACAAATCATCAGCAACTTTCTCATACAAATAATTTTTTGCCTACTCTGTTTACCGGTTTTCAGCTTTACCCGTTTCAATATGGCCGATTGAGGGGTTAAAAGTATTTCAGGCATAAAGGGTTTTCACAGTGAGAAAGATCTGCAAAAGCTGCTTTTTTTCTGCATAATTATAGGTGAAAACCGGGCTAAAAAATACAGGTTGCCCTAAGAAATGATTTCATATAAGCCTTAGGGAGTAAGGATTAGGCCGGATCAACATCAAAAAGACCGCAGGTCAAAATCCTGAAAATTTATGTTGATTTCACCTGAATCAATAAGTCTTTTCTTCTATATTTACCACCCACAATTCCTGTTTATGAAAAGAATGCTTTTATTACCCTTAGTAGTGGTGCTGTCCTTTATGTCGGGCTCCCCGGTTTTCTCACAAATAAATCTTAGCCAGGCCATTCCTATGGATCCCAATGTAAAAATTGGCAAGCTTTCCAATGGACTTACCTATTACATCCGCAAGAATGTAAGGCCTGAAAAAAAAGTAGAACTCCGTCTTGCAGTCAATGCGGGTTCGATCCTGGAAGACCAGGACCAGCGTGGACTGGCGCATTTCATGGAGCACATGAACTTTAACGGATCAAAAAATTTCCCAAAGAATGAACTGGTGAACTATCTGCAAAAAGTAGGTGTGAAATTTGGTGCCGACCTGAATGCCTATACCGGTTTTGATGAAACAGTGTATATTCTTCCATTATCTACAGAAGATCCTGATGTGGTGAATAAAGGTTTCCTGGTGCTGGAAGACTGGGCATTTAATAACCTGCTGGACAAATCAGAAATTGATAAGGAACGTGGAGTTGTTCTTGAAGAATCCCGTTTAAGCAAAGGTGCAGGCCAGCGTATGATGCGCCAGTATTTTCCGAAATTATTCAATGGATCTAAATATGCGGAACGCCTCCCGATTGGGAATGATTCGGTGTTGCAGCATTTTTCCTACGCTACGCTCGAGCGTTTTTATAAACAATGGTATCGTCCCAACCAGATGGCGGTAATTGTAGTGGGTGATATTGATCCTGCTGAAATGGAACAAAAGATCCGCAAACATTTTGGATCGTATAAGAACCCGGCCAATGCAAAAGCGCGTCCTGCGATCATTCCAATTAAACAAAGACTGAAACCTGAGGCTGTTGTGATTACAGATGATGAGAACCCAACCACCATGCTGCAACTGGTCAGTTCTATCCGTCCAGCAAAAAAAATGGTTACCTGGAAAGATTACAGGGAACAGCTTGTTGAAGAACTGGCAAACTCCCTGATCAATCAAAGACTTCAGGAACTGACCAAAACCGAACAACCTCCTTTTGTAATGGGATTTGCAGGAAAGGAATCTTTTATCAGAGGTTATGATGCATTTTTCTTTGCAGCCATCATGGGGAAAAATACAGCAAAAGAAGCAATGGATGCATTGATTGCTGAAGCCGAACGCGTAAGAAAATTCGGATTTCTTGCTGGCGAAATCGAAAGAGCAAAAGCTACCATGCTCAATAGTGCTGAACGCGCTTACAATGAAAGGGAAAAATCACAATCTGCACAAATAGTACAAGGTTACCTGAATCATTTCCTGCAGGGCAACCCGGTTCCAGGAATTGAAAACAGGTATAAATTCATTCAACAGGAACTACCCAAGATCACCGTTGCAGAAATCAATGCATACGCCAAGTCATTACCAGGAACAGACAAGGCTTTTGCCATGTTGCTGGGACCTGGAGCTAAAAAATCGGAACTGCCTTCTGAATCCCAACTGCTTTCCGATATGATCGCAGCAGCAAAGCAAACAGTAAAGCCTTACGAAGAAAAAGCTGTGGCTTCCAACCTGATGGAAGGCGGACCTGCATCAGGAAAAATCATTAAAGAAACCAAAAACGAAAAACTTGAAACTGTAACCCTTACTTTAAGTAATGGAGTAACAGTAACATTGAAACCCACTGCATTTAAGAACGACCAGGTATTGATGGATGCATGGCGCCAGGGCGGTTATCACAAGTTTGAACTTGCAGATAAAGACAATGCAAAATATGCAGCACAGATCGTACAGGAGATGGGTGTGAAAGATATGTCGCCCACTGATCTTGAAAAATATCTTTCAGGAAAAACAGCTGAGGCCATGCCTTATATCAATGAACATGAAGAAGGTATCCAGGGCAGCAGCAGTGTGAAAGATTTTGAAACCTTTCTTCAACTGATCAACCTTTATTTTAATGCCCCGCGGAAGGATGAAACGCTGTTCAAATCCATGGTAACAAAGAATAAAGGCATGCTGCAATTTATAAAAGGCAATCCACAGGTGTTTTACCAGGATACGCTGGTTAAGATTATTTACAACAACAACCCATGGATGACAGCAGTTCCAACAGAAGAAGAATTCAATAACCTTGATCTTAACAAATCACTTGAAATTTATAAAAAGATTTTTGGGAATGCCCATGGCATGCATTTCACTTTTGTTGGCAACCTGGATGTTCAAAAAATGAAACCGCTTCT
Source organism: Chitinophagales bacterium 33-2 (assembly GCA_002050435.1). Taxonomy (GTDB): domain Bacteria; phylum Bacteroidota; class Bacteroidia; order Chitinophagales; family Chitinophagaceae; genus Flavisolibacter. Next base: position 24,831 of record MWYV01000010.1, on the reverse strand, counting down.
TGAAAAATATCTTGGGTCCCTCCCATCAACACCTGTAGAAAATAAATTTAAAGACAATGGCATCCGCCCTGTCAACGGTGTAGTGGAAGCAAATATTAAAAAAGGAAAAGAAGAAAAAAGTTTCATTACTTATTTCTGGTCAGGTGAAACAGCTTATAATCCCCAGGAAAACCTGGCATTTAAAGCACTACTTGAAGTGCTGAATATTAAGATCATTGAAACGCTCAGAGAAGACCTGGGTGGTATGTACAGTGGCGGATTGAGTGGTTCAATTCAAAGACGTCCTTATGTTCATTATACGGTTTCTGCAAATATTCCAACAGGACCTGAAAGTGTTGAAAAACTTTCTGCTGCATTGATGAATATTATTAAGGATGCACAAGAAAAAGGAATTAGCAAAACCGACCTGGAAAAAGTAAAAGAAACCTGGAAAAAACAATACAGGACTAAAGTACAGGATAATGATTTCTGGCTAACGCATTTATCTCAATCTTTTATTGATGGAAATGATCCGGAAAACATACTGGATTATGAAAAGAAAGTTGATGCGCTTACTGCTGAAGATGTTCAAAAAGCAGCAAAGAAATTTCTTGCAATGAACAAATATGTGAAAGCGGTTCTTTATCCCGAAAATGCCAATGTGCCCGGAGGTGTGAAGAAAACTTTTTAAAATAAAAATCTTTGTTTGACCTAAGCCCTGGATATCCGGGGCTTTTTTTATGCCTGTTTCATTTTGCTGGCCGAAGCATTAACCTTATTTAATCTAACTGCCTGTTAATAAGAATTTATGATGCAAAGCTTAACAATAGACGGCATCATTCCTGCCATTGCCGCGTTGAAATAAAAGGAATCTGATATGAAAAATAAAATACTGCTTTTCTTTCTGTCCCTTCTGTTTGCAGGAAATGTAATTGGGCAGGGAACCAGAATCGGACAACATGATGCAGTAAAGTCATGGAAGGCACAGGCCAGTAACATTGCAGCCGCAGAAGGCAAGCAGATCGGGCAGGAGATCATTGAGGTGATGGGATTGAAACCCAACTTCGAGATCATGGCCGCCAATGTACCGAATGCTGCAGCGGTGGTTTATGGAGGCAAAAGATATATTCTATACAATCCCAATTTTATAGACCGTTTGATCAGGGCTACCGGCACCAGGTGGGCGGCCGTGAGTGTGCTTGCCCATGAAATTGGCCATCACCTGAATGGACATACAATTGGCAATACGGGTAGCCAGCAAAAACTTGAACTTGAAGCAGATGAATTCTCGGGATTTGTATTGAGAAAAATGGGCGCCTCACTTGGTGAAGCACAGGTAGCCATGAAACTGGCTTCGGGAGAAAGGGCATCAAGAACACATCCCGGTCAGCAGGACAGGCTGGTTGCCATTCAAAAAGGTTGGGAACAGGCGCACCAACAATCCGGGGGTAGCGTAGCAAGTGCTAAACCAAACCATCAACCAAAGGCGCAAAGACAGCAACCTGCCACAAGAACTTCCGGTGCTGCCATCGCATCACGAAATATACTTGGCGTCGTGCGTTTTCATTCAGATCCCAATAAGCATTATTATGTAACCACGCAATATAACCTGGTTCGGGTGGTGAATAACCAGCTAAGTATTATCGGAAAATTATCGAACTCAAACAGTAAACAATTTCCTTACATTATACATGATAACAGGACCCAATTACTTGTAGACAGGGGCGGAAAAATTCTAACTACCGGTGGTAAACAGGTAGGTAGGCTGACAGCAAGAGGATAAAGGTGATTGGCTGGTATAAAAGTTTAGACGTTGAGCGATCTTAATCAAATCGCTCAACGTCTTTTTTTATAGTGCTGTTATTCTACTTCTCCATCTGCCGGAGGCGGCGGTGGTAATTTTGGCACTGGAGGAGCAGGAGGTAATTTTGGCAAGTCAGGTGAAGGGGGCGCCGGAGGCAAGGGCGGCTCCGGGGGAGCAGGAGGTAATGGTGGAATTGGCGGACTTTGAAATTGTTTTTTTTCCTCTTCAGCCTTCACCGGTGTTGTTGTTTGTGCAAATGCATAAAATGTAATGGCAAATAAAAGCGTTCCAATAAATAAGATTCTCATAAAATTGATTTGTGGTTAGATCAATCGCCATTAACATTCCATAAAGAAAAATAGGATTGTTTAAAATTTTCAAAGAATCAAAAAGGAAAGCTTACCCATCAAAAAGTCTCCAGGCTGATGGAGGTTTTTTGATCATTAGGTACAAAAGCTTCTTTTTACAATCCCTTTACACGAAACCATGGCCCTGAATTTACGATCCAGAAGAGCAAATGCAGATCAATCCTTTACATTTGCTGAAATGGAAGGCCAATGAAGCTATCGCATCTTTCTGAGACCCTGATAGGATCTGAAATTGTAAAATTGGGTGGTGAGATCCGTGACAGGATTCGTAAAGGAGAACATATTTATAATTATACGGTGGGTGATTTTGACCCGCAAATCTTTCCCATTCCCAAATTGCTTGAAGATGAAATAGTGGCAGCCTACAGAAACAGGTTTACCAATTATCCACCAGGTGAAGGCAGCCTTGAATTACGGGAAGCGATCAGCAAAATGGCTAAAGATTTCCAGGGACTTGAATACGGAACAGATGAAATTCTCATCGGTTCAGGTGGCCGTCCCCTGATTTATGGCTTGTTCCGTGCCATTTGCGATAAAGGGGACAAGATCATTTATCCAGTGCCTTCATGGAACAACAACCACTATGGGCATTTTGTGGAAGGCGAACATATTGTGGTGGAAGCCAGGGCAGAAAATAATTTTATGCTTAAGGCGGAAGACCTGAAGCCTCATTTAAAAGATGCGGTTTTTTTGGCGCTCTGCTCCCCTCAAAATCCAACCGGCACCACTTTCAGGAAAGAGAATCTGCAGGAGATCTGTGACCTTGTTGTGGAAGAGAACCGCAGCAGGGAAGCAGGCAGGAAGAAATTGTATGTGATGTATGACCAGATGTACTGGAACCTGACCTATAATGGAATTGAACATTACGATCCCGTAACCCTAAACCCGGAAATGCGGCCGTACACGATTTTTGTTGATGCGATCAGCAAAGCGTTTGCCGCTACAGGTGTTCGTGTGGGTTGGAGTATGGGACCTGCCACCATCATAAATAAAATGAAAGCCATTCTTTCTCACGTAGGTGCCTGGGCACCGATGGCCGAGCAAAAAGCGCTAACAAAATTTCTTGAAAACAAAGAAGCCATCACTCAATACCTTGAAAATTTCAAAAATGAAATTGAAGAACGATTAAAACGAATATACCTTGGATTTGAAGCGCTTAAACAAAAAGGATACCCCGTAGATGCCGTATCACCTGAAGCTGCAATTTATCTTACCATAAAGCTGGATCTGAAAGGTAAAACCACACCGGAGGGAAAGCAGTTGGCCAACCAGTCGGAAGTTACTTCTTATCTCCTCCAACATGCCAGTCTGGCTATTGTTCCATTTTATGCTTTTGGAGCTGACCGCAGTTCAGCATGGTATCGCCTGAGTGTAGGTACTTGCAAAAAAGAAGAAATTGATGAAATGCTGCTCAAGCTTGAAAAAGCATTGTCACAACTGCAATGATCAGTTTTTATTAATAAGAAAATGAAAAGGTTTCAACTGGGGATGGTCAATAGACTTCAGGATCTTTTTTGGTTTGTTGGTGATCTTAGATCTTATAGCTAATTCATGTGCTTTGCAGAACGCTTCGTTAGATTCTACATTACCAAGGAGTTGATGTAAACATTCAACCTGGTGTTGTAACAGATCTTCGCTGTAAACATCAATATTGTAAAGCAAAAGCAAATCCCTGTTGTAGTTTTTCATTGCAAAGAATATTTAAATGCCTTTTGATCCGGGACAACCGCAATTCTTACTGCTTTTTCCTCCTCCGGAATAGTAATTTTTACTGCAACCCGCTATTGAAAGAGCAGTCAAGAACAATGCCATATAAATAAGTCTTTTCATAAGAGTGAATTTCTAAATTAAACTATTTTACAGCCAATTTATTATCAAACATGGCAAAATCAAAAAAATAAATGAGCCGGGAGGAATCTATTTTTTCACCTCACGTACTTATTGCACCTCTGGACTGGGGACTTGGCCATGCAACAAGGTGTATTCCCTTAGTAAAAACACTGGTAAAGCATTATTGTCGAGTTACACTTGCCGGAGAGCTTAAAGTTGAATCCCTTCTCCGCCAGGAATTCCCTCAGCTTCCATTTCTGCATCTCAAAGGTTACCGGGTTCGTTACTCGGCCAGTAAACTTAAAATGCCTTTCCTGATCGCTGCCCAGGTACCGAAAATCCTCAGTGCCATAAAAGAAGAGCATCATTGGCTGAAAATAGCTGCTCAGGAAAATGGATTTCATGGAATAATTTCAGACAACCGGTATGGCCTGTATCATGAAGCACTGCCCTCGGTTTTCATTACGCACCAGCTACTGATCAAAACACCTTTTGGAACTGGAGCAGAAAAAATGCTTCAGGAACTGAACTATCAATACATCCAAAAATTCAGTCATTGCTGGGTGCCCGATCATGAGGGTGAAGAAAACCTGGCAGGTGCGCTCTCTCACCCGCTAAAATTACCCGACCTTCCCCTTACCTATCTTGGTCCATTATCCAGATTTAACGGAATGAAAAACCACAGCAGTGCAGAACATATTCTTATCCTGCTTTCCGGACCCGAACCACAAAGGTCCATGCTAGAAGAAAAATGTTTGAATGAATTAAAATCATTTAAAGAAAAAGTGGTACTCGTGCGGGGCATTCCGGGTGAAAGTCAACAACTGAAAACACATAACAATATTGAAGTACACAATCATCTTCCTGCAGCGGAACTTTTGAAAAAGATCGCAGCAGCTTCTTTCATCATTGCCCGGTGCGGATACAGTACCATTATGGATATACATGCAACAGGAACTAAAGCTGTGTTCATTCCAACGCCTGGTCAACCTGAACAGGAATACCTTGCTGAACATTTAATGAAAAGCAGGTTTGCACTTTGCATTACGCAGGATAAATTCAGGTTGAAACAAGCCATTGACCTGGCTAAACAATTTAATTATCAACCAGTGTTGAATGAAGATGACAAAATTGAAAACACAATCCTGAATTTTATAGCAGAACTAAGAGAAAAGAACAAAGGAGCAACATCTCCATGAAAACAACTATCAGGGCGCACCTCGCTGTTTTAGCCACCAATCTTTTTTTTGCTGCCAACTTCAGCCTGATCAAACTGATCTCACCGTCACTTGTAAAACCTATTGGACTGAATGTACTCCGTGTTGGATTGAGTTTATTGTTGTTCTGGGCAGTGTGGTTTTTTGGAAAAACAGCAGCAGGTTTTCGCAAAAAAGACCTGGGAAGATTTCTATTGTGCGGACTTTCCGGCGTAGCCATCAATCAAATGCTTTTTCTTACCGGGCTCACATTAACAACCACGATCCATGCTTCGCTGCTGATGCTGGTGACGCCGATCCTGGTTACGATGTTTGCCATCTGGGTATTGAAAGAACATTTTTCGATTTACAAAGCAATCGGACTTGCACTGGGCATTGGCGGTGCTTCCTTTCTTGTACTGCAAAAAGATAAAGGAGGACAGGGAGCTGATTACATTCTTGGCGACATCCTGATCATCATAAATGCGATCTCTTATTCTATCTACTTTATCCTGGTAAAACCACTCATGCAACATTACAGTCCACTACAGGTGATCCGCTGGGTGTTTACATTTGGCTTCTTTATGATTCTGCCTTTTGGTTGGGGTGAAACCATGGAGATCAACTGGAGCTTATTTCAGTTCCAACATATAATGGCGTTAATGATCGTTGTTTTCTTTGGAACTTTCCTCGCTTATTTTTTTAATGCTTTTGGCATTCGACATTTAGGCGCCGGCACAACTGGTACTTATATCTATACCCAACCAGTTTTCGCTGTTATAATTGCCATGATCCTGCTTGGCGAAAGATTGTCATGGGAAAAGATCCTGGCAGGCTTGCTGATATTTGCTGGTGTATATTTTGTGAATTTTAAAAAGCAATAACGCATCCAGTAAATGAGAAGGAATCGTTGCGAATTAAACTAACCTGCTGATTTCAACTTCAGATTACATCAATGGATTTTTTGGATAGTCGTAAAACAGGAATTTCTTTTCAGCATTTTCAAATTCTTTCCAGGTTTCAACTTCAGCCTGTACAGCAAATACACTGCAGGTAGGCATATTATCCGTTCTTACGCTTGTAAGTGAATTGGCAAATTCTGTAATGCCCGGATTGTGAGAAAATAAAGCAATGGTCTTGCATTTATCATCAGCTGAAGTAATCGCCTGTAAAAAATCAGATGGGTCGGCCATGTATAATCCTTCAACAAGTTCGATCTTATCTTTTTTTACATCATAGGCTTCTGCAAAACAACGGGCGGTACGGCGCGCGCGTCTTGCCGGGCTGGAAACAAAAAGATCGATCTCCAGTTTCTTATCCTTTAAACGCTTTGCCATTTCGGGTGCATCTTTTTTTCCTCGTTCATTTAATGGTCTTTCAAAATCCGTAAGGCCGGGTTCTTCCCAGCTACTTTTGGCATGTCGAACAAGAAGTAGGGTTTTCATGGAAGCAAATATAGTTGGTTTGGGGGGTTAGGTGTTTAGGTGTTTAGGGGTTTAGGGGTTTAGGGGTTTAGTCGTTTAGGTGTTTAGGTGTTTACGCGGGAGCTGAAAAATTTGAAAGGATGGAATTGAGAAAATTACTAACAGCTAATCACTGCTGTCCGGTAAAAAATCAAACTTCACTTTTAATTAAGCTAATTGCCTCACGCCGGCAGGCACTGGTGTCAAAATAGATCAAGGTTTCCTCACAAATTAAATTCCAGCCACCCTAATGTGGTAAGAGAAAATCTCTGATCATTCTTAAAAATTAAAAAATCAATTAAGCTATATTGATTTGAATCTCTTTCCAAACCAAATAAGGGGCTTAGGTTTTAAAAAAACCATCATCCTTCAAGCCCACATTGAATTTCATCGACTGATTGGAAGCTATAAAACTTTTACCGGAGAACAGTGAACAGCTAACAGTTAATAGCCCCTGGTATTCTTTCCTTCATAATAATTTATAAAAGCCGTGTTGACTACACGATTACCGCCTGGAGTTGGATAGTTACCTGTAAAATACCAGTCGCCCAGGTTATTTGGACAAGCTTCATGAAGTGATTCTATTGTTTGAAAGATCACATCTACCGGTATGTGCATTCCCGGTGGCGTAATGAGTTCCGCGATCTGTTTTGTGATTTCTTCATTTGAAAAAGATTTGTACAATTGCTTTACCACGTTCACAGTGTGCAACTGGTTGTTGCGGTGCAGTTCCTTACACTCGTCATACAATTCTTTCAGAAGCTGCTCCCGGCCGGATTCCTGCAGAAGATTCACTGCTGCATTAAAGGCAATAAAATCGCCCAGCTTACTCATATCAATGCCATAACAATCCGGGTACCTAATCTGCGGCGATGAAGAAACAATGATGATCCGTTTTGGTGAAAGACGTGACAGCATGCGAATAATACTTTCACGCAGTGTGGTGCCCCGCACGATGGAATCATCAATTACGACAAGGGAATCGATATCTTTTCTGACCGTTCCATAGGTGATGTCGTAAACGTGCTGCACCATTTCATTCCGGTTCACATCTTCAGTAATGAATGTGCGCATCTTTACATCTTTGATCGCGATCTTTTCCATGCGCACCTTACGGTTGATCATTTCATGGAGTTTTTCAGGATCCACCTCGGTTCCCCATGCACTGATCCTGTCAACCTTGATCTTATTCAGGTAGTCTTCGCAACCTTTTACCAATCCATAAAATGCAACTTCTGCTGTATTGGGAATGAAAGAAAAAATGGTGTTCTTTAAATCGAAATCTATAGACTCCAGCACCTGTTGGCTGAGGTTATAACCCAGGCGTTGTCTTTCACGATAAATTTTCTCATCACTGCCGCGAGAAAAATATATGCGTTCAAAGCTGCAGGCTTTACGTTCCTTTGGTTCAAGGATCTGTTCAATGATTACGGAACCGTTTTCTTTAACAACAAGAGCATGTCCCGGCATTAATTCCTGTACTTCATTTTCACCTAAATTAAATGCGGTTCTGATCGCAGCTCTTTCAGAAGCTGCCACCACAACTTCATCATTAATAAAATAATAAGAAGGCCTGATGCCATGCGCGTCGCGGAAAACAAAGCTGATCCCGTTACCCGTCATTCCACCAACATGAAACCCGCCATCAAATAAGGCCACGGCCTTTTTTAATACTCCGATCATGTCAATATCACCGGGATTTGTTTCATCGGCTTTCACAAGGAAATGGTAGATCACTTCCATCATTGCAGCCAGGTCACTTTGCTTTTGAAAAACGCCCGGGTCCATATTTACCAGTTCAAACAGCTCATCGGTGTTCACCAGATTGAAGTTGCCTGCAAGTGCGAGGTTCCGTGCGGGTATGGTATGTCTTTTTATAAATGGATGACAGAAGTCGACATTGTTTTTGCCCTGCGTTCCATAGCGCAAATGACCGAGCAGCAATTCACCAAGAAAGGAAAGATGACCTTTCATAAGACCAGGGTAATTGCCAATTTCCGGATTGAATTTCTGGAGTTCTTTAAATTCTTCTCCTATCTGTTTAAAAATATCAGCGATCGGCTGGCTCTGGCTGCTGCGCATCCTGGAAAGAAAAGGATATCCTGGCTCAACATTCAATTTTACAGTGGCAACACCTGCGCCATCCTGGCCACGGTTGTGTTGTTTTTCCATCAACAGGTATAGCTTATTCAGCCCCCATAAAACGGAACCATATTGTTGCTGGTAGTGAGAAAAGGGCTTGCGCAACCTTAAAAAAGCAAGTCCGCATTCGTGTTTTATTGCGTCGCTCATGTGAAGGCGCAAAGGTAAACGAATTAGAAGTTAGCGGTAACATGAATTAACAGGCAAAAAGGAAAAGTCCCAGCAATGGTTGGGCCAGGACTTTCAAAGAGTGAATAAGTTCCTTTGCGGCTAACGCCGCATATGTTTATCAAAAGAGGATGGAGTAGGTATGGTTTCCCGGGTAAAAATTTGGTGGATATGGTCTTACACGAGACGTACTCAAACTAAGGTAAATGACATTAGTTAGATAAAACGCTTTTTTTATGTCTATTTAATATAAATAAGGAAAAGCCTTTAGTGAAACAGATCAATCAACTACAGCGTAGTCTTTCTCTGCATCGATCCATTTTTTCATTTGCGGACATTCACCACCTTCTTCATCGATCATAATATAATACGTTGGAATGTTCGCGTTCAGCCATCTTTCAAGCGCCTTGTATTTTTTTTCTTCAAGTGCAGACTGTGCAACTTTATTATAATCGTCTTTCAGATTAAGTATATGTGGTTCAGATTTGGATTTGAGATACAAAATTCTCACACCTTTCTTACCACGTTCATCGGTGAATGAAACTGGCTGGGAATATTCGCCCACTTTAAGTTTATCGAGCATTACTACAATTTCCTTATCCAGTTCATCAATGGTATTGTAGGTATCACCATCGCGGCTGGTGATAAATGGACCGGCAAATTTTGCCTGCTCATCTTCTGTATATTTTCCGGCGGCCGTATTAAAATCCATAGTACCTACGATCAGTTTGGATCTTACCGAATCAAGTTTGGAGATACTTTCACTGATCTCGACTTCTGTAACCGGGGGCACTCTTAAAATATGGCGCACCACAGCATCATCACCCGTACGAGATACCATCTGGAGAATATGATAGCCAAACCTGGTTTTCACTACATTAGAAACTTCACCTTCTTTCAACCTGAAAGCAGCTGAAAGCCATAACGGATCCCATTGTTTGTCGTTCCTGTTCACCTGGTATTGCCCGTCGCGGTCTTTGGATCCCGGGTCTTCAGAATATTTTTTAGCAGCCTGGCCGAAAGAGATCATGCCGGATTCCACCTGTCTTTTGTAATTAGCCAGTTCGTCCATTACATATTTTTCAAGATCACGCGAAGCTTTTGGATAGACAACGATCTGCCCGATCTCCACTTCTGATTCAAAAAAGGGAAGACTGTCTTTAGGCACTTTATCAAAAAAAGTTTTTACTTCAGCAGGTGTGATCTTTACATTATCAACGATCTTTCTTTGCATGGACTGCGCCAGTTTGTTTTCACGCACCGATTCTCTTGCATCGTCTTTGATCTGGTAAATTGTTTTACCAGCAATGGATTCCAGCTGTTCTTTTGTTCCATATACACTGATAAAATAGCGGATGCGCTGGTCTAATTCGGCTTCCACTTCTTCTTCATTCAAAGGAAGAGAATCCCGGAGGGCCGAAAGCATCAATACTTTTGAAACAAGCGCCTGTTCCATCACCTGGCATTCTGCGTTTGGTGGAATGGTTCCACCCTGTCGCTGGATATCGGCAAGTGCGTTGCTGATGTCGGAAAGGAGGATGATCCTGTCGCCCACAATGCCCACGATCTTGTCGGCAACGATTTTTTGTGGTTGTGCGAAAGAAACGGATGAAAGCACCAAAAGGGAAAAGAAAACAAAGACGAGCTTTTTCATATATCAATCAAATGTTGCCAAAAATACCCTTTCAAAATAAGAATCCCCCGCAGAAAACGGGGGATTAACAAAAGTTTGAGCACGGTTTTAACGGGGTCTCCCGCTTGAACCATTATAAAGTTCTTTTTACTTCTTCTTCTTCGTAAGCTTCCACGATATCGCCAGCCTTGATGTCATTATAGTTTTTCACTGTAAGTCCGCATTCCATTCCCATCTGCACATCTTTCACATCATCCTTGAATCGTTTCAGTGAAGCCAGTTCCGCGCCGCCGCCGGCTGAAGGATAGACTACGATACCATCCCGGATCACGCGGACTTTGGAATCTTTCCTGATCCTGCCTTCGAGCACATAACATCCTGCCACGGTTGCCTTGTCAAACTTGAATACTTCACGTACTTCAACATTGGCAATGATCTTTTCCTGAATCTTGGGTTCAAGCATACCTTCCATTGCACTCTTGATCTCTTCGATGGCATTGTAGATGATCGAATAGGTTTTAATCTCGATACCTGCACCATCGGCCAGCCGGTTTGCCTGCAACGACGGACGCACATTAAATCCAATGATCACGGCATCAGAAGCTTCCGCAAGTACCACGTCACTTTCATTGATTTGTCCCACACCTTTATGAATCACATTTACGAGGATCTCGGGAGTAGAAAGTTTTTGTAATGAATCGGAAAGTGCTTCTACCGAACCATCCACGTCACCTTTGATGATGACCTTAAGTTCTTTAAAGTTACCCAAAGCCAGGCGGCGCCCGATCTCATCAAGTGTGATGTGTTTCTTGGCTCTCATACCCTGCTCACGCAGGATCTGTGCACGGCGGTTGGCAATTTCTTTTGCCTCTGCTTCGTCTTCATAAACCTTGAAAGTTTCACCTGCCTGTGGAGCACCATTCAGTCCCAATATCAATACCGGGGTTGAAGGCGGCGCTTCATTTACGCGCTTGTTTCTTTCATTCATCATGGCCCGGACACGACCAAAATTTTGTCCGCTCACTACCAGATCACCAGCTTTGAGTGATCCATTTTGTACAAGCACGGTTGCAACATAACCGCGCCCTTTATCCAGAGTCGCTTCAATGATGGTTCCGTTGGCCTCTCTTTTTGGATTGGCTTTCAGATCCAGCAACTCGGCTTCCAGTAATATTTTTTCCAGAAGGAGTTCGATGTTCAATCCCTGCTTGGCAGAAATTTCCTGGCTCTGGTGTTTACCACCCCATGATTCAACAAGAAGGTTCATTCCTGCCAGTTGTTCATAAATTTTGGCCGGATTGGCACCATCCTTATCAATTTTATTGACCGCAAAGATCATGGGCACACCAGCTGCCTGCGCGTGGCTGATGGCCTCACGAGTTTGTGGCATGATGGCATCATCAGCTGCAATTACAATAACAGCGATATCGGTAACCTTGGCACCACGCGCACGCATAGCAGTAAATGCTTCGTGACCGGGTGTATCAAGGAAGGTTATATCCTTATCATTAGGCAGGTGCACCTGGTAGGCACCAATGTGCTGGGTGATACCACCCGCTTCACCAGCAACTACAGCAGCATTCCGGATATAGTCAAGGAGCGAGGTTTTACCATGGTCAACGTGACCCATAATGGTAACGATGGGGGAACGCGACACAAGGTCTTCTTCATTGTCCACATCATCTTCCTCTTCCATTTCCAGCTGCTTTTCCATGTCGATGAATTCAACATCGAAACCAAATTCTGAAGATACCAGTTCAATAACTTCAGCATCCAGGCGCTGGTTGATGGATACCATGATACCGAGGCCCATACATTTTGAAATCACTTCAGCAAAACTTACATCCATCAGGTTGGCCAGTTCACTCACACTGATGAATTCCGTTACCTGCAATTTGTTATCCTCGTTGCCGTCCATGGAATCGGCCATTTCACTCCTTCTTTCGCGGCGCAGCTTGGCTTTAATGTTCTTGCCCTTACCGCCACTGCCGGAAAGTTTTGCTTGTGTTTCCTGGATCTTGCGTTGAATTTCTTTCTCGTCGATCTGTTTGTCTTCCCTTCTGCCTCCCCCTGTATTTGCGGTACCTGCGCGTTGAGGAGTAAATCGACCGCCGCCACCCTGTCTTGGAGGCGCACCCGTACGGCCAACGTTCCCGGTTTGTCCAAATCTTCCACCCTGTCCGGTTTGTGTGATTCCCGGACGCATTTCTTTTTTCTCTATGGGAATGCGTTTGCGTTTGCGTTTTTCTTCAGGCTTAGGACGGGTATCACTGTCTACCGGAAGTTCGATCTTACCCATGATTTTGGGTCCTTCCAGTTTATCGGCCTTAATATTTTCGATTACCGGTTCTGCTTCCTCCTCTGCTTTTACGGGAGGCTGCACTTCTGCCTGGGCTACCGGCGTTTCCTGGGGTTGTTTTAATTCAGCAGCGCGAGCAGGACTGTCTTCTTTTTTTACTTTTTTAGCGGTCTTTTTAGGACGTGTAGAAGAATCGATCGTTGACAGATCAATTTTTGCCAGCACTTTCGGACCTTCCATACCAGGTGCTTCCACTTTTGGAACTTCAGGTTCGGCAGGCGGGGGTGTTTCTTTTTCCTGGACTGGTTCTGGTTCCGGAATTGGCTCCACAACGGGTTCTGGATCAGGTTCCGGCGCTGGGGCCTGTACCTCTTCCACTACCGGTGCAGGTGCCGGCTCTTCTTTCTTTGGCGTTTTTTTCTCTTCTTTTTCCTTGCGGAAATTGATCTCTTCCTCGTCTTTTTTCTTTTTAGGTTCCCCGGAGGCACCTTTAGGCAGATCTATAGAGATGGCCTTTAGCTTCGCCACTTTATCACTCTTAAACTCTTCCTGCAAAGCCCTGTACATTTCTTCCGAAAGTTTTGCAGTTGGCTTGAGTTCGTCCTTATCAAATCCTTTGGTCACCAGGAAGTCGACAAGGGTATCCTTACCGATGTTAAACTCTTTGGCTGCCGCCATCAACCTGGGTGTAGTAATTGTCTCTGCCATAATAAGCTACCTCCGTCTCCCCTGCACCACTGCAAAAAGGAGGGATGTGTGTTCTTTAATAATTTAAGCTATTTCAAAATTGCGGAATCCCTGTGGACCAGCAATTATTCTTTTTCAAATTCTGCCTGCAATACGCGCCTGACTTCCGTGATGGTTTCTTTTTCCAGGTCGGTTCTGCGTTCAAGTTCTTCTGCTGATAAGTTCAATACACTGCGCCCGGTATCACAACCCACACGTTTCAGTTCATCAATGATCCAGCTTTCAATTTCATCACTGAATTCTTCAAGATCAATATCAAATTCTTCTACTTCCCCTTCGTTATCGCGATAAACATCAATTTCAAATCCAGTCAATTCGCAGGCCAGCTTGATGTTCACCCCGCGGCGGCCGATGGCAAGGGAAACCTGGTCGGGTCTGAGGTAAACGCTTGCATGTTTTCCATCCTGGTCAATGTCCATTGAAGTGATCTTGGATGGTGTGAGGGAGCGCTGGATGAGGAGCTGGGTGTTGTTGGTCCAGTTGATCACATCGATATTCTCGTTTTTCAATTCCCTTACAATTCCGTGGATACGGCTGCCTTTCATACCAACACAGGCACCAACAGGATCGATACGGTCGTCGTAAGATTCTACCGCAACTTTAGCTCTTTCTCCGGGTTCACGAACGATCTTTTTAATAACAATCAGGCCATCAAAGATCTCAGGCACTTCTATTTCCAAAAGTTTTGCCAGAAAATCGGGTGAAGTACGTGAAAGAATAATTACCGGAGTATTATTTTTCATGTCCACTTTCTTCACAACGGCACGGATGCTTTCCCCTTTTTTAAAATAGTCCTGAGGTATCTGTTCGCTTTTTGGAAGGATCAGTTCATTACCTTCCTCGTCGAGCAGGAGGATCTCTTTTTTCCATACCTGGTAAACTTCTGCGCTCATGATTTCCCCGATGCGGTCTTGGTATTTTTTAGCGAGCACATTTTTCTTGAGATCGGATATACGGCTGGCAAGGGTTTGTTTGGCTGCGAGGATCGCCCGGCGGCCGAAATCCACAAGGTTCACTTCCTCGTACAATTCTTCTCCTACTTCATAGTCGGGAGCAATTTTTCTTGCATCACTGATCTCAATTTCTTCGAGTGTGTTATAGATATCGCCGTCATCCACAATATTGCGGCGGCGGAAGATCTCGAGGTCACCCTTTTCGGCGTTTACGATCACGTCAAAAGTTTCATCACTTCCATATTTTTTACGGAGCAGGGTTTTAAACACATCTTCTACTACGCGCATCAGGGTAGGACGGTCGATATTTTCGGCGTCTTTAAATTCCTGGAAAGCCTCCATGAGGTTTATACTGGCCATATACGTTTTTTTGCTTTTTGCTATGCATCCAGCCGGACTCCGGCTAGAATTTTATTTGAATTTTTGTCGATTTTACCTGGTCGAACAGGATGGTTTCCTGTTTGATCTCTTTTTTTTTGCCCTTGCCTTCTTCCCATTCAATAGTGATTCCTTCGGGGCCGGATTCCAGCAGCTTGCCTTCTTTTTTTGAACCGTCAACAAGCTCTACTTCAACAAACCTTCCCACATTTTTTTTATACTGCCTTTGAATTTTTAATGGTTCATCCAGTCCGGGAGAAGAAACTTCCAGTGAAAAATTTCCATCGGGATAGATTGCCATTTCATCAAGCTGCCGGTAAAGCTTCTTGTTATACTGGATCAGATCTGACAGGATCACACCTTCATCGGCATCAATAAACAGTTTGATATTGTTGGTGGGCTTGATCCTTACCTCTACGAGAAAATGGGTAGGATGTGCTTCCAGCAAGCCTTTTACCATTTCTTCTATGACCTGAATATGTGACTCCATTTGATAAACCAAAAGAAGAAGGGAACGTTCTTCGTTCCCTTCATTCGTTCTTTGCCTGCTGCAAATTTAAGGTAAACGTTAAATACCGACCAAATTAAGCTTGAATAAATCTTGCCGCTTACCTTTGAAAGCCCATGATTTTAAAGATTTTTTTTATAGCGCTGTGTTTGTATTTTCTGTACAACCTGGTTTTTAAATTCATTCTGCCTGTTGTGCGCACGGCGCGGAGGGTAAAAAAAGGTTTCCGCGAGATGAAGGAAAAGATGGAGCAGGGCAGCGGGGGGTACAAGGAAGGGCAAACGCAGGGCCAGGCAAAACAGGGTCGTATGGGAGACTATATTGATTTTGAAGAGGTAAAAGATTGATGATTATATTTGCCGGCATTCTGAGCTAAAAGCTAAGAAAAGGATCCTTAGCTCAGTTGGTTAGAGCGTCTGACTCATAATCAGAGGGCCGGGGGTTCAAGTCCCTCAGGATCCACTTGAAGACTGCATATAGTGCGGTCTTTTTTTTGTGGTTGAATGGTGGTTGAATGGTGGTTTAGGTGTTTAGGTGTTTAGTCGTTTAGTCGTTTAGACCGCAGGCGGGAGGGCCGGGGGTTCAAGTCCCTCAGGATCCAACTGAAGACTGCATATAGTGCGGTCTTTTTTTTGTGGTTGAATGGTTGTTGAATGGTGGTTTAGGTGTTTAGTGGTTTAGGTGTTTAGTCGTTTAGTCGTTTAGTCGTTTAGAGCGTCCCGACTGCAGGCGGGAGGGCCGGGGGTTCAAATTTTATTTCAGGGTGAGGATTAAAGTTAGTGTCTCTGAAACCGTAGGCAGGATCAACGGAAGATTGGGAAAAAAGTATTGCATCAATTTCCTTCCCTAAAGTTCTGATTAGAATGAACTGATCGTTATCAATACATAACGCCTCCAATTTCAATGAACAATAGCGCAAGGCTGTAGGTTGTTCGTTTAAGTCATTCATTAAAACTCCTGGCTTTCATTGAATGCGATTTTCTTCAATAAATTTTCTATTAGGTTTGACATTCACTGGACTTTCATCTTAAAACCTTGTGAGGTTGCCGCCAAATCTCTTCTATAGAATATGTTGAACCGTGGAATTGGCTGGAAATTTATTCCTACTTTGATCATAATATCTTAACCAGTTCATCATTGATTTGGCTATTTAAGTGCTGATCGTTCAGCAGGGAAGGCAATCAGGAAAAATTAAATTTAAATCCGCTATGGAAAATATTTTTTGGACGGCCTATACTCAAAACGAAAGACATTCAACAATAGAAAAAATAAAAAATGCAATTAAAAACCATGGAGATATTATTGACTTTAAGCTTTTTTCAGACGTCTCGATAAATATGACTATTGAAATTGAAGAATCAAAAATAGACAGCTTATATGACGCGTTAAGAGAGCTTATAGCAATAGACAAATTTGAATACCTGAAATCAATATCTAAATTGGAAAGAACCATTTATTTGAATATCACATTTGCAAAAGGGACAGGAAATTTATCAATAGAAGCACCAAATTTTCCAGGTTGACCAGGTCAGGAATAAAAACTTGCAACTCCAACTATATACAGATTAAGTACTTAATAATTTAAAATGTTCCGTCTGTCGAACCGCTAATTCTGAAGGCAAAGCTTTAAGTGAAGAGTGAACTCATACGACCTTCCAATATTCTTCAATCTGATGGCACTTTTTTTAATTGGATGAAATTTTAATCACCGCTTCTGCAGTAAATAAAAATATATTTTATAAAAAATTCCCTAATTAAATTTCTCATCAATAGTTGAGATATCCTGCCTCATCCCCCGTAAGGTATCACCACCCTAAAAGTAGAACCCACACCCAGTTCGGAAGTAGCTGAGATAGCGCCTCCATGGTTTTCTACAATTCGTTTGCAAATGGCCAGACCAAGACCGGAACCTTCATAGTCCGATCTTCCGTGCAATCGTTGAAACAAACCAAATATCTTTTGTGCAGATGCCTTGCTGAAACCAATGCCATTATCAGCAACTGTTATCTGCAGGTATTTTTTTGAAGGATTTAGATGCTTTCCCTTTATTTCATCCGATTTCAAAATGCTATGTGTGATCCTAACCCTTGGTGTTTCCAGCTTCTTCGAAAACTTCAATGCATTGCCTATAAGATTCTGGAATAGCTGCTGGACCTGGAAGGGGATCACATCCGCTGCGGGCAACCCGTCTGTTGTGATCTCCGCGCCGGTTTCCTGTATCTTATATTCCAGGTTTACCATCGCTTCCCTGAATAATGTTTCGAGGCTTCCATGCTCTTTTTTTTGCTGTGCATCGCTGGAAGAATAGGTAAGAATCCCTTCGATCAGCCGCTGCATCCGCATTGCCGATTCTGATATCTTTTCAATGTTGGTTTTTGTGCGCTCCGGCAGATCATCCCAATCTGTGGTCATGATGATATTTGAAAACATGGCGATCTTACGCAGGGGCTCTTTTAAATCATGACTGGCAACAAAAGCAAATTCCTGCAACTGCTCATTCGAACGTTCCAGTTCGAGTTTGCTATTGATCAGAATTTTTTCTATTTTTTTCCTTTCTGTTATATCCTGGATGGTACCCACGAGGGATAAAGGTTTCCTGTTTTCATCAAACCTGATCACACCCTTGGCATCAATCACCTTCATGCCTGATGCTGTCTTGTACCGGTATTCGCATGCGTACACCCCGCTGGTAAAAGCTTCCGTAAGTGCATACTTTATTTTCTCAACATCATCCGGGTGGGTGTGTTCCCGCATTTCCTCAAACGTCTTGCGGTGGTCAGACTCAAATATCTTGAGCACTTCCGGGGTGCTGATGGAAATGTCATTTACAATGTCCCAGTCGAAACTGCCGATCTTTCCTATGGATTGTGCTTCCAGCAATTGCTGCTCTCTTTTCACAAGAGCGAAAGCCGTTTCTTTTTCATTACTGATATCGTAAGCAGAACCCAGGATCTGTAACGGATTTCCCTCTGCATCCCTTTTATACACAACAGCATAGCAACGCATCCACTGGTACTGTGCTTTTTTATTCCTGAACCGGTAATCTGCATTCTGGATCTTTCCCTTCTTTTCTGCAATCACAGCATGTAAAAAATTACTGACCACCACCATATCTTCCGGGTGTGTCAGCTCTTTTACCAGGTTCCTTGTAGCGTTGACCTCCCCTGGAGAAAAACCGGTAATTTCTTCCACCCGTCCGTTGATATAGATCTCACGGTCTTGCTGAATATCATAAATAAAAATAATCCCTGGCGATGCTTCAAGTATGTTGCGGTTGAAATGTGCTTCCTCTTCAATCTTTTCTTTAAGTACATCCAGGTAATCATTGGTTGATCTTGTATTGAACACATAGGAAAGTTCATCGATCTCGGTGTGCAGAAGAAAAATAATTTCAGGATCTTTTGTGTATTGGTTAATAAATTTTTTCTGCGCTTTACTCCTTGTATAATTTACCAAAGTCACATCCTGGGCATGCACATCATACCTGCCAATATTTTCAAACGCATTGGACAGCCAGCGACTGGTAATAATTTCCAGGTGGCCTGCAGCATTGTTGTTGAAAAGGTTGTTAAGAAATTCAATATTGAGCTTTTTCGAAAATTGAAAACGCTCTTCTTCTGACAGATGCTGCAAATGTTTTAATAGCGGGATATCGGCTTTATAAACCTGCGAAATAAATTCGTTGGTATAATCATCAATGCGCCCGAGAAGAAATCCCGCGAAGGAGGGCAGATGAACAAATTGAAGCATGCCCGCAGTGGTAGCGTGTTGCATTCTTAGGAAAGGATTTTTTTAAAAATAAAGAATAATCCTGCAACAGCCGGGTGAAATTACAATTTTTATGAAGCTCATCATTCAAGTGAGATCAGGTAGATCGTATAGGAAACATAACTTACAAGCAGGACAGCAGCTTGCCATCTGTGCAGGATTTTTTTCCTGCTCTGGGCTAAAGCCAGAAAAAGGAAAACAGTACCTCCGCCAAGGATCATCATGTCTGTATTGAAGATTTCATTATAATAAAGGGGATCGATCAATCCACTTATCGACAAAATGAGAAAAATATTGAAAATATTAGAGCCGATAATATTGCCAATGGCGATATCAGTTTTTTTCTTCATCGCTGCAATTGCGGAGGTGGTTAATTCTGGAAGTGATGTTCCTGCAGCCACGATGGTCAGCCCAATGATCTTTTCGCTGACACCTAACTGAGTGGCCATTTCAATTGCATTCATTACTACCATTCTGCCACCGAGGACCAGTCCGGCCAATCCAATGATGATCAGTAAAGTGATTTTAAGGTTGCTATAGTTATGTGTAGGGATCTCCTCATCAGCCGGGTCGCGTTTAAGCTGGAAATATACATAATAGAGAAAAAAGAAAAACATGAGGAGGAGCAGCCCCGCATCCATCCTGGTAACCACTCCCGTGCCCCCGGATAAAAGATCATTCGACAAAACAAAAAGCAGGGCGATTGCAAAAAATGAAATGGGTATTTCTCGGTAAATGGTCCTGGATTGTACCATTAATGGTGAGATCAAACCGGTAATTCCAAGGATAATGAAGAGGTTAAAATTATTGCTGCCGATTATATTGCTGAATACAATTTCTTCGTGATCCTGTATGGAGGCAAAAGAATTTACAACCAGTTCCGGAGCTGAAGTTCCAAAAGCAACAATGGTCAATCCGATGGTAATATTGGATATGTTGTACTTTTTGGCGAGTGCCGATGAACCATTCACGAGCCATTCCGCACCCTTGATCAGCAAAATAAAGCCTATTAATAATAATATAATGTTCAGGATCATGTTTTCTTCCTTTCCTACATTCTAAATCTCTTCAAAATAAACACTTTCCTTTTCATCTGTTCAATATGAAACCAATTTGCAGGATGCATTTACTTTTGACAAATTCAAAATAACCATGCCGTATGGCATACTAAACTCAAATGAGTAGTAGATTGATAAAAGGATATTTTAAGATTGTGCTGCAGCTACTGCTGTTGTTTTTCACTGTCTCTGTGATAACTTCCTGTGCAAAGAAAGATGTTACCTCAGTCAAAACAATTTTTATAGGATCCACTGAAATCAGGGTGGAGCTTATATCACGTTCACCTGCACGTGAACACATCTTCCTTCAATTGCATGACAACGAGCAAACCTCCGCGATAACGGCCCACAGGATGGTTCAAGCATCCGGAGGCAGCTTTTTAAGGATTGAAAACAATCACCTCAGGAATATTACATTCCGGCTGGACAATGCTTTATATGCATTTGATCCTAACCGCATTTTTTCATCACCCGGTATAAAAAAAACGCTGGAGGAAAATGGTCAATATGATGAAGCAGTTGAAGAAGAAGTAAACCGCTTCGCTGATTCATTGCTTTCTATGTTGAGGGATAAAGTGATCGTTGCCCTTCACAATAATTCAAACGGACGATACTCGGTAAGAAAATATCTGGATGACCTGAAATCAAATGCAGCTGCGGTGCATATAAATGAAGTTATGGATGAAGATGACTTTATTTATACCACCAGCAATGAATTATTCATTGCACTTAGGCATCTGAATATTAATGTTGTTTTGCAGGATCATGAACAGGTGGAAGATGATGGCTCCCTGAGTGTGTATTGCGGCAGGAACCAAATCGTTTATGTGAATGTGGAAACAGAACACGGGCATGAGGAAGAACAATACAGGCTGACAAAGGTGGTTTTGAATCTCCTTTCCCGGCCATTAATAAATAAATGATTCCTTTCAGGTTTAAAGCCCATAAGTTATTGCAGGCCCCGCTTTTTGAAAAATAATTTTGTAAATAGGTAGTTTTACTATTGTTTATAAGAATACTTACCTGCATCTTTGTATCGGTTTTTCATAGGATATTGGATTTTACACGAGGCTGGATTTCTATCCGGCTTTTTTTTGCCCTTCCCACGCTGAAATCCAACATTTTAGGAGGTTTACGAAGGTAAACTTCGTAGTTCTACCTGGTGATAAGTAAAAACCATAGTTTAAAAACAGGGCATTTCTTCTATTGTTTACACATCAGTCAGGTATTAGTTTTGTCTCAGATTCATTCAATATCCAATTATCAAAAATCAGTAATCCGGTACCTAAAAAAACTTTGTCCAATCCTAAAAAAAACCAAAACCAATCCAATCCATTGAATTCCATTTTTGATCCTATCTATTGAAAAAACTATTGATCCAGTCTTGAAAAAAACCAAAACCAATCCAATCCATTGAATTCCGTTTTTGATCCTATCTATTGAAGAAACTATTGATCCAATCCTTGAGGAAACCACAGGCATCCAATTATGAAAACCTAAACCAAGTTTTGACTGCCTGAAAATATTATCCCCTTCAAAAGAGGGGATTTTTGTTTTGTTTATTCCGGATGATGAACAGGAAACATCCTATTTTGCCGCATCGGCAAGTGTGGAAAGCTTTTCAGGGATACGATCCTGCATCTCAACAAATACTAATTATTTAGGAGCAACTTAAATGCATCTGAATGATTAAAATCTTTTGATAAGTATATCTGCCATATTCAACAGCGATTGAATGGTCTACTTATGAATATCGTATTCGTTTTTAAAAGCATAATATCCAAACACCAGCAAACCTCCCACAACAATGGGCAGCAATATAAAACAGATGATGATCCCGAACACCAGGTCTTCCTGCTTACCGGAAGCCAGTTTAGGCAGGCCCATTACTGAATAACCCACAAAGGCTGTGGCAATTGCCAGCAGGATCCAGATCAATCCAACCCATTTTCTTACTGCATTCATAAGCAAATTTAATCATCAATTTTTTTGACTTTTCTGTTTATATACAATGCTCCAATAATAAAGCAAACGGCAGCTACACCGATCGGGTACCAGAGTCCCTCAAGATACCATTGCTCCACTCCATTGTTTTTTGCACTTGTGCTTAAATAAGTGGCCACGGCCGGTAACAACCCACCAAAAACCCCATTCCCGATATGATAGGGCAGGCTCATGGAAGTATACCTGATTCGCGTAGGAAACATTTCCACAAGAAAGGCTGCAATGGGACCATAAACCATGGTAACAAAAAGTACCTGGATAAAAACAAGCCAGATCAACTTCCATTTACCTGCATCCGTTAGTCGCGTCATCCTGTTTTCCAGCATGCTTTTTTTCCCGTCAACAGTTTTGACCCGTCCATTTTCAAGGTGCATTTTTTCTGTATGCACAGCAACACTTCCATCATCATAAAACTGGGTGGTTATAAAAACGGAATCAGAGGAACCATCATTATTTTTCTGCAATGAAGGAATAACAACATTCCTACCAATTAATTCGGTTTTTGTTTCCAGGTTGCCTACCTGGTACATTTTTTCGTAAATGGGACGGTAAGCCAGAATGGCGATCAACATACCGGCAAGCATGATCCATTTGCGACCGATTTTATCACTCAGCCAGCCAAAAAATAAAAAAAACGGCGTTCCCATCATCAGTGCAATGAACATCAGACTGTCTACCTGTTCTTTGTCAATGTTCATGGTTTTTTCCATAAAACTCATGGCATAAAACTGCCCTGTGTACCATATTACGCCTTGTCCCATCACTGCACCAAAAAGCGCCAGCAACACAAATTTGAAATTCAATTTATTTCCAAAACTTTCCTTTAACGGATTCACCGAAGTTTTACCGCTGGCCTTTGCTTTTGCAAAAACAGGTGATTCTTCCATGTTCCTTCTAATCAGGTAAGAAACGACCACCATAAAAATGGAAACCCAGAAAGGAACGCGCCATCCCCATTCATCGAATTGGGCTGCAGTAAGAAAATTGCGTGTAGCCATGATTACCAGCAGAGAAACAAACAAACCTGCTGTTGCCGTTGTCTGTATCCATGAAGTAAGAAATCCTCTTTTATGATCGGGCGCATGTTCGGCCACATAGGTTGCCGCACCTCCATATTCCCCGCCAAGCGCCAACCCCTGTAACAAACGTAAAACAAGAATCAGCACTGGCGCTGCAAATCCAATGGTTTCATAGGAAGGAATACAACCAATTAAAAATGTGGCACCGCCCATCAGCAGCAGTGTAACCATGAAGGTATATTTCCGGCCAATGATATCACCCAGTCTCCCGAAAAACAGCGCACCAAAAGGGCGCACTACAAATCCTGCAGCAAAGGTGGCCAGCGTGCTGAGAAATGCTGCGGTCGGATTGCCCTGCGGGAAAAATTTTGTAGAGATGACCGTTGCCAGGCTTCCAAATATGTAGAAGTCGTACCATTCGATCATGGTGCCGACGGAAGAAGCGCCGATCACACTGAATAAAGAAGATCTTTTTTTATTCATGCGTAAAAAAATACCTTGATGAAATATTGTTGCGTTTCACTGCTATCCATATCATGGTTGAATTGAAGACCTGCAAAATATTATACAGAAAATACGGGCGTGAATAAATCAATATTTTTATTTGATAAATATATCAATTAGCAATTAGATTTAATTTATGGGTGGACTGGAAAGGGTGAATGGTCAATGGTCAATAATGAATCACTGCTGTCTGGTAAAAAATCAAACCTCACTTTTAAGATATTTTGCCTCAGGCCGGCGGGCCTCGTACCTGCCCCGCTGATGAATTCCCGTGGTGACTAAAGCCAGGCAAAAAAGGCCTCCCGCAGATTACGCAGATTTTCGCTGATTGGTCTTCTGCGTTCATCAGCGCGATCTGCGGGCAACAAGAGGCAGGTACCAGGTTTCCTCACCAAAAGAAATTCCAGGCACATCATCTTATCACATTTGGGTGGTAGTGTGCGCATGATTGCTCCTGATTTTTCCTAAGAAATGTTTATACCTAAAGTGGAACAATAAAGCGCGGAGAACTCCCTTGGGCAATCATCCGAAGGTAACTGGCCGCGTCCGTCGCCAAAGGCTTTGGCCCCCGGAGACCGAAGCGAAGCGCAGGAGGGGCTCCACATTAAACTATGGGATTCGTGTTATCATCCTACAGAAATTAATTTCAATATGGTTATGCCAATTCAGAATATCTTTCCCCTACAAAAGTGTGTAGTTGCCTGAAATAAGTTGACCAAAAATTAAAACGGTCAAACATGGTAAAAAATCATCCTAGACGTGTCTTTAGTGATCAGCTAAAGCGCAAAATTGTAGGTCATCTTGAATCTGGCAAAGCCTCTGTTCTTCAGGTTAGTAGGGAATATGAAGTTAGCGAGACGTCAGTTTACAGGTGGCTTGAGAAGTATTCCCGAACTTTACGTTCATCCACAAAAATTGTTGTAGAAATGGAAGCAAGTGCTTCACCACGAAAGCCCATCGTGCGGATATGAAACAGGTCGTCGATATTGCGGATTTTGGAAGTGGCATGC